>NZ_JABMEG010000001.1:0-696646 GCF_013179735.1 Permianibacter fluminis | reverse complement strand
CTTTCCCATCCGCACCGGTGAAACCGCCTTCCTGTTTCTGCAGCATTTCATCAAGATGCTCAAAGCCGGTGGCCGCGCTGCCATCGTCATCAAGAACACCTTCCTGAGCAACTCCGATAACGCCTCGGTGAGCTTGCGCAAACTCCTTTTGGAAAGCTGCAACCTGCACACCGTGCTCGACTGCCCCGGCGGCACCTTCCAAGGCGCCGGCGTCAAAACCGTGGTGCTGTTTTTCGAGAAAGGCGCGCCGACCCGCAAGGTCTGGTACTACCAACTCGACCCCGGTCGCAATATGGGCAAAACCAACCCACTCAATGACAGCGATCTGAGCGAGTTTATCGCCCTGCAAAAAACCTTCGCCGACTCCGCCAAAAGCTGGAGCCTAGATGTGAGCGCCATCGACACCGCCACCTATGACCTGTCGGTGAAAAACCCGAGCGGTGGAGAAGAGGTGAAGCACCGCAGCCCGCAGGACATCCTTGATGAAATCGCGGCGCTGGATGTGGAAAGTGCAGTAGTGTTGGCAACGATCAGGGCGATGGTATGAAGGCCGGTTGGAGTCAAAAGACTATTGCCGACGTATGCAGCGTTGTTAATGGAGGAACGCCAAAAACGGGCGTGACTGAGTACTGGGATGGACTGCATCAGTGGATCACTCCTGCCGAAATGGGTAAGCGATCCACTCCCTATGTCTCCAGTACGGAGAGAACCATCACTGACGCAGGGCTGCAAAATAGCTCCGCGCGCTTGTTACCACCTTTCTCGGTCATCTTGTCATCGCGAGCACCGATCGGGCACTTGGTGATCAATACGGAGCCAATGGCAACAAATCAAGGTTGCAAAGGGTTAGTACCGAGCGCCGATCTGAACCACAAGTATCTTTACTACTATTTGAGCAGCATCGTTCAACTGTTGAACGACCTTGGAACTGGCGCTACGTTCAAAGAGCTTTCCGGTGGCAAGCTAAAAGAGGTGGCGATTCCGCTACCATCTTTGTCAGAACAACAGCGCATTGTCTCCGTTCTCGATGAGGCGTTTGCCGGCATTGCCACGGCCCGCACCAACGCAGAGAAAAACCGCCAAAACGCCCGCGCCCTCTTCGAAAGCCACCTCAACGCCATCTTCAGCCAGCGGGGCGCACGGTGGGAGGAAAGACCGCTAGGTGAGGTCGCTGATTTGTTAGATTGCTTACATAAAACACCCACTTACTGCGAAATCGGCTTCCCAATGGTTAGGGTGACAGACATCAAACCTGGATTTTTGGATCTATCCAAAGCAAGAAGGGTGGACGAGCAAACCTTTGTCGAGTTCTCAAAAAGGTACACACCGAAAGTCGGCGATATTGTCTTCTCAAGAGTTGGATCTTGTGGAGTATCAGCACTAGTAAGTTCCGATGAGCCATTTTGTCTTGGACAAAATACGGTGTTCATTCTTCCAAAAATGAACCCGACCCTACTTTACTATTTTTTGAACAGCCCACCCGCCAAAGGTCAACTCGAAAGACTCACAGAAGGCACAACTCAGCCGACTATCAGTATGAAAAGCATTAGAACGGTAAGGGTCTGCATACCCCCTGCTGGAGATCAGGAGCGTATCGTCACAAGCCTTAATGCCGCGAATATTGAAACCCAACGCCTCGAATCCCTCTACCAGCGCAAACTCGCCGCGCTGGACGAGCTGAAACAATCGCTGCTGCATCAGGCCTTCAGCGGCCAGCTTTAGGAAAAATGCCCATGCCTCCTGTTTCGTACCATCTCGGCAAGTTCCCTCCCGTGGATCTCGACTGGGCTCGCTTGATCCCGCTGGTGGGGCCGGCCAACGCCGGGTTGGCACGTTATGATGGATTGCTGTCTGCCATTCCGAATGCCCAGATTTTGCTTTCACCGCTGACGACGCAGGAAGCGGTGCTGTCATCGAAGATTGAGGGCACGCACGTCACCATCGGGGAAGTGCTGGAAATTGAGGCGGGCGGCGAATCGGAGGCCTTTACTCAACCGAAACGACTGGATGCTGAAGAGGTTTTGAACTATCGCCGCGCCATGCGCGCCTGCGTAGCAGAAATGCAGCACCGCCCGTTTTCCCAACATATCTTGCGCGGTGCGCACGAGTTGCTCATGCATGGTGTGCGTGGGCGCGACAAGACCCCGGGCTACTATCGGAACGACCAGAACTGGATTGGTCCACAGGGCAGCACCATCGACACGGCGAGCTTCGTACCGATTGCTCCTGAGCATTTGCGTTTTGGCATGGACGAGTGGGAGCGCTACTTTGGCAGCGTTACTGAACCCGATGCACTGGTTCAACTCGCGATCATCCATGTGGAATTCGAGGCCCTCCATCCCTTCATGGATGGCAATGGCCGTTTGGGTCGAATGCTAATCCCGTTGTTCCTGTTTCAGCGCAAGCTGCTGGCAAGCCCCGATTTTTATATGAGCGGCTATCTCGAAAGGAACCGAGACGAGTATCAGGAACGTTTACGGGCGGTTTCACGAGATGGCGACTGGACGGGCTGGTGCGTCTTTTTCCTTCAAGGCGTCCGTGAGCAGGCCGCGGATAACGAACGTCGAGCGCGCGCAATTTTGGACCTGTACGACAGAACCAAAACACAAATGGCCGACCTCACGCACTCTCAACATGCCATCAGGGCGGTGGACTTTCTTTTTCAGGCTCCGATCTTCAGTGCACCGACCTTCATTCATCACGCCGATATTCCCAAGCCAACGGCTAGCCGAATCCTTGGGCTGCTGAGGGAGGCCGACATTCTTAAGACGCTGGAGGAGGGGCGAGGGCGGAGGGCAGGTATCTATGCTTTCCGTGAGCTGCTGAATGTGGCGGAAGGCTATGAAGTGTTTTGAATCTCACTTGTGAGACTCAAATACACTTGTGTCTCATAATTCAGAAAAAACGAGACACAAATGCCATTGAGTCTCATGGGTGAGACTCAGCAGGTGAGAGAAGAGGGGATTTTCGTCCAAAAAAGCGAAAGGCCCCGATGCAACTCACCGAGGCCCTAACGCCGACCGGGAACCCCCTGTCCACTTGGGCCTATTTTAGAAAGCCGGAGCCATCCCGGACAAGACCATGCGGCTCCCCTCCTTGGCTAGGAGGGGCTGGGGGTGGTTAAGCTCAGGGTGAGATCAGCGGGCTGACGCACTCATGTTGTTCGGCCATCGTCCGCTGTTGTTTGCCCCAGCTTTCTTGATTGGGTTTTGATTTCGAATACAGACAGTGGTCACTCTGGCACAAGCGTTGGCTAACAACACTCGCCAAATCAGCCACTTAGGCCAAAATAGGTTTCGCCAGATTTCTTGATCCGGTTTTGATAGGCTGAATTGAGCGCACCTGCCCCTCTCCCCAACCCTCTCCCGCGAGGGGAGAGGGAGTCGCCCTGAGTGCAGGAATAGGGGCTCAGCGGTTCGCCGATTAGGCAGAACACATGTCATGGGGCACGTTGTGTCTCATTTTTTCAGAATTTCGAGACACAACCCGCTTTGTGTCTCACCGATGAGACGCAAATGAACGAAGCCGAAACCCGTGCTGATCATATCGACCCCGCCCTTGCCGCCGCCGGCTGGGGCGTGGTCGAGGGCAGCCGTATTCGGCGCGAATACCCGATTACGCTGGGCCGGCTGGAAGGGGCGGGCAAGCGCGGCAAGCCTCTGTCGGCCGATTACGTGCTGGAGTACCGCAACACCAAGCTGGCGGTGGTCGAAGCCAAGGCCTGGGCCAAGCCGTTGACCGAAGGCGTCGGTCAAGCCAAGGATTACGCCGGCAAGCTTGCCATCCGCTTTACCTACGCCAGCAATGGTCAGGGTATTTACGGCATCGACATGCACACCGGCACGGAAGGCGAGTTGCCGGCGTTTCCGTCGCCCGAGGCTTTGTGGGCCGCCACCTTCGCCAGCGAAAACGCCTGGCGTGATCGCTTTGCTGCGGTGCCGTTCGAAGACAAGGGCGGCTACTGGCAGGGCCGTTACTACCAGGACATCGCCATCGAGCGGGTGCTGGTCGCCATCGCCGAAGGCCGCGAGCGCATTCTGCTGACGCTGGCGACCGGTACCGGCAAAACCTTTATCGCGTTTCAGTTGGCGTGGAAGCTGTTTCAGAGCCGCTGGAATTTGTCGGATTGGAAAGCCAACAATGAACCTTCGCGGCGGCCGCGCATTTTGTTTCTTGCCGACCGCAATATTCTGGCCGACCAAGCCTACAACGCGTTCTCGGCATTTCCGGAAGATGCGCTGGTGCGTATCGCGCCGGACGATATCCGCAAGAAAGGCAAGGTGCCGAAGAACGGCAGCATTTTCTTCACCATTTTCCAGACGTTTATGAGCGGGCCGGCCCTTCGACAAGCTCAGGGCGAACGGCCAATAGAGTCCGTTCGTGGTGAGCCTGTCGAACCACCAACCGACCGGCAGTTTTACTTTGGTGAATACCCGCCGGACTTTTTTGACTTCATCATCATCGACGAATGTCACCGTGGCGGCGCCAATGACGAAAGCACATGGCGCGGCATTCTTGAGTATTTTGCACCAGCCGTTCAGCTCGGCCTGACCGCCACACCAAAGCGCAAGGACAATGCCGACACCTACGCCTATTTCGGTGAGCCGGTGTTCATCTACTCACTGAAAGACGGCATCAACGACGGCTTCCTGACGCCGTTCCGGCTCAAGCAAATCGCCACGACGCTGGATGAATACGTCTACACCGCTGACGACAAAGTCGTCGACGGCGAAATCGAAGCCGGTAAGCGTTACGAAGAAGCCGATTTCAACCGCCGTATTGAAATCCGCGAGCGCGAGCAAAAGCGCGTTGAGATCTTTATGAACGCCATTGACCAGCGCGAGAAAACCATCGTGTTCTGCGCCACGCAGGAACACGCGTTGCTGGTGCGCGATCTGATCAACCAGAGCAAGAAAAGCCAGGACCCTCATTACTGCCAACGCGTCACTGCGGAAGACGGCGCGCTCGGTGAGCAATGGCTGCGCGACTTTCAGGACAACGAGAAAACCATCCCGACCATCCTGACGACCTCCCAGAAACTCTCAACCGGTGTAGATGCCCGCAATGTCCGCAATATCGTCCTGATGCGGCCAGTCAACTCGATGATCGAGTTCAAACAAATCATCGGCCGTGGCACCCGGCTCTACGATGGCAAAGACTACTTCACGATTTATGACTTCGTAAAAGCCCACCAGCATTTCAGTGACCCGGAATGGGATGGCGAACCACAAGCGCCGGAAGCTTGCGACAAATGCAATCAGCAGCCTTGTGTTTGTGAAAAGCAGACAAAGGCGCCTTGTGCCGAATGCGGCAACCAGCCCTGTACCTGTCCGAAAGAGCCCTGTGAGGACTGTGGTCAGCGGCCTTGCGTCTGTGCAAAGCGAAAGAAAGTCAAAATCAAGCTTGCCGACGGCAAAGAGCGCCAGATTCAGCACATGATGGCGACCAGCTTCTGGCACCCGGACGGCACCCCGATGTCCGCCGCCCAATTCATGGAAGCGCTATTCGGCAAGCTGCCGGAATTCTTTCATGACGAAGACGAGTTACGCGCCATCTGGAGCGCGCCGGATACCCGTCGCAAATTGCTGGAGGGCCTGGCGGAAAAAGGTTTCGGCAAAGACCAGCTTGCCGAAATGCAGAAAATTCTCGACGCCGAAAACAGCGACCTGTTTGATGTTCTCGCCCACGTCGCCTATGCCGAAGTGCCACTGACCCGAGAAGAGCGAGCCGAACGAGCCAAGGCAGCAATAAGCTCACGCTTCGACCAAAAGCAACAGCACTTTTTGAGTTTTGTGTTGGGACACTATGTTTACTCAGGTGTCGAAGAGCTGGACGAAACCAAACTCGGCCCTCTGCTCAAACTCAAATACAACAACGCCATCGCCGACGCTTTCGCTGATCTTGGCCAACCCGATTCGGTGCGCAGCACCTTTGTCGGGTTCCAGAAGTATCTGTATGAGCGATAGAGCGAAACATCTTCCGTCAGTACGGTTAGCTGCGAAAGCCAAGCCTACTCAAACACGCTAACTCAATCACCGCCCGTTGTAAGCCAGCTTGGCTTCCCGGACAAAATTCTCGTATTCGGCCCGGCTGATTTTTTGGGCGCGGTAGGCAAGCTTCAATTCACGGATACGGTTTTCGTAGGTCTCTTCCAACTTGACCACAATCTGTTTGTATTCCGGCTTGCTGATTTGGCCGGCGCGGTAAGCGGCTTTGGCGCTGGTGACGTTCCAGACGACTGGCGATGGTGTTTTGGTTGGTGCTGGTGCTGGCTCTGCTTTCGCCGTGACTAGTTGCTTGTTGTCGGTATTGGCAACCTTTGTGTTTGCTGATTTGTTGGTGCTGGCGACTTTGTTCGCGGTGGTGTCGCTTTTGGTTTTGGTTGCGCTGTTGCCTGTGTTGTTTGTGGCTGTTGGCGCTGGGTTCACTGAGGCGGCGGGTGTAGGAGCGGTTTCGACAAGTTTGTTTTCAGCAGGCGCCTTAGCAGGTGCGACGGTGGAATCGCTATTACTTGTTGCCGGTGCAGGTTCTGTCGCGGTTACCGTGTTGGTTTTTGTGGCTTCCACAGGCGTGTTGGCTGCGACCGGTTCCGCATTGCGGTTGTTCTCCGCTGCGCTTCGCAGCCAGGCATAACCGGCCCAACCAAGACCGGCAACGACGAGCAATATGAATGCGGGCATGGCGAGTCGGTTCAGCGCGGGCGAGCTGTGCAAGCGTGAGCTGGATTGTGGTCGTGGTGCGCGCTGGTGCATGCCACCGTACGGGAACAGCAATTCGCTGCCCTGTTCCGGCGGCTGGATATTTTGCGGAATCAGCCGATGGGTCGCGAAGCGCGGAATGCTGTAAATGCGCACCGGTTGCGTGATGCCGGCCAGTTCCTTGAAGCCGACTTCCTGGGCTGGGACTTCGGCTTTGTTCATCGCCATGTACACGGCTTCGGAGAGATAAATTTCGTCAGCAGGCGCGACGCCCTCAATGCGTGAGGCGACGTTGACCGGTTCGCCGAAAATATCCTTTTTGGTGACGCGCACTTCGCCCAGATTGGCGGCTACCCGGATGTGAATTTTCTCGGCGTCCGGCGCATTCAGGTTGTGCGCGTGCATCGCATCCTGCAGCGCCATCGAGCAGAGCATGGCATCGGTTGGCGAGCGAAACGTCAGCAGCAGCGCGTCACCAATGCTCTTGACCACATTGCCTTTGAAACGCTTGATCAGCGGCAGCAAGGTGCGTTCAAACGTCTGCAGAAGATGGGCATTTTCAGCGCGCGATTGCCGGCTGGTGGTGGCGGTAAAACCGGCGATGTCGACAAACAGAATGGTCAGATTTTCGGTGCGGATATCCATGCCGGTCAGGATCCTGTCGAAACAACAGCGAGCGCTGCTTGGCAGTATAGCCCTGACGCCGGCCGGCGCCGCTGGCGGCAGTGAAACAGAGCGGCGCCAGCTGTCTGTTACTCCGCCGCCATCAGCACCCTTCACGCCGCACCCGCGCAGCGCTGGCGGGGTGGGCAGTATCGTTGCCCACCGGCACCGGTCCGGCGGCGACAATGCTGGCGAGCGGGCTGGTCCGGTGTGATTGACCAGGCTGGCCATCAATTCAAAGCAAGTGGCCCAGCTTGCGGCTCTTGGCCATCAAATAGCGGACGTTGTGCGAATTGTTGCCGACGTCTATCGGCACCCGTTCTGTCACGGCGATGCCCGCCTGCCTTAGCGCCTGCACTTTTGCCGGGTTATTGGTCATCAGCCGTACGGCGCTGAGTTCCAGCGACTTCAACAGCGATACGGCTTCACCGTAGTCACGTTGATCGGGCTCAAATCCGAGTTTGAGATTGGCTTCAACGGTATCCAACCCCTGATCTTGCAGCGCGTAAGCACGCAGTTTATTGACCAAGCCAATGCCACGACCTTCCTGGCGCAAATAGACAATGGCGCCACGCTGTTCGGTGGCAATGAAAGACAGCGCGGCTTTCAATTGAAAACCACAATCGCAGCGCAGGGAGTGCAGGGCGTCTCCGGTCAAACACTCGGAGTGCAGACGGACCAGCGGCGGTTTACCGCGCAGGTCACCCATGGTGAGCAGAATCGGTGCCTGCTCATCGGTGCTGTCTGTGCGGACATGCAATTGGAATGAGCCATACGGTGTCGGCAAATGCGTGCTGGTAAATTCAGCTGAGAAGGACATCGGAAACCTCTTCACGGATTCAGATCATTTGACACGCCGGTCGGCAAGCGCGCGACCAAGCCAAGCCGGCTTGCTTCTGCTTTCGCGACAAGTGCGGGGAGAAAATACCGGGTCACGCCAACAGTGCGTGACCCGGTGCCAGGCGCTAGCCCGGTAACATGCCTCTGCCACGAACCGGCTGGCTGACAGAAAAATGGTGTTTCAATGCCGCCGCAACATGGAGCAGCAACAGTCCATACAGCGCATAAGACAAACTGGTATGAATCAAGCCAAGCACTTCATGCCAATGCTCCTTTTGCACCGGTTCCAGCTGCATGATTGCGCCAATGCGCGGCCATTCAAACAGACCGAACAAATGCATTGGATGATCGCTGGCCGCTTTCCAGGCCGAATCGTGCAACCATCCAGAAATGGGTAGCAGCAGCATCAGGCTATACAGAAAGAGGTGGGTGGCGTTGGCCAGAAAGCGCTCAAGTGGCGGCTGCGGGTAGGGAAACGCCGGCGGCTGGCGATAGAGGCGCCAGAAAATCCGCAGCAAGACAAAACCCAGCACGCTAATTCCCAGCGATTTGTGGGTGTCGATGGCAAAGCGAATGTTGTCGTCCGAAATGAAATTGAACGACCACGCCAGCGCCACGTTGACGAGGATTCCGGCCGCAACGATCCAGTGCAAGATGACGGCGAGCGACGAATATCGGCTAGTTGTTTGCATAGTCAGCCCAATCAAATTCTAGAAAAATGCCGACACACCAACACCGATGGCGGTGTGAATGTAGCTGTCCTTGCGATCTTCGCGGGCATAGTCAATACGTGCGCCCCAGCCGTCACTCAAGCGCATCACCAAGCCGGCGCTGATCACGCTGATGTCGGCAACCTCGAGCGGCGGTGTCGCTTCCTTGCCTGTTGTATAGGAAAGGTAGGGTGAATATTTTTCGCCGTTGAAGGTCAGCTTGCCGGTATCAACGCTGGTGGTGGAGTCATCCAGATTGGTGGTCCGGCCGTGACGCAGCTCGATGCTGGCGCTGGCGAAATTCCAGCGCAGGCCGGGCATGATGGTGGTGACGTCGCCTTGGCTGAATGCCGAGTCGTAATGCGAGCGGCGGTAGCCCAGCAGTGGCTGCAGCTGCGCACTAAACAGAAACTCCGTGTTCAGCAGCGCGATGCTGTCGGGCCGAAAATCGGCATCGTCGGTGGTCCGTGCCCATTCCGCGTTGATCAGAATGCTGTCCATTGGCAGCCAGTACACGCCGAGCCCGGCACCGCGATCGGTTTCGTCGAAGTTGAAATAGTCTTCCCACTTGGCGTACAGCGTGGTTTTGTTGGTGGTGGTATAGCCAAGCTGAAGATAAGCGCTGTGTTCGTTATCGCGGACTTCACTAAAGTGATCGGCGACATAGCCGGCATCCAGCCGCCAGTGTCTGGCGGGCTTGGCTGCCGAAATCTTTTTTTCCAGCGCCGGGTCGGCGTTGCCACCCTGGAGCGCCTTCGCCTTCAGATAGGATTCGCGGGCCGCATCGGGTTGATTGTCCGCCAGCAACACGTCGCCTTGCAGGATCCAGATATCGTCCGCGCTGGGTTGGGCGTTCAACGCGATGGCAAGTTGGCTTAATGCTTCCTGGCGCTGACCTTGCCAATACAGCACGCGAGCCAGGCCAACGTGCGCATTGGGGTATTGTGGGTCTAACACCAGCAGGTGCCGAAAGCTGGCAACGGCGGCGTCAAATTTGTTTTGCCAGCTTTGCACAACCGCCAACTGTTCCAGCGCTCTGGTGTCAGAAGGATTGTCAGCCAACACGCTTTTAAAGGCGGCTTCCGAGGCTTCCAGCTGTTGATTGTTCTTCAGCTGCATGGCTTCATCAAAGCTGGCCGCGTTGCTGACCAGTGGCAGCAGCAAAAGCAGTCCACACACTTGCTTCACGGTGATTCTCATATCTGTTCCTTGTTGTTCACGGAGAGAAAGTAATCGGGCCCGGCATGGCGGATGGGCTTCCATTTGGCCTTGCCGGTCAGCAAGCTGCTCCAGCCCAGCAGGGCACCGACGTGGCGGATCAGCTGGAAAAAGAACGGCTCGGTCAGACAGCACAGCACCGCACGCCACCACAGCTGTGGCGCCACCGGTTGTTGCAGCCATTGGTGATAGCGACGCAACGCCCACAGGTGGTAACAAAAATCGATGCCCAGTTTGATCAAAATGACGGCCAATACCTGACTGGCAAGCTGAATGTCGGTGAACAGAAAGCGCAGCAGAAACGAGAACGCGACCAGACCGAACAGCGGCTGCAGGGTGTCGACGGTTTTGATCGGCAACATCAGCTTGCCGACCTGCTTGTAGCGCGTCGCACCGATCAAGTCGCGATACTGAAATTGGGTACGCAGAAAGCCGGTGAACCAGCGTTTTCGCTGTTGCAGAAAGGCGCGCAGGCTGGCGGGTGCATCGGTATCCGCCTGCGCGCCCGGCAACACCCGAACCGTCCAGTCACAGCCGCGATCACAGGCATATTTGTGCAGGCGATGGATGAGCTCGTAGTCTTCGACCAGGCTGTGCTTGTCATAGCCACCGATGGCCACCAGCGCGGACTTTCGGTAAGCGGCAAAAGCGCCAGACACCAACAGCAGCGCATTCGACTGCATCCATGCGGCGCGCGCCAAAAACGCGCGCAAATACTCAAAGTATTGAAACCAGGCAAAGCAGCGACTGACCAAGCCGCCGCGCGTGCGCGGGCTCAGCACGCCGCAGGCCGCCACCAGCGCCTGCTCGCTGGTAAACGCGCGGCGAATTTCGGCAATGGCGCCGGGCGCGAGCAGGGTGTCGGCATCGACCGTGACCACCACATCGCACTGCAGATGTGGCATGGCCAGATTGAGTGAGTCCGCTTTGCCGCTGTTATGTTTCTCCAGCAAAAACAATTGCGGGTGGCTGGCGGACCGAAACATGCCGCGGCCGGTAACGGTAAATTGAAAGCCGGCTTGCAAGACGGTCGACGTGTCATCGGTGGAGCCGTCGTTGATCACGATGATCTGCTCGGGCCCCTGCTGCTGTTGCAGCAAGTAGTGCAGCGTCGCGACGATAACCGCGCTTTCGTTATGGGCCGGCACCAGCACGCCAATGCTGACGGCTGGCACGTTGGAATGCGCCAGCGCGGTCGGCGATTTCACCGCCGTGATGGCCCGCGTTTTCCACGCGACGTAGGCCAGTAGCCAGGTGTCGTAGCTGACATAGAGCAAGCCTACGGTCCAGGCCAGAATGCCGCCGAAGGCATTCGCGCTGTAGATCGACAGCGACAGCAAGGTGCCGATGGCAAGGAACAAGGCCCAACCAAAGAAGCCCTTTGCTGGCGTGCGGTGGGTCCGGTGATGCAATGGCTGATGACGCACAAAAACCCCCAAGTACCAAGCAATTGCGGCGTAACGTTTCGGAGCTGATGCCGACCGGACTGCCTTCACAATCTGCTTGCCAGTACTTACGGCGCGACCGCTAAAAAAGTTGCACGGTCCGAATGTGGTTGAGCGGGCTGGGCCAGCCCTGTCGAGCAAAATCAACGAATAACGTGCGGCAAAACGGCCTGGCAGTCGGTAAGGAGCGGTTGCTAAAAGCCGGCAAAGCGCTGGGCTGGGTCAGGCAGGGAGTGGGGTGGCGGCGGGTCTGACAAACGTGCCCGATCGGCTATGATGGCCCGGGCACCGCCGGTGCTGACCGGCCTCGCCAACAGCAAAATCGCCAAGTCATGCAACTTTGCCGCTCCTGCGCCGTATATCGTCAGCAACGTTCACGCTGTTTGTCAGCACATCAATGGGCACTGCCATGCTGGATGAGGAAGAACTGATCACCCTGATTGCGCGCTGCGCCTTGCGTGACAGGAAGGCGCTGAAGCAGCTGTACGACAACACCAGCGCCTATATGAACGCGATTGCCTACCGGATTGTCCGGTCGCCGGAGCTGAGCAGTGATGTGTTGCAGGAAGCCTATTTGCAGATTTGGCGCAACGCGGCCACGTATCGGCCGGAACAAGCCAGGGCGCTGACATGGATGAGCAGCATTGTCCGTTATCGGGCCATCGACCGACGCGATCACGAGCATGTTCACAACAGCCGAACCATCGAATGGGATGCCGAAATTGAAAGCAGCTACGTTGTCGACCAGGCGACCCCGGAGCATCTGGCGATAAATGATCAGTTGCGCGATCAGCTGGTTCATTGCCTGGAAAAATTGAACGAGCGGGTCAAGCTCAGCATTCAGATGGCATATCTCGAGGGCCATTCGCGGGAAGAAATCGCCAGTCGATTCAACACCAATGCCAACACCGTGAAATCCTGGTTGCACCGTGGCGCCGACGCGCTGAAGCAATGTCTCGACACCACCATGGCGGTGTACCAATGAACGACCGCGAGCTGGCATTCGAATACGCCCTCGGTACGCTGCGTGGCCAAGCGCGCAAGGACGCTGAGCAGCGCCTGCGTGAAGACCCTGAGTTTGCCAACGCGGTCGCGTTCTGGGAGCAGCACATGATGGCGATGCAAAAACCGGCAGCGTTGCCGACCGCGGCCAGCACCTGGGCCCGCATTGCGGCAAAAATTGATCAGACCGTCGAGGTTCCGCGGCAGACCTTGCGCGAACTGTTGCTGTTGCGCTGGGCGCTGGCCTTGAGTCTGTTGTTTGCTGTAGGGCTGTCCAGTTACTCGCTGTTCTGGCGGGCACCGCCGACCGCGCCGAACGCCAGCTATGCTGCGGTCCTGCTCAACCAGAAAGGCTCCGCATCGCTGACGGCACTGACCTCAGCCGACAGCAAGCAGCTCTGGTTGCAATGGGAAACCGTAACGGTCAAACCGAACCGCTCGCTACAGCTGTGGGCGGTATCAAAACGAGACGGCGAAGCGCGATCCGTCGCAATTTTTTCCGGCACAGTGCAAACCGGTGTCGCGCTGGACGAAGCCACCGCCAGACTGATTCACGATGCGGCCGAGCTACTGTTGACCGAAGAAGAAACCGGCGGCTCCGCACTGGATCAACCCAGTGAGCAACTGATCGCGCGCGGGGTTTGCGTGCAGCTGAAGCGAGTGTAAACGGTGATCGCGCTACGGCATTTCGCTACGTTGGCGTTGTTCTGGGCGGCCGCTGGCGCTGCTTGGCCAAGCGAGAGCACAACCAATAAAACAGCCGAATGGTGGTCGACTCTGCCGGATCCGGCGCTGGCCGAATGCGTAAAAACGCTTGCCGCTGAAAACGGCTGGCATCAGCCAACAGATGTCAAATCCTTGAGTTGCCACTCACAGTCCATTCGTTCCCTGGCTGGTATTGAACAACTGAGCCAGCTGGAAAGCCTGAGTCTGCACAACAATCAGTTGACCGAGGTTTCGATTCAGAACCTGCCGCAGCTCCAGCGGCTGGCGTTGAGCCGAAATCGGCTCAGCGCGCTGCATCTCCAGAACGTTCCGCAACTCTCGGAGCTGTACATCTTTGACAATGCCTTAACACTGCTGGAGTTGGCTGATATGCCAAAGCTTGCGCTGCTGAAAGGCAACGCCAACCAGCTGACGGCGTTTCATTACCGCCAGCTTCCGGCTTTGGCAAAGATCTATCTGTTCAACAACAAGCTGCCTGACATAGATATTGATCATCTCCCGGCGCTACGTTATATGGATGTACGACAAAACCCGATGCCCGATGAGCTCTACCAACGCATGGACAGCATGAGAAGCGTGACGTTTCTGCACGACGGCAACGCCCCTGACTGGAAACAATAATGTCGCATCGCTATCGCCGGCGTGCTGCGCGCATGGTGGCAGTCGGTTTGTGCGCGGTCTTCGCACAGGCCGCGCTGGTGTTTGCGGAGTCCGATTTGACCGGCTCGGTTCGCACCCGCTACAGCGCAATTGATCAGGATGGCAATGCCGGTGCCGCCTTTTCGGCATTGCTGCGCCTCAATCTGCGGAGCCATTGGCAAGACAACTGGACCACTCTGCTTGAGCTGGACTATGTCGGCCGTGCTTTGCGAGACCAACACAGTGATGGCGTAACCGACAATGGTCAGCCGGTGGTGCCCGATACCGACGGATTTGATCTGAACCAGTTCTACCTTGAAAGCAACAATGATATGGCGCCGTGGAAGTTAGGCCGGCAACGCATCGAGTTTGATAACCAGCGCTTCGTGGGTGGCAATGCCTTTTGGCAAAATGAACAAACCTTTGATGGTCTGACGGTACAGACACGGTTAGCCGCGTCATCGCTGCTTCAATACGCTCATGTCTACAACGTCAACCGCATTTTTGGCGACGATGCCGGACGTAGCCTGTCAGAAAGCGACCAGCGCTATGATGATCTGAACGGTGTGCGCCCGGCGGCGCGGCTGGGTGACCATCGCATCAATGCCAATTGGCTGCGGGCGGAATGGAGCGAATGGGATTACCAGCACTTTGTTGGCTACGCCTATTTCAATGACTATCTCGATTTTCCCGAGTTGTCACACCAGCAGTTTGGCTTGCGGCATCAATTCGACTACAAATTTGACGCCTGGCGTTTGCGCACGCAGCTGGAATACGCGCATCAACACCGCGACAGCGTCAGCGGAGCGCTGCCAAAATCAGCGGTATCCGTTGTCTATCGCTTGCTGGATGCCGCGCTGGGTTATGATGCGGTTGAATTTGGCGCACGTTACGAAGTGCTGGACTCACAGCAGGGCCGGTCATTTATCACGCCGCTGGGCTCGTCACATGACTTCCACGGCGTGGTCAATAAATTTTCCAGCACACCTGAACAAGGATTGCTGGAGAAATCCGCTCGGATCAGCTGGCGGCAAGCGCCATGGTTGGTCGAGCTACGCCAGCAGCGGTTCAGTGCGGCCGCCACCGGCGTCGACTACGGCGACGAAACGGATCTGACGCTGCGCTGGCGCCGCGACCGCGTCCACAGCTTCATGCTGACCAGTGGCCGGTTTCAGGCCGCATCAGATTCCAGCTTCACGGATGAGTGGCGAATTTATCTCGACTACCGCTTTGAGTTTTAGCCATCGGCCACCGACACCGCTTTTGCCCCAGGGCCAACCCGCTCATCCGGTCACGACCAAGAGTCACACGGTCGACGCTCCGGATCAGTGCAGACCATCGTTTGCTTTGACCTGCGGTGATGGCTGGCGCTAACGACGATTTCCGGCGATAGTCGGGCAACCCGCATTCCGACCACAACCACATCCAAAACGACCATGACTTCGCCTCGGCTGCTCGTGCAAATTCAGCAAGGTATCGCCCACGTTACCTTGAACCGGCCTGACAAGCGCAATGCGCTGGATCTGGCGATGTTTCAGGCCATCGACCGGGTGATTGGTCAGCTCAAACGAGATCGCTCGGTTCGCGCAATCATTCTGGCTGGCGCCGGCGAAGACTTTTGTTCCGGGCTCGATATCAAATCGGTGTTCGGCAATCCGCTGACCGGTCTGCAGCTGCTGTGGAAATGGCTGCCCGGCAACGCCAACCTGGCCCAGCGCGTCAGCGTCGGCTGGCGCCGCCTGCCGGTGCCGGTGATCGCGGCGATTCATGGCCGCTGCTGGGGTGGCGGTCTGCAGATTGCGCTCGGCGCCGATTACCGGATCGCGACGCCAGAGGCATCACTTTCGATCATGGAAGCCAAGTGGGGCATCATCCCGGACATGGGCGGCACGCTGGCGCTGCGCGAATTGCTGCCGGTGGATGTGGCGATGCGACTGGCCAGCACGGCGGAATTGTTAAGTGGCAATGAGGCGCAGGCCTTGGGTTTGCTGACGGCCGTGGTGAATGACCCGTATGCCGCAGCGCAAGCGCTCGCACAGACCTTTGTTGCCCGTTCGCCCGACAGTGTTGCCGCGGCGAAACGGCTCTACCATTACGCATGGTCAGCGAATGCGCGTGCGGTGCTAGCGCGTGAAACGGCTTTGCAATGGCGCCTATTGCTTGGTGCTAACCAGAAAATCGCAGTACAGCGAGCGAAAGCCCAAGCGGACAACCAGCCGGAAAAACCGTATCGCCCGCGCGGACGGTGGTAAGGATCCCACTCGGCAAATCGCCAAAGCGCGCAACGCGAGAATGCCTGCCTTTGTTGGTAGGAGCGAGCTTGCCCGCGATAGCAATCCGCAAATGGCGACAGAAAAAGCAGCCCGCGTGGGAGCAATGCCGATCCGCTAAGCAAAACTGCTTTTCCCGCATAGGCGGCGGTGACAGATAATTTCCCAACTGCGCGGCATTACCTGTGTGAGAGCGACCTTACCCGCGATAAGACCCACACGCGCTATGCTGTGACAACAGTAAAACATCGCGGCGAGCGCCGCTCCCACGCCGAACCATTCGACGACGGAAAGGAGTGCCGATGTCCCGTTATCTACTCGCACTCGATCAAGGCACATCCAGTTCGCGCGCCTTGCTGTTCAACGAAAACGCCGAACCCGTAGCGCTGCATGCTGTGCCGTTCGCCTGTCAGTTTCCGCAACCCGGTTGGGTCGAGCAAGATGCCAATCTGTTGTGGCAAACCCAGCGCGATGCGGTGCTCGGCGTTCTGGACAAAGCCAAACTGTCCGCACGCGACATTCTCGCCATTGGCATCACCAATCAACGCGAAACGGTGATGGCCTGGCATCGCGACAGCGGCATGCCGCTGCACAATGCCATCGTCTGGCAATGCCGGCGCACCAGTGCGTTCTGTGAGCAACTGAAAGCGCAAGGACACGAACCCGATGTGCGTGCTCGCACCGGTCTGGTGATCGACCCGTATTTCTCCGCCAGCAAGATGCGTTGGCTACTCAATGAGGTCCCGGCGGTGAAAGCGGCTGCCGCAACCGGCAAGCTTTGCTTCGGCACTGTAGACAGCTGGTTGGTCTGGCAACTGAGCAAAGGCCGCGCCCATCTCACCGATGCCAGCAATGCGGCACGCACCCAGCTCTATAATATTCACAGCGGTGACTGGGATCCGGTGTTGCTCAAATTATTCGGTATTCCGCGCGAAACCCTGCCGAGCATCGTCGATTGCAGCGGCCCACTCGCGATGACCGATGCTTCGATCTTTGGAGCGGCCATCCCGATTACCGGCATGGCCGGCGACCAACAAGCGGCGTTGTTCGGCCAAGCCTGTTTCACGCCGGGTATGAGCAAAAACACCTATGGCACCGGCTGCTTCATGTTGATGAACACCGGTGATCAGATTGTCACGTCCAAGCACGGTCTGCTCAGCACCGTTGCCTGGCAGCTGCACGGCAAACGCACTTACGCGCTCGAAGGCTCGGTGTTTGTCGCCGGCGCCTTGATCCAATGGCTGCGCGACAATTTGGGTTTGTTTGAACATGCCAGCGACGTCGAAGCGCTGGCGCGGCAAGTGCCGGACAACGGCGGCGTGTACATCGTGCCGGCCTTCACCGGACTTGGCGCGCCGTACTGGGATGCTGACGCCCGCGGTCTTATCTGCGGCCTAACCCGCGGCACCAGCAAAGCGCACATCGCGCGCGCGGCGCTCGAAGCCGTGGCTTATCAAAGTGCCGATTTGTTGGGCGCGATGGAAGCGGATGTCGGTATGCCGCTGCCGGAACTGCGCATCGATGGTGGCATGGCGGTTGATGATCTGCTTTGCCAGATTCAGGCCGATGTTTTGCAGCGCAAAGTCACCCGACCGCAAGTTACCGAAAGCACCGCACGCGGTGCCGCAATGCTCGCTGGATTAGGCGCTGGTCTTTGGCAAACCACCGATCAACTCGCCGCGCTATGGCAGGCCGAGCGTTCGTTTGAACCGCAGCAAACGGCCGCTGCCATGGCGCCCCGTCTGGCAGGCTGGGCCAGTGCCGTTCGCCGTGCGTTGCCGTGTAAAAGCGACGTTAGCGCCGGCACATGATCGTTCTCCTGTCTCGTTCTCGAGCCGCTCTGACTCAAAAGGTGTTGCCGCTGAGCCGGGCCAGGCGCGGTATTGACGCTCAGCCAATGCCATGAGTGCGGAAGTATTCGCGTCGGCGCTGTGCGAAAATGACCCATCACCCCGATACAACGGTTGCCAATGAATTCAGGCGTTTCCCTTCCTGTTGTGATCATCGGCGCCGGTCCGGCCGGACTGATGGCGGCCGAATGCCTTGCCAGGCAGGGTTGGCCGGTGCGGGTATTCGATGCGATGCCATCGGCGGGTCGCAAGTTTCTGCTCGCTGGCATTGGCGGCATGAACATCACCCATTCCGAAGATCTGCTGGCGTTCATCGCGCGCTATGACGATGCGGCGGTGCCGATCGGCAAGTGGTTGCAGCGCTTTTCACCGCAGCAGTTGCGGGACTGGATTCATGGCCTCGGCATCGAGACGTTTGTCGGCAGTTCCGGTCGGGTGTTTCCAAAAGACATGAAAGCAGCGCCGCTATTGCGAGCCTGGCTGCAGCGTTTGCGCGAATTGGGCGTGCAGTTTCAGCCGCGTTCGCGTTGGCTGGGCTGGGCGGAGTCGCCGGCGGGCGGCGGGCAGCGGCTGCGCATCCAGACGCCCGATGGCGAACAACACGTGGATTGCGCCGCGCTGGTGCTCGCGCTCGGTGGCGGCAGCTGGCCGAAACTCGGCAGTGACGGCGGCTGGCTGCCACTGCTGCAGCAACAGGGCGTCGACGTTGCGCCATTGAAGCCGGCGAATTGTGGCTTTGATATCGGTTGGAGTCCGCTGTTTGCGGAAAAATTTGCCGGCGAAGCGCTAAAGCCGGTCGTGCTCGACTTTGTCGATAGCCGCGGTCGCCATTGGCAGCGCCAAGGTGAAGCGATGATCACCGCCACCGGCATCGAAGGCGGCCTGATTTACGCCGTGTCAGCGGCGTTGCGCGATGCCATTGATGCGACCGGCCACGCAACGCTGCGACTGGATCTGGTGCCGGGTCGCGACTACGCGCGCCTGCTAACCGAATTGAACAAGCCGCGCGGCAGCAAATCGCTGGCGGCGCATTTACAGCGCGCTGGTATTGGCGGCGTGCGTGTCGGCTTGCTGCGCGAAGTGCTCAGCAAAGACCGGATGAACGACATGGCGCAAATCGCGAAGACGCTGAAGGCACTGCCGCTCACCCTGAACGCCGCACGACCGCTCGCCGAAGTGATCAGCTCCGCCGGTGGCGTGCGCTTTGCTGCGCTGACCGATACCTTGATGCTCAAGCGGCGGCCCGGCGTATTCTGCGCCGGTGAAATGATCGACTGGGAAGCGCCAACCGGCGGCTATCTGCTGACCGCCTGCTTTGCCAGCGGTTGCGTTGCCGCCGACGGTGTCCAGCAGTGGTTGGCGCAATCAGGCTAGGTCAGTCATTAGCGCAGCGTGACCGAACGTGTCAGATGGCAAACGCGGGGCAGCTTCAACGCTGCGACCATTCCTGCACGGCGGCGCGGTCGAGCAGGTCGGACAATTGTTTTTTCAGCGGCCGCAGCAACCACGCGGCCAGCACAAATCCGGTGACGCCGCCGACCGCATGGGCCAGCGTGTTGACGCCAGTGCTTTCATCAAACGGGCCTTGCTCAAACAAAAACCATAACTGGCCGCCGAGAAAGACCAGACCGAACACCCAGACGCCGAGTCGCATCGGTATCGGAATGATGCCGATGAAAACGATCGATTTGATCGGCGCCAACGGCATCAGGAAGAGCAGGGCGCCGAGCAGGGTGAAATCGACGCCGGAAAAGCCGAGTGACAACCCGAGCGTGTCGCCATTGAGTTGGGTGGCAATAGCGTAGGAAAGGCCGACGGTCAGTACTGAGGCGAACATGAAGCCGAGATAGGCAATCGGCCCGATCACGACTTCCAGAATGCAGCCAAAGGCGATCAGGAAAACCATGTTGAAAATCACATGCCACCAGTCGCCGTGTGCCAGCGTGGCGGTCAGCATCCGGACCGGGTTGAGCGATTGCGCCGGCTGCGCCAGTTTTTCCTGCAGCAGTCGCGGGACGTAGAGTTCGGCTTTGCCAACCTGTTGTTCCAGATCGGCGCGCAGCCGGTCCTGACCGCGTTCATCCAGATGTGCGAAGCTGTCGTCGTCGAGCACATAGTCATAGGCGCCGGGTTTGTCGCCGACCCCGGCGATGAGGCCCACGACCGAGTCGCAGCGCCAGTACTCGGCGTCTTCATCGTCCGGCAGTTGCGATTGCCGGCGCAGCAGTTTGCTGAACGCTTCACCGTCATCGCTGGCGCAATAGCGGGCGACCGCTTCACCGACTTTTTCGGCGTTGATCTCGACCCGCCAATGGATGAACAGCATCAGGCCGACCAGGAAAAAAGTCAGCCAGGCGCGCTGGGTGGTTTTGTAGCCGAATTCGAGCGGGAGAATGAACACTGCGGCAGCCGTGGCCAGTGAATCAATGAGGCGAGCAGAATAGCGCGAGCGGTGGGGGAATTTACAGCGAACGCGGCGCGGTTTATGGTTGCAACTGCCGCCAACACCCCGGTTGATGGCACCTGACACGGAGGTAATGCAGATGGCGCTCAAAGCCAAAACCCGCAGTACAAAATTACGTCCTGGCAAATTGCTCAAGGCAAAACGTAAAGGCCCGAAACTGACCGCCGAGCAGCGCGCAGAAAAAGCCCGCGCCAAACGGGTCGCCGCCGCGAAGAAGAAAATCACCGCCATGAAAGCCAAACAGGCCAAGCAGCTCGCCGCATTCAAGGCCAAGCTGGCCAAGGCGCTGGAAAAATTCGAAGCCAAGGCGATGAAGGAAGTCGACAAGCCGAAGCGCAGAAAGAAAGCCCGCCGCAAAGCCGGCATGAACAAAACCGACTTGATCGAAGTCACTGGCAAGACGTCGCACTGACGGCGGCGCCGTCCAACGGCGCACATTCAGTGCACAACAAAAAGGGGCCATTCGGCCCCTTTTTGCTACTCCGCAATACCTCCCTGCAATGACTATTTGGTCAGCATGGTCGGGATATCGAGCCGGCCGTTGCTGACGACCTTGCCATTGACCGAAGCGGTCGGTGCGGCGCCGGTCATGATGGCGTTCTTGATGGCGGCAGCGGATGCCGCCGGTTTGACCGCCTTGTACAGCGCGGCAGCGCCGGTGACATGCGGCGTTGCCATCGAGGTGCCGCTGTAGCTGGCGTAGCTGGAGACAATCTTGCCTTTCGACGAGGTCGGCACGCTGGAATAAATGGCCGAGCCCGGCGCGGCGACATCGACCGTTGTGGCGCCATAAGAGCTGAATGAACTGAGCGCGCCGGTATTGGTGATGGAGGCGACGCTGATCACGTTGCTGTTCGGGTATTCGGCCGGATAGCAGGTCGAGCTCGAATCGCAATTGAAGGCGTCGTTACCGGCGGCGGCAACGAACAGAATGCCGGCGGTGTTGGCGCGTTCGATGGCGTCTTGCAGAGCCTGCGAGAAACCACCACCGCCCCAGCTGTTGTTGGTCGCGACGATGTTCAGGCCGTGCCGGGTTTTCAGATCGGTGATGTAGTCAACCGCGAGCACGGCGTTCGCGGTGGTGCCGCCGCGACGACCGAGAAATTTCGCGCTGATGAGCTTGGCGCTCCAGCAGACGCCGGCCACGCCTTTGCCATTGCCGCCCATGCCGGCAATCGTGCCGGCGACGTGGGTGCCATGATCATCGGAGGTGCCATCGAAGGTGCTGTTGTTGCCGCCGTCGAAATCCCAGCCGTGGGTGTCATCGACGTAGCCGTTGCCGTCGTTGTCGACGCCGTCGACCGGATCAAAGGGATTGGTCCAGGCGTTGCCCGACAGGTCTTCATGGTCGTACATGAAACCCTCGTCGATGATGCCGACGTAGACATTGCTGCAATTGGTATTGCCGGCGGCCCAGGCTTCAGCGGCCTGCGAGCCCCATTGATTGGCCGGGCTGCTGGCGTCGCCATACATGCCCCACAGCGAGCCGTTGGTGTAGTAGGTGTCGTTGCTGGTGGCGCTGTGCTGATAGACCCAGTTCGGTTCGGCGAACTCGACGTTCGGATCGTTTTCTAGTTGTTGCAGCACTTTTTCGAGCGCCTTGCCTTGCGGCAGGAACAACACGTCGATGTCGCCCTTGTTGTCGGCGCGCAGATGGCCGCGCATCAGGTTTTCATCGCCCAGCGCACCCAGTTTGCGCAGCACGGCGCCCTTCTGGTTGTCACTGGTGCTTTGTCGGTATTGCACGATGATTTCATCGGCGACGTGGGCACGACCGGCTTTCAGCCCGGCCATCACCTTGTCGAGATGCTCCCCGGCGGAAGCGGCGGTCCCTGCCAGTGCCAGCGCAACGGCCAGCGTTACCTTGTTGATTTGCTGCATGTGGACTCCCTCTGTCTCTGGTTATGTAGTCGCCGTGTGGTGGCGCTCCAGCCAGGCTTCCATACCTGAACGACGATTCCTTGCCGTCGTCCGGCAACTGCGTTGCCCCTGCTGTAAACAAAAAGTACACCACTGTAAAAAAGTCGTGGACTGACCATTATTTGGCCACCCAAGCGGCAAAGCGGCTGAATTTTGCCCAGCTTGGCGACATTCACAGCAAAATCGCTTGCCAACCTATACTGTGTGAAATACAGTGTCTACCACATACTGTGCAAAACACAGTATAACGAGACAAACCCGCACAGGAGCGGCCGATGGAACCGGATCTGTTTGAAAAACTCAGGCTGGAATTGCGCCGCGGCAGTCTGACGCTGGCCGTATTGGTCCAGCTCAGGAGCGAGCACTACGGCTATACGCTGCGCAAGGCACTGGCCGAACTGGGGCTCGATATCGACGAAGGCACCTTGTACCCGCTGCTGCGCCGGCTGGAAGCGCAAGGCCTGCTGACCAGCGAATGGCGGGAGGAGGACAAGCGCAACAAGCGCTTTTACCGACTCTCGGCCGAGGGCCAGCCGGTGCTGGAGCAGCTGTTGGCCGAATGGCGCGCGCTCGATGCCGCGCTGGCGCGCATTCATGGCGAGGCTGCCGGCCAGCCGCCGCGTCAGGCCCACCCCGAATCTGAACCGAACACCGTCGCCAAAGCGGCGACCGCAAAGGAGTCCTGATCATGGAACTGGTTGAACGTTATCTGCAGGCCGTCAACGGCTACCTGCCCAAACCGCAGGCAGCCGACATCATCGCCGAGCTGAAAGACAGCCTGTTGTCGCAAATCGAGGAGCGCGAAAGCGCGCTCGGCCGGGCACTGACCGAGGCCGAACAGCAGGCGCTGCTGAAACAAAGCGGCCATCCGTTGTTGGTCGCCGGTCGTTACCTGCCGCAGCAACATCTGATCGGGCCAAGTGTGTTTCCGCTTTGGTGGTACAGCCAGCGTTTGATGCTGACGATCATCGGCATCGTCTACGGCGTGCTCGCCGGCATCGACATGGTCAGCAGCCACAACCCGGTGCAGTCATTGATGCAGGCAGCGTTCGGTTATGCCGGTACTGCGCTGGTGTACATGGCGATCATCACGCTGTTGTTCTGGCTGTTCGAGCGCTACCAGGTCCGGCTCGGTTTTCTCGACAACTGGCAGCCCGCCAAGCTGGCGCCAGTGAAGGACCGGCTGCACATCAAACGCAGCGAAGCGCTGTTCGAACTGGTGGTCGGCGTGCTGTTTCTGTTCTGGTGGTGCGGCTGGCTGAAATTCCCGGCGTTGTTCATTCACGACGACGCAGTGGTGCCGTTCCAGTTGGCATCGGCGTGGACGCCGTACTGGTGGCCCATCTTGGCGCTCGGCATTGCCGACGTGGTGCTGGCCGGCATTAATTTGCTGCGCCCTTACTGGAGCCGTGACCGCCTGCTGCTGCACATCTTGCTGAACGTCATTGGCATCGGACTTTCGTATGCGCTGTTTCAGCACGATGTGCTGGTCACGGTGGCCGCCGCTGGCGTCCAGGCCGGTGTCGATACGCTGGAAATCGGTCGCTATGGCAACGTGGCGGTGCTGTTGAACAAACTGGTGCACGGCGTGCTGGTGGTGTTGATGCTGGTGTATGTCATCGAAATGATCGCCGACATTCGCCGGTTGCTACGGTATTTACAGCGCTGACACTGCTACCAAATCGGAAAAAAAAGCGAGGCCGTCTGCGGCCTCGCTTCTATTCATCCTCGCTGCGAAGGGTCACCTCGGGCGGTTCCTCGTCGCCAAATTCTCCGTCCGGCACGCGCACCTCAACGATCATCGGTCGGCAACAAACCGGACAATCTTCGATATAGCTCTGCTCGGCAATCGAGCCATCAATCAGCAGCTCGATGGACTCACCGCAATACGGACAACTCTGTTCGCTGCTGTGCAGACCGTTCATGCTGATTCACTCTCCGTCGGTGGTCACGCGCGCTGCGCATCGAGCGGCGCCAGCCGCTTGCCGAGTTCGCTGCGCAACAACAACAAGCTGGTCAGCATCTGCAAACCGACCGTTGCCACCGACAGATACCAGATGTGGACAATCTCAAAGCCCGGTTGGCGCGACAACCACAGTGCCGGCAGCGCGAACGTCAGCAAGCGCGTGGCCATGCTGATCAGGGCCGGCCAGGTATTGCCGAGTGCCTGAAACATGCCGGAGCAAGCGAAGATCACACCGGAGCCGACGAAATTCCAGGAAATGATCTGCAGGAATTGCGCGCCGACGGTGATCACGGCAGCTTCGCTTGAAAACACCCCGACCAAGGCGGCCGGTTTGATTTGGCAGAGCAAGGTCAAGGCAAACATCAGCGCCGCTTCCAGATACAGCGCCTTGCGGATGGTTTCGCGCACGCGCGCCGCATTTCTGGCGCCGAAATTCTGGCCGGCAATGGGCGCGACGGCGAAAGCGATTGCCATGGCCGGCAAGAAGATCGCTTGCATGACCCGCGAGCCAACGCCGAAGCCGGCTTGGGCCGCCGCACCAAAGTGGCTGATCACCGAGTAGATCACCGCCATGAACACGAACATGCAGGCAAATTCGCCACCAGCCGGCAGGCCGACATTGAGCAGACGCTTCCAGATGGCAAAATCCGGTCGCCAGAGTTGGCGATCAATGCTGACGTAATGTTCCAGCCGCAGAAAATACCAGGCCAGCACCATCACCCCGACGATCACCGCCAGCGAACTGGCGAGACCGGCACCGGCGACGCCCAGCGCCTTGCCGGTACCCCAACCGGCGATCAACACCGGCGCCAACACAATGTTGACCAGCACGGTCAGCATCTGCACCAGCATGGTCGGCTTGACGATGCCGGTACCGCGCAAGGCGCCGCTCATGCCGACCAAGGCAAACTGCAACGCCAAACCGGGCGCAAACCAAAATAGATAGCTGATGCCGGCAGCGTGGGTCTCCGCATCGGCGCCGACGGCGCTGAAGTAATAATCGGCCAGACCGTAGCAGCCGAACAGCGTCAGCAGGCCGCACAGCACCGACAGCAGCAAGGTCTGATTGAATGCCAGATTGGCGTCGGCCTGATCCTTGCGGCCGACCGCGTGCGAGATCAGCGTCACCGCGCCGACGCTGAGCATCTGGGTCAGCGCCATGATCAGGAACATCACATTGCCGCCGGCACTGACGCCGGCCAGCGCGTGATCGCCAAGCTGCGCGACAAAATACAAATCGACCATGTAGTAAAGCGTTTGCACCAGCATTCCGATGGCAATCGGTGCGGCCATCCGCAGCAGATGTGTGTGTATGGGGCCTTGGGTCAAATCTTTCATCGCGTGTCCTTGTCGAGACGCAGCGCCGTGTTCGTGATCAGCTCAGCAATTGCCAGAGCCCGCCAACGAGCACAACCAACAACAGCAGCAGCACTGGAATCAAGCCGAGCGTGAAACCGAGACTGCGGCTGCGCGGATCGGCCACATACGCACGGAAATACAGAAACCGGCCAATCAGATAGAGCACGCCCGCCAGCGCAACCCAGTATTCGGCGACATAGCTGCGCGCCAGCAACATCAGCGGCAGCAACAGGATCAGTTGCTCCAGCGTATTCATCTGCACGCGGTAGTAGCGTTCGAACACGTCATGACCGGTAGTGGCCGGTGCCTTGACGCCATACTTGCCGCGCGCCTTCGAGACCAGTGCGCCAAACAGCAGGTACTGCAGCAGCACCAGTGCAATGATCACATCCACCATTTTCATTCTCCTCGTGATGCCGCGTTCACTCGCCAGCATCGTGTTTTGCTTTTGTTGTTGCTGACCTGTCCGGTCAGTCCGCATCCACCGCTGCATAAAATGCAGCGACCGGAAAAAACGTGACGGCGCAAACTCTATCAGTGTTCGTCGTTCGGGTGTCAGGTGCCTGAGACGAGACGCCAGGAATTAGGCGTCAGTCGTTAGGAGCGAAGACGCGTGGCTTCTGCCGAGCGCGGAAGCGTGATCGTTCACCATTTGCCGCGATCGGATTTGCTGCGGCCAAAAGTGTGCGCCGAGGCGTAACGGAACAGTCCTCACCGCCGTCATCACTGCTGCGATGCAGCACAGTCATGCCGACCGCGCTTGCGCGGGCTGCATTTGTAACGCAAACGCCGTTCGATAAGCGCATTTGCGTCAGCATTTTTGACAACACGAAATTACACGGTGATTAAATCCCAACTACATCAGCGAGTTGCCGCGACGGCACGGTTCCTGCGGGCGATCCGCGTCGGCCGCCAGCCGGATGGGCTGGTGTCACATCTTCTTTACCCCACCTGTCGTAAAAAAAGTCGGTCAAAACCGTTTGTAAAAACAATCATTGGTTCGCAACGCTTGGAGAAATCAGGATGAAAGCCTTATCAATAGCTGCGGCTCTGCTGCTGGCGTCCGGAGTGGCGCAGGCAGATCCTATCTTTACCGAGGACTTTGATGACATCACGACGCTGGCCGGTGACGGCTGGGCGCTGATCAACAACAGCACCGCTGGCGGCCAAACCAGCTGGTTCCAGGGCAATGACGGCGTGTTTTCCGCCTATGAAGGTAGCGATAACAGCTATATCGCCGCCAACTTCCTCAATGCCGGCGCCGGTGGTCAAATCAGCAACTGGCTAATCACACCGCTGCTGACGCTGAATGAAGCCAGCTATCTGACGTTCTACACCCGCCGCAATGACTCCGAGTTTTTTGATTCGCTGGAAGTGCGCTTCACCACCAGTGATTCGATCAATGTCGGCAGCAGCGCCAACGATGTCGGCGATTTCACCAGCATGGGTATGGTCGAAGTGCTGCTGGCCGGCGCCGACTATCCGCTCGACTGGGTGCAGGTGCGGGTGACCTTTGGTGACATCGGTTTCGGCAATGGCCGTATCGCGCTGCGTTATGTTGTCGACAACACCGACCTCAATGGCGATTACATCGGTATCGATTCGCTGACCGTTGGCGTGCCGGAGCCGACCAGTCTGGCCGTGCTCGGCCTTGGTGTGTTCGGTTTGCTGGCGGCGCGTCGTCGCGCCCGCGTCTGAATGATTGACGGAGATCTCCCATGACTCGAACTCAATTTACCGGGCGCCTGCTGGCGTCCGTGTTGGTGCTGGCCTGCGCCGGTGCCGTGGCTGCCGACCAAACCGGCGATGAAGCGGCCGCTGCCAGTGCTGGCATGCGGGTGTTCAAAGATCCGGTGACCGGACAATTCCGCGAGCCGACCGCAGCGGAAGTCAAAACGCTGGAGCGCGCCGCGAGCGCCAACAAGCAAACGCGCAGCAAGAGCGCTGCCACGATGGTGAACAAGGCGCTACCGGCCAAACCGCAGCGCACGATGATGACGAGCAGCGGTGGCGCGGTCGGCATGGAAGTGCCGGAAAGCGAATACAGCTATGTGGTTGTGACGCGCGGCACTGACGGCAAACTGCACCAGGCCTGCGCGCAAGGTGAAGATGCCGCCACGCATGCTGCCCATCTGCAACTGCAATCGCCCACCGTTGCCCAGGAGACTGTCTATGAAACTCAATAAACTGCTCCTTGGCGCGGCGCTCACTGGCGCAATGGCGCTGCCGATCGCGGCAAACGCCGCGGCGACCATTGTCATCGTCAACGGTAATGCTCCCGGCGTTGGTTTCAATGACGCGACCCCGGTCGCACCGGTCGGTGGCAACGTCGGCACCACACTCGGCCAGCAACGGCTGATCGCGTTTCAGGAAGCGGCCAACATCTGGGGCGCAACGCTGAACAGCAACGTGACGATCAGCGTGCTGGCAACCATGGAACCGCTGACTTGCACCTCCAGCAGTGCGGTGCTGGGCAGCGCTGGTCCGTTGTCCGTCTGGCGCGATTTTGCTGGCGTGCCGATGCCGGCACACTGGTATCACGGCGCGATCGCCGACAAGCTGTTCGGTGCCGATTTGGATCCGGGTCAGCCGGATATCCGCGCCCGCTTCAACTCCAACCTCGGTCAGCCGAACTGCTTGGCCGGTTCGCCGTTTTATCTCGGTCTCGACACCAATCACGGCACCGCGATTGATCTGGTCACCGTGCTGCTGCATGAGTTTGGTCATGGTCTCGGTTTCAGCAACGTCACCAACGGTTCCACCGGTGCCCAGCTGGCCGGCTTCCCGTCGATGTGGGACCCCTTCCTGTACGACCTGAGCTTGAACAAGAACTGGGAGCAGATGACCCAGGCCGAACGGCAAAGCTCCGGCATCAACGGTCGCAAGGTGGTTTGGACCGGTAACAACGTCACTGCGCTGACACCCAGCGTATTGACGCTCGGCACGCCGCGTCTGGCAGTGACGGCTCCGGCCAATCTGCTCGGTGACTATCTGGTTGGCGCTGCCAGTTACGGTCCGGCCATTGCGGCACCGGGCGTGTCCGGTACCGTGATGCCGATCTCGACCGATGGTTGTGCGCCGCTGAGTGCAGCCAATGCTCTGGCGGTGAAAAACAACATCGCGCTGATTGACCGTGGTGTCTGCGGCTTCACCATCAAGGTGAAAAACGCCCAGGACGCCGGCGCCATCGGCGTGATCATTGCCGACAACGTTGCCGGTACGCCGCCGGCCGGTCTCGGCGGTGCCGATCCGAGCATCACCATTCCGTCGGCTCGGATCACGCTGGCCGATGCCACGCTGCTGCGCACCGCCCTGAAAACCCGGTCGCGGACCAGCTCGGCGCTGAAGGTCAATCTCGGCGTCAATCCGAACCAGCTGGCCGGTGCCGATACTGCAGGTCGGGTGATGATGTTCACGCCAAGCCCGTATCAAAGCGGTTCGTCGGTTTCGCACTGGGACACCAGCGCAACCCGCAACCTGCTGATGGAGCCGTCCATCAACGGCGATCTGACCCACTCGGTCAACGCGCCGGAAGATCTGAGCAAGGCCTTGCTGACCGACCTCGGTTGGTAAGCTTCAGGCTCGTTCAGGCAGAAAAAAACCGCCGGCAATTGCCGGCGGTTTTTTTTTGCGGGTTGCGCGCTGAAGTAGGTGTCGCTTGTGGTCAATAGCGGCTATTTCCTTCGACTATTTCCCACCGACGAACTCCGTCAACTATTTCCAAACGACATCAACCGCCTCGCACAGCGTGTGCATGAATTCTTCGGTGGCAGCAAACCGGGTCAAGCAGAATTTGCCGAACGATTTCTTCAGCGCTTCCTCGGTGGCAAACGGATGGATCGCAATGAAATCCTTGCGCTTCAGGTCAACCGCATGCTCATGGCTATCCGAATAGCCACGCGGCATCCGCTGCAGGCTGTCACCCTCCAGGCTGAAATACTTGCGAAAGGTCTTGTCGCGCACCGACATGCCCCAGGTGTAGGGATTGTCGTGAATGTAGTTGCGGATCTTCTTCAACGCATCGGCTTCCGGATGCCACATGCCGGCGCCGAGAAAACATTCCTGCGGGCTCAGGTGAATGTAAAAGCCGGGGGCGTGGACGTTTTTGCCGGTGACATGGCGAAACTGGATGCCGATATTGGTTTTGTACGGAGTCTTGTCGTTGCTGAACCGGGTGTCGCGGAACACCCGCATCAGCGAGCCGCCCATTTTCTTGGCGCTGACGTCAAATTGCGGCGCCAGCGTTTGCATCGGCGCCTGCAGGCTGGCGATGAACGCCAGCGCCGGTTCACGCACCAGCTCTTCATAGCGCGGCTTGTTTTGCTCAAACCAGTCGCGGTTATTGTGTTTGGCCAAAGCAGCCAGAAACTTGAAAGTGCCTTCGGTAAAACTCATGGAACTCCTTTCGGCGATCACCCGGGGTTTGCTGCGGCGCGACCGCGGCAACGCGGTCGTCAGCTAGGGCGTTGCGGCCGGGCAGACCGGATTGCCGCGATCAAAAATGATGCGCCAGACGCCGGGCGCTTCGTGTCGCCAGATTGAACTGAACTGGGCGATTACTTTACCGCTGCCGTCGCGAACCGGGCCACTGCTCAGTGCCAGCTGACCGGAGTTTTGAATTTCGACAAATTCCGGCTCCCAGGAAAATGGCGCCGTCGGTGCCTCATACAACGGCTTCCAGGCGTCGGCAACGGCCTGCTTGCCGCGCAGGTGCGAAGCGCCGGAAATGAAAATGGTGTCGTCGGCCAGAAAGCCGGTGAACGCGGCGTGATTGCGCTCCGCCATGGTCCGGGCGAAGGCGCGTTCGGTTTCGGCGACTTCCGCTTGCAATCGCGCCAGCTCGGTTGCCGCGGGCGGCCGGTGCGCGCAGCCACTCAGCAATGCGGCGACGAACACGATGCCGGCGCTGAATTTGCCAGCGAGAAAGTGGTTCATGGATGGGTTCCTCCCAAGTGTCTACGTGCGCTAGCGATGGGCGCGGTATCGCGGCCTGCGAATTTTTGCAGCCTGCGCGTTTGTAGCAAGCGCGAGTCGTCGCTGTCAGTGCACTAATGCCGCAACGACGGCGTTATCAGAACGTGCGTTTCAGTTGCATTTGCGCTAGTTGAACTCACGTCTCTGATGCCTACAAAGCGATACAAACCGCTACCAAAACGCAGTACTCGCGGTCGGCACATTTCACTAGATTCGGTCGCTCGGGCCGAAGAGCCCGAAATAAAACAAGCAGTGGCCGCCTATGAGCGATCACGCTACGCAACGCTACGGAGACACACCATGCATCACGCTTTTCGCGCCCGAACTCTGCCCCACTTCAAACCACTCGCACTCGCGGTAGCCGCCTTCGCCGGTACCGCGCTCGCCGCACCGGCAACCTTTCATGACGATGGCCGCTCGGCCGTAAAACTGGATTTGGTCAACGCCAAATCGGCACCGCTGGATTATCTGCGCGCCAATGCCGCGCGCTATCAATTGCCGAAACAGCTGAACAATCTGCAACTGGTCAAGGTGCAGGAAAGCCTGACCGGCAAGCACTATCACTACCAGCAAATGCAGGCCGGCTATCCGGTCGACAAGGCCGAAGTGGTCGTCAGCGTCGGCAACAATGGCGCGGTGTATCAGGTCTATAACAACAGCTTCCCGGTTCCGGCAACGCTTGCTGCTGCCAAAACCGCGCCAGTCGCCAAGCTGTCGCGCGAAGCCGCGCTGGATCGCGCCTGGGCCAATCAGAAAGTGCGTCACGGTTTGACCGACCAACCGACCGCTTCGCTGGTCTGGGTGCCGGTTGATGGTCAATTGAAGCTGAGCTGGAAAGTGCATGTGGCGGCACAAATGCCGACCGGTGCCTGGCTGCAATATCTCGATGCCGACAGCGGCAACCTGCTGAAGAGCGAAGCGACCACGCTGGTGCGCAAAGGCGAGCGCGCGCTGGTACTCGGTGGCGACGACCGCGCTGCCACCAGTGAGCCACTGCTGGATCGCAAAGCGGCGATGCAGGAATTCACCCGCAAGCAGGCCATCTCGGCCAAGAACGATTTCAGCAAAACCAGCGCGATCGCCCGCGCCAGTGCGCTGGCCAGCGGTATCAACGGCAGCGGCAATGTGTTTGATCCGGACCCGCGCACCACGCTGAACAACGACTCGCTGAGCGACACCACCGCTGCCGCCAGTTTTGATGCCGCCTACCAGAACAAGGCGCTGCTCGATCTGACCGTCAGCAACGGCGTCTATTCGCTGTCCGGTCCGTGGGTCAACATCAAAAACATCGAAGCGCCGAATACCGCACCGTCGACCACGACCACCGGTATCTGGACTGCCAAGCGCGGCAACAACGCCTTCAACGACAGCAACACCTACTTCCATCTCGATCAAAACCAGCGCTATATGCAGTCGCTCGGTTTCACTGGCAGCAAGGGCATCATTGCCCGGCCGCTCGATGTCGACACCGATGGCCTGAATGGCGATGACAACTCGCATTACAGCTTCAGCGGTTCGACCGATTATCTGGCCTTCGGTCACGGTTGCGTTGATGACAACGAAGATGCCGACGTCATCCTGCACGAATACGGTCACGCCATTCAGCACAACATCAACAGCAACTGGAGCGGCGGCGACACCGGCGCGATGGGCGAAGGCTTTGGTGATTACTGGGCTGGCAGCTACAGCTACAGCACGCCGAACGGCGCCAGCTATCACCCGGAATGGGCGTTCAGCTGGGATGGTCACAACAATTGCTGGGGCGGCCGGGTGATGAACAAGACCACCGCGCTGTACAACAGCAGCAAAACCTACGGCGCGCACCAATCGGTGACCGAAGGCGGCGTGACGTTCCAATCGGATGAGCTGTGGTCAACGCCGCTGTTTCAGGCGCTGGTGGAACTGATGGCGCAAGGCAAACCGCGCGCCAACGTCGACAAGATCATTCTGGAAGCGCATTTCGGTCTCGGTGCCAACCTGAAGATGCCGGACATGGCGAACGCAACGGTTGCCGCGGCGACGGCGCTGTTCCCGAGCGACCCGACTTACGCCAATGTGTTCAAGGCGAAGTTTGTCGCGCAGAAGATTCTGTCTGACACCACCACGCCGCCGCCGAGCGGCAACATGAACGAAACCGAAAGCAACAATTCGTTCAGCACCGCCAACAGCGTTGCCACCTCCGGCACCGTGGTCGCCGGCAACATGGCCAGCAGCAGCGACGGTGATTACTTCAAAGTGACGCTGCCGGCCGGCAAGACGCTGACCGCGACGCTGACGCCGAATGCCAGCTCCGACTACGATCTGTACGTGTACAACAGCTCGCAGAAGCAGGTGGCCTCGTCGACCAACGGTACCGGCCAGGTGGATACCGCCAGCAGCAAAAACACTGCGACAAGCAGCAAGACTTACTATGTGCGGGTGAAGTACTACAGCGGTGGCACTGGCGCCAGCAACGGCACCTATACGCTGAAACTGAGCTGGTAAGTTCTACTGGATCAGTACAACCAGAAACGTTCCGGTCATTAATATTTTTGGCCGGCCACGACAAAAGCCCCTCGATCGAGGGGCTTTTGTTTTGTGCCAGTGAACGCCAAACCGCATTTGTGATTACGGCGACGCCGGGATGACGATGGCCGCGATGCTGTTGGACAGATTGCCAATGTCCTGCAGCGTGTGATTGGTTCGATTGGACATGATTGCGATCACCGTCCCGTCATCGCGATAGGCGCGCAGCCAAGTGCGGGAGCCGGTCCAGCTGCCATTCCAGTCGGCGACCCGTTGACCGCTGCCAGTGGTGCCGACCGCCCAGGCCAAACCGTGACTGAAGCTCGGATTGACCCGGGTCCAGAGCCGATTGTCGCGGGTATCAGCGCTGACGATATCGCCATGCAACACCTTCCAGCCGAAGCTTGCCAAATCCAGCGTATTGGTTTCCAGACCGCCACCGAGCACTTTCCAGCTGCTGTCGGTATAACTGCTGGCGACATTGGGATTGTTGACTGCATTGGGTGGATCAAAGCCAACTTGCCCGGCTGTGCCGATCGGATCGCGAACCGTATACGGCACCGCACGCAGACTGTTGCTGGGCAACGCCGCGCTTTCATACATCACGCGGGTGCTGCTGAGTCCATACGGTGTGAACAACTCGTCTTCCAGCAATTGGTTGATGCCGCGGCCGGACACCTGTTCGAGCACCGCGCCGACATAGGTAAACGCATGAGTCGAGTAGTTCCAGCTGGTGTTAGGCGTGCAGCCAACAATGTTGGCGCTGTTCTTGATGCTTTGCAGCGCGGCAGTTGCCGAACTGTAATGGCTGGTCTGGTCGGCAATGCCGGGGTTGGTGTTGTAATGCGGTACGCAGCTTAAGTGTGACAGCAACTCACGCACGCGGTGCTTGTGTTGGGAAGGCAGGCCCGGCAAATAGCTGGAGCTCAAGTTGTCCAGATCCAGCGAGCTCGACAGCGCGGTGCCATCGTGCAATTCCTGATCTTGTTCCAGCTTGGCGGCCAGCACGCCACCGTAGATCTTGGAAATCGACGCTGCCGCATAGACGGTGCTGGCATTTGCGGTTTTGTTGCCGGCGACATCGGCAAAACCGAAGCCACGCCGATACAAGGTCTTGCCATTCTGAATCACCACCACCGAAATGCCGGGCAAATTATTCAGGTTGCGGTAACTGGTGATGGCGCTGTCCAGGTTCGCTTTCTTGCTATAGCGAAAGCGCTCGTCATTCTCGCGCCAGATACCGCCGTAGCGCGTTCCGTCCGGTGTTTCGTAGCGCTCGAAATCGACCAGCCGATAGCCTTCGTCCAGATACTGGTACCACAGATTGGAGAATTCCTGTGCCGTCCGGTCGGTACGCACCTGCGCGGCGTGGCCGCTGCCCTTTTCCCAGATGCCAGCATACGACTGGCCCGACGGTGACGAATAGGATTCAAAATCGACCAACTGAAACCCGGCGGCACTGCGCGCTGCCAGCTCGGCGTCATATTGCTCGCGGCTCATGTCGCGGCGCTCGGCCCACGGTGTTTGCTCAGGATTGGCCTGCCAGATGCTGTTGTAACGCAGGCCGTTGCTGGTGTTGTAGATATCGATATCAACGATGCGCCAGCCGGCGTTGCTCTTGCTCTGGAACAGCGTGCTGAAATCGGCGCTGGTCAAGCCGCGATGAGATGACCAGTTGAGGTTTTCCTTGTTTTGCACCCAAATGCCGGCCCAGCGGATTTGACCGTTGAGCGGATACGCTTCGACATCGACCAGGCGCATGCCCTGACCGACGTAGGTATTCCAGGCCGTGGCAAAATCGGCGCTGCTCAAATCACGTTTCTCGGCCCAGCCACGATGATCGGTGTTCTTTCGCCAGAGCATGGAATAACGGGTGCTTGAGCCGCTCGGGTAGGCGTCGATATCGGTCATCAGATAGCCCTTGTCGCTGTAATCGGCAAAGGCGGTCGCGAATTGCGCGCTGGTCAGATCGCGTTTGAAAACCCAGCTCTGGCCGACCTCATCTTCCACCAGAGCGGCCTGCGCAGCGCCGGCACTGCCGAACAGCAGCGCTGCCATGGCGAAACGGCGAATCGGTTGCAGTGTGCCAATTTCCGGCAACACCGGGGCACTCGCCACGACACGTTGCCGTGGGCGTTCGTCCTTGAACATGCTGATCTCCTGTCTTGCAAACTGGCGCCGGGCGCAGCGCCCAGCGGATACCATGGCCACCGTCATGGCGGACCATGACAGGCTACGGAACGTCGCCAAGACTGGACAGTTCGAAGAGTTGAAGAGGCGTTAAGAAAAACTGAAGCGCGGCCAGAGCGCTGTGCCAGCGGGGCTCATGAAGCGTCTTTACGCAGCAAAGCTGCTTGGGCACCGATCAGCAGCAACCAATCACCAACGCCCCAGCAACCTGGCGCGGTTGTGGTCACCCGCGAACCAGAGCGGTCGCTATTCAAACACCGTATAGCGCAGCTGACAGCGGTTCACCGCAAGGGCGTCGCGGCAATGGTTGATCAGGGCATCGCGGACCGCACGCAGCGGTGCCGGATAGTAGTCCCGGTGTGGAAACTGCAGCAGCACGGGTGTTGCCCAGGCGCGTTCGTAACCGGGCACCAAACGCAGTCCCATGTCCGGGCTGAGCAAATGCACCGGCACCACGCCACGACCAAAACCCAGCCGGGCGGCGTCGAGAATGCCGTAAATATCGTCGCAGAAACGGCGCCGTATCAGTTTGTCGCTGCCGCCATCGTGGCGGTGCAAAAAGCGTTCGGTGAAATCGTCCGACTGATTGTGATCGAGATAGACCTCGCTTTGGCCCTGACCATCGGCGCGTTCCACCAGCACATTGTGTTCGTGACCCACCAACAGGCTCTGAAAACCAGCGCGTTCGATCTCATCCTGCGAGACGATAAAATCGACCTGACCGCGCAACAGGATTTCCCGTAGCTCATACATATGAGCCACCCGGAAATGCACCGTCAATTCCGGATGCGCCAGCTGCAGCGCTTGCAGTGCGGGCATCAGCACCGAACGCGACGCCGACGAGAAGCCGGCGATATTGACGGTGCCGCCCAGGCTTTTGTTGCCACCGATATCGCGCAGCAGTTCTTCTTCCAGCCCCGCGACCGCCTCGCAGTAGCGCAACAAGCGATCACCGACTTCGGTCAGCGTAATGGTGTTGGCCTGACGGTGAAACAACCGGCTTTGGAGTTGGCTCTCCAGCGAGGTAATGCGCTGGGAAAAGGCCGACGGTGTAATGCACAGCAACTCGGCAGCCTTGCCGAAATGCAGGGTTTTCGCCGCCAGCAAAAAAGCTTCGACATTGCGGGATTGCAGTTCGACTTTCACGAGCACGACCGGGCCGCAGTGGGAGTGGTCATGCTAGCGTGAAAGCGTGCTCAGGCCGAGCGGTTTCTACCGACAGCCTGAGCACGCTGACATGAACGAACGTAAGGACACACTGTGGCCGTGTCCGCTATGACTCAAAAACGGTAGCCGATGCCGACAAAGCCGCCGGTAATACTGGCGTTCTCCACCATCGGACTGTCGCTCACCTGCTGATCATAGCGACGGACATACAGCATCAGCATGGCCTGCCAGTCGTTGGCGAAATTGTGCATCACGCCACCACCCACGGACAGATCATTGCCAGCCCCCGGCGTGTAAGCGGCGAGACCAGATCGCGTGGATTCGGCGGCACTGACGCCAAAGTAGTAATCGTTGTAATCGGCATCGACCATTCGCAGACCGATCTGACTGAATACCTGACTATTCTCGAATCCGAAATCGAACATGTGTTTCCAGCCGAGCTCGGCCACCCGGCCATGATGGCGATTGGTGAGCTCGCCGAGCAGACCTGCCGTCACGGTATCGGCAGCACCGATTCGATACTCCAGGCGGACGCCAGCCAGCACGCCGGCTTTGCGTTCATCCAGTGCGGCCAAATCGGCCCGCCGCGCTTCCTCCGGATCGTACTGACGAAAATCCAGATCGCCGGCCAATGACACCGTGAGCTGTTCTGACTGCGTCAGCTGATAACCAAAGCTGGTACCTTCAAAGAAAAAACGATCGCCGTGATAAACCACCAATGGGAAACCATTGAGTTGCTCGGGTTGCTGGTAATACTCCGATTCGCTGATCGCGGCACCGAGGCCAACGGTGGCCTCACCCGCATTCGCTACCCCGGCACAGGCGAACACGCCCAGCAATGACATTGATACGACACGCACTCTCTACTCCCAACGCGTTACTGATCGGGCAATCAAAGCCACCACTCGGTAACGCGCTGGCGGCTCAATCGTTGCAGAACAATCTGCCGGCGGGAGCATGGCGATCAGGTGTGTAATCGATCACGGCGGGAATGGCTGCGCCTGTAACAAGCGGTTGCGGCCGGGCGCCGCGCCAACATCCGGAAAGGGCGGGGCGCAGATCGGATTTCGGCGGGGATAAAAGGAGTCAGCGTGCGATGGAGCCACTAGCAAAGAACGGGCACCGCCGCCGCCAAATACCAGCGAATTTCCCGGCGCCGGCACTGGAGCCACTTTGATTGGCCGCGCCAGCGCAAGGAACCGGCATCTGAACGCGACCACGTTGCAATCAAGCCATCAGGTCGACGTATCTATACACAGCTGGGCACGAACTTACTCAGAGACCACCGTACGCATTGCCGGCGGTTCGTTCAGCAGCGCCGCCCAGAATCCGGTCGTGATGTCGTTGATGACGGCGCTTTCGGCATTGAGCAGTACCACGAGGCCGGTGCGCCGGACTTTGGAGTAGGCGATCTCGGTGACATAGCCCTCGACCCAGCCGCTGTGCATGAACAACTCTTCTTTTTTCTCCAGCTGATAGATGCGCCAGCCGAGTCCGTAATGGGCGTCGGTGATCAGCTCACGCCATTTTTTCCGGCGCATGTCGCGCAGGGTGCGCACACGCTTTTCGGTCAGTTGATCAATCACCTGAGTCGGCACCACCTCGGGATTGTTGCCCATCTGGGCGATCAACCACTTGCCGAGATCGGTCACGCTGGCGTTGATGCCGGCGGCTGGAAGCACTTCGTAGTAACCGGGTTGCACTTCGGTGGCGACCCAGTTGCCGCGCCGTTTGATATGTGGCAACGCGCGGTTGTTGGCCCGCAAAAATGCCTGCATGCCGACCGACGCCTGCTGCATTTGCAGCGGTTGAAACAGCCGTTGCTGGATCAAGTTGCTGTAAGAAGCATGCGCGGCCTGCTCGACCACCGGTGCAATCAAACCGAACATGATGTTCTGGTAGCTGTAACACTGGCCGGGTTGGCAAATCGGGTCGAGCTCGCGAAAACGCGGCAGAATTCTATTCAGCGGCTGATTGGCATTGAGCAGGTTGTCAAAGGCATTGGCAATCAAACCGGTGCTTTGGCCAAGCAGATGCTGCACCTGCAATGCCTGCGAATAGCGCGGCGTCTTGAACTGAAAATCTGGCACGAAGCGGTTGACCGGGTCGTCCCATTTCAGCTTGCCTTCCCGCACCAGCAGCGCCGTCAATTCTGCGGCAAACGTCTTTGACACCGATGCCAGTCGAAACACGGTGGTCGGGCTGATCGGCTCGTTGTAACCCAGCGTGCGGGTGCCGTGGCCTGCTGCCTGAATGATCTTGCCATCGCGAACGATGGCGTAGGCACCACCCGGAATCGCCGCGGCATCGAGCTGCTGACGAAACGCATGATCAAATGCTTCAAAGGGCAACGGCGCCAAGACCGTTTGTGTCAGTGAAGTCTGCGCCAGTGGAGCCTGCCCAAGAGATGATGGCGAAAAAGCCGACGGGGCGACCGGCGGCAGCACAAACGGCTGCCGAGCAGATGGCAGTTCCATGAGCGACTGTTCTGTGAGCGGCTGCTCGACAAGCGGCGCAATCATCGGCGCTTCAGCGAGCGGTTCCGCGCCCACCGGCTGTTGCGTGGGCAACTCCTGCCCGAATGCCGACGCGGTCAACGTCAGCAGCATGGCGCTGAAAAAAAATCTCAACATGGATTCATCACAAACGATTCTGCTGTTCAGGACCGGTCGACAAGGGCTGCGCTACCAAGCAACACACCAATCAATGCCAGACCGTCCGGCGCGATGCCGGCATTGTAAGCGGCAATGCCGGCAATTGACGACTGTCTGGCGAGTGATCGGAATAAAAACGGCGGAGCTCAGCGCGGTGGGTAGACAAAAAACTGCCGAAGCGCTGCCAGCGCGGCCGGGTGATAAATCGTGCTGTGACTTTCCTGCGGCATCGGCGTGTAAGACCAGTGGAAGTCCGCCGGCGCTGCGGCCTTCACCGCAGCAACCAGTTTGTTGACGCCATCTTCCATTTCGCCGCCTTCGTCACCGAGTGCCAGATAAAGCCGCTTGTTGTGTAGATTGGCAGTCGCCAGCAAACCGGGTGCGGCCTTCGCGAGTGATTGCCCGTCCCACCACAGCGACGGACTGATCGCGATGTAACCGTTGAACAACGCTGGCTGGCGCAAAAACGTTTCGGTGACAAACAGACCGGCCGCAGATTCACCCATCAGTACCGACTCGTCACTGACCCGAAAATGTTGCTGCACGTAAGGAATCAGTTCTTTGGCCAGAAATTCGCGAAACTGCGCCGAGCCGCCCGCCGTCGGCCAACGCTGTTGCTCTGCCGGCACAGCGCTTGGATGATCCAGCTCATGGTAGCGATCCAGTGACGCGACGCCGATGACAATGAACTCGCGAATGTTGCGCCAATCTGCCGCCAGTGAGGCGATACCGGCAATATGAATAAAGTCCTCATCAACGCCGCCATCGAGCAGATACAGCACCGGATACGTCGCCTTACTGTCGTCATAGCCCGGTGGCAGGTACACATTAAGTGGGCGATTCTGACCGAGTAACTTTGATTGAACCGTGTAAGACTGGCCCAATGCGATAGGCTGCGGCTTGTCAGCCGCCGAACCTGCACCGGCAACGCTGAGCAAGAGTAGCGCCAATAGTTGAACTGGCAATCGTAAAGGCTTCATCGAGCGGGCATCTCTTCGGGCGAGGAGCCGGGACTATATTCAAGACCAAGTGAAAAGCACAAGGCGTCATTCTAGAGGCGCGTTTTCATTAGCGGCAATCGATGAATTTTCCAACAAGAAGCCAACAAACCTGGGCAATGGCATATGCTGGCAAGGCCTTGCCCATGACCAGCTCAGCTACATGGCGCAACGCCACCGCCGTAAAACGGAATGCGGACTCTACGAATGCATGACTTCTCCCTGATAGAGCTGATCTTCCATTTTGACCAAGCCATAGGCCCCGCTTTGAGCGCCTATGGCAACAGCATCTATCTCGTGCTGTTCACGGTGGTCGTGCTGGAAATCGGTGTCCTGCCGCTGTTTTTCCTGCCGGGCAATCCAATGCTGTTTATCGTCGGTGCGCTGTGCGCGGCCGGCAGCCTGCAGCTGGCGCTGGTCGTGCCGTTGTTGCTGCTGGCGACAGTGCTGGGTAGCGTGCTGAGTTATGGTGCCGGCTATGCGCTTGGTGATCGCGCCTATCACCAGCATTACCGCTGGCTGAATCAAGATGCGCTTCGTCGTGCCCACGCGTTCTATGAGAGCAGAGGCGCTTACACCTTTCTGCTGACACCATTCATTGCGGTAATCCGCACCTTTGCACCGTTTGCTGCCGGTGTCGCGCAGATGACCTTCCGCAAATACCTGATCTCGGTCACGGCCGGCGCTGCGGTGTGGACCATTTCCCTGCCGGTTGCTGGCTACTATCTTGGCAATGTGCCCTTGGTCCGCCAGCACATGGCGACAATGGTGCTGGCGGGCATTGTGCTCGGTGTCGGCAGCTTGGTTGTCGTCAGCGTGTGGAAAGTCTGGCGCAGGCGCTGAAGACGTCCGCACAGCGAATGCGCAGAATGAATCTGCCGGAAACTCACGAAACAAAAATACCAAGCCGCATGAAAGACAGACAGCACCTCGCAAGAAAAGCGGAGTAGACATGACCAGCGTTCAACACATCGCCGAACAATCGATTGCCTTCGTTCGCCGTGCCGGCTTGAAAGTGCTCGACTGCAAACCGGGTTATGCCCATTGTCTGATCCCGCTGGCTGGCAATGAAAACCATATGGGCAGCATGTATGCCGGCGCGCAATTCACCCTTGCCGACATCACTGGCGGCGTACTGGCGCTGGTCAGCTTCGACATGCAGCGGTTTTACCCGACCTTGAAAGATCTGAAACTGGAATTTCTGAAACCGGCCACTAGCGATCTGAGCTTGGTATATCAGCTCAGTGAGACTGAGCTCGGTGAGCTGCAGCAGTCCGCCACGGCCAACGGCAAAGCCAAATTCCTGCTGCAAGGCGAATTGAAAGATGTGCAGGGCTCGGTGGTTGCGCGCGCCAGTGGCGAGTTTCAGGTGCGCTCACGCTAACGCTGTTTTTTGACTATGGCGCCAGTTTTCACTGCCACGGGCACTTAAGGTCAGTCCGCTGAGACCGGTTTGGCTATTGCGTCACAGCATGCTGCGAAGAGGCGATTACACTTTACTGGCGCAGATGGCAATGCGCGGGACGGTCGTTTGACTGTGTATCGTTAAGCACCCATGCCAGTGAGGTCTTCCCATGAAACAGCTCTCGCAACGACACGGCGTTTTTCCTTCGGTAACAGTTTCTCTGGCAACAATTGCCTTGGCAACCATGCTGGCCAGCTGCGGTGGTGATGGTGGCGGCAGTGATGGTTTCGGCATGTTGTCGCTTGGTCTGACCGACGGACCGGTCGATGATGCCGAAAACGTCGTCATTCGATTCACCGGCGTTGAGGTCAAGCCGGCTGACGGCCCGGCGCTGAATTTTGATTTCACCACACCGAAAGATCTGGATCTGCTGAGCTTGCAAGGTGGCAATGCGGCGCCGCTGATCACGGCTCAGCAAGTGCCAGCCGGCAATTACGAATGGCTGCGCTTGAAAGTCTCGGCGGTGCAAGACAATGTGTTTGACTCATACATTCAAATCAACGGCACCATGCATGAGCTGGACGTGCCGAGTGGCAGCCAAACCGGTCTGAAGCTCATCAGCGGTTTTACCGTCGCCCAGGGCGGCGACGCCAACTACACCATCGATTTTGACCTGCGCAAATCAGTGACCGCGCCGCCCGGTCAGGCGCCAGCCTATATTTTGAAACCGGTGTTGCGCTTGGTGAACAATCTGGAGGTCGGCACGCTGGCCGGAACGGTTGACCCGTCGATTATCGCCGCCGAATGCAGTGGTGACGGCACCGGCGCGGTGTATCTGTGGCGTGGCGCCGATGTCACGCCGGATGATGTCGATGGCGACGCCGGTGATCCGCTCAGCACCGGATTGGTCAGTCTGGTGGCGCCCGGCAGCTACCAATACCAAATCGGCTTTTTGGCCGCCGGCAGTTACACCATTGCCTATACCTGCGATGCCGCGACCGACATTGCCGACAGCGATGAGGCGCTGACCTTTGTCGGCACCCAGAACATCACCATCACCGCCGGCATGACCAGCACCGGCAATTTTGACGGCGGGATGTAAGCGCCTTCCGGTTCGGGAATCGCGGCGTTCATTGCGCGATTCCCGAATGCGCGATTCCCAAATGAATCTTTGACGCAGCCAACGACGTCATAACCGCAAACGAAAACCAAACACCGACAGTTCGCCCTGCTGGAAATCCAGCTCCGCGGCGCGGACAAAGCCGATCCGTTCATACATCGCCCAGGCAATTTGCATGGCGCGCGTTGTGTGCAGCAGCACCTGCTCATGGTGGCGCGCACGCGCCAGGGCAATGCAGGCCTGCGTCAGGGCTTTGCCAACACCGAGACCGCGAGCGCGGGGGCTGACCGCCAGCAGGCGGATGCCCGAGGCGTTGCGCTCGGCGGTGGCGGTACCGCCGGAACCGTATTGCGCCATGTCGCCGAAATAGACCACGCCGCCGAAGAGTTCACCGTCGGCAGAAGGTGCGACCAGCACCTTGGTGTCCGGCTTCTCGGTAAAGCGGCCGATATTGGCCAGCATGTCGTAATAGCCGGGTTGTTCGGCCGGTGTCGGAAAACCGCTGAGCTGCGAATAGACCTCGACCAGCAAAGCGCCGAGCCGGGCAAATTCGTCGCGGCGAATTTCGCGTAGGGTCAGGTTGGTGTTCATCGTGACGGGCATCCGATAACGCGGCGTCACGCCAGCAGTTGCGACACGCAGTGCCAGAGCAGCAGCAACTGGCCGACAAAACTGCCAAAAAAGCCGAGCGTGCGCAGCCACGGCAGCGCCAAGGTATAGGCGACCACGTGCAGCAGTCGCGACCAGAAATACAGCATGCACGCCAGCGCCGTCATCGCGCTGCTGACTCCAAGCTGCTGCGTGAGCAGGACGAGCGGTGCAAACACCACCAGATTTTCCACCGCGTTGGCGTGGGCCGCGCGCAGCCGCTGCGCCCACGGCGCCAAGGGTTTCGGGTGGGCCGGATAGCTGACGGTATCCCGCAGGCCCCAGACGACGATGCGGTTCAGCACATAGGGCAGCCACAACAGCGCAGTCAGTGCCAGCACCAACAGCAGATAAAACAGTTCCGTTTTCATGCTTACTCCAGCGAGCTTCGATCGGTTAGGGCGGGGTGGAGTTGGTCTGCACAGATCAGCGCGCACGCCAACCGGCACACCAAGGCCTTCCCGCCGTGGGCAACTTTACGAACCCCGCCGCTGGCGCAATACTGTCCAAATTGACAACTTTGATAGCGCTATTGCCATGAAGGACAGGCCATGAATATCGCCGTGCTGGCCCTGGAGGGGGTGTTCGATACCGGTATCAGCACCGTGCTCGATGTCTTCCACAGTGCCAACGAACTCAACCAGCTGACCCAGCTGCAGGCGCCGGCGCTGACCGTGCAGGTGGTCGGCTTGCGGCCCACGGTGCAGAGCGCACTGGGCTGGCAGATCCCGGTGCAGCCGGTTCCGGCGGCCACGCCGGATTGGGTCGTGGTGCCGGCCATCGGCTACAAGCTGCCCGAGGCTCTGGTGCCGGCGCTGGCCCGTGCCGATGTCATCGACGCTGGCGCCCAGTTGCGCCAGTGGGCCGGGCAAGGGGCCAGCATTGCCGCTGCCTGCATCGGCACCTTTGTTCTCGCCGAAAGCGGTCTGCTGAACCAGCATCAGGCCACCACCACCTGGTGGCTGGCGCCGCTGTTCCGCCAGCGCTATCCGGAAGTGCAATTGAACGCCGAGCAAATGATTGTCGCGGATCGCAATTGCGTAACGGCCGGCGCCGCGCTGAGCCATGTCGATCTGGCGTTCTGGCTGTTGCGGCAACACAGCCCGGCGCTTGCCAGTCTGGTCGCCAAATATCTGGTGGTCGATTCGCGGCCCGCGCAATCGGCCTATGTAATTTCCGATCATCTGGCCCGGGCCAATCCGCTGGTGGAGCAATTTGATCGCTGGGCGCGCGCGCATCTCGCGCAGCCGTTCAATCTCGATGCCGCCGCAGCGGCGCTCGCCACCAGCAAACGCACGCTCGCCCGTCGACTCAACGCGGTGCTGGGCAAATCGCCGGTGGCTTATCTGCAGGACCTGCGCATCGAACGTGCGGTGCATTTGCTGAAGACTAGTCAATACAGCGTCGACCAGATCGCCGAGCAGGTCGGTTACGCTGATGGCGTCACGCTGCGGACGCTGATGCGCCGGCGCCTGGGTTTGGGTATCAAGGAATTGCGCCGTGCCTAGTCAGTGCTTGAGCAACGCGGCGGCGATGGCGCAGGTGCTACGGTGATCGGCTGTACTGGAGTCTGCTATCGTGGCCGCTCCGTCGGGTTCCTGTGTTTGGTGGAAAATATCAGAGCCGCGATGACGGCCAAGAGAAAAGGAAAGTTCGCTACATGAAAACGACGTCGCCGTTCGCTGTGTTGCTCGGTGCAAGCCTCATCACCTGGGCTGCATTCGTCTCGGCAAATGACATCAAGCACGATGAATACATTCAGTTTGCCCGCGGCATCGCCACGCTGAACAAAGACGGTCTGGTTGAAGGCCAAATCACCGCCTGGGTGTATGAGAAAGAAAGTCGGCCGGGCGCCAAGCAATTGTTCGCGACCTTTGCCGGGTTTGATGTTGAGGCCATGTCCGAGCGGGAACGAAGCAACTTTGATAACCGGACCCAACTGTTCCGATTTGATTCGGAGCATGGCAAGCAAATCACGCTGCACCTGTCGCCGAACAAAACACTGACACTGCCAGCCACCGATTCCGACGGCATCACCCGCGCGCAGCTGACGCTGGCGCCACTGAGCGAGCTAAGCGTAATCCAAACACCCGGCGCAGCACCGGTCATTGACTATCACGCCGTGTTGCCGGCAAACGACAACCGGGAATTCAACGGCCAACTCTTGCTGGTGCCCGAGACCGGCGTATCGGTGGTGTCCGATATCGACGACACCATCAAGGACAGCAACGTCCGCAATCGCACCGAGTTGCTGAACAATACCTTTGTTCGTGACTTCCGGGCGGTGGCTGGCATGGCCGAGCGCTACGGCCGTTTTGCTGCCGAAAATACCACGGTGCGCTTTCACTACCTGTCCAGCAGCCCGCACCAACTCTATCCCGCGATTGACGAGTTTCTGCAAGGCAATGGCTTTCCCGTCGGCAGCCTCCATTTGCGCTATCTCGATGTTTCGGACGAGCTGTTCGGCAACGGCGACAGCTCTCGGCGGCAAAAGCTCAATACGCTGCAGCAGTTGCTGCAGCAATTCCCGCAGCGCCGATTTCTGTTGATAGGCGATTCCGGCGAAGCCGATCCGGAGATCTACGCCGAAACGGCGCGCCGTTTTCCGCAGCAAGTGTTGGCCATTTACATCCGTGATGTCACCGGCGAACCGGCAACGGCCGCGCGCTACCGCGACACGTTTGCCGGCTTGCCAGCCGGCCAGTGGCAGATCTTTACCGAGCCCGGCAGCTTGCCGGCGATTGCGCCGCTGCCGTAGAAATTGGGTAGAAGCTATCGCGTAAACGCGAAGCAGCTGCAGATGCCTTCTAGGCGCCGCCAATACAGTTGTGGTCGCCAAACGGCAACGGCATACTCGAACCGTTTGTGATGACCGGCGCCGGGCTTTCCTGCCCGTCGCTTTGTGGGGAAAAAGGCGTAGGGAGGGCTTCATGACCAATCAGAACAGCAATAATCCGTATCAACCGCCGGTGGCCAATGTGGAGCCGCCGATGACGCCGGTGGGCGGCGACTTTATTGATGGTGGCCGCACCGTGCCGGCAGGTAATGCCGCCAACTGGCTCGGCGAGGCCTGGCGACTGTTCGCCAAATCGCCGGGCATCTGGATCGCCAACATGCTGATCCTGTTTGTGCTGGCGATGATGGTGAATTTTGTCCCGATACTCGGTGGTCTGGCATCAAGCGTGCTGACCCCGGTGATCATCGGCGGCCTGATGCTGGGCTGCCGTGAACTGGATGGCGGTGGTCAACTGAAAATCGAGCATCTATTTGCCGGCTTCAAAACGCACGCCGGCCCGCTGATGCTGCTAGGTCTCTTGGTGTTGGTCGCCATTGTTGCGGTGATCATTGTGCTGACCATTCTTGCCATGTTGTTTCTGGGCGCCGGCTTTTTCAGCTCGTTCTCAGGTGGTGAGTCGGCCATTCTCAACTTTATCGGCCAATATGGTCTCAAGTTCCTGTTGATCATGTTGCTGCTCTACATGGCGTTGATCATCCCGGTGTCGATGGCCTACTGGTTTGCACCGGCGCTGATCGTGCTGCACGGCATCGAGCCGCTAGCCGCGATGAAGCAAAGCTTCAAAGGCTGTCTGCGCAATTTCCTGCCGTTTCTGCTGTACGGCATTTTGCTGCTGATCTTGATGATCATCGGCATGATCCCGCTGCTGCTCGGCCTGTTGGTCGTTGTGCCAATGATGTATGCGTCGATGTACACCGCGTACAAGGACATTTATCTGCGCTAGAAAGATTCCGACCCCAGCGGAACGCGACGCAAAGTAATCACCCCGGCCCAGGCCGGGGTTTTTTCTGCCGGCAAATAACGAACGGGAGTCAGCGGCGTTTACTGCGGGTGATGGCATCTGTGCGACGAGCGCGCACAGCGGGCCGCTCAGTTCTGCTTGCCAAACTGATTGAGGGGAATGCTCAGATACCGCACACCATTCTCAGCAGCGGCTGGCAGCTCGCCGCCACGCAGATTGCAAATAATCGATGGCCAGAACAGTGCAGGTACCGGCAGGTTGGCATCGCGGCCCTGGCGCAGCTCAACAAACGCATTTTGTGTTTTGCCGTTGCCAACATGAATATTGTCGGCGCGCTGTTCGGCCACACTGGTCTGCGAGCGGGCAGCGCGGCCCTGTACCGGATAGTCGTGGCACAGATGCAGCGTGGTGTCATCGGGTAGATTCAGCAGCGCCTGAATACTGCTGAACAATTGCTCGGCGCTGCCACCGGGAAAATCGCAGCGAGCGCTGCCAACATCCGGTGCAAACAGCGTGTCACCAACAAAGGCATGCTGGCCAATGCGGTAGCACAAGGAATCGGCAGTGTGGCCGGGCGTGGCCATCACGGCGACAGCAAAACTGCCTGCTTGCAGCACGTCGCCATCACGCAGCAGGCGATCAAAGCCGTGCACATTCGCGGTCTGGTTTTGGGTTATACCCAGCGTGTCAGCAAAATTGTCCAACACCTCAACAATGCCGGCACCAATCGCCAGTGGTGCACCAAGTTGCGCCTTAAGGTAAGCGCCGGCCGAAATATGATCGGCATGGGCGTGGGTCTCCAGCAACCAGTGAACCTGCAGCGTGCGCTCGGATAGCCACGCCAGCAACTGATCGGCGCTGCGCGTGCTCACCGTCGCCGAGCGGGCATCAAAGTCGAGCACCGGATCAATCACCACGGCATCGCTGCCGGCACTGACCACGTGGGTCCAGGTGCCGGTATCCGGATGAAAAAACGACTTCACTTCCACTAACGCTTCTCCAAAGCAGCGACATAAAGTGCTCGATGAAGAGCAAGCTGCGGCCACAATCGGCACATCCGGCAACCGGTCAATGCGTCATCGACACCGTCACAGCTACGGTGTGTTGCTCAATGGCATGTGCCAGCGGTTGCTTCAACACCGCATCGAGCTGGTCCAACGACGACAGGCTGACATTGTCGATCATGACCCAGCGATTGCGGCCGCTGGCCTTGCCGAAATACAGCGCTGCATCGGCGAGGCTGACAAGTCGGTTCCAGAGGCTGCTCGCGTCGCCGTCGATAAACGGGTGCTTGATGGCGCCGATGGTACAGGTCACGGCAAACGGTTCCTGCTCCGGCAGCGAAAACGGGTCGCCGTTGACCGTGGCCAATAGGCGGTCGGCAAGCTGCTGGGCTTGCTCGGCACTTTCCAACCGGGCGACAAACAGAAACTCTTCGCCGCCCCAGCGAACGAACAGGTCCGTGTCGCGGATGGCGCCCTGTATCCGGCGACTGAATTCCACCAACACCTGATCGCCAACGCTGTGGCCGAAGCGGTCATTGATACTTTTGAAGTAATCAATGTCGATCAGGAAAATGCCGAGCACAGCCTTTGGATGCGTGCGGCGCAGACGCTGATATTGCGAGAACTCGCGATCAATCTGCTGTTCCAGAAAGCGCCGATTGCCCAGCGAAGTCAGACTGTCCTTGACGCTCAGCTGCTCAAACTGCTCGGCCAGTTTCTTCTTTTGCCGCCACTGCGACAGAATCAGCAACACCACTACCAGCAGTAACAAGCTGAGCGTAATAAACAGATTCTGGCGCTGGGCGTTGGTGGCATCGCGCTCACGCTGCAACTCCTTTTGCTGCTCCAGCACCACGGTTTTCAGCTCGGATTCACGCTGCAGCCGTTTGACTTCGGTATTGGAGGCCGCGCTGGAGCCGCGTCGGTGCAGTTGTGGCTCCAGCGTGTTGACAAACAAATCGCGCAGCCGAGTCAGGCCGGCGAGGGCGATGTCGGCATCCGCGCTATTCGACAAGCGCTTGTAGACGTCCAGCTGCACTTCCACCGTGGTGGCCGGGCTCAGTTGCAAACAGGCAGTAACGGATTGATTGCGATCCCAGTGCCGGATGGCGAGTTGGCGGTAACAGGTCAGATATTGTTGCACCACCGGATCATTGGCATAACGGCTTTCATTCGCATCGCTCAGGCCACGCAAATAGGCCTTGGCCTGATCGACACGGCCGAGCTCGGCGGCGGCCACCGCAGCAAAAATCAGGCTGCTGTTTTTGTAGTTCTCGCTGCGTTTGCTAACCCCGTCAAAATACGGCAGCGCACGTTGGTAATCTTGCAAGTGCAACAGATAGGCAATGCCGGTGTTGAATTCGGTCAGTGCGATGGTGTCTTCGATCAGTGCCCGGTCGATGCTGGCATCGCCGCTGCTTAGCCGCTGCTCGCTTTGGCTCTTCACCTTGGCCAACAGTTCAATGCCCTTGTTGATGTAATGGGCATCGCCATTGACGATGTAGTTGGTGGCCGTGTCGGTCATAATCGACAGCATCAACTCGGCATTGTCGACCGGTACCTCTGACAGCGCCAGTTCATAACTTTCAAACGCTCCGGCGATATCGCCGGCCTGCGATTGCCGCCACGCCATGTCGGCGAGCACCTGCGCCGCCGCCGATTGATTACCAAACTGCTTGGCCTCGTGCACCAGTTGCAGCAGCAATGGCAGCTGCTCGTCAACACTTGGCTTGCTGATCAGAATGCAACGTTCGCGGTAGTAAATGTCATCGCGAAGCGGCTCGTTGCTTTGGCACAGCGCGGTCGCTTCTTTGGTTCGGTTGTCGTAATAGTATTCGTGGAAAAGAATGCGCTGATAGCGGTACTGGTTGGCGCTGTCAGGTGTCGCCCGCAGCTGCTGCTGCAACCAGTCAATGCGGGTCTGCAGTGGCCAGGCATCATATTCGGCGGGGATGGGCGGCAGTGCTCTCACTTCAGCCAGCGTCAGTTCGGCCGCGCAGGGCAATGCCAGCAGGCAAAGCAGACACAGCAAGGCCCGCAGCCGTCCGGCCAGACTGAACCTGCCGAGTTGCAATTGCCCAACCTGAACCATAGCCCTGCTCGCGGCCCCGACCCACCGGTAATCTACAGTGTAGCAAGTCAGGCTGGCCGGGCCGAGCGGCGTTAACGTGGCCGAGCTGAGCAAAACCTTAGAGGGCCTATAGCAGCTCCATCTTGTAGCGTGCCCACCTGTGGCGCTCAGTGACCTGACTACCAAGCGCGCTATGACGTACCCGACGACTTCCCCGCCTACCGGTTTGCGACTGTAGTGTTTTGTGGCACTGCGACCTGTATCACAAACGGATCGGCGTTCAGCGACTTTCCTTCAAGGCCGGCAGCGCCAGTGCCTATTTGTCTTGTTCTGCCCGTCGTCCATCCCGCTTATCGCACGGAACCGGAGACACCCTCATGTCCAGAACCGCTTTGCTGTTCCCTCTCGTGTTGTCAGTTGTAGCCATGGCGCCAGCCCATGCCGAAAATGCCGCTACCGTGAACTGTCCCAACAGCATCAACGATCGCAGCGCTGTGATTGATTCTCTGCACGCACTCGGCAGCCGCCTCGCCATGGGCCGCATCTGCGCAATGAATGAAGATGTGTTGCTGCAGCTCAAGCACCAAACGCTGTCACGTTATGCCGGCTGCCTGCTGACGTACCAGATCAAAGCCACGGAAATTCAGGATGCCCTGGAAGCGCCGCGCTTGGAGGCGCATACCGTATGGAAACAAGCGAAAGACAAGTCGCTGCTGTGCAAACAGGTGCGCCTGGCGACCAATTAAATGGTCAATTAGCCAGTAGCCAGTAGCCAGTAGGGCGGGTTCAGCGCGTAGCGCCAACCCGCCATTTCGAATTACGCACCCCTCTTACGCACCCTCTTCAAATCACGAAGTGGTGGATTGCTTCGCGAATCAACCCTACGCCGAGCCGTGATCCGTTTTACGCGCGTTGCATCTTGTTTTACGGCCGCCAGCTGCCGGTGTCCGTTGGTAAAATGCAATCCAACATCGCGCGTGACCTGCTCCACGTGCAGTAGGTGTCGGAATCGGACAGTCAGTCTCACGTAGGGCGGACCGTGATCCGCCATTTCGCAACACCCAGCAAACCAGTACGTTACGACGCATTCTGAGTTGGCACACTTTAGGCGGGCAATGGCAATGTTGCCGTGAGCCGCGCCGGCATTTCTGCAACCAGTGCGTCAATTGCCACCCGCATTTTTGCCGGCAGGTGCCGTTGCTGTGGCCAGAGTGCATGAATCGCCATTTTGGTCGAGCCGACATCGGCAATCGCCAAACGTTTCAGTTCACCGCGCTGTACGTGTGTTGTTGCCAACCAATGTGGCAGGCGGGTGATGCCGGCGCCGGCCATGGCGGCATCCGCCATGGCTTGCACATCGTTAAAGCGCAGCCGGCGTTTGACTTTCAGTTCCTGAATGTGGCCACCGGCATCGCGAATTTGCCACGGCGTTTCCGGGCCGACGCCGGCATAAGCAATCGCGCTGTGGCCGGCAAATTCATCAGCGGTGTTCGGCTCGCCGTGCGCGTGCAAATAATGCGGAGCGGCGTACAGCGCGAGCTGCTGCGTGCCGAGCGGGCGCGCGGCAAGGCTGGCGCTGTCGGGCAAGTCGCCAATGCGCACGGCCAGATCGAATCCTTCCTCCAGCAAATCAATCACCCGGTCGGTAAATGCCATTTCCAATTCCAGTTGCGGATAGCGCTGCACCAGTTGACTCAGAATCGGCGCGACGCAAAGCCGGCCGAGTAGGGTCGGTGCCGTGATCCGCAAGCGGCCCATGGGTTCGCGACCACCGGCGTCGAGCTCCGCTTCGGCGGCTTCGAGCTCAGCCAACAACCGCTTGCAGCGTTCATAAAACAGTTGGCCGCTTTCGGTCAGGCTCTGGCTGCGTGTTGTCCGATGAAACAGCCGCACCCCCAGCCGGAGCTCCAACCGGGCAATGCTTTTGCCCACCGCCGACCGGGTCTGGTGCAGACGTTCGGCGGCGACGGCAAAACTGCCGGCCTCCACGGCCTGAACAAAGCTGGCAATGCCCTTCAGGCGCTCATCCATTCCGGCCATATTGGTTCCAAATAGGCAACTAATTGCTGATGAAACTACGCCACTGGCGCCCGCATGTCACCTATAGACTGACTTCCATCGTATCGACAGCCGTTCTGCGGGTAGCCGCAGGCACGACGTGACCGGGAGCATGACCATGAAGGCATACCGAATTCATCGAGGCGGGCAGATTGACGGCCTGGAGCAAGTGCAGGAAACCCTGGCGGCCCCGGCCGCGCACGAAGTGCAGGTAAGGATGCGCGCCGTCGCGCTCAACTACCGGGATCTGGCGGTTGCGCGCGGCCAGATGGGCGCCACCGACCGGGCCATCGTGCCGGGCTCGGATGGCGCGGGCGAAGTGATCGCCATTGGTTCGGCGGTGACACGGTTTCGGGTTGGTGATCGGGTGGTCGCGGCGTTCTATCCCAACTGGATTGATGGTCCGGTCAGCACGGAGGCCACCGCGGTATCGTTCGGTGGTTTGCTCGATGGCATGTTGGCCGAGCAGGTAAATGTGCCGGAATCGGCGTTGGTGCCAATTCCAGACGGCATCAGCTTTGAGGCGGCAGCCACCGTGCCCTGTGCCGGGGTTACGGCCTGGCATGCCCTGTTTGCAGAACTGCCGCTCGTCGCCGGTGAAACGGTATTGCTGCTGGGCACCGGTGGTGTCTCGATGTGGGCGCTGCAACTGGCAAAAGCGGCCGGCCTGCGTGTGATCATCACCTCATCGGACGATGACAAACTCCGCCACGCTCTGGCGCTCGGTGCCGACATCGGCATCAACTACGCGCGCATCCCCGATTGGTCGCAAGAAGTGTTGCGACTGACCGATGGCCGCGGTGTCGACAAAGTGTTGGAGATCGGTGGCAAAGGCACGTTCAAATCGTCGGTGGCCTCGGCCAAGATTGGCGGCGCCGTCATGATGGTCGGTGGCGTCAGTGGCGGTTTTGGTGTCGAGCTCGACCCGTTTGCGCTGGCCATGAACAAGCGGGTGGTCGGCATTGTGGTGGGCAACCGCGCGATGACCGAGGCAGTGCTCAAGTTTGCAGCGTTGAACCGCATCAAGCCGGTGACCGACCGTGTATTTGGCTTTTCCGAAGTGCGCGAAGCCTACCGCTATCTTGCAACAAACAAGCATGTTGGCAAGGTGTTGATCACAGTTGCTGATAGCTGAGCAATGCCGTCAAGAAGGCCAGAGCATTCATCGTTGGGATTTGATCTGAATTGAAGAAATTTGAAGGGGTCTGACGCCTTAAACAGGGCGCCTTAAATAGAACCCCTTAAATTGCACAGATGGTCACTCGCCACGCAGCGCTCGCATCAGCAACACCGGCATCAGCTCCACTTTGCCGTACTTCTCGTTTTCAATCGCGCGCATGCGGTCCATGGCTTCATTCCGCTGCTTGATTTCTTCAGGGCTCAAACTATTCCGGCGCTGCGTTGCCAGTTTCATGATTTGCCAGTCGGCCATGTAATCGGGCCTGTTCAGCAGCTCCGCCGATTTTTGATAAACGCCGACAATTTCCTGCTTCTTGTTGCTGCAAGTGGTGCGGGCTTCTTCCGGTTTGCCGGCAGGATCATAGCGCCAGCCGGGCGAATAGCCGTCGCTGCGGGCCAATTCATCCAGACTTGCCAATCTCTGGGCTGCGGACACGAACTCCTGCGGCGCATTGAAAATGGCTGAACTGATGGTGCCGTTGAGCTCATCTGTCGCCGCGGTCAACTCGTCTACCTTGCCGCTGTCCCGCCACCACGGCGAGTAAAGCAAGCGATCGCAATCCAGCCGTAGCCGCGCGGTTTGAATCAAGAAGCTTGCATCGGCGACCCGGCCGGCTGCCAAGGCCTGACGCGCTGCCTCGGTCAATCCAGCGCTGGCTGTGCCGGCGATATTGGTGAGCGCGGCGTCGACGCTATTTACGCTGTCAGAGCCGGTCGCCTGTTCTGCATAGCAGGGTGCCAGCAGCAGCCCAAGCAGCAGCGTGCTTAAAATCCGCAAAAAATTTTTCATCTCAATCAAGCTCCACTAAGTGCAATGCCGAATAAACAGAGAAAGCATCAAAGGACCATGCCACAGATAAACCGATGTGGTAATGCAAGACCTGACTCTCGCATCTTGCTGCGAAGGATCTTCCGCCGCATGTGAGAGTCGATAGATAGCACTCGGCGGAAACGCTTTGCGGTTCCATTGCCCTACGAGATCTGAAGTATCACCGCAACCAGATCTTTCTGTATGGTGACGATAACGCAAAGTCACGACGTGGTAGCCCGGAACGAGCGTAGCGGGTTCCGGGGAAAGGATCCTGGGTCATGCTGCGCACGACCCAGGCTACGCTTGCTAAAAATCCATAGGTAAATCGAGTGCTCGATTTGCCGATTCCATGACCAATTTCCAGTCGCCATGGCCAAAAAAATTCCTATAATTGCTTTGATCATCTGGCTTCACATCAATAGAGATTTCGCCATCTAAACTGCGATAGGCAGATGACAGGACATTCAAATTCGATTTATGCCAAGTACTATTGCCAGGCTGAAATTGCTCCGCAAAATTTTTCAGTAAGTCCGACACCTCCCCACAAGCGCTTCTATTCATCGCTCTAACTCGGCCAAACAAGTCGGGGTATTTCAGTTTGAGTGATACGAGATGTGCCATAAGTGCCCCATATCGGCACCCAGACAGAACAAAAAGTGCGCAGGCCCGTTCAATATCTCGGAGAGATAGTTTGTAGTCGATAGCGAAATGTGGAAGGGCGTCAACGAAGCCATTTATGCTGTTGTCATACTGTTCTATAGTGAAATTTGACAGAACTTTATTGACATATTGTTGAATCCTGTTGAAACCGATCTCGCCTCCAGTTCTGGGGTTTGGTAGGGACAGTCCGAGATGAATAAATTTCCCGAGATATGTGCTGGCATCAGTTTCGGAGCCATAAACACCTCGCACAGCGCCTTCCAACTGCGTTCTATTTATGAGAAGTACAAACACGATGTTCTGCACTTCAAAGAAATGCTTTATCCTCTCAACAAGACTAACTGCGAATCTCGGATTACACCTGTCGAGTTCATCTATAAATATGACGACAGGATTTGGCTGCTTCTCTGCGTATGAAGCCAACAATTTCCTAAAAGAGGCAATTGAGTTTTTCTCTTTATCGTAATCCTGTATTTTCTCTGCAACCATCGTCTCTGTTATGCCGCCCAATTCAGAAACTATACTTTTCATCTCAGAAGATATGGTTTCTGATAGGCCGGCAGTGCCTAAGGCAAATCGACCAACCCCATCGACAAGTAATTTTGCCGCGGCAGGAAGAATTGCCTTGCCGACAGTTGCCGCCTTATCAATAAAGGCCAGTTTCGTCGACTCATCACCCTCAAGTAGTTGAGCAATTTCCGAAGCTATCAATAAGAATGGATCAGAAACGTAGTCCTGCTGGAACGCGTCGATATAGATAGTCTTGCGGTTTGATTTTCTAAGAAAATTAGCCCAGTTTCTTCCAAGCCATGTTTTACCTTCTCCCCACGGCGCGTCTATAGCAATGACAGCACCGACTTTCAGTCTGTCTATATACCCTGTGAGAATCTCTGCTGTAGCTTTTCTACCAAGCAAATCACCATTGAAGGGCATAAGTGCATCGCATGTGCTTCCGGCCACGTTTAGTGGAGCAGACGCAATTTGATTCTGTTTCAGCACCTTTCAGCCTCCTTGCGGGTATTGCTGTTGCGAATCTATATGAAGCCGGCTCGGTACGTTGGGCTACTAAGCCCAACGTATACGCTCGCTAATCTCTGTTGGACTTCGCAAGCTCAGTTCAACCTCCAATCTCACTTCACCATCGCCTGCATCTTGCCAAACGCCGTCTTCATCTCCTCTGACGGCTCTTTGTCCAGCTTGCTGCCCACCACAATCGCGATACAGGCAAAGGCAAAGCCCGGCACCATTTCATACAAGCCAAACCAGCCGCCGTTGCGCCAGATGATCACGGTCACGGCACCGACCAACATGCCAGCGAGGGCGCCGTTGCGCGTCATGCGCGGCCAGAGCAGTGAGAACAAAACAACCGGACCAAACGCAGCACCGAAGCCGGCCCAGGCGTAGCCGACCAGGCCGAGCACGCGGCTGTCCGGATTTGATGCAATGCCAATCGCCAGCACGGCGACGGCGAGCACCATCAGGCGGCCGAACCAGACCAGTTCTTTTTGCGAGGCGTTCGGGCGCAGGAAGGCTTTGTAGAAATCTTCGGTGAGCGCAGACGAGCAAACCAGCAATTGGCAGGAGAGTGTGCTCATTACCGCCGCGAGAATGGCACTCAAGAGAATGCCGGCGATCCACGGATTGAACAGCACTTGTGCGAGCGTGATGAACACGGTTTCGCGGTTCGCGGTGACCGGTGCCGCTTGATCCGGGTGCGCGGCAAAGTAGGCGATGCCGAAGAAGCCGACGGCCATGGCGCCGAAGAGACAAACAATCATCCAGGTCATGCCGATGCGGCGGGCGTTTTTCATGGTGGCGTAACTTTCGGCGGCCATGAAGCGGGCGAGGATGTGCGGCTGGCCCATGTAACCGAGGCCCCAGGCCATCAGCGAGACGATGCCGATAAACGTGGTGCCGCGGAACCAGTCGGTGTAGTTCACATCGACCGCTTGAATGGTGCTGATGGCGTGATCAAAACCGCCGAGGTTCACCAGCACCATGATCGGCGCCAGCAGCAGCGCGAAGATCATCAGCGTGGCTTGCACGGTGTCGGTCCAGCTCACGGCGAGAAAGCCACCAATGAACACATAGATGATGGTGGCGGCAGCGCCGGCCCACAGCGACACGCCGTACGAGAAACCAAAGGTTTCCTGGAACAGGCGCGCACCGGCGACCATGCCGGAGGCGCAGTAGATGGTGAAGAACACCAGAATCACAATCGCGGCGAGTACGCGCAGAATTTTGCTGTGGTCTTCAAAACGGTGACTGAAGTAGTCGGGCAGGGTCAGCGCGTTGTGAGTGATCTCGGTGTACACGCGCAGGCGGCCGGCGACCATATACCAGTTGAACCAGGCGCCAATGATGAGGCCAATGGCGATCCAGCTTTCCGATAGGCCGCTGGCGAACAGCGCACCGGGCAGACCCATCAGCAACCAGCCGCTCATGTCGGAGGCGCCGGCGCTCATCGCGGTGACAAACGAACCGAGGCTGCGGCCGCCAAGGATGTAATCGGACAGGTTGTTGGTGTAGCGCCAGGCGGCGAAACCGATGCCGATCATGGCGAGGATGTAGATGATGAAGGTGATGCTGGTCGGGTTGCTGAAGTCCATTGGCGGCGGGCCTTGTTGTTGGTCTTGGCAGAGTGGAACGAAATGCCACGAAGTGCGGGCATTCTGCGGGCAGTTGGCGCCGGGGGCAATTGTGCGGAGCGGCAAGGTGTCGCGGTGGTTACTGGCAGGGGGGATTGGGTGGAGCGTTTAGCGAGAGTGGTTGAAGGTTGAGGGAAGGGGGCGGCCCTTCGACGGGTACGCGGTATTGGCCGGATTTGCCCCGGCCTCGCGACTCGCCGGGTCGAACCACCGCGGCAAGGCGTGCAGGCGCCAGCGGGATGATCTAGCCTACAGCCATGTCGTGGATTCCCGCCGCGACCATGGATGATGTTCTCTTATGCTGTTACCTGACGATATTGCCCTCGGCAATACCTACAACTTTGTCGTCGCCCATTTGCCGCGTGCGCCTGCCCGGGTGCTGGAAGTCGGTGCTGGCGATGGCGCGCTGGCCGAGCGCCTGCAACAACGCGGTTACGAAATCACGGCGCTGGATAGCGACACCACGGCGGTCACCGCGGCCCGGGCGCGCGGCGTGCGTGCGGTTGCGGCGGTCTGGCCGGAGTACAACGACGCGCCCTTGCAGGCGATTTTGTTTACCCGCTCGCTGCATCAAATCTCGCCGCTGAAAAAAGCGATTCTGCGTGCCAAGCAATTGCTGGCGCTGGATGGCGTGCTGCTGATCGAAGACTTTGCCCACGCCCAGGCGCGGCCGCAGGACATCGAGTGGTGGTGTCGTCATGCCGGGGATTGGTTGAAATCGTTTGCTGCGTCGTCGGAAGAAGGCGTTAGCCGCGAGTTCCGGCTCGACAGCACGGCTGCGCGCTTGCTGACAGCAAAAAATCCGATCGAAGTCTGGCGCGAGCAGCACGATCGTCCGCGCCATGATGCCGATGAAATTGACGCCGAGTTGCGGCTGCAGTTTGGCAACGTCCGGATGGAAGGCGCGCCGTATTTTTTCCGCTATCTCGCTGCCGCGCTGCCGGCCAATACCCGCTACACACCGCTGCTGCGTTATGCCTATGAACAGGAGTTGATGGCGATGACATCCGGCAAGCTCGGGCCACTGGGCCGCCGTTGGATCTGCCGTTGAGCGCCGCGACCATGTGTTGGAATGCGGAATGAAGCCACTCAGCTCGCCATCATCCTTTTCTTTCCGGCAAATCTGCTGGCAGCCTGCCGCACGCGCGTCATCGTCACTAATCGTCGCGTTACTATTGCTGCAGTTGAGCACCAAAGCGCAGGCGGTTGATGCCGGGTTTCGTTTGTGCACGGAAGACCAGCCGTCGCTGCCGCTGTCCAATCTGGATCCGGCCCATCCCGGGACGGCGCAGGTGCTGATCGCGACGGCGGCCAGCAATCTGAAACTGAACATCGAGCATTACACCGACACCTGGCAAAACTGTCAGCGCCACTTGAAAGCGGGAACTACCGATGCGGCGAATATCGCATCGTATGCCGGTATCAACAAAGTGATTGCCGTGTTTCCGATGCGCGGTGACAGCGCGGACCCGAGCAAGGCGCTCGGGCACATTCCGACGCTGCTGTATCGGCGGGTGGGGACAAACGTGGATTTTGTCAACGGCACGTTCGTCAATCTGAAAACGTCGGTTGGCGTTCTGAATTCATATCAAGCCAACAGTGTTGATGTCGGTCGCGCCGGCGGCATCGTCGATGACCGTTCACACAGCGTGCATTCGTTGGCGCGCCGACTGCTGGCCGGCAAACTGGATTTGGTTGCGGCGGACCCGAGTCTGGCCGAGCTGGTGAAGCGGGAATACAGCGGTCAAATCGAGGCCTTGCCGAACTGGCTCAACAACGAGCCGCACTATCTGGTGTTCACACCCACGTACTACGCCCGTAACCGGGATCTGGTCGAGGCCTTTTGGGCCGAGCTGGCGCGCCTGCGCAGTCGCCAGCCCTGAACAATCTGCCCTGCTTGCTAACGACGATTTGATTACGTCTTCACGCTGTCATTTCTGCGGGTGCTCTCGCCGGAATGACAGTTTGATTTGGATTCCAGAACTTGCTCAGCGCTCGCCAAACATTGTCTCAATGCGGTGAAGAGTCTTTCCAGCCGGTCAGCATGGCCGCAACCAATTTCTCTTTGTGCTGGCGGCTGGCAACAATCACGCCGAGCACATGCAGCACGACCAATGCCAGCGCCAGGTTGGCAAAAAATTCGTGCAGCTCTTCCCATTGCTCGTGACGGGCATAGGCAGCTTCATGGTCGGCCGCACTGGTCGACAGAGTTGTCGATGTGCCTGTCGCTGTGACGGCGACTTCGCTACCACGCGTCTCGTGTTCTTCACCGGCTTCGCCGGCTTCCTCTTCGCGTTCGGATTCGGCGCTGAATGCGGCCTTGGTCTGGCCCGGCAGATCACCGTTCAATGCCAAGCCGGTGACGACGATACCGCTCAGTGACAGCAACAGCGCAAACACCATCAGCGCGCCGAGTGGATTGTGGCTCAGATAGCGGGCCGGCTGACCGCGAAAACTGCCGCGCACATAGTTAAGCGTTTCCCGCGGCGAATACAGAAACGCCGTGAAGCGGGCGTAACGCCCGCCGACAAAACCCCAGAGCAAGCGGAACGCGACCAACCCGGCCACGGCATAACCGGCATAGACATGCAACGGGCTTTCGTCTTCGGAGGTGAGCCAGGCCAGCGCAAACGCTGCGACCAGCGACCAGTGAAACACCCGCACGCCCAGATCCCAAACCTTGATACGTTCCGCCATGATCATGCCTCCATCAGTACTGGGCCCAAGCATGAACCCTGCGGATTAGCTTGGGCTTAACGGACCGTGACGAAATCGCTTGGGTTTGCGCGCGATCAAACGATCGTGGGCATGGCGCGCCCGGATCAGCAGCAACGCGGTCGGTCGCTGCCGCTTTCATAACGGCTGCGCTGGGCCTGATCATAGAACGCCCGCCGATTGAGTACCGGCTGGTCAGGATGGCTGGCCCGCATATGCGTCAGATAGCGCTCGTAATTGGGCAAGCCGAGCAGGCGGTCGAGCGCTTCACGCCAGTGCCCGAGCGTTAATCCGATTGTGGTGCTGGCCATGAATCAGCTCCTGCTTATCGTTTGTGGTGGGGCGCGGCACTTACTCCACCTCATTCCTTGTCTCGGGAGTTCTTTGCACCTCCCCCTGTGAAGGGGGAGGCCGGGAGGGGGTAGTTGCCGCCCCGAATCACGATTGCGTCACCGCTGCCTGAAGCAGTGCTTCTTTCAGCGCCGGCGCTTTCCTTGCGACGGAAGTCTTTCGCTCCTCCCCCTGTGAAGGGGGAGGCCGGGAGGGGGTAGTTGCCGCCCCGCATCACGACTGCGTCACCGCCGCCAGAAACGACGCTTCGTTCAACACCGGCGCTTTCCTTGCGACGGAAGTCTTTCGCTCCTCCCCCTGTGAAGGGGGAGGCCGGGAGGGGGTAGTTGCCGCTCCTCCTCATGACTGCATCACGACTGCGTCACCGCCGCCTGAAACGGCGCTTCTTTCAGCGCTGGCGCTTCACCGCGCCAGATGCGCAGGCAAGCACGCAAGGCCACCACCGCCATCGCGATCACAATCAGCGCAAACAGCGCGCACAGACCGGCGTTGATCTGGTCGTTCAACACAATGCGACTCATGTCATCGAGCGACTTCGCTGGTGGCAAAATCTCGCCGCGTTCCAGCGCGGCACGGAATTTCTCAGCGTGCGAAAGAAAGCCGATGCGAACGTTGTCGTGAAACAGTTTTTGCCAGCTGGCCGTAAGGGTCACAATCAACAACCACGCCGCCGGCAGTGCGGTCACCCAGACCAGCAAACCGCGCCGCATCTTGACCAGCAGCACGGTGGCAAACAGCAGCGCCATCGCCGCCAGCATCTGATTGGCGATACCGAACAACGGCCACAGCGTATTGATGCCGCCGAGCGGATCAATTACGCCTTGGTAAAGGAAATAACCCCAGCCAAACACACACAACGACGTCGCCACGAGATTGGCGGTCAGTGAATGGGTGTGGCCCAGTTTGGGCACGTACTGGCCAAGCAGATCCTGAATCATGAACCGGCCGACGCGGGTACCGGCATCAAGCGTGGTCAGAATGAACAGCGCTTCAAACAGAATGGCGAAGTGATACCAGAACGCCATCATCGCGGGGCCGCCGAACACGCTGCTGAAAATCTGCGCCATGCCAACGGCCAGCGTCGGCGCGCCACCGGCGCGCGACAGGATACTGCTCTCGCCAATGTCCTTGGCGGTCTGCACCAGCACATCCGGTGTGATGACAAAGCCCCAGCTGTTGATGACCGCTGCTGCCTGTTCCGGCGTGGTGCCAATCAGCGCCGCCGGACTGTTAAGTGCAAAATAAACGCCCGGTGTCAGCACGCAAGCCGCAACCATGGCCATCACCGCAACGAACGACTCCATCAACATGGCGCCGTAACCAATCGGCCGGATATGCGATTCGCGTTCAATCAATTTGGGTGTGGTGCCGGACGCCACCAAGGCATGAAAGCCGGACACAGTACCGCAGGCGATGGTGATAAACAGGAACGGAAACAGACTGCCGGCAAACACCGGACCGCTGCCATCGGTGAACGAGGTCAGCGCCGGCATGTGCAATTCCGGCAGCGTAATGGCAATGCCAATCGCCAAACCAAAAATGGTGCCGATTTTCAGGAAGGTGCTGAGATAATCGCGCGGTGCCAGCAACAGCCAGACGGGCAACACCGAGGCGATAAAACCATAACCGATCAATCCCCAGGCCAGCGTCTTGCCGTCCAGATCAAACCACGCCGCCAGCGCCGGTGAGTGCGCGATTTCCTGCCCGGCATACAGCGACAGCACCAGCAACACCACGCCGATCAGCGACACTTCACCGACCCGGCCCGGCCGCAGATAACGCAGATACACGCCCATGAACACCGCGATAGGAATGGTCAGCACCAGTGTGCTGACACCCCAGGGGCTGCCGATCAACGCTTTCACGACAACGAGTGCCAGCACGGCGAGCAGAATGATCATGATCGCGAGAATGCCGAACATCGCCAGCTTGCCGGCAAAGGTGCCGATCTCTTCACGGATCATGTCGCCGAGCGATTTGCCGTTGCGCCGCGTCGAGGCAAACAGCACCACCATGTCCTGCACTGCGCCGGCAAACACCACGCCGACCACCAGCCAGATCGTGCCGGGCAGATAACCCATCTGCGCGGCGAGCACCGGGCCGATCAACGGACCGGCCCCGGCAATCGCAGCAAAGTGATGACCGAACAGCACCGCCTTGTGGGTCGGCACAAAATCCTTGCCGTCGTTGACCACGTGCGCCGGCGTCAGCCGTTGATCGTTCAACTGCAAGACGCGGTCGGTGATAAAGCGGGCATAAAACCGATAACCGATGGCGTACACCGACAGCGCCGTCACCACCAGCCACAGCGCGTTGATCGTCTCGCCCTGATGCAAGGCAATGGTGGCCAAACCACCCGTCGCCACCAAGCCCAACACCACCCACAGCGCCATGCGCGGCCATGCCAGATTCACGTTCGTCCCCCGTTATCTTTTTGCGCGGCGCCTCGGTAATACACTGGCGCCGCTGATTCGGTCGGTACAGTAACGCAGATAGCGGAGATGGGCTACCGCTCAGAACGGCGGAGCATTTGATGGCCAACATGGCTCCGCGCAATACGACTCTCTCCCCTGTCAGGGGGAGGGGGCAAGACTGTTCCTCCTCCTGTGAAGGGGGAGGTCAGGAGGAGGTAGTAGTCGCGCGGAACTCAGCAGTCCTTGGATTGCAACGTTATCGCGATGTGTTGCAAAACCCCGGGCAGATTATCGATGACATCCTGATTCGTGACCCGAACAACCTGCAAGCCCAGTTCTGCCAGATAAGCGTCGCGGTCACTGTCGTACTGGCGAGCTTCGGTGTCGGTGTAATGACTGTCACCGTCTACTTCGATAACGAGTCTGGCTTCTGCGCAGTAAAAGTCGACAATGTAGGAACCCATATTGTGCTGCCGGCGAAACTTCACGCCGAGTTGTTCACCGCGCAGCGCTTGCCAAAGTCGATGTTCTGGTGCTGTCGGGTTGTTGCGCAGTTCGCGGCGGAACTCTGCGCTGGATTTGCGGTTGAAAGTGAAACCCATTGCTTCGCCTCCATGGCTTGCAAATAGCATCCGGTAGCGGAGCGGCAACTACCCCACCCCGGCCCTCCCCTTAACAGGAGAGGGAGCAAAACCGTTCCTCCCCCTGTAAAGGGGGAGGTCAGGAGGGGGTATTTGCCGCTTCGATATTGAATCGCGCATTAGCGTCTGGCTATTGCCGCTCCATCTTAACAACGCAGCCAAAATCACACACGACGCAAACCACACCCAACAATCCCCTCACAATTCCCCCCGCTCCAGCTTCAACAACCAGCTCTTGCGATGCAGGCCGCCGCCGTAGCCGCCGAGATTGCCGGATTTGTTCACGACGCGGTGGCAGGGAATGATGATGGCCAGGCGATTGCAACCGTTGGCGGTGCCGACGGCGCGGCTGGCATTTTCATCGCCGACCCGGCGCGCCAACTCCTGATAGGAAATAGTTTCACCATAAGGAATGCCCTGCAGTTGTTGCCAGACGCTCTGCTGGAAACTGGTGCCGGGATAGATCAGTGGCAAATCGAACTGCTGGCGCGAACCGGCAAAATATTCCGCCAGTTGTTTGCGCAGCGCCTTCAACCATTTGTGCTCACCTGGCACGGCTTTGCATTGCAGCCATTTGCAGATCGCTTCGAGTTGGCGGGTGTGGCGTTTCTGCATGACGAATTCGAGCAGGCAGACGCCGTCATCGGTAACGCCGGCAAGCAGCGGACCGACTGGCGATTCGATTTGCGCGGTGATGATGCTGGCTTGTTTCGCGCTGGCGCCGGGGGCGTGACCGAAGGCACGATCAAACGCCGAGCGAAAACCGCTTTCCGAGCTGTAACCCCGAATCGCCTTGCTGGCTTGCTCGCCGCTGCGGATCGTCTCGCGTGCTTCGTTCAGACGCCGGCTGCGCGCCCAGGCTTGAAAGGTCATGCCGTGATGCTGGCGAAAATAGCGCCGGGCCCGCGCCGGATCGACGCCCAGTTCGCGCATGCGTTCATCCGGCAGACGGCCGTCGGCGCTTTGCTCCAGCGCCTTGAGCAGGGTTTGCACCCAGGTTGGCGGCCTGCCGTCGGCGTTCAGCGGATGGCAGCGCTTGCAGGCGCGAAAGCCAGCTTGCGCTGCAGTATCGGCATCGTGGAAATAGCTGACGTTTTCCGGTTTAGGCCGGCGCGCGGAACAGGATGGCCGGCAGAATATGCCGGTGGTTTTGACGCCAACAAAAAACAGGCCGTCGTAGTCAGCGTTTTGATCATAAAACGCCTTGGCCATTTCACGTGGCTTCAGTTGGGCTGTGGTCATGGCGGACCTCCGTGCGGGTTACCGCTGAGTCGGGTTGGACGGAACACGACCGCCATGGTCCGGCCAACGGCAAACAGACTCCACCGAAAACTGAACACGATATTGGCGTGGGGCGGGGACTCGAGTCAGGACTTGTAGGAGCGGCCTTGGCCGCGATTGTCCGAACGAGTTATCGCGGCCAAGGCCGCTCCTACACAATACGCCGATTACGACAGGAAACAGCCTACGCCGGCGATTGCCGCGCCCGCCAATCCGATTCCAACAAACTCATAATCAGCGAATCATACCAGCGACCATTGAGCCAATAGGTGTCACGCAAGCGGCCTTCGACCTGAAAACCAAACGCTTCCAGCAGCTTGCGTGAGCCGGCGTTATCCGGCTCCAGATCGGCGCCGATGCGGTGCAACTGCAATCCGGTAAAGGCGTGCCGTATCAGCGCGCCGGCGGCTTCGCGGGCATAGCCCTTGCCTTGATGACTCGGCATCAGCGCGTAGCCAATCATGCAATGGCGATGGCGGTGATCAACCGCACTCAGTGTTGCGGTACCAATCAGCCGATCAACGCCAGCAAGGGTAATGGCCCACTGGAACAACTCACCGCTTTGGGCTTTGGCGACGATATTCTGCAGTAGGGATTCTGCCTGAGCACGTTCAGTCCAGGCCTCGTGACTCCAGACCTCGGTGATACGCGGATCCGAGAACAGCGCAAACAGATCATCGATGTCGTTAGCGCGCGGAGGCCGCAGCGACAGTCGCTCGGTGTTCAGGACGGGAAACATGATCGGGCCAGCGTCATTGCAGTCGATGTGGTTCGCGATTGTCGCGCTGGCCATCGCCGAACACAACCGTGGTTTCCGGATCAGGCTGACTCAGGTCGGCGCCGACAATCCGGCACACAGTTGCTGAATGCTGTCCTTGCCTGGATACAGCGCTGCGACCGGAATGCGCGGAAAGTCGGCGCTCCAGAACGCTTTTGCCCGCAACTGGAACTTGCCGATCAAGCGCCGCGCAACGTCGAGATGCGGACCGCGCCGTTCGCGCACCACTGGAAACGAGCCGACCAGATAGCCTTCCTGAAAATACGGCCGCTTGGCATCGGGCGGACAAATGCCGAGCAGGCGCACCATCAGCAATTCTTCTTCTGCAGAATAGGTCAGCGTGCCACTCGGGTGTGGCAGCGCATACACATAGACAATGCCATCCTGCTCCTTGCCGGTGGCAAACGACGCGGCAACGCGCAGCGAATGGGTGACATCGAGCAAAGGCGTCGGGCACACCTCGTAATGTTGCAGCACCGACCACGCCAGCTCCGGGAATTTCTCCAGCTTATCGTGTCCGGGCAACTTCGCCTGTTTGAACGCGGTGGCGATGGCAGTCCGATAATGTTCCAGCTGGCTCAGCCGTTGTTGCAACTCGCGATCTTTCAAACGGCCGTTACTGCTGCTGCGATACAGCGTCGGATAGCAACTACTTTGCTGCTGTGAGTTGAAATGCTCAGTGGACTGGCCGCGATAAAACAGTGCGTATTCCGGGTTGTGGAATGCCAGCTTGGCGACTGCCTGCACCAACTCCGGATAGCTGCGCACCAGCTTCGCTTTGCTGGCGCGGATATCCGGTACTGGCAAACGCTGTTTTGGTTCTTCGGTCAGGTGACACCAAAGTCGGGGTTTCATGGGCTGGCGCATGGCAATCCTTGGCAAGTGTGCGACAGAGATTATCCGCCGCTGCCGGGCGAAAACCGTGCGCCCGAGTCCGCCGTACCCTAGCACAGAAGCGATCCGCACACGACCAGCCTGAATGGTGAGCTGTCTCCGCAGAATGCGAGATGGCAACAGCAGAAAAGCCGGCGCCAGAAAAGACAATCACAAAAAAACCCGCCGGGAGGCGGGTCTTTTTGTTTGGCCAAATCAGCAGCCGCGCTGACAATTGAAGCCGCTGTAGCCGCCACTGGTATACCAGTATTTTTGCGTGCCACCGGTGCCGGACCAGTTGGTAAAGCTGAAGCTGCCGTTACCGGTTCGGCTGCCCTGAATCCAGTACACCGTGACGGCCGTGTTGCCGCTGTTCCAGATCAGCGTGCTACCACTCTGAATGCGCTCAGGGTAGACATTGGGCTTCAGGAAATAGGCCCGACCGATGCCGTAGACCTTGGCGTTGCCGCTGCCATCAAGGGCGATGAAAGTGCCTTCATCGACACCGATCGCGCGGGCATCCAGGGTATTGCGGGCAGCAACACTGCGCGCCAGAAAGCCGAGCACGCGACCGTGCCGGGTTTCGGCGTTGCGGCCACTGCCGGTGATGCGATTCAGGTGCGTGTCGGTGATGACATTAGCCAGCTGCGGGTGCAGCAGAAAATCGCCGTGATTGATGTCACGGGTGTTGGTGTGGAAGGGATTGTCGAGAATTTCTTTTGACAGCACGCCGGTGCCGGCCGGGGCGTAATAGGACTGACCGAGTATCGCCAGGCCAGCGCTGGTGCCGCCGATCGGTTCGCGGCTGACCCGGACATGATCATTCAGGGCCGTTTCCACCGCGGTGTCTTTCCAGTAATCCTCGTATTTGTTTTGATCGCCGCCGGCAATGAAAATGATTTCGGCATCGCGGATTTTCTGGGCAACCGTGGCATCGTTGGCGCCGGTGCGGTTGTCAATCGACAATTCCGCTGCGGAACCAATGCTGCTGCCGAAGTTGCTGCACACCCACGACGCCTGACCACCGGTGCCGCCGGTGCGCAGGACCAGATAATCGCCACCCTTGGCGTTGTTCAGTAACCATTGGGTGGCTTCGACTTCCCCCGTGGCACCGGCCTCGGCGCCACCGACCAGCAGCGTCGCCGTGCTGGTGGTCACCGTGTGGTTGGCCGTGCCGCAGGCGACACTGTAGGTGTAGTTTGCCGCGAGTGCGACCGGGCCGCACAACAGGCTGCCGAGGATCAGAATGAAACGTCTCGCACGATTGTTTTTCATGGTTGTGACTCCGTATTTGCGTTGCGTGATGGAAATCAGCGGACAACAGCTCCTTCGCGCGGCATAGGCCGCGCCAACGCGCAGACGGACTTCGGGCCTGACAGCAACCGGAAAACAAAGCAAGAACCTGACTGCCGTTACCGGCACAAGGCGGGGTGAAAATCGGCAAGTGGCAGGGAGCACCAGTGCATCAAGCAATGCACTGTTGGCGTGCCCCGCTACCGTTTCGCTGTGGTCACCCGGACCTGCACGCCTGCGCAGGTCCGTGGCTAATTATTGAACCACTCGCTGAGGTAGTAGGGGGTGTAGCGATAGGCGCCCAGATTGTGCGCTTTCTTCAGCATGACCCCATACCCTGGTGAAGACGCGCCAGAGATGCGCGTCAGCACCGAAACTAGTCCTGTTAAAAGCCAGTGTCAACGCTGATGACGGCTCGTCATAAGACTGTTGCGGGGCAACAGTATTTATATACAGGGCATGGAATGAATTCGCATTGAATCGGTCACCGGCAGCGCGGGCTGAAGCGGGAAACCTCAGCGGTTTTTGCCGCGCTTCCAGCAGCCGGGCATATGATCATCGACCATGCCGCTGGCCTGCATGAAGGCGTAACAGATAGTCGTGCCGACAAAGGTGAAGCCGCGTGTCTTCAGCGCTTTTGACATGGCGTCGGAGGCGGCGGTCGAGGTGACTGGCGTGCGGTCGTTGTCGTGGCCACGTAATGCTTTACCACCGACAAAGCTCCACAAAAACTCGCTGAACGAGCCCAGCTCTTTTTGCAGCGCCAGCATTGCCAGCGCATTTTTGCGGATGCCGTAAACCTTCAACCGGTTGCGGACGATACCGGGATCAAGCAGCAGCTTTTCCAGTTTGTCATCGCTGAAGCGGGCAACCTTCTCCGGCACAAAACCGGCAAACACCTTGCGGTAGTGCTCACGCTTTTTCAGCACCGTGATCCACGACAGCCCGGCCTGCATGCCTTCCAGACAGAGCAGCTCAAACAGCTCGCGGTCATCGCGCAGCGGCACGCCCCATTCCTGATCATGGTAGGTGATGTAAATGGCTTCGCTGGTGCACCAGCTGCACCGAATCTTGTCTGGGTTCGCGGCTTTCTTGGGTTTGGCGGTGATGGTGGCCTTCGCGACGGCCGTGGATTTTGAAACTGTTGCGGCTTTCGAAACTGCTACGCGTTTCGAAACAGTCGCGGGCTTCGCCGCTTTCTTCGGCGTCGCGGTTTTCACAGGTTTCAAGGCTTTCATAAACACACTTCCATCGGTGAAAGGGCCGCGACGCCAGCAGCAAAAACCGGAGCGGCTGCTTGATGCAAGCGCTCCGGCAAGCTGGCTAGCGAGACAAAGTACAACTCACGTTAACACGAGAGTTCGGAACTGAAATAATCCGACTTCAAGCGGGCTCGTGGCAGACCGCTTCAATGTTGTGGCCATCGGGGTCGAGCACGAACGCGCCGTAGTAATTCGCATGATAATGCGGCCGCAAGCCCGGCTCGCCGTTGTTCCGGCCACCCGCGGCCATGGCGGCGCGGTAGAACGCGTCAACCGTGGCGCGATCCTTGACCCGGAAAGCAACGTGAATCGGCGGCTGATTCGGTGTGCCGCGGCTGAGCCAGAAATCCGGTTTCGGCGGCTCGCCATAACCGGCGACATCGGTGTGGCCCGTGATTGCCGCAGAAAACTCCATCAGCCGCTGATAACCGATGGCGCCAAGCGCGGCATCGTAAAAGCGTTTGCTGTGGTCGTAGTCGGACACGACAAGGCCAGTGTGATCGATCATGAGACGCTCCCTGTGGTTAAAAAGAATGAATCCGGTCACGCGCATTTTTACCGCGCGGTAACGGGCGCGCAACTGTAAACGGTTGCTGGTTGGCTTAGGCCGCCGTATTCGGAAACTGCGGATTCTGGATCAAACCAAAATGATTGCCGAACGGGTCGACCACCTGCGCAATCCAGATGCCACCGCCGACATCTTCCGGGGCGGTCAGCGTGGTGGCACCGAGATCCAGCAGGTGCTGGTAAATGCGCTGAATGTCATCGACGCCCCAGTAAGCGCAGCAACCGGTCTGCTGCAGCGCCGCTTCACCGGGCTCTTTCGGGTGCAGGCCAAGCTCATATCCGGCGACGTTGAAGCCGACGTAATGCTCAATCGATTCCCAGTACGGCTCCTGGCCCAGCGCCTCGACATACCAGTCACGGGCGGTCTTCATCTGGGCCGGGTCGATTTTGTAAATCGCGGTCATCAGGGCTTTGTAGCCGGTGCGGCTGGCAGGTGTATCAACGGCGGACATGGTGGCGCTCCTTGGCCTTGAGTGGACGGGCGCCAGTGTAGGCGGGGTGCCCTGACAACAGTCTGTCAGCAGTGATGCGCGGGGCGCGGCCGGCGGCGACGGCCGACTGGCAAAAAAGCCTGAGCCCGGGTCGGCTGATCTGGCCGGACAGGCCGCTATAATGCCGGTCCTTTGTCGACTCCCGGATGAGCGTTGTGGCCATTGGTAATGAAAACACCCGGACCTTTCAGGGCCTGATCCTGACCCTGCAGCAATACTGGGCCGAACAGGGCTGCGTGATCCTGCAGCCGCTGGACATGGAAGTGGGCGCCGGCACCTTCCACCCAGCCACTTTCCTGCGCTCGCTCGGCCCGGAGCCGTGGAGCGCCGCCTACGTGCAGCCGTCGCGCCGGCCGGCCGATGGCCGCTATGGCGAAAACCCGAACCGCCTGCAGCACTACTACCAGTATCAGGTGGTGATCAAACCGTCACCGAAGAACGTGCTCGATTTGTATTTGGGCTCGCTGCGCGTCATGGGCATTGATCCGCTCGAACACGACATTCGCTTCGTTGAAGACAACTGGGAATCGCCGACCCTCGGCGCCTGGGGTCTCGGCTGGGAAGTCTGGTTGAACGGCATGGAAGTGACCCAGTTCACCTACTTCCAGCAAGTTGGCGGCATCGAATGCGCGCCGGTCACTTCGGAAATCACTTACGGTCTGGAGCGGCTGGCGATGTACCTGCAAGGCGTCGACAACGTTTACGACCTGACCTGGACCGACGGCCCGCTCGGCAAGATCACCTATGGCGATGTCTTCCATCAGAACGAAGTCGAGCAATCGACCTACAACTTCGAGCACGCCGACACCGAGTCACTGTTCAAGTGGTTCGACAACTGCGAGAAAGAAGCGCTGCGTTTGATCGAGCTGAACCTGCCGCTGCCGGCCTACGAACAAACCATCAAGGCCTCGCACACGTTCAACCTGCTCGATGCCCGCAAGGCGATCTCGGTGACCGAGCGCCAGCGCTACATCTTGCGCGTGCGCACGCTGGCTCGTGCCGTGGCCGAAGCGTATTTCAAGGCCCGTGAAGCACTCGGCTTCCCGATGTGCGCGACGGTGAAGAAAGCAGGGTGATTGCTTTCTCCCTCTCCCCTTGTAGGAGAGGGTTGGGGTGAGGGGGCGCCGGTCGCGCAAGTGCGCTTCGGATGACGCAATGCGTAATTCACCAACCACCCCCAACCCCTCCTTGACAAGGAGGGGAGTAAAAGCCAAAGAAGATACGAAATTTATTGCTCACCAAAAAACGGTGGGTGAAAAGCAGAACTGGAAAACAACACAATGCAAACACCAGATTCATCTAAACATCAGGATTTTCTGTTTGAACTCGGCCTCGAAGAACTGCCGGCGCGTTTTCAGCAAGAAATGTGGCAGGACCTGCACACGGCACTGAAAGCGCGGCTGGCGGAGCTCGGTACCGTCGAGTGCGACGACAGTCTGCAACTGGTGACGCCGCGCCGCTTGGCGGTGAAGTTCAAGATTCCGGTGACCCAGCAGGATCGCACGGTGTCACTGTTCGGCCCGCCGAAAGCCGTGGCCTTCGATGCCGACGGCAAACCGACCAAGGCACTGGAAGGCTTCGCCAAGAAAAACGGTCTCGACGCCAGTGACTTTGTGCTCAAGGCCGACGGCAACGTCGATAAAGCGTTCTGCGAGAAAGTGGTCAAGGGCCGGCCGGCCATCGAATTGCTGCCGGAGATGATCAGCAGCGCGGTCAGCAAGATCACGCTGGCCAAACCGATGCGCTGGGGCGCGGAAAAACATTTGTTCATCCGTCCGGTGCATTGGCTGGTGGCGCTGTTCGGCCATGAAGTGGTGGATGTTGAGCTGTTCGGCGTCAAATCGGGCCGTGTTACTTACGGCCATCGCTTCCATGCCCTGGAAGCCATCGAAATCGAATCGGCCAATCATTACGAGATTCTGCTGCGTGAGCGCGGCAAGGTGATGCCATCCATCGCCGAGCGCCAGCGCGCGATCGTCGAGCAGGTCAACACGCTCACGTCAGCCAATGGTGGCGTCAGCGTATTCGGCAAGCCGACCTTTGACGGCGAAAGCTGGGATCGTCTGCTTGATGAAGTGGCCGGTCTGGTCGAGTGGCCGGTGGCCGTGCTCGGTGAATTCGAATCGCGTTTCCTGGCGGTGCCGCAGGAATGTCTCATCTCGACCATGCGCGACAACCAGCGCTATTTCCACATCGTTGATGGCAACGGCAAGCTGCAGAACAAGTTCATTGTCATCGCCAACATCGAGAGCAAACGGCCGGCCTCGATCGCCGAAGGCAATGCCAAGGTTATTCGACCGCGCTTTTCCGACGCCGAATTTTTCTTCAATCAGGACAAGAAAACCCGGCTTTGCGATCGCCGCGCCGGTCTGGCCAATGTGGTGTTCCAAAAAGAACTCGGCACCGTTGCAAACAAAGCGCAGCGGGTCGCCGAACTGGCCGCCAGTGTCGCCAATCTGCTCGGTGCCGATGGCGTCAAAGCCATGCGCGCCGGTGAGCTTTGCAAAGCCGACTTGCTGACCGCGATGGTCGGCGAATTTCCGGAACTGCAGGGCATCATGGGCGAGTACTACGCCAAACATGATGGCGAAGATGCCGAAGTGGCCCAGGCGATTCGCGAGCACTACCTGCCACGGTTCAGTGGCGATGCGCTGCCGCAAACCTTGACCGGTGTCTGCGTGGCGATTGCCGATCGCGTGGATACCCTGGTCGGGATTTTTGGCATTGGTCAGGCACCGACCGGCGCGAAAGATCCATTTGCCCTGCGTCGCGCCGCCATTGGCCTGCTGCGGCTGTGCACGGAAAAAAATCTGCAGCTGGATCTGGCGCCGGTCATCAGCAAAGCCAAGGCGCTGCTCGGCAACCGGGTCAGCAATGCCAAGGTAGAAGACGAGGTGCTGGACTTCATTTTCAACCGGCTGCGTGCCGACTATACCGAACAAGGTGTCGCGGTTGAGATCTTCAATGCGGTCATGGAACTGAAAATCAGCCACCCGCTCGACTTTGATCAGCGCGTGCGCGCGGTCAAGCACTTCAGCACGCTGCCGGAAGCTGCAGCACTGGCGGCCGCCAACAAGCGTGTGCGCAATATTCTGGCCAAGTCGGATGTCGCCAGCGGCGACCTGATGGTCGAAGAAGGCGCGCTGATCGAACCGGCCGAAATCGATTTGCATCGCGCCATTGTCGCCGCCAAAAAAGAAGCAGCGCCGCTGATTCTGGCTGGTGACTACACCAACACCCTGGTGCGCCTGGCCGCCCTGCGTACTGCGGTTGATGGTTTTTTTGACGACGTGATGGTCAACAGCCCGCACGAACAGATCCGCCGCAACCGGCACGCCTTGCTGCGCGAGCTGCAGAAATTGTTTGGTGCGGTGGCGGATATTTCGCAGTTGCCGGGTTGATGATTCCGAGTTGACAAAAAACTGGCAGCAGACGTGATAGTAAGCGGCATCTCGTAGATTACCCCCTCCCAGCCTCCCCCTTCACAGGGGGAGGGGCGGTTGCCGATTCGTGCCTATTCTCCTCCCCCTGTGAAGGGGGAGGTCGGGAGGGGGTAGTTGTCGCGCCGAGGCCAACTCGCAACATGAAACCCTACACCGCCTACAAATGCATCGTGCTCGATCGCGATGGCGTCATCAACGAAGATTCCGATGACTACATCAAGTCGGTTGCTGAATGGATTCCGGTGCCGAATGCCATCGCCGCCATCGCCACCATCAAGCAGCATGGCCATCTGGTCTGCGTCGCGACCAATCAAAGCGGCATTGGTCGTGGCTATTACACGCTGACCGAGTTGCACGCCATGCATGCCAAGTTGAACACGCTGCTCGCCGAGCAAGGCGCGGCGCTCGATGGCATTTATCTCTGTCCGCATCATCCAGACGATGGCTGCAATTGCCGCAAACCGAACACTGGCATGCTGGAACAGATCGCCGCCGATCATGGCCTGCAACCGGGCGAGATGTTGTTTCTCGGTGACAGCCAATCCGATTACGACTGTGCCCAGCGCTTTGGCTGCGATTTCGTGCTGGTGTTGACCGGCAAAGGTCAGCGCACGGCCGCCAAACTGCCAGCCGATGTGGCTCAGGTCAAAGACCTGCCGACCTTTGCCGAATTGAGCTGATGTTGTAGGAGCGGCCTTGGTCGCGATAGTTTTCAGCACAAACATCGCGGCCAAGGCCGCTCCTACAATGGTTACGTGAGCTCAGCAGGTTGATCACAAATGGCGAGCGGCGCCACAACACAAGGCAACACGAACAGTCGGTCAGGAGAACGGGTATGCGTACCATCGGCCTTATCGGCGGCATGAGCTGGGAATCGAGCGCGATCTATTATCGCCTGCTCAATGAGCAGGTCCGGCACCGCCTTGGTGGTTTGCATTCCGCGCAATGTCTGTTGTACAGCGTTGACTTTGCCGACATCGAGCAGCGTCAACGCACCGGCGACTGGGACGGTGCTGGCCAGATTCTGGCGACGGCCGGACAATCGCTGCAGCGCGCGGGTGCCGAGGCCCTGCTGCTGTGTACCAACACCATGCACAAAGTCGCCGATCAGATCAGCTCCGCGACCACGATACCGCTGTTGCACATCGTCGATGCCACCGCGCAGGCCATTCAGCGTGCCGGTCTGAACCGCGTGCTGCTACTGGCCACCCGCTTCACCATGGAGCAGGCGTTTTACCGCGAGCGCATGCAGCGGCTATTTGGTGTTGAGTTATTGATTCCGGATGCCGCGGAGCGGGAAGACATTCACCGGATCATTTATCAGGAACTCTGTCTTGGTGTGGTTCGCCCGGAATCGAAGCAACGCTACCTTGAGATCATTCAGCGTCACGGCGAGGCCGGCGGCCAGGGCGTGATCCTCGGCTGCACCGAAATCACCATGTTGATCCAACCGGGCGACACCCGCCTGCCGCAGTTCGATTCAACGGCGCTGCATGCGCAAGCGGCCGTTGACTGGATGTTGCAACCGATGCCGCAGGCAACGCCGTCCGCTGGCTGACATCAGGTCTAGTAACAGGCGCCATACAACTCCAGCAGCGACAATTCGCCGGTGCGGGCAAAACTCAAGCCGTGCTGGAACATCGGCCGCATGCCAGCTTCCAACGCCAGCGCGCGCAACTCGGTGGCCGACAAAATCTTGTTGAGTCTGGTTTGCACGGCCTCGGTCAATTCAAACAGTTCGTAGATCGCCTTGCGCCCAGCAAAACCGGTGTGGTGACAATGGCGGCAACCGGCGCCGGCATAAAACACCTCATTGTCGGCAAAGCCAAACAGTGCACGCAAACTCGGGCTGACGTTTTCCGGCTGCCGACAGTGCGGGCAATTGATCCGAACCAGCCGCTGCGCCAGCACGCCGATCACGGATGAGCGGATCAAATATGGCGACATGCCCATCTCTTTCAAGCGGATGATCGCGCCGGGCGCATCGTTGGTGTGCAGCGTCGACAACACCAGATGGCCGGTCAGGGCGCTTTCCAGCGCGATGCGGCAGGTCTCTTCGTCGCGCATTTCGCCGATCATGATCACATCCGGATCATGGCGCAGGATATGGCGCAAGGTGCGTGGAAAACCAAAGCCGATGGCGTCAAGCAACTGAATCTGGCGCATGCCCGGCAGTTCGTATTCGACCGGGTCTTCAACGGTGATGATGTTCAGCGCGCGTTTGGCGATTTCCTGCAGCGCGGCGTACAGCGTCGTGGTCTTGCCGGAGCCGGTCGGGCCGGTCACCAGCAGGATGCCGCTGCCACGCACGAGCAGATTCTGCAGCGTTTCCTGATCCTTCGGATCAAGGCCGATTTGCGCCAGCGTGCGCAAACCCTGCTGTTTGTTCAGGATGCGCAGCACCACGCTCTCGCCCCAGACCGTCGGAATGATCGACAAGCGAAAATCGATCGACTGTTTCTGGTACATGACCTGAATATGGCCATCCTGTGGCACCCGGTGCTCGGCGATGTTGAGCTTGGCCAGAATCTTCAGCCGACTGACCACCGCCGACAGCAGCGCGCGCTTCAGTTGCTGCACCGGCACCATCGAGCCATCGACGCGATAGATAAGCTCCACGCTGTCGCGCTCAGGCCGCAAGTGAATGTCGGATGCGCGTTGGTCGATGGCGTCCTGCAAGATGGAATTTCCCAGCTGGATAATCGGCGGTCGATTGGCTTGCCGTTCTTCTTCCAGCGACAGCGTCACCGGAGCGCCGTTCTCGGTGCTGAAGCCGTTGTTGTCCTGTTCCAGTACCGCCTCGTAATGACGGAACAGCGCATCGCGCAGCGGCCCGGCAGCGGTCAGGACAAAATGCACCGGCATCCGCGCAGCGAATTCCACTTCGGCAATTTCTTCCGGCGATGGCAAGCGGTGACAGGCCACCACCAGCTCATCGCCGTCGAGCAGCACCGGCAGCAATTCCAGCCGCCGGGTCACCGTGGCCGGCAGCCGCTGCAAGGCGTCCGACTGCAGCGGCAGGTTGTCGAGATCAATGGTCGGCACGCCCATCAGCGTGTACAGCGCGTGCTTTAGGGATTCCGCACTGAGCTGGTTGTGCCGTACCAGAATTTCACCGAGCTTTTCACTCGGGCGTTGCCGTTGTTCGGACAGCGCATGTTCGACATGGTCGTGATGCAGCTGACCGGTCGAGACCAGGTACTCACCGAGTCGCCAATGATGACGACCGCGATACAGCAACAGGTATTCGCGCAACGCAGCCATGTTCTGAATGACCGGAATCGGCGGATTGGGTACAGCGTTCATGTCGATGCTCCGAAAGGCCCATACCCAGTGTGGCCCAGCAACAGAAAATTGCCCGGGGCCAAATTAAACGGAGCGCGAATAAGCGCGGCAAAAAAAAGACCCGCCGGGTTCGGCGGGCGGGCTGAGTCGTCTGGTTCGGTAAAGTGTGGTTCGATGAAGTGAGGTTCGAAAACGAGCGGGCCGGGAATCTCAGTTGTGTAGACAAGCCAGTCGCTGACAAAAAGCAAAGTCGCCCTGGGCTTACGGGGTCGGCTCGGCCGGGGCCGGTGCCGGATTACGCTCGACCGTGACGTCCCGATTGCGGGCACCGGTTTCGGCATCAACGCTGCCGTTAACGGTCACCGTGCGGGTGCCACCATTGGCAGCGGTCGTGGTTTGCGTGCGCAGCCAGCTGCCATCGTCATTGCGCACCAGTTCGCCGTGTTGGCTGACGGTTTGGCCGTTGGCAGTGGTGCGGCTGGCATCGCGAACAAAGCCGTCATCGCTGCGGGTGGTGACGGCGCTGGCGGTCCACTCGCCGGCGGCATTGGCGCCGGAGCTGGTGCGACTGACGGTGCCGGTGGCGGCATCACGAATCACTTCGTCGTGACGGCTGCGCTCACCGTTCGGGCCGCTCGCATTGACATCGCGAATCACGCCGCTGTCCGTGCGCGTGGTGGTGGCCGTGCGGCTGAATGCCTCGCCTTGCAGCGTGTTGCCGGTCGTCGTCACGGTGCGGATGCCATTGTCGTGCACGACTTCGGTGTGTGCGCTGGCGCTGCGGCCATCGGCGAGCGTCGTGGTGCGATCGCGAACCACACCGTCTTCGGTACGTTGGCCGGTAACGACGGTGGTGGCGCTCTGGCCGGCGCTGTTGCTGCGCGCAATCGTGCGCTGGAAGCTGCCGGTTTCCGGATCACGGCTGCCGCTGACGTTGACGGTGTAATCAACACCGGCGCGGGTGGTGCCGGTGACCTCGCGGCTGTAGCTGTGATTGTCGCGGTCGACACTGGCATCAACCGTGCGGCTGGCTTGCTGGCCGTTTGCCAGCGTGACGTTGGTGGTCCGGTGCAACTCGGTCGCTTGCGGGTTGTTGCCACGGTTGCGATGCAGCTGCGCGGCAGCGCCAGCGTTGGCGGCGCCGCCAACGCGCAGGCCCCGCTCGCCGGCATCGGCGCTGTTGATGCTGGCGGCCATCAGCACCGCCAATGCTGTCAGGGTCATTGCAGATTTCATGATCGGCTCCTTGGCCTCGGGTGAATGAGTGAGCGCGCGATGCGCTTGTCTCCTTCAACGAGGCCTCCGCCGATTGGTTGACAAGCTGCAGGCTCAATCGGCCAGCAGCGGCTGCACGGCCAACTCGCCTTTGTTGACCAGCAGGCGCCCGCGTGCCCAAACCGAATGCACCTGCAGGCGGCTGTTGAGCAGCAGCAGATCGGCATCCATGCCAGCGGCCAGCGTGCCCTTCTGCGACAAGCGCAGGGCCCGCGCCGGATTGCGACTGACCACGCTGAGCGCGTCGGCCAGCGCCACCTGTTCGTGCAACACGGCGTCACGCACTTCGCCCAGCAAGCTGCCAATACGGCCGATGCCGAGCCCGGCAAAATGACCGGCGGCATCAAAGCGCGGCAGCGAGGCATTCGCATCTGATGAAAACGTGATCTGGCTCACCGGCACACCGGCGTCCAGCGCTTCTTTCAAACCGCGCGAGCATTTCACTTCGCCTTGGGCGAGTAGCTCCGGTGTGGTGCTGGTGGTGAAGTCGATGTAACCGCCATGGCGGGCGTAATCGAGCGCGGTGACAAACAACCGTTGATTGCGATTGATGTGGGTCGGCAGGAATTGCGTGATCGGAATGTCGCTCTCGGCAACCAGTTTTTCGATCAGGCTCAAGCCCTCCGGCGCATCACCGACATGCACACTGACAATGCCACCTTTACCGGCCAGCATGCCGCCAACGCGCGCTTCGGCCGCCAGTTTCTTCAGCTCATTCAACGTCGGCTGTGAGGAGCGGTGATCGGCGATGGCGACTTCACCCACGCCGATGAATTTGTCGATCAGAATCAGATCTTCCTGCACCGAATCAAACAGCGTCTTGACCGGAATCTGATACGAGCCGGTATGGCAATAACAGCTCAGGCCCTCTTCGGTCAGGGCGCTGGCTTTTGCCAGCAGATTGGTCAGAGTGCGGGTTACCGCATCGGTGCCAAGCACGCCGACCAGCGTGGTGACACCCGCCAGGGCGGCATCGACAAAATCAAGTTCCGGCGTGCGAGTACGAAAACCGCCTTCACCGCCGCCACCGATGATGTGCACCAGCGAATCGACCAGCCCCGGCGTTGCAATCAGCATGCTGCCATCGACCACCGTGACATCGTTGCCGCTCAGTTCAATCTGCGGCGCGATGCGGGCAATGCGTTCACCGGCGAGCAGGATATCGTTGCGCCCGAGTGCGTCCGGGGCATACACATCGGCATTCTTAATCAGCGTTATCACAATCTAAGTCTTCTCAGGCGCAAGGTGTGCGCCAGCACTGACCGCCAGCCAGCAGCGGCCGTTTGTCAGGGTCAATTCGAAAGGGATGCTTACTACTGCTTACACAACCAGTTGAAGCGAGCAACCGTCGCTAAAAACGAGTCAGCACGGCCACTGCAACCGCCATCAGGCTCAATGCAGCCATCAGCAACTGCAAGGACCAAATCGTGCGCAGCCATTGCACAAACGGTACTTTTGCCACGGCCAACGTGCCCATCAATGCGGCCGAGGTTGGGTAAATCAGATGGGCCAGGCCATCGCCGAGTTGAAAGGCCAGCACGGCAGTCTGGCGGCTGACACCGACCAGATCGGCGAGCGGCGCCATCAGCGGCATGGTCAGCGCCGCTTGCGCCGAGCCGGACGTGACAAAGAAATTGAACACCGACTGGAACACCAGCATGCCTTGTGCAGCGAGCCAGCTCGGGGCATCGCCAATGAGATCGGCAGCAGCTTGCAACATGGTGTTGACGACACTCGGCTGGGTCGGGTCCACGCCGCCAAGCAGAATCATGATGCCCTGAGCAATGCCGACCACGATGGCGGCCGGCAGCAATTGCGCCGCACCGGTTTTGAACGCTTCGGCCAGTTCATTGGCGCTGCAGCCGGGCAACTTGCCAAACCGGGCAATGACCGCGCAAAGCAGCGCAATGGCGAGAAACTGGGTGGCGATTTCGCGCAGATAATAACCGTGCGCGGTCACGCCCCAGACCACCCAGCACATGCCGAGTACGAAAACCAAAAGAATCAGGCCATGCCGACTGTTGAACGCATGTTCGATGTCGACGTTGGCGGTGACTGATTGATCCCGGTGGCGCAGTGCATAACGCAGCACCCAGGCCATGAACACCACAGTAAAAACCAGCCACATGACAAAGCGAAAACCGGTGCCTGACATCACCGGCAACCCGGCAACGCCCTGTGCGATCACCACCGAGAACGGATTCATCCACGACGTGGCAAACCCGACTTGGGTGGCGCCGTAGGTAATCAGCACGCCGGTGACGGCATCAAAGCCCAGTGTTCGCATCAAGGGAATGATAAACACAGCGAATGCCATCGCCTCTTCACCCATGCCGAACACGGCGCCGCCAAAGGAAAAGAAAAACATGAACACCGGCAACAACACCCAACCGTAACTGCGCATGCTGCAAGCCAGTCGCTTGAAGGCTTCATCCATCGCACCGGTCTTCAGAATGATGCCGAAAGCACCACCGACAATCAGGATGAACATCACCACGCCGATCGCGGCGCCATGCTTGGTGCCGGAGGTGAGACCGTCGAACAGGGCATTCAGGACGCCCGGCTGTTCGTTACCGGAAAAAATCGCCACGCCTTGGGCGTGACCGTCATCGCTGTAATGAAAGGAGCCGGGCACCACCACCGGTTTGCTGGAGGTCGCGCTGGGCGCAACCTGAAACTGGCCGCGCGGGATCAACACCGTCATCAGCGCTGCCAGCAGTAACACCGCAAAGACGATCAACAAGGTGTCCGGCATGCGCCAGGTGGATACCGCGTTCGGGTTCTGCATGTTCTACTCCGCGTCACCATAGTCGTGACGGAAAAATAACCGGGTTTGCGCACGCCTTTTGGAGGTGGCGACGCAGACCCGGTCCCATACGGGATAAATGTCACGGGCGACTTGTCTGTTACAACAGGCCACACCCAAGCAACGCCTCAACGAATCAATGCCACGCCGTGACAACGCCAGGAGCGCTGACGTCATGACAGCCGAAACGCTGTCATGACGCACCAGATCGCTTTAGAACGATTGTGTGTAACGGACTGATGCAACACGACCAAAGAAGTCATGCACCGAGGCGGCATAGCCGGAGGTCGGCGACGACGCAAACGGCGGCTCCTCGTCGGTCAGGTTGCGGACCGCAAACGTGACATGACTTGATTCGCTGAAGTCGTAGCCGACGCTGGCATTCCAGACCAGCCAGGCGTCAACGGTCGGGTGATCGTCATACTGGAAATCGCCATCGCCCAGTTCATCGGTATAGTTACCGGACAGTGACCAGTTCCAGCTGTCACTGGCCCAGTCAACGCCGAAATCGGCGACCAGTTCCGGACGACCAATCTCGTTCTCACCAGACAGCCGGCCCAGCAAATCTTCGTTCGGTTGATCCGGCGCGATCTGCCGCTCATAGGAAAGCGTCTTGGATGCCGAGAAGAAGAACCGGTAATTGTCGAGCTTGTACTTGATGTTGACGTCGTAGCCATCGGTTTCCTGCTTGCCGACGTTGAAGAAGCCGGTGCGCAGGAAGAAGATGTCACCGTTGGCATCGACTGCACAACCAAAACCGCCGTTCAGGTCATCCGGATCGGCCACGACCGGCGCGCTGCCATCCACGCATTGACGCAAGGTGGTGTTGGCGTCGACATCGACGATGTCTTCATGGGTATAGCGCCAGTAATCCAGCGTGACTTGCAGATCGTTGGTGATATTCCACGATACGCCGACGTTACGCGCTACCGAGGTTTCGGCATCGAGGCCGGTGTTGCCCAGCGTTTCTTGATCAAATTCCAGCTCGCCGGCCGGGTTGCCAACCGTACCGCATAGCGCGCCAAAAGCTGCGCTCGGACCGCAATCGATGAAGTTGCTGCCGAGCGTGGTGCCAGAGCCGAGCTGCGACAACGACGGCGCCCGGAAGCCGGTGCTCCACGACGCCCGGAAGATCAGATCTTCGGTGGCTTTCCAGCGGAGCGACACTTTGGGATTTACGTCACTGCCAAAGTCACTGTAGTGGTCGTAGCGGAAGGCGGTAATGACATCGACGCTGCTGGTCATCGGCAGCAAGAACTCGCCATAGACAGCATATTGTTTGCGATCGGCTTCAGCTTCGGTGGCGCCGAGCCCGTAAATGCCATCGGCCTGTGCGAGTGCGGACGGTTTGTCGAACATGTCTTCAGTGCGGTACTCACCGCCGAGCGCTGCTTTGACCGGGCCGGCCGGCAGTGCGAACAGATCACCGTTGAAGCGGAAATCCCAGGTCTTGACCTCCGACTCGCCGGTGCGTGGTGCGGTTTCGCGCAAGCTCGCCAGGGTGGCTTCGCTGTTATCACGGCCGAGGTTGAAGGGATTGAAAGTCCCGTTATCCGCTGCGGCATCGACGGCATCGATATTGTAGAAACCGGCAACGTGGCGAATGGTACTTTCGGCCTTGCCAATCGCCAGCCCGCTTTCCCAATCCCAGTTGCCGATCGTGCCACGCAGGCCGGCGAGTGCACGATAAGTGGTGTCTTCAAATTCCTGGGTACGCAAATCCGGGAAGCGACTGCGAACGCGAATGTCATCAGCGTTGCCATCCAGCGCATCGATGTCGAGCGCCCATTGCGGAATGGTTGCGCTGCCAGCAGGCACCCAGGTCGAGAAGCTCGACGGCGCTTCGTAGGCATGGCCTTCGTTGCGCTGATACATCACTTCCGCAAAGAATTCGCTGCCTTCACCCAAGTCATAGGTGTGGCTGAGCGTGAAGCCGAGATTTTCGGTATCGGACTGGATGGCGCGCTGGCTGACATAGTCATAGCGACAGCGGGTGCCACCGTTGCTTTGATCATCACCACACCACGGTTCCGGATGGTCGACGCCATCAATGGTGACGCGGGTGGAAGAATAAAGCGTTACGTCTATCGGCCGATCCGAGTTCATCAAGGCATTGCGATCGTAGTAGTCCAGTACGACTGTGGTATTGCTCTTTTCGGTCGCGAAGCCGCCGACATAGGTCAGGTTATAGCGGCCGAAATCATCCTTGGCGGTGTCATCGCCATACATGACGGAGATTTCCTGACCGGTATAGTCTTTGCGAAGAATGAAATTGATTACGCCCGCAATGGCGTCTGAACCGTAGATGGACGATGCGCCATCGGTCAGCACTTCAATGCGGTCAATGGCAGACATCGGAATGCTGTTGACGTCAACAAATGAGTCAAAGCCATTGGTAAAAGAATCAACCGCAACCCGGCGGCCGTTGATCAGCACCAGGGTCGAGCTGCTGCCCAAACCGCGCAAGGAAACGCCAGCCGAACCGGCCGGTTGACCGCGGGTGCCGGAGGCGATGCCGCCCGCTTCGGAAAAGGTGCCAGCACTGGAGGTTTGTGGCAGATCTTTCAGAAATTCGCCGACGCTGTCGTAGCCGCGCTTTTCCAATTCTTCCCGATCAATGTCGATCACCGGGCTGGCGCCTTCCATGTCGACGCCTTTCAACCGGGTGCCGGTGACTTCCACGCGTTCGGCGTTTTCATCAACCGGCTTCGCGTCGTCGGCGGCGTAGGCGCTGCCGGCGCCGAGCAGTGCCAGGGCAATCGCGTGGTACAGCGTGTGTTTGTCTTTTTTGTGCTTCTTGTTGGTGGCTTGCATAACGCACTCCTCAGGGTTGCTTGCCGCATCGCGCGGCGGGTCTGAAACTGCAAAGCAGGCAGAACGGCGCAAACGCGGGAGTGGTCTCTGCAATCACCCAGGGCCGCAGGCGGCCAGCGGGACGGATCACGGCCAGTGCGGGCAAATCGCGGGCGAGCGAAAGCGCTGACAGGGATCGAACAAAGAAGAGGAGAGGGCGATCAGAAAACGGGTCATGACCAGCATGACGACACGTTCAATCACGCAGCGTCAGTCGAAGAAACGGTAGACCAGACGACTGCGTTTACTGCTGCCGGCTCCCTCCGCGTTGCGCGGAGGGCTGGCTAATTGTTGAACCACTCGGACAGGTAGTACGGGGTATAGCGATAGCCGCCGAGGTTGAAAGCTTTCTTCAACATGGCCCGTCCTCCTTTTCCGTTGGGCGCCAATGGCGCGTGGTGATTTGAATAGAACGAGGCCGAATTTGCCGCGTCGCAAATTTCCTGTCAATCACCATTTGCCATAAGGCTGAAATATTTTCTAGAGTGCAGCACCTGCAAATGACCGACGTTGCATATCTATGCGCAAACTGGCACTGGCCGCGGCTCTGGCTGCAATGACTTGTTCTGCAGCAAACGCCGAGTCCGCGCGCGTTCTGGTATTGGCCGGTGGCCATCTTTCGATATGCAGCAGCATGAATCTGGATGCCTGCGCCGAAGACCAGCGGGAAAATCTGGCGCGTGACTGGCGCCAGCAAGAGGCGTTGTTTGAAGCGCAATACGAACCGGCCCGACTGAGCCAGGCATCTGCCGCCATGCTGGCGTTGTTGCCGGCCGCGCGTATCGAGGCGCTGCAAAAAGCGCTGGCAAGCTTGCCGGCGCGGCGGCTGTCCGGCAGCGAATTGAGTCAGGGCCTGAAGACGGCCGGCCTCACGCTGAGTGATGACGAATGGCTGTGGTTGCAGGAGCGGCTGGAAGTGCAGCCGTTGATGGTCGACGGCAAAACGCCGCGGCGCGAACGCCTGGATGTCAACGGCACCGACCCGCAAGTGCGCGCCGTGTTCGAGCGCTTTCTGCAGGCGAGCCAACGCGGGCAAACCCGCAAACCGCGCATCGGTGTGTTGACCAGCGCCGCGCGCGAACCGCTCGATGCGGCGGCGTTCTATCAGCAATGGTTCAGTCTGCTTGGTGCGGAAGTGGTCTGGGTTCCGCTCGATGCCGCCAGCCGCCGCTTGCGCGATCAGGCGCAAACCACTGACTCGCTGAGCACGCCCTGTGGCGCGCTGAGTCAGCAGCGGCAACGCTTGTTCGGGTTGGAGCGGTTTGCCCGCGTCGACGAGGCGCTGTGGCAACGCTACTGCAGTAATGATGATCTGCTGCCCGTACTCGAAACGCTCGATGGCCTGTTCTTCAACGGTGGCGATCAATCGCTGCATGTACGCAGCCTGCTGCGCGCCGATGGCAGCGACTCGCCGGAAATGGCGCTTATCCGGCAACGTTTCAGCCGTGGCGAACTGGCGATCATGGGCACCAGCGCCGGCACCGCGGTGCAGACCGGCAACGAGCAAAAAACCCTGCCGATGATCAGCAACGGCCGCAGTGCGCTGGCGCTGCAACATCCGGTTGTTACCGAGTCACCGCGATTGCCATTCTGTGAAAGCCGTGGCGATTGCCCGACTGCCAGCGACGAACACTTGAGCTATCGCCCGCAAGGCGGCCTGCGGCTGTTTCCGCATGGCATTCTCGACACCCATTTTTCTCAGCGCGCGCGCCAGGGCCGCATGCTGATGCTGCTGGCCGACACTCACCAGACCGCTGCTTACGGAGTTGATGAAACCACCGCGCTGGTCGTCACCGAAGCTGGCAACAAAGTGGAATTTGATGTGGTCGGCGCCAACGGCGTCTGGATTGCACAATCGCTCGCGCCCAGCAAGGCCGGCAAGCAAACCGAAATCAAGGTCAGTGCCCATTACCTGCACGCCGGTGATCGCGCCAGCCTGCGCGGCAAAAACCTGACGATACAACTCGGCAGCTGCGGCCGCAGCGCGCAATACAAACTGGCGGCGCTCGATGGCGAGCGGCTGATCAACCAGAACGGCGTCAATGAAGCCGCGCTGCAATTGCAAATGCTCAGAACCGATGAAATGACGGTGCCCGCCGAGCACAGCAACTGGAGCTTCGCTCGTGGCAAGGCGTTTGCGCTTTGCCCGAAAACCGGCGGCGGCTGGAGTTACCGTGATCTGCAGATCACCACGACTGTCACCGGGCGGCAGCCATGACGATGGTTGATCGCTGGTCGCAACGCCTGCAAACGCTGGTCGACAGCGACAGTTTTCACAGCACGGTGCTGAGTCTGATCCTGCTCAATGCCGTGGTGATGGGTTTGGAAGCCGTGCCAGCGTTGCAGGACTATGGCCTGTACTGGTTCTATTTATTGTGGGCAACGCAGCTGGCGTTCACGGTCGAACTGCTTCTTCGTATCGGCGCCCACGGTCGCGATTGGCGGCAGTTTTTCGCCGACTCCTGGAATCGCTTTGATTTTTTGGTCATCGCCATCGGTTGGGTGCCGGCTATCGGCGGTTTGTCACTGATCGCACGGCTACTGCGTCTGCTGCGGGTGCTGCGTCTGGTCTCCGGTTCGGCGTCGATGCGAGCGGTGTTGTCCGGGCGCGCGCTGACCGCCGGTGCGATCTGGTCGCGACTGCTGCTGCTGTTGCTGCTGCTCTATATCCAGACACTCGCTGGCTACTATCTGTTTGGTGAGGCGCTGCCACAGCAGTGGGGCGATTTGGCAGCGGCTGCGCAGAGCATCGGCCAATTGCTATCGCTTTACGCAGGGGCGCCGGTGGCGCGAGCGCTGTACGCGATGTCGCCGCTGGCGGTGCTGTTCATCTTGTTGCCGCCGCTGTGTCTGCTGTCGGTTTGCTTTCATGGCTATCGCGCCTGGGCCGCCAGCCGGCGCGGTGGTTCAATATGATTGAGCACCGCGCATCATGATCAAGAACCGATTCTTCTTCGCCATTGCGGGGGTGTTGGCGTTGGTGACGCTGTACTTCGTCACGGATCGCTTGCTGTTCATTGCCCATGCCGAAAAGACCACGGGCACCGTGACCGCAGTCGATGCCAGCAATGGCCGCTGCGGCGGCAGCAAGCGCCGACGCAGCTACGACTGCACCAAGTTTCATGCCGATATCGAATTCGCGGCAACTGATCAAAGCCATACCTTTTCGGTCAGCGCCGGCGATGCCCGTGGTCACGACCAGCCGGTTAGCAGGGCGCGACATCAGGTCGGTGACGCGGTCGCGGTTGTCTACAATCCGGACCGACCCGATGAAGCCTATCGGGACAACTGGTTTGATATCTGGTCGACGCCGCTGTTTGCCGCCTTTGGCCATTTGATTGCGTTGTTCGGCAGCATGAAAGAACGCCGGCGCGAAGAGAATCCGTGAGCCTGTCGACGCGGTCCGCTTAGCCGACCGTGCCAGCCGTGGTAACGTAGCGCCGGTGTCATCAAACGGTCATCCGGTCGCATGTTCAATTCCTGGTCCAAACTCGGCCTGCTCAAGGTCACCCTGCTGCTGGCATTTCTCATTATTGGTCATTGGCAGTTACCGCAATTGCTGCAGGACCAGTCCAGTATCAATGGCGGGCCTTTCTGGTTCAGCTTCATTTGGCTGAGTGGCCTCGCCGCCACTTTCGCCGTGGCATTTTCCCGTTCGCTGTGGGTGCGCGTCGGCTGGGGCTTGTTGCTGGTCTATGCGGCCGGCAACGCGCTGTCGTATCTGTACATCACCGGCTCGGTGCTCAACGCCATTGAAGTCGAGCGGCTGTTTCAAGACATCGCGTTCATTGACGAAACCTTCCAGTTTTACGGCCCGCTGATCGGCAAGGCGGTGCTGGTGATCCTGCCGCTGCTGATTGGCATCTTGCTGCCGCCGCCGCTGCTGTCACTGCGCTGGACGCGCTGGACCCGGCGCGCCGGTTGGCTGCCGTTGCTGCCGCTGTGCGCCATTGCCGGCGTGGTCTATTTTGATGGCGGTGGCGACAGCGACACCTTTCCGCAGCATTTGAATCCGGTCGCATTTGTCGGCGTACTGCTCGGTGATGAGTGGTTGAAACCCGATCCCGGTCCGCGCCAGCAGGTCAGCGTCACGGCCGGCGCATCGCCGTTCGACAAAATCGTTGTGATCATGGACGAGAGCGTGCGCGGTGACTGGCTCGATTTAAATACCGCCAACGGCATTCCGACCGGCCTCATCAGCCAGAGCTATCGTGCCGCCAATTTTGGCTTGACCGCGTCGCACGCCAATTGCAGCGCCGCCAGCAATCTCAGCTTCCGTTACGCCGTGCGCCGCGCCAGCTATCAGCGCGACGAAGCGACCCGGCCATCGCTCTGGGCGTACGCCAAGGCCGCCGGCTACAGAACCGTTTATCTCGACGGCCAGCGAACCAATCGTGAGTTGCAGAACTTCATGAGCGCGCAGGAGCTTGGTGAAATCGACGAGCTGATCCAGCACGACGACACCACCGTGGCGCGTGACAAGGACATGATCCTGGTCGAGAAACTCAAGGCGCTGCTGGCCCGGCCCGAGCGCCTGTACATTTACGTCAACAAGAACGGCGTGCACTTTCCCTATGAGGGCAAATACCCGCTCGACGCCGCGCCGTTCCAACCGCATATGGACAACGCGACCATCAAGGGCTTGAACGAAGGCAATCAATACGGCGACGGTTTCGGCAACGAAGCCTTTCGCAACAGCTACCGCAACGCCGTGGCCTGGAACACCGGCGAATTTTTCAAGCGCCTGCTGCCGGATCTGGATCTGAGCAAAACGCTGTTGGTGTACAGCTCTGATCACGGCCAGAACTTCACCAAAACCCAGGCCGTCGGTTTCCTGACCCACTGCACCACCGGTCCCGCACCGGCGTCAGAAGGCACCGTGCCCTTGGTTTTTCTGACCGACGAACCGAACACGCTGGCTCAGCTGCAACACAGCGCGCAGCGCTGGCACCATCAAGCCAGCCAATGGAATGTGCCGAGCTCGGTGTTGCAAATGATGGGCTACCCAAGCGACTGGCTCGCCCAGCAATACGAACCCACCGTGTTCGCCGACCAACTCGGCGCACCGCAATTCATCTCGACCTATTTTGTCCGCTTTGGTTTGCAGCCGGTCTGGAATGATCCGGTCAAGCCGAAACCGGCTGAGGTGGAATAGCGTGAGTAGGACGGGTCAAGCGCAGCGGACCCGCCGCAACGAACATGAACGGGCAAAACAGAACAATCAAAAAGCAACAAGAACAAGGACCAAACCATGTCCGATAGCTCACTACTGCAACGCACTGCGCTGCGTTTTACCCACTGGGCCGAGCGCTGGTTTCCCGATGCGTTTGTCTTCGCGATTCTGGCGCTGCTCATCGTTGTGTTGGCGGCGTTCGCCAATGGCGCGCCGGTGTTGGCGATCAGCAAAGCGTTTGGTGACGGTTTCTGGTCGCTGATCCCGTTCACGATGCAAATGGTGATGGTGGCGATCAGCGGTTACGTGGTGGCGGTGTCGCCGCCGGTCACGCGTTTGATCAATACCATTGCCGCGCAACCCGGCAGCGGTCGCAGCGCCATTGCCCTGATCGCCAGCGTCAGCATGTTGAGCTCTCTGCTCAATTGGGCGCTCAGCTTGATTTTCAGCGGCCTGCTGGTGCGGGCCTTGGCGCGACGTGAAGCCTTGCAAATGGATTATCGCGCTGCCGCTGCGGCGGGCTATCTCGGTTTGGGTGCAACCTGGGCGATGGGTTTGTCATCGTCAGCTGCGCAGTTGCAGGCCAATGCCAGCAGTCTGCCGGCACCGCTGCTTGCCATCACCGGCGTGATTCCGTTTTCGCAAACCATTTTTCTCTGGCAGTCCTTGCTGCTGACCGCTGTTTTGTTGCTGGTATCGATGCTGGTGGCGTGGTGGTCGGCACCGACCGGCAGCAGCGCCACCACGGCGCAGCAACTCGGCATTGATATCAGCGAGCCAGCGGTCGTGCAAACGGCACCGTCCCGCCCCGGTGAGTGGCTGGAGCATTCGCCGCTGTTGATCGTATTCGTGGTGCTGCTCGGTGCCGGCTGGTTGCTGCAGGAATTTCAGCAAAAAGATCCGCTGCTGGCGCTGTCCGGCCTGAACACCTACAACTTTCTGTTTCTGATGACCGGCATGGCCCTGCATGGTCGGCCGCAACGGTTTGTTGCTGCCGTGACACGCGCCGTGCCGATCATGGGCGGTGTGCTGATCCAGTACCCGTTGTTCGCCGGACTCGCCGCCGTGCTCACCAGCGCTGCCGGCAGTGACGGCATCAGCCTGTCCAGCCGGGTTGCCACCGCGTTTGTCACCATCGCCAGCACGGAGACCTATCCGCTTTTGATGGGCGCCTATTCCGCGATACTCGGCTGGTTCATCCCTTCCGGCGGCGGCAAATGGCTGATCGAAGCGCCGTATGTGATGCAAGCCGCCATTGAATTGAAAGTGCATCTCGGCTGGGCCGTGCAGATCTACAACGCCGCCGAAGCGCTGCCCAACCTGATCAACCCATTCTGGATGCTGCCGCTGCTTGGCGTGGTCGGTTTGAAAGCCCGCGACATCGTCGGCTTTACTGCACTGCAGCTTTTTGTTCACTTGCCGCTGGTGTTAGGCTTGCTCTGGCTGCTGGCCGGAACGCTGACGTATGTGCCGCCGCTGTTGCCGTAATTGACGTAGGTCCGAACCGCGCAGCGTTTCGGACGCATGTAAATGTCATTCGTACGAAACCGCTACGCGGGTTCGTACCTACAAGCTCTGTTGGTTGGCGCCGTGCAGTGCTTCGAGAACTTGTAGGCATCATTCGTATGAAACCGCTACGGGGATTCGTACCTGTAAGCTCGTTAGTGTGCGATTGGCCGATAGGACATTTCAGATCTGCCCCAGTTTTAGCGCGCACAACTTGGTGCCGAATCAGAGTTAATAAACAGGAGGCATCTTGCTATCTCCACGACTCGTCGCAAAAATCGAATCCGAAGAGCCGACACTTCGATTGGCGGTTCTTATAGATGCGGACAATGCACAGGCTGCTGTCATCGAAGGATTGCTTGCGGAAATAGCAAGATTCGGAGAGGCAACTGTCAAGCGCATTTATGGAGATTTCACGGCGCCAACAAGCTCTTCCTGGAAGAAAGTGTTGCAGCGATACGCGATCAAGCCGGTTCAACAGTTTGCCTACACGACTGGAAAAAATTCCACAGATAGCACGCTAATTATCGATGCGATGGACCTGTTGTATACGCGCAAGTTCGACGGTTTCTGCCTTATCACCAGTGACAGTGACTTTACTGGCCTTGCAATGCGGCTGCGTGAAGAAGGGCTGACAGTTCTTGGATTTGGTGAAAAGAAGACACCAGAGGCATTTCGCAATGCCTGCCACAAATTTGTGTTTACTGAAGTGCTCCGCCCTGAAGTGACAACAGAGTCTGCCAGTGTGCCAGTAAGAGTGGAGGCCGGACAAAAGCAATCATTACCTCAGGCAACAACCGAAACTCCAGAGCCAAAGCTTGAGTTTCCAAAACAATTCGTCCTAACTGCATTAGAGCAATCTATTGACGATGCTGGATGGGCGCATCTTGGAACCTTTGGAAGCTATCTTACCAAGCTTCAACCTGACTTTGACTCTAGGTTATATGGATACAAAAAGCTGTCCGACCTTGTAAAGGCAAAAACAGACCTCTTTATAACGGAAGAGCGGCAAGCCCCAGGATCAAGTCAGAAGGTTTTGCACCTTCGCGCAAAATAGATCTTGTAGGTGCGATTACGCTGCGCGCGTTCGTGCCTATGAGCTTGAAATATTCAACCATTTACTCAAGCAAAGAATGCGAAGATGAATCATTGTTGTGTTCAAATGAAGGATGCGGTGGAGTTCAAGTGCGCGATCCATGCAGATCCATACGAGTGCCCTGATAGCTTGGTCATATACGTCGAAAAGTTCGATGAATACGGTCTGGTTGTCCACGATGGCGGAACGGCAAAAATAGCAATTTCATTTTGTCCATGGTGCGGGGCGCACCTGCCAGAGTCAAAGAGGGATCGCTGGTTTGATGAGTTGGAACGCATTGGTTACGACAATCCATCTGAACAAGACATTCCAAAAAAGTATCAAAGTGGCGATTGGTATCGCGCATAATCATTCGCCGAAGTTCGCGTCGCATCGATTAATCGCGTTTACGACTTGGAACGTTGACGTATTTGCCGCCGCAGCGCGGTATGTTGGGTTGATAAGCCCAACATCTTTTGGTCAGTCCAAACGGAAATGCTGGGCTTCGCAAAGCTCAGTCCAACCTACGTCATGTTCCATGCCTATGTAGCAATTTGAGGCGTGCTGCAAAGGCACCCATTCGCGATCCGCGCCTTTGCCAACTATCTTTAGCTTGACTGCCACGGACAAGCGGAGCGCGGGCGATGATCGAGCTATTAACCAACCTGCCGGATCATGTCGTTGGCATTGCCGCTAGCGGCGAGGTCACGGCCGATGAGTATGAGTCGGTGATCATTCCGGCGATTGAGGCCAAATTGGCGGCGTATGGCCGGGTCTGGGTGTTGTATCAGTTGGGACCGGCGTTTACCGGTTTTACTTCCGGTGCGTTGTGGGACGATTTGCGTCTGGGTGTGGCGCATTTTCGGGCCTGGGAAAAGCTCGCGATTGTTACTGATCTGGACTGGATGGGTGGCGCCATTCGCTTGTTTGGTTTTGCCTTGCCGTGTCCGGTGCAGATTTTCCCGAATGCGGAACTGGCCGAAGCGGTGCGGTGGATCAAGGTGGATTGAATGGGTTTGGTTTCTTTGGTGCTGGTTAGGCGCATGGTTGGTGTTTGAATGGCGGTGCTGCGAAGACATAGCTTCACTGCGAAATTCCCCCCTCTCCCCTAGCCCCTCCCCCGCGAGGGGGGAGGGGAACAAATCATGGCGGATTCCTCTTCTACCCAACCCCGCTACACCCCCAAGCCAGTCGCCAGCTCATGGCGTTAAGGCGGAACGAAGCGTTGCTTTGCAAAATTCCGCCTTGCGCTACGAGTGACAAGCGGCGAGGGGCTTCAATCGGATCAGCGTATTCGGCGTGGCTTTGTTCCCCTCCCCACTCGCGGGGGAGGGGTTAGGGGAGAGGGGGCTCTCAATCCCCATCATGTCGGTCCGCACACTCACCTACCCAAATCCAACACCCGACCCACTTTCCCGCCAGCTGCCGTCGCGTCGCCGATTGCTGGACTAATCTGATAGCCGGGTTGTACCTCGCAACGGGACGGGCAGATGGAGTTGTTGTTGTGGCGCTGGAGCACCATCGTTCAGGTCAGTTCGGATCTGATGATTGCGCTCTTTTTCATCACGCTGGCGCTGTCCACCCGGCGTGTTGAGCTGCGGCCATGGGTGCAGGCCTGGTTGATGAATCTGGCGGCGTTGGCCGTGGCGGTGCTGTATTGGCTGTGGCAACCGCAAACACGGCTGTGGTTTGCCGTGGTGTTGTTCCTGTATGTGTTTTGCAAAACCCTGTTTGTCCTGCTGCTGTTGCTGGGCACCCGGCAATTCCTGCCGACTCGGCGTTGGCGGCTGAACCCGCGGCAGGCGGTGCTGGTCAGTGCGGGGCTGGGTTTCGCCGGCGCGGTGCTGATTCCGAACATTGACTGGCTCGGGACGGTGCAGGCGTCGGTCATTGCCATCGGGCTCGGCTATGGCGCTTGGCTGGCATTGCGGCACCGGATTACCGCGCTGGCCTGGATTGCCGTGGGTTTTGCGGCGCGGGCAACGCTGGCGCTGGTCGAAACCGCCGCGTATGTGCTGTCCAACCAGATGCCGGATGGCGGCGGCGACCCGGTGCGGATTTATCTGGCGGCGCATTCGTCGTTCGATTCGGCAGCCGAATGGGTCATTGCGTTGGGCTGCGTGCTGGCGCTGTATCGCACCATTCAGCAGGAACTGACCCAGACCTGCAGCCATCTGCTGTCCGTCAAAGAAGAATTGCAGACGCTGGTCGACAGCGACGCGCTGACCGGGCTCGGCAATCGCCGGACGCTGCGACAGGTGCTGGCGTCGGCGCGCGACACCGGCGCCAGCATCGTGTTTTTTGATCTCGACAATTTCAAGCAGATCAACGACGAATACGGCCACCAGATCGGCGATGACTGCCTGAAAGATTTTGCCAGCGCGCTGCAGCACAGCTTCCGGCCGACCGATCACATCATTCGCTATGCCGGTGACGAATTTGTTGTCGTGGCGCCGGGTGTGACACCCGAGGCCCTGCAGGACCGCATCAACACCACCCGCCAGCAGCTGAGCCGGCACCACCGGCGCGGGCCGCGCATCCGGTTTTCGGTCGGTACCTCCTATCTGGACGTTGGCGGTGAACCGGAAGCCGCCCTGCACGCCGCCGACGCGGCGATGTATAGTCAGAAAAAAGCCTGAGCGCTTGTACCAAGACCGTTTAACGAGATCCCGTCCAGTAACCGACTATCCATCCAGTAACCGAGACCTGCGGTTGCGTGCGAACGCGGCGCCGGCAAGCTTGAGTCATCACCTGCGGGACACGCCGCAGCAACGGAGGCGACATGACGACTACCCACGGTGCCCACGGCATTTGTTTGAGCCTGCTTTCGAGTCTGTCTTTGAGTTTAATGGCTGCGCTCTGCAGCCACCCGGCACTGGCCGCAGAAACCGATAGCGCACCCGCAACTCGAACGCTCATCCAGGCCGGTAAATTATTTGATGCCCACACTGGCAAGCTGCGCAGCAATCAGACCATCGTGATCGAAGGCGAGCAGATTGTCAGCGTCGGTGCGCACCAGGATGGCAAACCCGGCGATACCGTCATCGATTTGTCCAACGCCACCGTGCTGCCGGGCTTGATCGATGCCCACACCCATCTGACCGGTGAACCGAAATTTGGTTATGAAGAGCTGGGTATCAGTACGCCGCGGGCGGCGCTGACTGGCGCCAAGAATGCCCGCATCACGTTGCTGGCCGGCTTCACCTCGGTGCGTGATGTCGGCGCCCCGGCGTATGCCGATGTCGCACTGCGCGATGCCATCGATGCCGGCGACGTACCGGGCCCGCACATGATCGCCAGCGGCGCTGCGCTCGGCATCACCGGCGGCCACTGCGACAACAATCTGCAACCTTACGAGGCGCATGCCCAGGCTGACGGCATTGCCGATGGCGTCGAAGGCGTGCAAAAGAAAGTGCGCGAAGTGATCAAGTACGGCGCCAGCGTGATCAAGTTCTGCGCGACCGGCGGTGTGCTCAGCAAAGGCGATGACCCGGAAGCCTCGCAGTACACCTTTGACGAAATGAAAGCGCTGGTTGCCGATGCCCATCGGCTTGGCCGCAAGGTGGCGGCGCATGCCCACGGCGGTGACGGCATCATTCTGGCCAGCGAAGCCGGTGTCGATTCGATCGAGCACGGCAGCTACATCGATGCCAAAGGCATCGCGACGCTGAAGAAAAACGGCACGTACATGGTGCCGACGATCTATCTGAACACCTGGTTGCTCGACAACGCCGACAAAATCGGCTTGCCGGAGTTTTACCTGAAGAAAGAAAAAGCGGTGGCGGCGGTCAGCTTCAAGAACATGTCGAACGCGATCAAGGCCGGCGTCAAGATTGCGTTCGGCACCGACGCGGCGGTCTATCCGCACGGCCTCAATGCCCGCCAGTTCGCGATGTATGTGCAGATGGGCATGACCCCCGCGCAGGCCATCCAGAGCGCGACCGTCAACGCCGCTGATCTGCTTGGCTGGGCCGACCAGACCGGCGCGCTCGATGCCGGCAAATGGGCCGACATCATCGCCGTCAGCGGCGACCCCTTGGCTGACATCACGTTGCTGGAAAATGTTCAATTTGTCATGAAAGCTGGCGCTGTGTACAAAAACAATGTGGCGAAATGAACCGGATGCCTTCGCGTGTCTGAGCTGAAGATACTGGCGCTGTCAGGCAGCTTGCGCAGCGCCTCGCTCAACTCCGCATTGCTGCGGTCAACGGTGCGGCTGGCACCGCCGGGCATTAGCGTCAGGCTCTTTGCCGGCATCGGTGATTTGCCGCTGTTCAATCCGGATCTTGAGGCGACTTGGCCGCCGCCGGTCGCTGCGTTGACCGAGGCGGTTGCAACGGCCGATGCCTTGATCATTGCCAGTCCGGAATATGCGCACGGCATTTCTGGCGTCATGAAAAACGCGCTGGATTGGCTGGTCGGTGGCGACGCCTTTGTCAACAAGCCGGTGGCGCTGTTCAACGCCTCACCACGCTCGACTTACGCGCTAACGGCGTTACGGGAAGTCATTGCCGTGATGTCGGGTCGGCTCGTTGCCGCCGCTGATCTGGAATTGCCAATCAGGGGTTCAGGCCTCGACGAACACGGTATTGGTCGCGACCCGGCGATGTCGACTGCCATCCGCACCTCATTGCTTGCTCTGCAGCACGCTGTGCAGGAATTCCGGCAAACGGATAACGGCTAGCCTCGGCAGCCACGATTTTTCAAGGACACAGCAGATGGACGCGGGACTTTTGCTCTGGGGCGTACTGTTCAGTGGTATCGGCATCGGTTTTTTTCTGTACGGCAAAAAGCAGAAAAAGCTGGTGCCACTGTTTTGTGGCATTGGCCTGATGGTGTTGCCGTACTTCCTGTCGAGCGTGACGGCGCTGGTGCTGATCAGCATCGTACTGATGGCCATACCCTATTTCATCCGGCTGTAATCGAGCGTTGGCCCCGAATTGATGAAGCGTGCGCTTTTTATCTGCAGCCAAAACCGGCTGCGCAGTCCGACGGCCGAGCAGGTGTTTGCCGGCTGGCCCGGCGTCGAGACCGATTCCGCCGGCATCAGTGCCGATGCCGAAGTGCTGCTGTCGACCGAGCAGCTGGCTTGGGCGACCGTTATTTTTGTAATGGAGAAGGCGCACCGACGCAAGCTCGCCAGCAAATACCCCCGTCAGCTGAAAGACAAGCAGGTGATCTGTCTGGATATTCCTGACGACTACGCGTTCATGCAACCGGAGCTGGTGCAATTGCTGGAACGAAAAGCCGGACCGTTTCTGCGCACCGGTGCTGCCGCGATTCGGCGCGGCGTGATGGAACAAGACTGAATACTTCCCACTGAACTCAATTCAACTCACCTCAACTTAACTTAACTTAACTTAACGACGACAGGACAAGACCATGATTCGGGTATCGGCGTTCTATTCGCAGCAGGCGGCCGCCAGCTTTGATTTTGACTATTACAAAAACCAGCACTTTCCGATGGTGCTGGCACTGATGAAACCGTTTGGTGCCATCCGCTTCGAAGTCGAGCGCGGTCTGGCGATGAGTGATGGCAGCGCACCGGCGTACCTCGCGGTCGGCACGATCTATTTTGAAACGATGGACGGCTTGGCCAAGGGTCTGGCCCAACATGGCGGCACCATACTCGCCGATGTCAAAAACTACACCAACCTGACGCCACGGCTGCAATTTGGCGAATTGGTGTAAAGGCGGCTTGCCTTTTGGCGCCGCTTGAGCAAACTTGAATGCACGGCCCAGGGACTGGGCGGTAAAACGAGAAGCCATCAGTCCTGTCCTTGGAGTCTGCGCATGCGCAAGAAGCCCTTTTACCAGCAACCCTTTTGCAAAAAAACCAGTTGCAAGAAACCTTCATGCAAGAAGCTCTGCTTTAAAAAGCCCTGCGGCAAGAAAGGCAGTATTTCGGCTTTGCTTTGGCTGACGATGCTGACCGTGTTGGTGCCAACCTGCGTCAGCGCAGCGAGCACTGACACCACCGAACTGGCGCAGACCGACAAGGGGTGTAAGTTCTACACCTATTCCCGTTATCGCGTCACCAGCGCCAGCTGGAGCTTGCCGTGTACCGCCGGCAGCTTTATTGCGGGCAAAGGCACGTTGACGTTTGATTCACGCTACCTGAAACCCGACAGCGATGATCTGATTGGCCTGCGGCACAGCGAATACCGCGGCGTGTTCAAGAACGGTTATCTCGAAGGAGCCGGCGAGCTGAAACGTGACTTGATGGACGCAGAAGGCAAGCTTTATGCGCGCGTGCAGGCCACCGGCAATTTTGTTCGCAGTGAGCAGACCGGCCCCGGCAAATCGATTCGTGAAATACCGGACGGCAACGGTGGCTGGCGGCAGACTCAGCTGCAGGACGGTGAATTTCTGTATGACAACATGCACGGTCAGGTGACCTGGACTTACTATCCGCCGCCGGGCTCCGGCTATCGCGCGCGCATCATCAGCGGTCAATTTGATGCGGCTGAAGCCAGGAACGCCACCGTGATGTATACCAATACATGGCTCGGCGGCACGCTGACGATTACCGATCCGGTCAGCTTCAACAGCGATGGCCAGATTGTCGATACCTCCGCACGGCTGCATGGCACGCTGGCGCGGTCGGGCAGTCGGCTGAACGTTTCGCTGCCGGCGGTAACGCTCGACAACGAGGCCAAATTTCTGCGCACGTTCAACCTGTCAACGGGCAACTGGGAGATCAGTTGCGAGGACATCAGCGATATTCGTGACAACTATGCGTTTGTCTGTCCCGGTACTCTGGCCGTTGACACACCCGTGTTTCAGGGTGAGCAAGACTGGACCATTTTGCTCGCGGAACTGGATAACAGTGTTGCGCCATTGAACGCCATGGATTTGCGGGCGCTGCGGGATCTGGCCGCTGCCAACGAAGCGCAGGAGCAAGCCGAACAAGAGGCTGAAGCCAATGCGACATTCACCCGTGATGAATTTGTCAGCTGCATTCGCTTTTCCGAGCGGCTGGAAAAACAATCACAGGAACTCGAGGCCGATGGCGAAGCCATCGATGATGATGAGACCGCATTGACCTGGCTGATCTCGCTGCACAATGCTGCCGTTTCGGTGGGCGGCGATGGCAGTGGCGCAGGCGATCTGAATGCCCGTCAGCGACAGCATCACAATTGGGTGGAGCGTCACAACCGCCAGGCCGATGCGCTAAACGAAAACGTCAGTCGCTACAAAGACCAATGTCTGATCGAGGACGCCAGCATGCCACATGCGATTGTCAGCGAATTGTGTGCCGGTTCCGACTCGGATTTCTGCCGCGCCTGGAATTAGCGCCCGAAGGACTTTACTGCAAGCAGCTGCCGCGCCTGCCTTTACTGGCGCAGCTGCTGCAAGGCCTGGGCGCGGTTCTGCTGCAGTTGCCGGAAAATTTCCGGATCCATCCCGCGCCAGAGTGGATGATCTTCCGGCAAAAAATACTCATCGGCTGGCGACGGCAGTTCACCGTTTTGTAGCAGCGCCAGCCATTCCCGACCAACCGCCTGTTGCTCGCCGACCAGCAAACGCAATTGCAGCTTCATGCGAAACGGCAACGCCGACGTTGCCAGAAACGTCTGCATTGCCGGTTGCAGCTGATGCCGCTTTGACGTCGGCGCCAACCACAGCCAACTGATCAGGGTGCGCAACTGGCTGAGTTGCAATGGCGGCGTGATCGCCGTTTGGTAGTCGGGAAATGCTTGCTCGAAGCGGGCCCGGGCGACGTCCTGGCCATCGACTTCGGCCTGTTGCAGCATGGCGACTTGCCGGTAGAACGGATTCTGTGCCGATTGCTCCGCGCGCCGTTGCAGCACGGCTAATGCCTGCTTGGGGTTGCCTTTGGCGCGCCACCAGACGGCGCGCGTCAGCTGCACATACGGATGCTGTGGGGCAACGGCTTCGGCTTGCTGGAGCGCCGCGTCGGCCTGTGGCAAATCGCGCAGTGCGAGGTAGACCATCGCCAGATTGGTTTGCACGCCGACACCGCGCTCGGCTTGGTTGGCGGCGCTGCGGTCCGGAAAACGTTTCGCCCATTGAATAAAGGCGACGGCGCGCGCCACCGTCAACGGCCGCATCTCGATTTCATCGAGTGCGCGGTCGGCGTAATCCGGTTCCAGCAGCAGCGCTTCCTCGAACGCCTGTTGCGCACCGATGAAGTCACCGGTATTCATCAGCAGATGACTTTGGCTGCGTTTGACAATGGCGGACAGCGGGTCGAGTTCTGCGGCACGACGCATGCGCTCGGTAGCGCCGGCGACATCGCCGCGACGCTGCAGGATCTGGCCACTCCAGAGCCAGGCCATGGCGTTGTCGGGCTCGCGCGTCAGCGCCCGCTCAAGAAAGGTGGCCGCCGCATCAAGCTCGCCTTGGGTCAGTTTCAGCAAACCGAAACTGGCCAGCGCCGCTCCCAGCTCGGGCTCGCGTTGCAAGGCATCGCGCAGCAGCGGTTCGCACTGCGCCAGCACTTTGCTCAGTGGCCAGTCGCCGTACAGATGTTGAAAATGGAAGACATCGCAAAGGCCGACCGACGCCAGCGCCAGATTCGGATCTTTGGCCAGTGCGGCGCGAAAATAGCTGGCCGCTTCGTTCAGCTGCTCGGGTTTGCGCTGATTCCACAGCCAGCGACCCTGCAGATAATCATCCCAGCCCGGTGAATCGGCGTGAGCATCGCTGTTGCTCATCCCACTGTTGTTCATTCCGTTATTGGCTATCACGACCGTTTCAGGGTTGGCGCCAGTTGGGTTGGGTGCTGTGGTAGTCGCCGTGATCGCGGTGGGCTGGTTCGCTGGCGGGTTCGCTGGCGTGGGCGCGTGCGTGAGCACCAGCCAGCCAAGCGCGCCGGTCAGTGCGAGGATGGCTGCGAGCAAGGGCCAGTAGCGTTTGCTGCGCGGCAGCGCCGGCGCGATTGCGGCGGTATCGGTGCGCTTGTCGAGCACGGGCGACGCTGGCGGTTGGCTTGGTGTCGCAGTGCTGATGCTGCTGGTGGTGTTGTTGACGTTGTTACTGAAGTCGCCGCTGAAGCTGCCGGTGCTGCCGGCCAGCGCCTGCGCCGGCTGCATCAGGTAATAACCCTTGCCGGACACCCGACCGACATAGCGATAGGGCTTACCGCTGTCGCCGAGCGCTTTGCGCAGCTGGGCGATGGCCTGATAGACCGAGGCGTCGCTGACCGCGACCCCGGGCCAGACCTGAGCCAGCAAGGTGTCATCGCTGACCGGCTCGGCGCCGCTGGCGGCTTTCGCGAGCAGCAATTCCAGCACCGCCATGACCCGCGGTTCCAGCGTCCGCTCGTTGCCGTCGGCATCGCGCAGGACATTGCGCGCCGGCTCGACCAGCCAGTCGCCGAGCTGCCAGCGGTCCGGCCGCAGCGGAAGCGGTGTTTGATCGATCAAGGGCGGTGGTCCATCAAGCGGTGTTGTCCCTGAAAAAGGCAGTCGGCCCGGTCATCGGGCCTGCCTAAGCGCTTGATTCTACAGCCTTCAGAAAATCTTCAGGAAAGCCTTTCGGCGTCTTCAGGCATTCCACATGGCGCGCCGACGACACTGCGACTCCCGGTTTCCACTTGAGTACCCGCCATGAACAAAACCACTTTTCGCCGCACGTTGCTGGCCCTTCATGCCGCCGGCGCGCTCGCCGCGGCGGTGTTCGCCAGCAACAGCAGCCACGCGGCCGAAAGCGCCGCCGGCGCCAATCTGCTGATCGAAAACGTCACCATTGTCTCGCCCGAGCTGGCCGCGCCGCAGCCCGGCCGCTGGGTCCGCATCGAAAACGGTCGCATCAGTGCCATCGCCGACCACGCCATTACCGCGCCAGCCGGCACCCGCCGCCTGAACGGTGCCGGCAAGTTTCTGACCCCCGGCCTGATGGACAGCCACGTCCACGTCAGCATTCCGGCTGGGCTGCCGTTTGGCGTGCAGTCGCCGGGGCTCGACCGTTTGGTGAGTGATTATCAGCGCCAGCAACCGCGCAGCTATCTCTACTTCGGCGTGACCCAGTTGCTCGATCCGGCCGGCTTTGAAGACGGCATCGCGGCTTTCAAGGCCCAGCCGCAAAAACCGGATCTATTCCGGTGCGGCGCCGCTTCGGTGCTGAACGGCTATCCACGCATTGTCGCGGGCAACGAAGTACACAGCATCCTTCCGGAATTCATTTACGAGCCGGAAAACCCGGATCCGATTCCGGCCGGCGTCGACCCGGCCCAGCACACGCCGGAAGCGGTGGTGGCGCGCATTGCTGCCAGCGGTGCCCGCTGCATCAAGATCTTCATCGAGGATGGTTTTGGTGAAGCGCATCACATGCCGCTGTTGAAACCGAAAACGATGGCGCGGGTGCGCGCTGCGGCCCATCAAGCCGGTCTGCTGGTCGTCGCCCATGCCAATGCCTATGACATGCAGCAGATCGCTGTTACGGCCGACGTGGATGTGTTGGCACACGGCCTCTGGAGCTGGGGCAAACTCAGCAGCGCCGACGGTTTGCCGAGTGAGATTGCTGCGCTGATGCAGCAAGTGCAACAAAAGCATATTGGCTTTCAACCGACGCTGCGTGTGGTCGCTGGACTGCGCGATCTGTTTGTGCCGGCCACGCTCAGTGATCCGGTACTGAGCAAAATCACCCCGCCAGCGGTGCTGGATTTTTATCGCAGCGCAGATGGCAAATTCTTCCAGCAGGAATTGCGCGCAGATTTCGGTGACGGCAGTGATGCCGAGCTGGCCGCAGTCTATGAAAAAATTTACCAGCAAGGTGCGCGCGTTACCCGCTACCTGCATAGCATCGGCCAGCCGCTGCTGCTGGCCAGCGACACGCCGTCGGCACCGGTTTACGCCAACCAGCCGGGCTACAACAGCTATCAGGAACTGCGCGCGCTGATCAACGCTGGCATTCCGCTTGACGCCGCCTTCCGCGCCGGTACGCTCAACAACGCCCGCCAGTTCGGTCTCGACGGCGACTACGGCACGGTCGAGCAGGGCAAGATCGCCAACCTGCTGCTGCTGGCCAGCAACCCGTTGCAAACGGCTGACGCCTGGGCGCAAATCGAAACCGTCATCCTGCACGGCAACCCGCTGGCCCGCGAATCGCTGGCGGCGAACTGAGCATCGCTTGTCGAGCAAAATGTGTCCCGTACGACGGATCCGCTGCAGGCGGGTCCGTCGTCGTTTGAACAAACGGCCGAACCGTGTCTGCCCACGCTCGTGCCGGACGAGATAAAGCCGTGACAAAGGCGTGATCCGCTATGATGCGGACTGCAATCTTGAACGCAGGCCCGAATCGCCGGTCTGAGATGCAGGTCCGCAAGTTCTGCAGGCACAGGGAGCGCCGTCATGCAAACCATTCTCAAGATACTGATAGCCGGCAGTGCAGCGTTGCTTCCGGTGCTTGCCCATAGTCAGGAGCCCGTTTCACGCAGTGAAACCCCGGCCTGGTTACAACAGAAAATAACCGCGGACGAAGCGCTGCCGGAACATGCCGGGGCGTTTGCGATCTGGCAGTTGCAGCATCACGGCAAGCCAGCGTATCTGGTGATCTCGCCTTGCTGTGATCAATACAATCCGCTCTACGACGAACAGGGCAAGCTGCTTTGTCATCCGACCGGCGGTATTGTCGGTCAGGGCGATAGCCAGTGTCCCTTCCCGGCGGACCCGGGCACGCCGATACGCCTGGTCTGGCTGAATCCGAAATCGTCGGTTAAACAGTTGGACCCGCCGCAACTGTCGAAGTCACAACAATAATTTCAATACAGGTTAGGTGACATAAACCAACCAAAGAGGCGTTATGAGCACTTACCTATTGTTTTTCCTTTTCGCCGGCGCGGTTGCAGACGAGCCAACATCTGATCCTCAATATGAGGCCATCAGCAAAGTTTCGGACAAATCGGCTAACTGTGCATCGCCGGATGCGTTAGATAAACTGTTTCAGTTGTCCAGTTCTGGACTGATTACCGGAGTTGATCCGCAAGAATGGCTGTCCGGCGTTAATGAAGATACATTTCTAAACTGCCCCCAAGCGTTTTTGGTAGCTTTGAGCAAACAGCCTGCAGCCACGCAATACCACTTACTCAATCAGTATTTTGGTATTCAGCATGCGCCGTGGCACCTGGGGGCCGAGCTACGCAAGTGGCAAAACGATGTTGAAGTGGGCGCGTTTGTGCGCGCGCAGTTTGCCGCTTACCTGGTTGCCGAAGAACCGCAATGAAAAGTGCTGACAGGCAGCACGCAGCAAAGCTCGCAACAGAGATCGCAGTATGAACCTGACTGCGCCGATTGTGCGTCGGCAATTGACCTTGTTTGTGCCCGATGTCGTGGCAGTGGAGCTGGAGGCGCTGCGTCGGGTGCTGGACCCGGTGCAGAGTCGGCTCATTGCCGCGCACGTGACGCTGTGCCGCGAAGACGAGCTCGGTGCCTGCACAGAGTCGGAACTGCGCGCGCGCATAGCCCGCTGTCCGATCAGGGCGCTGCAATTACAGTTCGGCCCAGCCGAAGTGTTTTATGAGCACGGCATCCGCTTGCCCAGCATCGGCGATGAGCGGGATTTTCATACGCTGCGCCAGTACTTGCTTGGCACCGAAGCCATTCGCCTGCAGTCACCGCACATCACGCTGGCTCATCCACGCAATCCCAAAGCGCCGGGCAACAGCCTGGCGACCGCCACCGCGCTGACGACACCGTTCACCATCCGGTTCTCGACGATATCCTGGATCGAGCAGCGTGGTACCGCGCCCTGGCAATTGCTCAGTCAGCTGACCTGACTACCGCGCCAGCAGCAAGCAAGCTGAATGCGGGTTGTTGATGCCGGTCACTCAGCGCGTCGTTAGCGCACCCGCAAATAATGCACATTGAACCAATCGCGATCATCGGCCCAGGTTTGCACGGGCTCGTAGCCAGCACGTTCGGCCAGCGCCAAAAACGCCGAGCGGGAATACTTGTAGGAATTTTCGGTGTGGATGGTTTCGCCAGCGGCCAAGTGGATCCACTCGCCGGCAATGGCGACCCGTTGCTCCGTCACTGACCGCAGGTGCATTTCGATGCGACCGGCGTCGGCGTTATAAAACGCCTGATGAGCAAAGCGCGCCGTATCAAACTTGCTACCGGTCAACGCATTGATGTGCTGCAGGATATTCAGGTTGAACGCCGCAGTAACGCCATCGCCATCGTTGTAGGCCGCATTCAGAATCGTTTCGTCCTTCGGCGTATCGACGCCGATCAGCAGGCCATTGCCAGAACCGAGCAGCGTTGCGACTTGCCGCAGAAATTGCTCGGCATCAGCCGGTTCGAAATTGCCGATGCTGGAGCCGGGAAAAAAGCCAATGCGCTGCTGACGGCTGACCGGCAAGCTGAATGGCTGGCTGTAATCCAGACAGATGGGCGTCAGCTTCAGCCAGGGATAATCCGCCTTCAGCTTGCGTGCCGACTCGTGCAGATGCTGGGCCGAGATATCGACCGGCAGATAATTTTCCGGCCGCAACGTCTGCAGCAACAGCCGAATCTTGATGCTGCTGCCACTGCCAAATTCGATCAGCTCCATACCGGTGCCGAGCACTTTTGCAATCGCCTGCCGTTGCCGGCTCAGAATATCGACCTCGGTGCGGGTCGGATAATACTCGGGTAAATGACAAATGCGGTCGAACAGCTTCGAGCCGACGGCGTCGTAGAAATATTTTGGCGAAAGTCGCTTTGGCGTTGCCTGCAGGCCGGCCACAATCTCGGCCAGTCGCGGGTCGGTGTGCCGATCGAGTTGATCCAGTCGATCGCGTTTGTGCAGGGTTGTGGTTTTCATGCGTCCTCCGCCAAGCGAAGACCGGTGAACGACCACCGATCATGAGGGTAGAAAAAATTGCGGTAGCTGGCCCGGCTATGGCCCGGCGGGGTGATGCAGGCGCTACCGCGCAAGACGTATTGATTACTCATGAATTTGCCGTTGTATTCACCGACGGCACCGGCAGCTGGTTTGAAGCCGGGGTAGGCCGAGTAGCTGCTGCGGGTCCATTGCCACAACGCGCCGAAAAAGCCCTGGCTGTCGTTATGCTGAGCGCGCCAGCTGCTCGACCAGTGCTCCGGCAGTTTGGCGGCGTTGGCCAGCACTTCCCATTCCGCTTCGCTGGGTAAACGCTTGCCGGCCCAGCGCGCGTAGGCATCGGCTTCGTAATAACTGATATGCGCCACCGGTAGATTCGGATCCAGTGCCTGCAAACCGTGCAAACTGAATTCCTGCCAGCTGTTGTGATCGGCTGCAGCGTCTTGTCGCCAGTACAGCGGTTGCTGCCAGCCCTGTTGCTGAATATGGGCCCAGCCGTCAGCGAGCCAATGCTCGGCGCGCCGATAACCGCCATCCTGAACAAATTGCAGATACTCGCCATTGCTGACCAGCCGATTTGCCAACCGGAACGGTTGCAAGTAGTGCTGATGCCGCGGCGCTTCATTGTCGAAAGCAAAGTGCTCGTCGCTGCGCTGCTGGCCTATGTCCTGCAGGCCGCCGTCGTGACCCAGCCATTGCAGTGGCGCAACGGGTTTTGCCGGCTGCAGCGCGCGCTCGTCATAAACGGGGCAAAGTGGGTTATGGGAAAAGTGATAAAGCAGATCACAGAGCAATAATTCCTGATGTTGCTGTTCGTGTTGCAAGCCCAGCGCCAACCGCTGCAGCAAATCGGGATCGGTGCGCTCGGGATGGCGACCGCTGTCATCCAGCCATTGCAAGACCCGCTCATCGACAATCATCCGGTAATCGCGAACATCGGCCGTGGTTGGCCGTGACAGCGCACCGCGCATGGCGCGCGGAAACGGTTGGCCGACGCCCTGATAGTAAGAATTGAACAGCTGATGAAATTGCGGGTGCACCGATTGGTAGTGTGGATCCGCCTCGGCCAGGACAAAGGTTTCAAAAAACCACGTGGTGTGACCGAGATGCCAGCGTGGCGGGCTGGCAAACACGGCCGTTTGCAAACCGTAGTCTTCGGCGACCAGCGGCTCGCACAAAGCCAGGGTATCGGCGCGAATGCGGCGATAATGGCGTTGCAGGGCGTGTATCGAGGCTGCCGCAGCGGCAGCGCTGTTGACTGACATGGCGGTCACTCTCCTGATGAACAGTTTGGAGTGCCACAGTGATCACGGCGTTACAACAAGGGGGCGGAGACAGTGCCGGCAAGCTGAAAAATTTCACCCGCTGCACCGGCAGCAACAGCAAATCCACAGTCGAGCGGGCACTCGACTGCGAGATCTGCATCAATAAACGCCAGATCACGTCGACAAGGATTCGCCGCAAATCGGCGAAGCTGCCTGCAGTGTAGAACGATACTCTGGGCATGAACACCGGATCTGCACTGGTTATGGCCGGCCAAACGGCCATAACCAGTGCAGATCCTGACAACGTATTGACAGTTCAGTGCAACAACTTGGCGCGCCAGTGTCGGCTGACCGCGAACACCGTCAACATGATCACCGGCACTGCCGCGCCGCTGATCAGTTCAGTCGGCAGGTGTGTGCCCGCTGCCGACACCGCCTTGAGCGCGTAACCCAACAGGCCGGTGAGATAGTAAGTGAGCACAACCACCGACAGCCCTTCCACCGTCTGCTGCAGGCGCAGCTGCAACTCGGCGCGTTTGTTCATTGAACTCAGCAGTTGCTGGTTTTGTTCTTCATGTGTCACTTCAACGCGGGTACGCAGCAGCGTTGTCGCGCGCTGCAGTCGGGCATTCAGTCTTTCCTGACGCTGGCTGACGGTGTCGCAGGTTTCCAGTGCCGGCATCAACCGGCGATGCAGAAATTCACCAAAGGGCTGAATGCCTTCCAGTCGCCGTTCGCGCAACTCGTCGATGCGGCGAGCAACCAGCGCGTGATAGGCACGCGCCGCCGAAAAACGGTACTGGCTGTCGCCAATCAGGGCTTCTGCTTCGGCGGACAATCGCGACAACTGCAGCAGCAGTTCGCGGTCGTCGCCACCATCGAGCAAGCCATCGGTGATTTTGTTCAGCTGCTTGCGGATGCTGTCGATCTCGGCCATCTGATGTTTGGCGATCGGCAGAGCCAGCAGGGCCAGCATCCGGTAGCTTTCGAGTTCGAACAACCGTTGCACCATGCGGCCGGTCTGGCCGGCGCTCATCGATCGGTTCAGCAGCACCATGCGGGTGACGCCACCGCTGAACGGCGCGTCCGGGTACAGCCGCAGATCGGTAATCGCAATGGCTTTGCCGAGCGCCAGTTCAGCTCCGACCCAGTCCTCTTCCTGAAACCAGCGGTGTCGGTGCGCCAGCGTCGCGGCGGCCTCGCCGTCTTCATTGAGCACCAACAATTGCATCGCAACCAGCAATTCGCCGGGCAGGCTGCTCAGCCAGCCGTCCGGCAATTGTCGCCAGAGCGTGTCATCAAAGCTCAGCGCGCGCTCGGCGCGCAGCACGGTGTAGCGAACAAACTCGGTGTGCAGCGCCCAGCGCAGCGTCAGCGCGCCGCTGCAGGCGACATGGTGATTGCAATCGTCCGGTGCGGGCCGGCAGTGCCAGCTCTGCAGCAGGCGACCAAGAGCTTCGCGCTGTGCGGCGATATCGCCGTGATGCAACACGGTGAAACTGATGATGCGGGCCGGCGATTGCACCGGCAGATTGGGTCTGGCATGCACTTCATCATTGAGCACACGCCGCTGCGCGTGAATGGCGACCATCGACAGACTCCTGATAGGGATTAACTGAGTGGTGCGCGAGCTGGGGCTTGCGCCCGGCATCCGCCGCACGCACGACCGAATCCCCACGGTTGATAAAACCCGTACTGCACAACACCAAGGCCATGCCGACTTGCAAACGCGGTGCCGAGCATGAACCCTGCGCATCACGCGCGGATGACAATGACCGGCGCTCAAAGCGAACCGAATCGGCGCAGGGCCGTCAGGCAATCGCAGTTGCGTGAGCCGAAGAGGTGCAGTGGGGTGGCGCTGCGTGTTGGCAAAGGCGTGGCGATCAAAAAACGCGAATCGCGGTGCCGCTCGCCTGTAGCTGCGCCACGGCGTGTTGCACGCGGGCATCGCCGACCGCGCGATCCAGACCCAGCCGGAAATGCACCCGGCCCTGCAAGTCGCGCGAGGAATGCAGCGACTGCAGATTGACCTCGGCATCGGCGAATGCGGCCAGCAGAGCGCGTAACTGACCGGGCTCATCGCGCGGCAGATGCATCACGACCACGTTTGGCTCATCGAGATCGGCCAGCAAATAGGCGAGCTGCTCGAAGCAGGCATTGCCGTTCTCCAGCGCGTCCGCGCCCAGCGTTTGCAGCGGCTGCCGCCAGTATTGTCGGTGCCACGCTTGCTGAGCGTTTTCGTCACCACGGCGCACCAGCGCGGCCATTTGCTGCAGCGTGCTGGCCAGCGCATCAAGCACCTCCGGCACATGCGGATTCAGGAACTGGATGTCCTGGTAAATCGCCGAATTGCCGGTCAGCAGGCGGGCGATCACCGCGGTGTCGAGCGCAAATGAAGGCGAGCGATACGGCAGCAACGCCGCCAGCGTTTGCAGCGCATCGGGCTGGGCGCCAATCACGTTTGCCTGCGCCAGATGGCTGGCATGCACCAGTCCCTGCACCAGCGCCATGATGCGATCGTGTTCCGCTGCCGTGGTCTGCACGGTCTGGGCGTCGAAGCCGCGCAGCAAGGCCTCGAACCACGGCCGCCAGCGCTGCAGGCGGCCTTCGCAGACCACCAGCACGCGGCCACGCAGCGTGCGTGTTTTCGGCGCCGCGCACATCGGATGCAGGCCGACCACCTCGGCGTCGCTGGTCAGCATCGCCTGCATGGCCGGCGTCTTGATTGAGGTGATATCGAGCCAGAGTTGCGCCCGGCTGCGGGCGCCGGCCCGCTGGACGTAGTCGGCGATGATGGCCGGGGTTTGCCGGATGGGGGCGGCGAACACCAACACGTCGGCCTCGGCCAGCAGTTGCTCCGGGCTGGGACCGTCCGGCCATTGCGGGTCCTGACCTAGCACCGGGCACTGCATCACGTCGGTGAAAAACGCCGTCAGCCAGCGGCCATAGGCACCGGCAGCGCCGACGATGCCGACGGTGCAGGCGCTGACTGCGTCGGGCAAGCGGGGGGTGCGGTTCATTCCGGGTTTGCTCGGCGGCTTCGATGGCCTCCTGTGTAACCGACCCGGGTGGCCGGCGGGAAATGGCCTGCGGCTGTATGCCTCGGAAATGGGGAAATTTGATCCGGGACAAGCCTACCTAGATAATAAGCATTATCATTAGCGAATCATTCTTGAGGTCCCTGCCGATGAAGCTGACTGCCCTGAGACAAACCGCTGCCGCCCTGCTGCTGCTGGCCACCGGCCCGGTACTGGCGGCCGATACCCCGGAATACACGCTGGTGCTGAAGGACCATCAATTCGTGCCGGCCGAGCTCAGCATTCCGGCGGACACCAAGGTCAAGCTGCTGGTGCGCAATGACGACGCCACGCCGGCCGAATTCGAAAGCCATTCGCTGAATCGGGAAAAAATCATTCCGGCCAACGCCACCGTCACGATCTTTGTTGGCCCGCTGAAGCCGGGTGAATACGAGTTCTTCGACGAGTTTCACGAAGCGACGACCCGCGGCAAGCTGATCGTCAAATAAGGCGCTGTTCTTCAACACAGGCCTTGCCCGTCTACAAAGGTTATTTCGGTGTTTGCAACTGCGCTGATTGTTTTTCGCGAAGTGTTCGAAGCGGCGTTGATCGTCAGCATTGTGCTGGCCGCCGCGCAGGGTGTGCGCTATCGCAATTATTGGATCGGTGCCGGCATCGGCATCGGTGTGCTCGGCTCGCTGCTGGTGGCCGCGTCGGCAGAAGTGATCGCCAATGCCCTCGAAGGCGTCGGCCAGGAATTGTTCAACGCCGGCGTGCTCTTGGCCGCAGTGCTGATGCTCGGTTGGCACAACGTCTGGATGGCGCGACACGGCCGCGAACTGGCGAGCCAGATGGGCGCGGTCGGCAATGCCGTGCGCGTGGGCAGCCGACCGCTGTATGCCCTGATGCTGGCAGTCAGTCTCGCGGTACTGCGCGAAGGTTCGGAGCTGGTGCTGTTTCTGTACGGCGTTTCGGCAGCTGGCAACAGCGCTGGCATGTTTACCGGTGCGCTGATCGGCCTGGCCGGTGGCGTTGCGGTCGGTGCCTTGCTCTACATCGGTTTGCTGCGGGTGCCGACCCGGCATCTGTTTAGCGTCACCAGTTTCATGATCCTGCTGCTGGCTGCCGGTCTCGCTGCGCAAGCAGCGGCCTTCCTGAGTCAGGCCGGTTTGTTGCCGGAACTGATCAGCACGGTCTGGGACAGCTCGGCGCTGTTGTCGGAACATTCGCCGCTGGGAGAAGCACTGCACGCGCTGATCGGTTACGACGAAGCGCCGTCGGCGATCCAGCTGCTGTTTTACTTCTGCACGCTGATCGGCATGCTGGTGCTGATGAAGCTGTTCGGCAAGGTGCCCGCTGCCGCCAAGCCTGCCAATAACGCCTTGCAATAATTATCAATTAGCCATTTTTGTGGGATGAACCAATGAAACTCACTCGTCTGTCGCTACCGCTGTGTCTGTCCCTTGGCCTGCTGCAAAGTGCCGCCGCCATGGCCGTCAATGGCAGTGTCAACATGGTGTTCTACCCGACCGTCGAAGAAGGCGAGGTTGAGGTTGAGGCGCGCGGCTGGCGCGGTAATGACGATGGCGCGTTCGATGGTGCCGAAGTCGACAAATTCGATCTGGCCTACGGCGTCACCAGCTGGTGGAAAACCGAGCTGGAGTTTGTCGTCGAGAAAGCGCCCGGCGAATCGCGCGAGTGGGAAGCCACCGCCTCGGAAAACTTTTTTCAGCTGAGCGAGCAAGGCGAATACTTTGCTGACTTTGGTTTCTTCTTTGAATATGAAAATGTCCGCGACGCGGACATTCATGAAGTGGTGTTTGGTCCAATCATCCAGATGAGTTTTGGTGACATCGTCGCCACTACCAACCTGTTTGTCGAACGCGAGTTTGGTTCTGACGCCGAAGAAAAGAAATTCGAACCGTTTGGTTCGCTGCAGGTGAAATACCGTTTGGCCAAAGCCTTTGAACCGGCGGTCGAACTGTACATGGACGAGCACGGCTGGATTGCCGGACCGGCCGCGCTCGGCGAAGTCAAACTGGCCGGCAACAAACTGAAATGGCAACTCGCCTACCTGCTCGGCAACAGCAATGATGACGATGTCGCCGACCAGACCCTGCGCTGGGCCGTTGAATACGAGTTTTAAATAGACACGTCAAGATACATATTTCGGTGTAAGAAGAGTTGAAAAAAGCAGAAGCTCAAAAATGAGACTGCTCAGATGGCCCATAAGCATTACTGACATGCTAGATCTCCGCGACAATCATTCCGTTCCCAGCGCGAAGACAAAGCCTTTGCTCAGATGCTGAGACAAATTTTTCATCGCCCAACGGGCGATAGAAAGTGGATTGGCTAATAATCTCATTCACGACTTTTTGTGTTGCTTTGTCTGTGACACCGCCATCAATTACTATTTCGCGAGCCTTACCTTCCGATGTTATTACGAAGGTAGCGCACGTTGCGTCCTCAAGTATGCCTTTTCGTATAGTTTCAGTGCTGTTCACCCCAGATACGACTAGATTGAGTAGCACAGGATGATTCAGTACGAGAAGTTCCGTCTGTCCAGAACTTCCCGCAGAAGAGTCAGAACGTCCGGAGTTTTCTAAACGGGAAACATAGTCGAATAGTTTTATAAACTTAGTATCGGTAGTGAATTTTTTCTTGGCTGCATCTGCGGCCTCTGTCGCGTCTGAATAGTCCTGCATTTTCAGCAGCGAATGAATGTTTAGATCATGCCAAGCCTGATTACGATACAATTCATCCATGTAGGATAGCGCGCAATGCGCAGTGTGATAGTCGGCGGTAACAAAAGAGGCGTAGGCAACCGAAAAATAGTCGAAATTTTGTATTGGCTCTTCATTATTATTTTGAAGTTCGGCAATTCTAGAGAATTGGTTCAAAATGAGTAAATGCTTTATCAAGGCTGATTTGTAGATCATTTTTGCTCCGGCGCTTACGGCCGTTTCTTTCAGTAAGCGAGAGAGGTTGTCAACAGCAATTAGTCTATTTTTCTCAGAATTGGCAAGCGATGCGGAATACTTCAGCAACTCCACTCTATTCACTGAATGTTCTTCAGCTTCGAGTTTTTCCGCAAGATAACGAATAGCGCGATCGGTGTCTCCGCGTGAGTGCAGAAGCAGGGCTTTTTCGATACTCTTTATTGTGCTTGCGCTTGGCTTTTCGGTGACTACGGCCTGTGCTTCATCCGGTAATGCTTTTACTTGTGGGCAGTCATTCGATGAGCTGAAGCTAGCGGAAGAATAGCAACAGAAAGATAGACACAAAGTAAATAATGCGGCGCTAATCACATCCTCACTATTCAGTTGTTGTGATTTGCAGATAAATTTTTTTGGCATTTGAACTACTCCCTGTCTTATTTCATCAAGTAATTGTTTGATCAAGCAACAACGGCAGCCAACGAACCGTTCCCCTACTCGTGGTTATCAGTGACGAATGAGTTGGTTGCATAAAAAGTGATTATTAGGGTGCGCTCGCTGCCGGGGCAGTATCTGCCGCCGACGAGGATTCCTCGTTGGGCACCCATTCAAACCGGAAGCCGCCGCTGTCGTCGGCGAGGCTTTCACCTTTCAACAAGGTATTCAGGGCATTGACATAAAACGCCTTGGATTTGGCGCCGTAGCCACTGCGAAGGTTTTGCACGACGCCCTGCCGATCAATCAGCACGATATACGGAAAGCCTTCGCCACCATACCCGGCCATCGCGTCGCCTTTGCGATCATGGGCCATGACCACGGTGCTGTCTTTCGCCCATTTCTTTGCGCTACGCAAGACCTCGCGATCTTCCTTGACGTTGATCAGCACCACCTGCAGCCCGGCTTTTTCAGCCACCTGTTGAAACTGCAGAAAATCCGGCATCGCCTTGCGGCAGTACTGACACCACGAGGCCCAGTACAAACCGACCACCACTTTGCCACGCAGTTGCTCGGGCTTCAGTGGTTCGCCATCGGGGCCGACACCGAGTGGCAGGCTGGCCGTTTCACCGACTTCAATTGCGCTGGCTACCGGTGCTTGCAACAGCGACGTCAACAAGACAAAAACTGCCAGCACGGTTTTGGTCATGGCCCACATCCTTGTTTTGAGTAAGCGGCTTGCTCTCATGAAACTTTCTTCTTTCCTAACCGCTAGTCTTTAAACGAGTTCGCTGTGTGGAACCGCTTGTTGTGTAGAAAAACGGCGCACTCATTGCACGCCAATGGCACCGCCACCGGCCCGGCGCGGATCGGCCGCGCCCTGGAACCAGCCGTTGGCAAAGACGATAGATTCAGTCGTGCCGAGCGGTGAACCGACCCGAATATCGTGGCCTTTGGCTTTCAGGGCATCGATGGTGTCGGCAGCAAAACCGAATTCCAGCCGGACCCGATCCGGTTGCCACTGCGAATGAAAACGCGGCACGCTGGACGCGGTGGCAATGTTCAAGTCGTGATCGACCACGTTCATGACGATTTGCAGCACGGTAGTGATGATGGTGCTACCACCGGGCGAGCCGGTCACCAGCATCACCTTGCCATCTTTCATGACAAAAGTCGGGGTCATCGAAGACAGCGGCCGTTTGCGCGCCGCGACAGCGTTGGCTTCTTCACCGAGCAGGCCGTAGGCATTGGCCACGCCGGGTTTGGCCGAGAAATCGTCCATTTCGTTGTTCAGCAAAATGCCGGTGCCTTTGGCGGTGATGCCGGTGCCGTAACTCCAATTCAGCGTGTAAGTGTTGGCGACGGCGTTGCCCCACTGATCCATGACGCTGTAATGGGTGGTCTGCGGGCTTTCATAGCCCTTCAGATCGCCGGGGGCGACTTGCGCCGACGGCGTCGCCTTGTCGAGCGAAATCTGGCTGCGAATTTTCTCCGCGTAGCGTTTGTCGGTCAGCTGCGCGACCGGCACCGTAACGAAATCCGGATCGCCGAGATAACGCGAGCGATCGGCATAGGCGCGGCGCTCGGCCTCGATCATCACGTGCATCGTTTTGCTGCTGTTGAGGCCCCAGTCTTTCACCGGATAGCCTTCGAGCACGTTCAGGATCTGGATCAGGTGAATGCCACCGGAGGACGGCGGCGGCATCGACACCACTTCATAGCCGCGATAGGCACCGCGTACCGGTTCGCGCTCGACCACCCGATACTGCTGCAAATCCTCCAGCGTCATGATGCCGCCGTGGGCCTGGATATCGGCGATCAGCTTTTGTCCGACCACGCCACCGTAAAATGCCTGCGGACCTTGCTTGGCAATTTGCTCCAGCGACCAGGCCAGATCCTTTTGCACCAGCTTGTCGCCGAACTGGTAATTGCTGCCATCGGCTTTCAGGAAAATGCGCCGGGATTCGTCGTTGCGCAAAAAGCGATCGCGGGCGTTGGCAAACGACTCTTCATGGGCCGGTTTCAGGACAAAGCCTTCGCGCGCCAGTTTGATCGCCGGCGCGAGCACGTCTTTCAATTTCAGCGTGCCGTATTTCTCCAGCGCCTGGACCATGCCGGCGACGGTGCCGGGCACACCAACGCCTTTGTAGCCAAAGCCGAGTTCATCGTGATTGACGCTGCCATCAGCGTTCAAATACATGTCGCGCTGGGCGCGGTTGGGCGCCAGCTCGCGATAATCGATGGCAATGGTTTTGTTCGCTTTGGCCAGATGCACCAGCATGAAGCCGCCGCCACCGATATTGCCGGCTTCCGGCAACACCACGGCCAGGGCAAAACCGACCGCGACGGCAGCGTCGACCGCGTTACCGCCGCGGGCCAGCATGTCGGCGCCAATTTGCGAGGCGATTTCCTCTTCACTGACCACCATGCCGCGTTTGGCCAGCGTCGGCGAAAACACATTGGCCAACTCAAACCGCGCCTGCGGCGTGCTGTCGGCCGCGACCGCCTGCGGGCTGGCGAGTGGCAGGGCGATATACAGCGCCACGGCAGCGGCGCGCAGGGCATCAAAGCGTAGCGACATCGAAGGACCATCCGGAAAAAGAAGCAGGCTGGCACCTTACCTGTGGCCATGTGCTGCTGGCAAATGCGGTCGAGTTGGTGGCCGCGCTGTGGCAGGATCGCGGCCGGAACAGGCCGAGAAAGGATGCGGAGATGACGAAGGGGTTGGTGGCCACGGTGCTGGTACTGTTGCTGCGGGTTCCGTTGTTGCCGTTGCTGCTGTTTCCGGCGCCGGCAGTTGCCGATATCTACCGTTGTCCCGGTGCCGATGGCAGTGTCCGATTTTCCGACCAACCCTGTGACAGCAACAGCAAGGCGGTCACCCGCGCGCCAGCGGTGCCGACCGGCGACGCCCGCTGCGAGCGCGCCGGCCAGATCGCCTACGACACGGCGCTGAAATCGAGTCGCGGTGTCGGCAAAGTCAGCATCCTCGCCGAACTCGGCAATGAAGCAAATGATCCGCTCTACAAACGCTCGGTCGATATTGGCTACCAATACGGATTGGGCGCAGAAAATCTCCGCAAACAAGCGCTGCGCGAATGCCGCAACGACCTGCTGCGCACCGCGCCGGCCACGGTCAGCGCGCCGAACAACGCCCGTGATTTCACCATCAGCGGACTGCGCTATCGCTTCTCCCGTTTGCCTCCGTGGCAGGAGATAGACAGCAACATCCGCGTCGATGATGTCTCGCTGACGTTTCAGTCACCCCAGCCCGAGTGGGCCAAGTTGACGCTGTATTGCTCAGCGGTTCAGAACACAAGAGCCGGCGACGTGGCGGCCTGGTCCGAGAATGCCGCGCGCCATCGCACGCGCAGCAAAGTGCCGCCGGAACGCGAGCAGTGGCAGACCGACGCCGGTACCGTTTCGGTGGCGCGCGCAGAGCGACCGGTCGGCGAGAAGCTCGATGCGTCCGGGTATCGATATGTCAGCGCTTACGGTGTGTTCGGCAAAGGCATGCGCTGCGATATCGTGGTGGAGTCGCAATATCGCGGTGGCGATGCGACCCGCAATGCCGACAGCATGGTGCGCACCTTGAAACCGATTTGAAAAAGTGGCGTGATCAGTGTCGGCGCCGGGTCTGGTGTCGGACATGGCGCTGATAAACGCTGCCGCCGCAGCACGGCCCAGGTGGATACACGCGACGTGATTGCCGCTTGTATCGTGCCGATTCAGAAATCGTAGCTGGCAATGATGGCGTTGGTTTTGCCGCTGGCGTTCAATTCGTCGAAGCCCTGATTCAGCAGCGCGAGCAAGGTCTCACTGTACGACTTGGTTTTGGCGACGCCCATGTAGATCGGTGTTTTCAGCCCGGTTTTGTGGATGACGAGGGTGTCGTTCAGTTGGTTGGCTTGCAGATGACGGCGCAGGGCCGGATAGCTGCTGAAAAACACCTGCTGACGTTTGTGCTGAATGAGCAGCACCGCCTGTCGAAAGGCGTTGTCGCCGGAAAGTTGATGCACAGTATCCGGGTGCGCGGCCAGCCACGCAGGCAGGGGTGCGGCATATTCGTAATTGGCGATCACGACCACACTTTTGCCGGTGAGACTGGTCAGGCCCTGCCAACGAAAATCCGTGTCGCGATGAGTGAGCGCGGCGAGTTCTGCGTGTAACCAGGGCTTGCGGGTCAACAGCGCGAATTTGGCATCGCTTTCACCCGCACCGATGATGCCATCGATACGACCTTCGCTGACTTCCTGCAGCGCGCGGGTCCACGGCAGCACGCGGTAGTCCAGGGCGATGCCGCGCTTGGCCAGAATGGCGGCAAGCATATCGACCAGGGCGCCGCGTCGCGCGTCCTGCTCGGCGCAGTTGTAGGGACACCAGATATCGCCGACAAAACTGACCCGCTCCGGCAAAGCGTCATCCGCCAGTGCGGGCAGCGCTGCCAGCAAAACCAGACTGCCGAGGCAAAGCCGGCGGCACTGCCAGGCGATACGACACCACACATCCGATACCGTCACGGTCTACTCCCGTGCCTCAGCGTGCAGCACGTCAAATACTTTATAGGTGCAAATAACTATAGAAGCGCCAACGCCGATGCATGCCGTTGGCTGAAAAAATTGGCCGATGGTGTGGTGATAACGGAAGCCGGAAACGCTGGCGGAAAAGCAAACGGGCCATCAGAAGATGGCCCGCTCTTGTTTATCGCTGACTGGCTAAGGCTAGCGACGTCGCTCCGGCGCGAAGGTCTACGGCGGGCAGTGCGCGCTCCGTTTCGCGGCAGTGCTGATGGGGCTAACGCAGGTTGAGGCTAACGTAGAGTCAGCGCCGCAGGGCTTAACGCAACGTCAGTGCCGCGGCTAACGCAGAGTCAGCGCTGCTGACTCGGGCCAGCGCTCGATACCGGCGAAAATCACCCGGAACGCCGCGGTCTCGGCGTTTTCCCAGGCGTCGGCGGCATCCCGATCGAATTCGTCTTCGCCTTCCAGCATGGCGCTCATGGCGGCGTGGGCCGCTTCGGCACTGACGCCGGCCTTGGCCAGAACCTGTTGGGCGGCGGCGATGCCGGCGACGATCTGGGCATCGGCAAGCCCGCTGTCGGCAATCCACAAAGTCATTGCAGCTATCCTTGGTGATTCGGACGGAACGGTCGTCCGTTAAATGTGATGGCGGTCACGGCGCACTCTGCCGCAAGTGCGCGTTTCCGACAAGCTCTGGACCAACCTGCGTCGTCCGACCGGCCCGTTCCGGCGGTAAAGCCACCGCCGCACCGTGGTAGCCGGCCCGCGTTGCGGCCTCACGCCGAGCGGCGGTCATGTTCCGGTTATAAGCTAAGACGGCCGCGTTGTTGGAGCAGGGATGTCTGGCCGCCTAAGCTGGCGCCACTTTCGATGACGGACCAACCGGAGACGACGAGATGAAACGAGGCCACTGGCTGACCGGCCTGTTCGCCCTGCTCAGCCTGCACAGCTTGGCGGCCGAGACGCTGCTGAATGTGTCCTATGACCCGACCCGCGAGCTGTACGAAGCGGTCAACACCGCTTTCAACGCCAGCCGCAGCAAACAGGGTCTGCCGGCCGTTACGATCAAACAATCGCATGGCGGCTCCGGCAAGCAGGCGCGCGCGGTCGTCGATGGCTTGCAAGCCGATGTGGTGACACTGGCGCTGGCCTACGATATCGACGCGATCGCCGAACGTGGCCTGCTGGCGAAAGACTGGCAGAAGAAATTCCCGCATAACGCGACACCGTTCCAGTCGACCATCGTGTTTCTGGTGCGCGCGGGCAACCCGAAAAAGATCAAGGACTGGGGCGATCTGATTCGCGCCGACGTCAAGGTGATCACGCCAAATCCGAAGACTTCCGGTGGTGCCCGCTGGAACTATCTGGCGGCCTGGGCCTGGGCACTGCAGCAACCGGGTGGCAACGCCGCCAGTGCCAAGGCCTTTCTGACCAAGCTGTATGCCAATGTGCCGGTGCTCGATACCGGTGCCCGCGGCTCGACCATCACCTTTGTCGAACGCAATCAGGGCGACGTGTTGCTGGCCTGGGAAAACGAAGCCTTGCTGGCGACGCGCAAACTCGATCCGGGCAAGTTTGAAATTGTCGTGCCGAGCGTGTCGATTCTGGCCGAGCCGCCGGTGGCGGTGGTTGACAAAAATGTCGACAAACATGGCAACCGCACGCTGGCCGAAAGTTACCTGAACTATCTCTACAGCGCCGAAGCTCAGCGCCTCGCCGGACAGAATTACTACCGGCCGACCGACAGCAAGATTGTCGCGGAATTTGCCAATCAATTTCCGCCGCTGAAACTGGTCAGCATCGACGGTGTGTTTGGTGGCTGGAGCAAAGCGCAGAAAGAACATTTCGACGACGGTGGCCTCTTTGACCAAATCAGCGCTACGCAGTAACGCACCCGCGGGCGAGCTACAGCCGCAAGCACATCAGCTGCGGCAACGACCGAGCCGGGTACTGCCCGGCTTTCGGCTAACCCTGTTCTGCACCGCTCTGTATCTGCTGATTCTGGTGCTGGTGCCGATCTCGGCCGTGCTGCTGAAGTCGATGAGTCTGCCGCTTGATGGCTGGTGGAAACTGTTGACCAATGTCCGGGTCTTGTCGGCGTTGAAAATCTCGTTTGGCTCGGCGCTGATCGCCGCGCTGGCCAACGTTTTCATCGGCACCTTGCTCGCCTGGGTGTTGGTTCGGTATCGGCTGCCCGGTCATCGCTTCTGGGATGCACTAATCGATTTGCCGTTCGCGCTGCCGACTGCGGTCGCCGGCATCGCGCTGACCGCAGTGTATGCCCCGGATGGCAGCATTGGCCGCTACTTGCAAACCTTAGGCATTGAGGTGACGTACACGCCATTGGGTATTGTGGTTGCGCTGCTGTTTATTGGCTTGCCTTTCGTTGTGCGCACAGTGCAACCGGTACTGACTGAACTGGATGCCGGCGTCGAAGAAGCGGCGGCGTCACTCGGTGCCAATCACTGGCAGATTTTTCACCGTGTTGTTCTGCCGGCGATCCGGCCAGCCATCCTGACCGGTTTTGCCTTGGCGTTTGCCCGCGGCATTGGCGAATACGGTTCGGTGATTTTCATCGCTGGCAACATGCCGAAAGTTTCGGAGATTGCACCGCTGCTGATTTACATCAAGCTGGAGCAATACGATTACGCCGGCGCCACGGCAGTTGCAACCATCATGCTGCTGCTGTCATTCGCACTGCTGTTGCTGATCAACCAGCAGCAGCGTCGTCTGAACCGCTTTCAGCGCAAATAGAAAAGGCGACCCGTTCATGTCCGTTGCTCGCAGACCATCGCACCTGCTGATCGAACCATGGTGGATACGCTGGCCGCTGATTCTGTTGGCAGCCGTGTTGTTCTTTGGCGTGTTGGTCGCACCGCTGCTGACCATTTTCATCGAAGCGTTTGCCAAGGGCTGGCAGGTGTATCTGACTGCCGTCACCGACGCCGAAGCCTGGTCGGCGATCCGGCTGACGGTCTGGGTTGCGCTGATCGCCGTGCCGCTCAACACCGTGTTTGGCGTGCTGGCGGCTTGGCTGCTGACCAAGTTCGATTTTCGCGGCAAGGATATTTTGCTGACCCTGATCGATCTGCCGTTCTCGGTATCACCTGTGGTTGCCGGCCTGATGTTCGTCTTGCTGTTCGGTGCCCAGGGCTGGATGGGTCATTGGCTGCAAGACAATGACATCCAGATTATCTTTGCCTTGCCCGGCATCGTGCTGGCCACCATTTTCATCACCCTGCCGTATGTCGTGCGCGAGCTGGTGCCTCTGATGCAAGCGCAAGGCCGCGACGAAGAAGAAGCAGCGATGACGCTGGGGGCGTCCGGCTGGACGCTGTTCTGGCGAGTGACGCTGCCGAATATCAAATGGGCGCTGATCAACGGCATCATTTTGTGCAACGCCAGAGCGATGGGCGAGTTCGGCGCGGTATCGGTAGTGTCCGGCCACATTCGTGGTGAAACCAATACCCTGCCGCTGCACGTTGAAATCCTGCATAACGAATATCAATTCAGCGCGGCGTTTGCCTGCGCGTCCTTGTTGACCGTGCTGGCGCTGCTGACCCTGATTCTGACCACCATCACCGAAAACCGGCGCCAGGCGCGCGCCGTGGAACCCGAAGCATCATGAAAATATCGCTGCAACAGATCAGCAAGCAGTTCGACAACCAGAAAGTGCTGCGCGACATTTCGCTGGACTTCGCGCCCGGCAAATTGACGGCGCTGCTTGGCCCGTCTGGCTGTGGCAAAACCACCTTGCTGCGCATCATTGCCGGTTTGGAGCAGGCCGATCACGGTCAGCTGTTGCTCGATGGCGTCGACAGTTCGGACCGGCAAGTGCGTCAGCGCAAAGTCGGTTTTGTCTTTCAGCATTACGCGCTGTTTCGGCACATGACCGTGTTTGAGAACATTGCCTTTGGTTTGCGGGTCAAGCCGCGGAAAGAACGGCCGAGTGAACATGCGCTGCACTTGCGTGTGCAGGAGTTGCTGGATCTGGTGCAGCTTGCCGGATTTGCCGATCGCTATCCGGACCAATTGTCCGGTGGCCAGCGCCAGCGGATTGCCCTGGCCCGGGCACTGGCGGTCTCACCGCAAATCCTGTTGCTCGATGAACCGTTCGGCGCACTGGACGCACAGGTGCGCAAGGATCTGCGCATCTGGTTGCGTCAGCTGCAGAACGAGCTGCAAGTCACCACGATCTTCGTCACGCATGATCAGGAAGAGGCGCTGGAAGTGGCTGATGATGTCGTGATCATGCAGCGCGGCCAGGTCGAGCAGCGCGGCAGCCCAGAGGCCGTGTATGAAGCGCCAAACAGTCCGTTTGTTTACCGCTTTCTCGGTGGCGTCAATCAGTTCAACGGCGAGCTGCGTGGCGGTCGCCTGCTGCTGGCCAATCATTTCCTGAAAGTGGCGACCAGTAATCTGGCCGATGGTGCCGCCGCTACCGGTTTTGCCCGCCCGTATGAACTCGATCTGGAACCCGATCTGACCGATCACGGTGGCCTGCCGGCCCACATTGATCGCGTGCTGGGCTTGGGACCGCGGGTGCGGGTGGAGTTGACCACCGACAGCAGCGCTGAGCGGATCGAAGTGGAATTGTCGCGGGCGCGTTACGCCATGCTGGAATTGGAAGAAGGCCAACTGGTCTGGGTGACTGCGCGCCAGCTGCACTTGTTCGCCGCCAGCTGATCGACTGCTGATTTCAGTGTGGGCGACGTTGACCGAGTTGCGGTGGTCTGAGGCAATAGCAGAAATGCGGAAGTGACTGCTGTGCTACGAAAGCGACAGCGGTGTTACTGAAGAGGAAGCTTGGCAAACGACAGGCAAAAAAACCGACGCGCCGGATGGACCGACGCGTCGAGGTGGAACCGACACCCGCAGTGCGGGCGGCTAAAGCAGTGTTAAATCCGACTCAGGCAGCGCGCTTGCGGCGGGCGGCCAAGCCAGCCAGACCCAGCGCCATAAGCGTCAGTGCCAGCGGCTCATCAACGGTGACGCTGTGACCGGTCAGGCCGCTGATCTTGATGTAGTCATTACCGGTGCTGAAGGCATCACCACCGAATACCGGGTTGTGCGCGCCAACCAGCCAATAACGTGAGGCATAACCGGCGGCGTTGATGTTCTGCCAGCTGCCGGTAACGAGGTCGGCGTACTGACCAACCAAAGACCAACCGGCACCAATCAGATCGCCCCAGCCCATGCCGGTTGTGCTCGGCGGTGCGCCCGGACCGGTCCAGGCCAGCACCGACATGTCACTGTCGTCACCTTTCCAGCCGATTTCCAAACCAGTCAGTTCAGTCATCTGGGCGAAGGTGAACAGGGCCATTTCATAGCGGCCGTTGTTGTCGAGAGCATGCTCAGGTGCATTGCCTTCGTTGCTGTCGACATCATTGGTGGCGTCGGAGTCATTGCCGGCGCTGCGATCGCGGTTATAGGCCCCCAAGCCGCCATCCCATGCCGCCAGATAGGCGTCCTGAATGGTGATGTTGCCGTTGCCGCCGGTATTGGCCATGGCACCGACATCGACAGTCGAGCTGGCATCGCTACCGGTGAAGGAGCGGTTGTTACCATAGGCCGAGGTATTGGGATTGCAGTTGCTGCTGCAGGTAAAATCCCAAGTAATGGTGTCGGCGAGGCTGGCATTGGCGGCCACCAGGCTTCCCAGCCCAAGCGCAACAACAAGAAGACGCTTCATGATGCAATCCTTTGACGAACAGACAATGGCAATTGGCAAACCCTGAGCAAGCCCTGTGCCACAAAAATAAGGCCAGAAAAAACAAATACTTGGAACGGGTCATCACGCGGCTCGACGGTAGGCTGTAAAGCCCTTTGACAGGGTGCGGGGCGGCTGGTGTACAGCCAGTGCGAATGTACCAATTGAGGAATGATGATGACGCTGTGGGTCGATGCCGATGCCTGCCCCAAGGTGATCAAGGAGATCATCTTTCGGGTTTCGGCCCGTTTGCAGCTGCCGGTGGTCATGGTCGCCAACCAGTATCTGGCCAAGCCGGCGTCCAGCCTGATTCGCTGCGTTCAGGTCGAACAGGGCTTCGATGTTGCCGACAACTACATTGTTCAGCAGGCCCAGCCCGGTGATCTGGTGGTGACCCAGGACATTCCACTGGCCGCGGAGCTGGTCGAGAAGAAAGTGGCCGCGCTGAATCCGCGCGGCGAACTCTACACCCGGGAAAACGTCCGTCAGCGGCTCAATATCCGCGACTTCATGGACACCATGCGCGCCAGTGGTGAACACGGCGGTGGCCCGGCGCCGTTCAGCCAACAGGACCGGATGCGCTTCGCCAACGCGCTCGACAGCTGGCTGGCGCGGCGGCGTTGAACCGTTTTCCGGAGCGGCGCCGATAAATCGGCCCGGCCGTGATTCAGCCAACAGGACCGGATGCGCTTTGCCAACGCGCTCGACAGCTGGCTGGCGCGGCGGCGTTGAACCGCGCGGCGCTGGCGTCGGCTACGCTTGCCCCGGTATCCCTGCATCGAAGAGCTCCCCTTTGAAGACTGTTCCTGCCGGTGGCGCCGGCATCCTGCTGTTGCTTGCGGTGGTCCTGGCCGGCAGCGCCAACGGCGCGGTTGGCGTAGCGGCCGCACCGTCCGCCGACTCGTCGACCGATACCGCCAGCCAGCTTGCCGAGGTCGAAGCGCTTGCCAATACCGATGCCGTGGCGGCGCTGGCGCGCGTGCAGCAACTGAAAAATTCCGCAGGCTTTCAATCGGCGCCAGCAGCGCTCGCCACTCTGCACGCGCTCGAATGCAATCTGGTCATCAACGATCAACCCAAACAGGCCATCGCCTTGGCAGAGTCGGCGTTGCAAACGCCAGATCTGCCGGGCAAGCCGCGCATCCGTCTGCAGATCTGTCGCGGTCAGGGATTGGATTGGACCGGTCAGCCGGAGCCCGCCCGGCAGGCGTTTGATGCCGCGCTGGCCGATGCTCGCAAAAACGGTGACGCGCTGCTGATTGTCGAAGTGTTGAGTGCGCTGGCGGCGCTCGATTCCTATCAGGGTCGGTACGTCAGGGCAGCGGCGTCGCTACGCGAAGCGCAGGCGCTGGTCGATCAAGCCCGGGCCGCGCTGCCGCTCGACATCCAGGCCAACGCCGAGCACGAAAAAATGCGCGAACTGCGCAATGTCCAGCTCAGTCTGTGGCAACGCCTCGGTGTGCTCTATATCGGCATGGATGATGGCGAAAAAGCCATGCAATATTTTCAGCAGGTGTTAACCGAAGTCGAAGCGCGCAAGGAAGTGCCCGGGCAAATCACCGCGTTGTACAACATTGGCCGGGCACTGGAAGAGCAAGGCAAACTGGACGAGGCCTGGAAAGCCCAATACCGCTCCTACGAACTCGCCAAGGCGGCAGGCGACAACACCAGTGTCGCCTGGGCGCAGCGCTCTCTCGGTGCCATCCGGGTGCAGCAGGATCGCTACGACGAAGCCGCACCCTACATCGACGCGGCCATTCGTGCGTTTGAGCAAATTGCCGATGCCGAAATACTGGCGCAACTGACGTTCTATCGCGCTCGAATCGCTCGGCATCGTGGTGACGTAGTCGCCGCCGAGCGCGACTTGCGCGCTGCTCTGGTCACTTTTCGACAGAATCAGACACTGCGCTATCTCGACCGGGTGCTGAGCGAGTTGTCCGCCTTGCGCCAACAAGCCGGCGATCTGCCGGAAGCGCTGACCCTGCTACAAGAGCGTGACCGCATTCATCGCGCGCTCGATCTGCAAATCCAGGATCGCGCGGCGGCGCGGCTACAGGCCGAGTTCGACAATCAGGCCCAGCAGAAAGAAAACCAGCGCCTGGCCGAACTGCAACAGTGGCAGGCGCGCCAACTGCAGGATGCAAGCACGCTGGCCCGCCAGCAATACCTGATCATTGTGCTGGCCGGGCTGATTGCGATCTTCGTTGCCTATTTCGCGGTGCGCCAACTGCGCATTGCCCGTCATATGCGGGCCATGGCTTTGACCGATGAGCTGACCAAAGTGCCGAACCGGCGCGCGGTATATCAACTGGCCAATGAGCATTGGCGTAGTGGCGTGCAGCCGTTTTCGTTGTTGCTGCTCGACATCGATTATTTCAAACGCGTCAATGACCGTTTCGGTCATGCCTGCGGTGATCAGGCGCTGCAATTGGTCGCGCAGTGCTGTCGCGACCAATTGCGTCAAGGCGACACGATTGGTCGCATCGGTGGCGAAGAATTCATGGTGTTGCTGCCGGGCGCCAACGCTAGCACCGCAGTCGATGTTGCCGAACGCCTGCGCAAGGCGGTAGTGCAGGCGCCGGCTGGCCATATCGCGTCAGAACTCAGTCTCGCCATCAGCCTTGGGGTGGCGACGCGGCAGCGCGGCGAGACCAATTTGCAAGCGCTGATCCAGCGCGCGGATGCGGCGCTGTATCAGGCCAAGGCTGCCGGTCGCAATCAAACCGTACTGGCCGAGGAAAATGCCAGTGACGATGTGGCGTGATTCGGTTTGCAGTGATTCACGCCGCTACGCTGGCCGGCGTTGAAACTGGCAGGCGCGGTCGGCGCAATTGCCAGCGCAGTAACAGCAAACTGGTCAGTGCCTGCAAGGTGTTGGCGGCGACCGACAGATACCAGACCTGAGTCAGCGTGAAGCCCGGCTGTCTGGCCAGCAGCAAGGCCGGCAGGACAAAACTCAGCAAGCGGGTGCCGGTGCTCAGCAAGGCCGGCCAGGTGTTGCCCAAACCCTGGAAAACACCCGAGCAGGTCATGACGATGCCAGCGGCAACAAAGTTGAACGAAATGATCTGCAGGAACTGACTGGCCACCGCGCTGACCTCGGCATCGTTGCTGAAGGCCTGCACCAGCCAATGCGGTTGCAGCTGGCACAGCACGGTCAGCACCAGCATCAGCAGGCTTTCGATCATCAGCGCGGTGCGAATGACTTCACGCACGCGCGCCGTGTTGCCGGCGCCGACGTTCTGACCGGCGATGGGGCCGACCGAAAACGCAATTGCCATGCCCGGCATGAAGATCGCCTGCATGACGCGCGAACCGATGCCAAAGCCGGCCATCGCGCTGCTGCCGAACGAGCTGATCAGCGCGTAAATGATCGCCATATAGACAAACATGAAGGCAAACTCACCGCCGCTCGGCAGACCGATATTCAGAATGCGTTTCCAGACCTGCCATTGCGGCCGTAACAAGTGCCGGTGATAGCCCACGTATTTTTCCTGTTTGGCAAAATAACGTGCCAGTAACAGCACCCCAGCCGCCACGGCAATCGAGCTCGCCAGACCGGCACCGGCAACACCGAGTGCAATACCCGTGCCCCAGCCAGCAATCAGGACCGGTGCCAGTACGATATTGATCAGCAAGGTAAGCATGTGCACCAGCATCGTCGGTTTGACGATGCCGGTACCGCGCAGCGCCGAACCCATGGCATTGAGCGCAAACTGCAGCGCCAGACCTGGCGCAAACCAGTACAGGTATTGCAGGCCTTGTTCGCGGGTAGCGGCATCGGCACCGAGTGCCTGCAAATAACTCGGCGTGAGCGTGTAGGCGGCGAGCAAAGTCAGGCCGCCGCACAGCAGCGACATCAACAGACTCTGATTGAAAATCAGATTGGCATCGTCCTGATCCTTGCGGCCGACTGCCTGCGCGATCAAGGCCATGCTGCCAACGCCAAGCATTTGGGTCAGCGCCATGATCAGGAACATCACATTGCCAGCGGTGCTGACGCCGGCCAGTGCGCTGCCGCCAAGCTGGCCGACAAAATACAGATCGACCAAGAAATACAGCGTTTGCACCAGCATGCCGATGGTGATTGGCGCGGCCATGATCAGGATGTGTCGGGTAATCGAACCCTGGGTCAAATCTTTCATGTTGTACTCGCTGGTTAAATCTATTTTTCTGGGGCGGGCTGGTCAGTCGGACTGGCGGGCAGATCGATATCCCAGAGTTCGCGTTTTTCCGCGCAGACGGCGAACGCGCGGCCGATAAAGTCGAGCAGCTCGCGATCGATGCCGGTCAGTTTTTGCAAGCCCGGCTCCTGCTGATACATCGAGCCGATTTTCTGAATCATCTGCAGATCACCGTTGGTGAATTGCCGCAGCAATTGCATCCAGCGGATCGCCAATTGCTGCACCGGTTCGCTGGTCGGGTCGCTGCCTTTTGCCAGTTCCGCGCGCACCGCCGGAATCAGTTCGGCCCAGTTTGCCCGCACCGCTTCCAGCTGACCTTCGTCCATCGATTGCCGGATGCGATCCAGCTGCTGCTGCTGATCGGCATCGAGGTACTCATCGAGCTTGTTCATGATGGTCATCGCCTGCAGCAACTCGTCGGCATCGACGCCGTCCGGGCCGCTGGCACGGCGCGACAAATACTGCAGGCGATCCAGCAAGCGCTGTTGCCGGCTGATCTGCTGGCGGGTCGCGTTGATCTGCTGGTCCAGCACCTGTTGCAGTGACAGCGATTCGCTGTTCAGCAAACGGAGCACGTCTTTCAGTGCCAGGCCCATTTGCCGGTACGCCAGTATGCGCAGCAGCCGGGTCACGTCGGCATCGGTATACAGCCGGTAGCCGCTGTCGCTGCGGCCAGAGGGCTTCAGCAAACCGAATTCGTCGTAGTGATGCAGGCTGCGGACCGTGACGCCGCTGCGCTTGGCGAGCTCGCCGATTGTGTAAGCCATGCCGGGCCCCGGTGAGGTCGAGTGCCGGCACGATAAACCCTGACGTAACGTCAGGGTCAAGGGTGAATGTGGCAGCAGTTGGGTTCAGCCGCAGGCTCTGCTGGCAGCATGGGCCGGGTCGCAGGGTTGGTCTGGCTAGGGCGAGCCGGAGCGCAATGGCGGTTGGGTCTGCAGGCCGGACTCTGGGATAATGCCGGCCACTTTCGCCAACGGACCTCCTGCCATGATTCCCGAAGAACGCCTGCCCGACATGCGGCTCGACACCGCCAACCTGTACAAGGAAGAGGTCTATACCGATGGCCGGGTCGGCAGCATCCGGGTGATGACCCCGGTCAATACCGACGGCAGTTTCGACATGAACCGGGCCGTGCTCTACACCGGCCAGACCCAGCTGATGACGCCGGGCGGCGCACTGCCGCTGGCGTTTGAAATCGAGGCGGCAACGCTGGACGAAGCTATCGGCAAGTTCGCCGACGCCGCCAAGCAATCGTTGTTGCAAACGATGGAAGAAATTCAGGAGATGCGCCGGCAACAGGCGTCGTCGATTGTCATTCCCGGCCAAGAACCCGGTGGCTTCGGCGGCATGGCCGGGCTCGGCGGTGCCGGCGGCAAAATCCGGATGCCCTGATGAAGGCGGAGGGCTTGCTTGACGCAGCCCGAAGCGTGTCCGATACCGTTATGGCTTCGTCAGGAGCAGCTTGTCGGCGATGCCATAACGCGCGGCCAGTGCCTGCAACTGGCCACTGTCATGCAGCTGGTGAATCAGCTGATCAAAATGCGCGGCGGTGAACCGCTGCTGCTTGCGCACCAGCGCACCGAGGGCGTATTCGGTGTCGTACTTTTCCGCTAGCAAAACGCGATCGCGCAGCGCAGGTTGCTGCAGAAAAGCATATTGCAGATAGCTGTCGGTGGTGATCATCAAATCGGCATGGTCGCTGGCGATCTGCTGCAGCCCGCGATCGAGGCTGGCGCTGGTCGGGTCGAGCAGCTCGACCCTTAGCGGACTGTTGCCGGGCTCGGCCTGAAAATCGAGAAAGGCGTAGTGGTAACCACGTACCGCGAAAATCCGTTTGTTGCCCAGTTCGGCAAAGTAGCGTTGATTGCGTTCCGGCTTGCGGCCGCTGACAAAGCGATCACCATCCCGCAGAAAGGCCGGACTGGCCTCCATCATCTGATTGGCCCAACCCCAACGGCTGTCTTCAAAGACAATCGCATCAAAGCGACCAGCGGCAAAGTCCTGAAACCGGCGATTGGGTGAAGTCAGGACAAATTCGAAGCGAAACTGGTTCTGGCTTTCATTGAGCAGTGCCAGCAGATCCAGGGTCAAGCCAAAAGGCTGGTGCTGACTGTCGACATCCACATAAGGCGGAAACGCGTAACCGCCCACTCTGACAGTTACCGCCTCGGTTGCTGCCATCGCCGTGCTGAACCAGACCACCAGCAACACCGACCACCATGGCTTGCCCATGAATTTCCCCATTCGTTTTTCTTATCGTTGGCGCGGGCCGGACGGCAATGCCGTGCCAGTGCCCGGCAGTAATACTAGTCATTAACCGGGCAAATGCGAGGTTTCGCCGGCGCAATGCCGTACAATCGCCAGCCCGCTCGAATGCCCTGCTGCGATCCCTGCCATGCCCCTGTTGACCCTGCGCGAACTCTCCCTTGCCTATGGCCATGTGCCGCTGCTGGACCACGTCTCGACCAGTGTCGAGAAAGGTGATCGGATTGCGCTGATTGGTCGCAACGGCGAAGGCAAATCGACCTTGCTGCGCGTGCTGACCGGCGCGCAAAAACCGGACGGTGGCGACTACAAACTGCAGGGCGGTATCAAGCTGGCCAGCATGGCTCAGGAAGTGCCGCAGGAGTTGCAGGGCAGCGTGCTCGATGTGGTGCTGACCGGCGCCGGCAACATGGCGGAACTGCTGGTGCAGTATCACCATCTGGATCCGATGAGCGATGCCTTTTCCCGTTTGCACGAACAGATTGATGCCGGCAATGGCTGGGCGCTGGAGTCAAATGCCCGCCGCTTGATCGAGCGGCTGGAGCTGGACCCGGAGCGCGATTTCGCGGCGCTGTCCGGTGGCCTGAAACGGCGCGTGTTGCTGGCGCGGGCGTTGCTGACCGAGCCGGATATTCTGTTGCTTGACGAGCCGACCAACCATCTCGATGTGCGTTCGATTGAATGGCTGGAAGGGTTTTTGCGCGACTGGAACGGCACGCTGATCTTCATCACCCACGATCGCTCGTTTCTGCAAGCGCTGGCCAATCGCATCTGGGAACTCGACCGCGGCATTTTGCGCGACTTCCCCGGCGATTTTCCGAACTACCTGCGCCGCAAACAGGAAATCCTGCACGCGGAAGAAAAAGCCAACGCCGACTTCGACAAGAAACTCGCCGCCGAAGAAGTCTGGATCCGGCAAGGCATCAAGGCGCGCCGCACCCGCAACGAAGGTCGCGTCCGCGCGCTGAAAGCGCTGCGCGAAGAACGTGCCCAGCGCCGCGAGCGCAAAGGCAATGTCAGTCTGGCGATCCAGGGCGCGGAAAAGTCCGGCAAGGTCGTCATCGAAGCCAAGGATCTGAGTTACGCCTACACCGCGGGCAGTGGCACCGATGTCGCCAGCTGGCCGACGGCGATTGTCCGCAACCTGAACCTGACCATCGAACGTGGCGACAAGATTGCCATTCTCGGTGACAACGGTGTCGGCAAAACCACGCTGCTGCGTTTGCTGCTCGGCCAGTTGCCGCCGAGCAGCGGCGAAGTCCGCGCCGGCACCAAACTGGAAGTGGCCTACTTCGATCAACTGCGCAATGCGCTCGACGAAGAAAAAACCGTAGTCGACAACGTCGCCGACGGCGCCGATTTTCTCGAGATCAATGGCGAGCGCCGGCACGTGCTCGGCTATCTGCAGGACTTCCTGTTCCCGCCGGCGCGCTCACGCTCGCCGGTCAAGGCGCTGTCCGGGGGCGAGCGCAACCGGCTGTTGCTGGCCAAGCTGTTCACCAAACCTTGCAACGTGCTGGTGCTGGACGAACCGACTAACGATTTGGATGTGGAAACGCTGGAGCTGCTGGAAGAACTGCTGATCGATTACAAGGGCACGCTGCTGATCATCAGCCACGATCGGGAATTCGTCGACAACGTCGCCACCTCGGTGCTGGCGTTTGAAGGCGATGGCGTCATTCGTGAGTATGTCGGTGGCTATCAGGACTGGCTGCGGCAGCGACCGGTGCAGGCAACGCGAAAAGAAATCGAGCGGAAAGCCGCCGAGCGCAAAGAGTCGGAACGAAAAGCCGCCGCCAATCAACCGGAAGCGGCGACAAAGCCAGCGGCCGACAAGAAAAAACTCAGCTACAAAGATCAGCGTGAACTGGATCAACTGCCAGCCTTGATCGAGAAGCTGGAAAGCGAACAACAAGCCTTGCAACAGCAATTGGCCGATCCGGCAATCTATCGCGAGCGCGCTGCCGAGGCCGCCGCACTGACCAGCAAACTGGCCACGCTCGACACCGATTTGCAAAAAGCCTATGCCCGCTGGGAAGCGCTCGACGCCGGCGGTTAAGCGGCTAAATCGACAACAAAAATCGCAATAACAAGCACAACAACAAGCACAACCGAAACTGCAAAATAGCCAACACTATGGCCCGGTGGTGGCGCGCCGGCGATTGAGCCGGGTTAGCCAGTACAGCAGCGCCAGGGCTAGTGCGAACACCATGCCGAGCTCGGCAATGGTAGGCAGCGCAAAACGAAACGCGCGCTGCAAACCCGGCGCCGTCAGCACCGCGATCAAAACCAGCAGTGTCGCTGACAGTGCCCAGCTCAGTGCGGTGTTGGTTGCGGACCGCTTACCGAACGGCAGCCAGCCGCCGTCACGGTTACTCAGTATCAAAGCCAGATTGCCGAGCATCAGCAGAGTAAAGCCCAGTGCCCGCTGCACCGGCTCGGCCAGGCCCTGCCAGCGTGCCCAGCCAACCACGATCAACACCGCCAGCAGCAGCACACTGCCTTGTCCGACCGCCAACAGCAAATCGCGGCGTGACAGCAATTCGCTGTCGGCGGCGCGCGGCGGTTGCTGCATTTGCGTCGGCTCGTCCGGCTCGGCTTCAAACACGATCGAGCAGGCTGGATCGATCACCAATTCCAGCAACGCGATATGCGCCGGCAACAGCAGCATCGGCCAGCCAAACAGCAGCGGCAGAAAACACAAACCGGCAATCGGCACGTGCACGGCAATCAAATAGGCCATGGCGCGGCGCAGGTTGCGAAAAATGCGCCGACCGGACCGGACGGCATCGACAATCGAGCGAAAATTGTCATCGGTCAGCACAATCGCTGCCGCTTCCCGCGCCACATCGGTGCCGCGACCGCCCATCGCAATGCCGATATCGGCCGCTCGCAGCGCCGGCGCATCGTTGACGCCATCACCGGTCATTGCCACTACTTCGCCAGAGGCTTGCAAGGCCTTGACGATGCGCAGTTTGTGTTCGGGAATGGCGCGCGCGATGACGCTGGTCTGAGCCAGCCGCTGCGCCAGTGTCGCGTCATCAAGTTGTTCGGTTTCGCGGCCGAGCAACACGGCCTCGGGCGCGGCCAAGCCGGCTTGCCGGGCAATGCTGATGGCGGTGCCGGGATAGTCGCCCGTGATCATCAACACGCGGATGCCGGCCTCGCGGCAGGCTTGCACTGCGGCAGGCACTTGTGGCCGCACCGGATCGCGCAGCGCCAGCAGTCCGAGCCATTCGAAGGCGTAATCGTGAGCTGTTGTTGATGCGGTTTGTGCGGTTCGTTCTATGGGTTCTGCTTGCTCAGTTTGTCCGGTTTGAACTGTCGCACCGACGGAGCCGTCGTCGCCGGCGATGGCAACATTGCTGTGCATCAGTTCGGCGCGGGCAACGGCCAGTACCCGCAGGCCCTGATCGGCAAACGCGGTGACCTGTTGCAACAGGGTGGCGCGCGCCTTGGCGTCGAGATGGCAGAGATCGGCAATCGCTTCCGGTGCGCCTTTGGCGGCAATCACCCGCTGATCGCCCGCGGCGGTTTGCCATAGCTGCGACATCGCCAGCAGTTCGCGCGACAACGGGTATTCGCGCAGCATGCGCCAGTCGCGATGCAGATGTCCGGCGTCGATCTGGTCATGCAAGCCCAGCTCGCGGATGGCCCGCTCCATCGGATCAAACGGATCGGTGCGGCTGGCCAGCAGGGCAAATTCGATCAGCTGATGCGTGGATTCCGGCAGCGGCTGATCGCTAACCGCAAACGTTTCGCCGCTTGCGATCAGCAATTGCGAAACCGTCATCCGGTTTTCGGTCAGAGTGCCGGTCTTGTCGACGCAGAGCACCGTGGCGGCGCCGAGCGCTTCGATGGCGGTCAGGCGCCGGGTCAGCACATGTTGACGTGACATGCGCCAGGCACCGAGCGCCATGAACACCGTCAGCACGACCGGAAACTCTTCCGGCAGCAAACCCATCGCCACCGAAATGGCGGCGAGAAATGCCTGCAGCCATTGGCCACGACTGAGTCCGTACAGCAGCAACACCAGCAGTGACAACGCGATGGCGATGATCGCCACGCGCCGGACCAGCGCCCGGGTTTCGCGTTGCAGCGCGCTGGCACCGGGGGCCTGCGATTGCAGCGCCTTGCCGATGCGGCCGAGCTCGCTGTGTTTGCCGGTCGCCAGCACTTCGGCAACGCCGTGACCACTGGTGATCAGGGTGCCGGAAAATACCAGCGCGGTGTCGTCGCCACCGGGTCGGTCGAGGCGGGCAAGCGCGGCATCACCATGTTTGCGTACCGGAACCGATTCACCGGTCAACAGCGACTCATCGACTTGCAGATGATTGGCATCACGCAGCACGGCATCGGCCGGTACCCGATCGCCCTCGCTGAGGATCAACCAGTCACCGACCACCACCTCGCGCCCGGCAATGCGAACGCGCTGGCCATCACGCAGTACCAGCGCGCGCGGACTCGACCAGTCGCGCAGCGCCGCCAGTGCGTGTTCGGTTTTGCGCTCCTGATAGAGCGTGATGCCGACCACCGCCAGCATGGCGATGCCCAGCACGGCGGCGTCGCGGGGCTCGCCAAACAGCAGATACACGGCGCTGCAACCGACCAGCATCAGCAGCATGGGTTCGCGCAGCACATCAATCAACAGCCGCGCCAACGATCGCGGTTGCGCGGCGGGCAGCTCATTGCCGCCATCACGCAACAGCCGTTGTGCCGCTTCGCTGCTGCTGAGTCCCTGGCTCATGGCCATTGTCTGCTCCGTGACGGAATGCCCGGTTGATTCATCCTGCCGGCGCTGACTGCTGCGGCGGTTGCGCCGGGTCAACCGGTCGGCAATCAGCTCGCGCCTTGTTGCCAGCGCCACACGTCCATGGCCAGCGCACCAAGGGTGATTTCCGGTGCGAAATGTTCGACGGCATCATCGCCGGCCGCGCCGATGGCGGCGAACAGCGGCAACAAATGCTCATCGGTCGGATGATTGCGCAGCGCATGCGGCGCCTGTTGCTTATAGTCGAGCAAAGCGGCGGTGTCGCGCGCGGCGACGGCCGTGATCAGCCAGTGTCGAAATTGCTGCAACCAATCGGGCCCGGATGAATTCGAATCTGCGCCATAGCGCCCGCTCATCACTTCGCGCAAATTGTGGCTGGCCGAACCGCTGGCCAGAATCAGCACGCCGTCGTCGCGCAGCGCCGTCAGCGCCAGCCCGAGCGCAAAATGCCAGCGCGGATCGCGCTGCGGCTGTATCGACAATTGCAGCACCGGAATATCGGCTGCCGGACGCAGGAACAGCAGCGGCACCCAGGCGCCATGATCCAAACCACGATCGGGATGCACGTGGGTCTCGATGCCTTGTTCACTGAGCAGTTGCTGGATGCGTGTTGCCAGCGCCGGCGCACCGGGCGCCGGATACTGCAGCGCGTACAAGGGCTCCGGAAAACCGTAGAAGTCGTGAATGGTGGCGGGCTGGCTTGCCGCGCTGACTTGCGGTTGCGCGCTGGCCCAATGCGCCGATAGCACCAGAATTGCGCGTGGCGGTGCCGCTTGCGCGGCGAGCTCAGCGCCAAGCTGTTGCCAGAGCGCACCCGTGGCGCCAGGTTGCAGCGGCAGCGTGGGCGCGCCGTGGGAAACGAACAGAACAGGTTGACGGGTCATGATGGCAGCGGCCGCAGCAAATGGGATGACGGCATCATCGGCGCTTTCCCGGCCCCGTAACAGCGCCCGGCGTTGACGATCTCGTTCAAATTAATTGAGCCGGCCGATAACCTGAGTGGGGACAGCGACTCAGCGCCACCACTGCTTCAGTTTGTCGCGCCAGCCGCTGCTGGCGTCGCCATCGCCGACGTCGATCAGCACCACTGAGACATTGTCGCGGCCGCCGAGCTGATTGGCGGCATCTACCAGCGCCTGCGCGCGCTCCTTCTGACCCAGCCATTTGTTGCCGAGCAGGGCGCCGATTTCGTGATCGCTGAGCAAATCATTGAGCCCGTCCGAACACAGCAGATAACGGTCGTCATCGGCCAGCTGATGAATTGCCGTGGCGATCACCGGCATCTGCTCGGAGCCGAGCACTTGCAGCAGAATGTTTTTCTGGCTGGAGCTGCGCGCTTCTTCGGCAGTCAGCAAACCTTGATCAACGTGCAGCTGGACCAGCGAATGATCCTTGGTCAGCGCCTTGAACTCGCCACCACGCAAACGGTACAGCCGGGAGTCGCCGACGTGGGCGATGATCAACTGATCAGCATTGATGACGGCGGCGACCACGGTCGTGCCCATGCCGGCGCATTGCGGATCGCGGCTGGCGCGGGTGCGGATCTGCCGCTGCGCTTCTTCGATGGCAATCAGCAATTGTTCCTGCAGCTCGTCCACCACCGGCAATTGCTGATGGGCCAGCGTCGCCGTCAGCCGGGCCCGGATGGTATCGACCGCAAGGTGGCTGGCGACCTCGCCGGCATTGGCGCCGCCCATGCCATCGGCCAGCACGGCAAAGCGGCCACCCGGATCGGCAAACACGCAATCCTCGTTGCCACTGCGGACGCGGCCGACATCGGTCAGTGCCTGCAGCCGGATCATGGTCATGGCTGGTGCAACTCCGCTCCGTCGTGGCCTGTGGACCTGCTCGTCACCGCTCGCCCCTGTTGTGAACTCCGCCAGCAACCATAGCGGCGAGCGCTTGAACAGGCAACGCCACAGCGACAGAATCGGTGCAGTAGGCCACAATGCGCCGCAACGGATTGACCGGCACGGCCACGTTCGGGCCGGTGGTCGGAACTGGCGCGCGATGTGGTAACGGATTTTGACGTCGGTGTTACCGGCGGCTGACGAGGGCAGAAAACAATATGGAACTGGTATTCGAAGCAGTGCAGGGACCGTTTGCTGGCGGGGCAAGTGCCGGCAGTGTGTTGGCCCGGTTCGATGGCAGCGGCGGCATCATCGGTCGCTCGCCGGAATGCCAGCTGGTGCTGGACGATCCGGAGCGCACCGTCTCGCGCCAACATGCCGGCATCCGCCGCCGTGGCGATCAATTTGTGCTCGAAGTGCTGTCGCAGGTCAACCCGGTGCTGGTCAATGGTGAGCCCTGCGCACACGGCCAAACTGCGGTGTTGAACGACGGCGATACCCTTGCCATCGGTCCATTCAGCGTCAAGCTGAAAGTCATCGTTGCCGCACCAGCGGCGGTACCAGCGGTCAAAGCTGAGACGTCGGCCAGTGCTGACGCTGGCAGTGCCGACAGCCAGCGCGCGCTGCAAATGTTGTCGCAGGGACTCGGTTTTCCGCTGCGCGCCAACAGCAGTGCCGAAGCAGAAGAAAAATTGCGGCTGTACGGCGAAATGCTTGCCGAAGCGCTGGAAGGTCTGCGCCGGCTGATGCTGCAACGGGCCGAATCGAAAAGTGAACTGGTCCCCGCCAACCGCACCATCGTGGTCGCGACCGACAAGAATCCAATCAAACACGCCGGCACCCGTCAGGAAATGATGAGCCTGATGTTCTCCAGCGAAGCCATCGCTGCCGGCATTGTCGATCCGGTCGGCGCCGTCCGCGATGCCATGACCGATATCCGCCAGCACGAAGCAGCGATGCTGACCGGCCTGCACGGCGCCGTCGACGGCGCACTCAAGCGCTTGTCACCCAGCGCCATCGAGAAAGAAACTTCCGGCGGTTTCCTGCCTGCACTGCGCAAAGCCGCGCTCTGGGATCATTACTGCAGCCGCCACGGTGAACTTGGCGCCGACATGATGAAGAGCGGCAGCACCGGCATCTGGGATGATTTCAAGCACTCCTACAACGAAGAGATTGCACGGCAGAAAGCGCGGAAGTAAGGGTCGGCATTGACAGTGTGCTGTCAGCGTTCCGATCATCGTCACCTATTGTGGCTGTCGGACAGTTTATTCTGACAAGGAATGGTTTGGCGTGAAGCGCGTTATCGTTCTGCTTTTCATTGGCCTGTGTGCCATGCAAGCGAATCCCGGTCGCGCGGCAGAAACCCGGGTGCTCGGCTATTACAAGCTCGATGACATTTCAGCGTTTGCCGAAAGCAAGTTGTTGCCGGGCACGGTTGGCTTTCAGGCCGATCCGAAGGCGGGCCCGGTTTGGGTTGCCTACTATTTTCTCGGCGCCCTGCATGACAGCGCGAAGCTCGGTGGCATCGGATTGTCGGCAACGCCGGAGGGCGTGCCGGTAAGTCTCGGCAATGCCACCATTACGATCAACTCACCGAACATGGCGATTCCTGATCTGGAACCGGGCGTCGGTTTGCAAGTGGAGTTTGCCGGCACGCCGATCACGGTCAGTGAAGAAGATCTGCGTCAACTGCTCGGTGATGACGCGGCCAGTACCGCACTTGCCGAGCCGGATGCGCTGCGCCACCTCGTCGTCATCCGTCACTACCAGATTCCGGATGACAATCCGACCGCGATGTCCATCGAGGTGTTGCGGGTGGAAAACATGCAACCGCTGACGTTTGAGATGGTGGTCGGTCAGGGCCCGGTTCCGGAAACGCTGCAGGCATTCGAGACGGCGATCAATGGCAACTGGATCAGCCGCAATCGGGTACCGTCAGCGATTCTTGGCAGCATTGGTTTGTTCGCCATTTGGGTTTTTCGGCGATTGAGCCGCTGAACCAATCCCGGAATTTGCCGCCGCCATTGCCGGCTGCACTGAACTGTAGCCATGATGATGCCGCCATAAAAAAAGCTCGCCAGTGCGAGCTTTTTTTATCGGTTGACGTTACCGCGCCGAGAGGCTCGTGATCAGAACAAATCGGCCCGCTGGATCTTGAACGGCAGACTGGACAGTCGCTCGCCGTTGGCGAACAAGTCAAGAAAATACTCGCCGTCCGGGAAGCCTTCGACCGGCCGGTCGATCTGGAAACGCAGTTCGCCGGCGTCGTAATTCAGCGTCAGTTTCTTGCTGCCGAGTTTGATCTGGTGGTTGTCGTCGTACAGCGTTGCTTCGACCACGGTCGAGCCGGATTTGAAATTCTGGTAAGTGAACGCAGCGTGCAAACTGGTACCGATGACCAGCAGCGTTGGTTGATCGGACGGCAGGCTGTTGATCGGATTGCCGGAGACGCGCAGCGACAAGATCTCCGGGCGTTGCAATTCATCGTCCAGCGTGTCGCTCGGCTTCGGTTTCGGCTTGCGGTTGGCGCCCTGGACAATCGCTTTGCCAGCATCGGCAATGTCCTTGCTGTCCGGATAACGCTCTTTGGCGCCGGCATACAGCGCACTGGCTTCGCCAACCTGGCCCTTGCGCCAGAGCCGTTCGATTTCATCGGCCAGCTTCACTTCCACTTGCGACAAACCGGCCAGTGCCAGCGTGCTGGCCGGATCGATTTTCTGCGCTTGTTTGTACAGATCGTAGGCATTGGCATTGGCCGGTGTGATCAGGGCGCCGGCGGTCTCATATTGTTTGGCCTTGGCGAGCAGCGGCTTGGCTTGTTCGGCACGCGCGGCGCCGTCCAGCCGTTGTTTGAGCAGCTGCACGTCGCGCGCTTTCGGTGCCAGTACAACAGCGCGCTCATACAACATGGTGGCGCGTAGACCGTCGCCGGCTTTGCTGGCATCGATGCCTTGTTTCGCCAGCGCGGTGCCGACATTTTTCAGGCCGTCTTTGGCGGCGGCATTTTTGTTGTCGAGTTTTAGTGCCTGCTGATACAGCGCTTCGGCATTGTCATTGGCCGGTTCGATCAGCTTGCCGGCCTTCAGGCGCTTGTCGGCATCGGCGAGCAGTTTGCGAAGAGCTTCGGCTTTCGGATCAGCAGCAACCGGTTCGCTCGCCGGCGCGGTTTCGGCAACGGCCGGTATGCTGGGGCCGGGTTCAGCAGCGACCGGCTCCGGTTTGGCTTCGCTCACCGGTGCCTGAGTCGGCGCATTGGCGACGTCGCCGGCATTGGTGTTGGTATTGGTGCTGCTGCTGGTGTTGGTCGCGTCGCTTGCCGGCTCGGTTGGTGCTGCGTTTGTTTCCGTGGCCGTGTTGCTGCCCGTGAGGTTGCCGGCATCGCTACCGCTGCCGTTTTCGGCAGTCGTGGGATTACTGACCGGCACGGTGACGGTTTGATCATTCGTCGCCGCAGGTTTGCTGTTGCTTGCAGCGGTCGCATCGGTGGCAACGGCGGATTTTTGTTGGTACCAGAGCCAGCCAGCGGCGCCAGCGGCAACCAGCACCAGCGTCAGCGCAATCAACAGACCTTTGCCGGATTTTGCCGCGGGCTGCGCCGGTGTTTGCAGCACCGATCGTGCGCGCGCCTGCCCACCGGGGCGATCAATTGCGTGTGCCACTAGCGCCGCTTCGCCGACGATCGTCGGCGTTGCGGGTGACCTTGCTACAGACATTGCTGCTGACGGGTTTCCTGATGAATGCGCTGCCGCGGATGGTGTTCCGGCAGGTGTCCGCGTCGGCGGGGCAATGGTCGGATTGGCGCCGCTGATGATGGTCGCGGCCGGGGCGGCTTTTTCCGCACCGGCCATGGCGTGAAGCTGCGCCCGCCAGGCTTGCTCGAGTTCGCTGTTCAGTTTCGTGATCAGCTCATCCAGCGCGTGGGCAAATTCGGCGCCGGTTTGAAAACGTTTGTCAGCGGCCTTGGCCAGGGCTTTGTCGATGATCAGCTGGAACGGCATCAGCGCGGCCGGCAGCCGCGGCACCGGTTCGACGGCGTGCTTGATGCCAACGGCGACGGCCGAGTCGGCGGTGAACGGCACTTCACCGACCAGCAGGAAATACAGCACTACGCCGAGGCTATACAAATCGGTGCGGTGATCGAGCGGCTTGCCGAGCGCTTGTTCCGGGCTCATGTAACTCGGCGTGCCGATGGCGGTGCCGGTCTGGGTCAGGCCGCCTTCGACACCGGATGGCCGGGCAATACCGAAATCGGTCAGCACGGCACGGCTGTTGTCTTCGTTCAGCAGCACATTTTCCGGTTTGATGTCGCGGTGGACATAACCTTTTTTGTGCGCGTACTCGAGCGCCAGTGCGATTTGTTTGACCGCGCTCAGCGTCTGCGCCAGCGACAGGTCCAGCCGCTTCAGTTTCAGATCGCTGCCGGGAACGTATTCCATGGCCAGATAATGCTGGCCGTCGTGGACGCCGACGTCATAGACCGCGACGATATGCGGATGATTGAGCTGGGCGACGATGCGGGCTTCGCGAATGAAGCGTTCGCCATAGGAGCTGTCGCCGCGCGCGAGCTGCGGCGACATGATCTTGAGCGCGACTTCGCGCTCGAAATTTTCTTGTACGGCCAGATAAACCGTGGCCATGCCGCCTTCACCCAGTGTACGGACGATGCGGTATCCCGGAATCCACATGGTGGTGGCAAACCCCAGCAAAAATCGTTGTTATGACAAAGACCGACGACCAGCGTCAGCGGTGGCGGTCGTACAGCGCGTTGGCAGCGCCAGCAATGTTCGCTATCGACACCTTGTTATCGAATCGGGTGGCGTCGTTGCCGCCTGCTACCGGCTGGCGGCCGCCCTGCAGTATCGATTGTGCGTGGCAGGCGCGCAAGCCAGCCGCTACCATCTCGCGCATTCTGCGCCGGCTGGCGCTGCGGGAGGGCATGATGAGCAACGTCATTTGTGGTCAAGGCAGGCTCGGCGGCCGGGTGACGGCGCTGCTTGCCGCTCGTCAGCTGCCGCTGATTCCGTTGCGGCTGGATCGCGATGCGGGCCTGATCAACCCGGCCGGGCCGGTACCGGCCGACATCGATCGCCTGCTGATTTGTCTGGTGCCGCGGCATCCGGACGGCGGTTCCGGCTGGACCGGCTTGCTGAATGGTCTGCAACGCCAGCTCGAGCGCGGTGAATTGCGGCTGCGCCAGGTGTTGCTGGTGTCGTCGACCGCGGTGTACGAAAGCTACGAACATGGCTGGGTCACGGCCAGCAGCCCGGTGACGGCCGCCAGTGCCCGCAGCGCCGGCCTCATCGAAGCCGAACAGACCGCCCGTGCACTGACCGCGGACAGCTGCATTGTCCGGCTGGCCGGTATCACCGGCCCCGGCTATGAGCGCTATGACCCTGTCGCAATGAGTCAGCAGCAGCCACGCCATGCCATCGACGTTCGCGCCGCCGCCGCGCTGATTGCCGAATTGGCACTGCGTCCGGCTCAGGCTGCCCGTACCGAACTGATTACCGACGGCTACATTTATTTTCGCCAGCAGCGCTATCCGGCGCAGCCATCGCTGCCGGAGCTCGCCACCCTCGCACAGCAGCACCGATTGATGCGGCCGTCGTTGTCGGCTCCTGAATTGAGTTAAATAAAATTAAATCAAACTGAATCGAGCGGCAGCGACCGAATGCCGCGGTGCCGGGTAAGCAACCAAACTGACAAGCTGATTCAGTCGCGCGAAACACAGGAGCGGATCATGACGTCGTTAGCGGTGCAGGGCATCGGCCAGATTGCCGTTTACGTGCACGATTTGCCGAGCGCGGTTCGGTTCTATCGCGAACAACTGGGTTTGCGCTACCTGTTCGAAGCCGGTGGCATGGCTTTTTTCGACGTCAACGGCGTGCGTCTGATGTTGTCGCAGCCCAATGCGGCTGATCCGCAGCAACGGGCATCGGTGCTGTATTTCAAAGTGGCCGATATTGACCACAGCTGGCAGGCATTGATGGCTGCCGGCACCGTTGCCCGAGAGCCGCCGCAGCAGGTTTATGCTGCTGCTGGTACGGCGCAGTGGCTGGCGTTTTTTGAAGACCCAAGCGGCAACGTCATGGCGCTGATGGAGGAGCGCAAGCAGGCCTGAGCAACACGCGAAGCAAAAAACTCTGTCTGAATACTTCTCTGATCACGCAGCTGCGGCGCGGTCGCGCTCCGTCGACCGCACAGAAGATTGCAGCGCAGATCGCACACCTGCTGCAGGCAAAGCGGCAGTGATCGCGACCATTCGCGTTGCAATTCAGCGCAAGTGCGCCAGCGCAGCAGCTACCACCGCCGGATCTTTCAGCACCCGACGATGACCGAGACCGGTGGTGCTGAGCAGCGTGGCATTCGGCCAGGCTTCGGCCAACAGCGCACCGCGGCTGTGTGGGACATCGCGATCGTGTTGATCGTGAATGATCAGCGCGTCGCCGTGCAGCTCGGCGGCCATCTTGATGGCGTCCAGATCGGCAAAACGAATGCCGAGTTTTTCCTCCCAGTGCGCGTGCAGCCGTTGTCGGCTGGCTTCACTCAAGCCGAGTGTGCGTACCAGCGCCTGAGTGAAATCGAGCACCCGAATCGGCGGCGCAATGAGCACGGCTTTGGGTACGGTCAGGCCTTCGGTCATGGCATGCAGCAGCGACGGGCCGCCAAAGGAATGGGTGATGGTGCCATCAATTGGCCCCAGCTCGCGGACCACGCGTTGCAGCGCGCGGCTGAACTGCAGCAGCGACGACCAGCGACCGTGGCTGTGACCATGGCCGGGCGCATCCAGCGCGATGACTTCCTTGCCGGCGGCCAGCAAGCCGGGCAGAAATGGCCACAACTGGGTAGCGCGACCGGCCCAGCCGTGCATCAGCAGGACCCGGCCGGTCATGGCCGTGGTCGGCCGCCAGCGATAGACCGCGAGCGCTTTGCCGTCCCATTCCGGCAGCGGCATGTCGCGGCTGAACAAGGTTTTGCGCTCGGCCAGTGCCAGCCACTTCTGCTCTTCAGCAGGCCAGGGATGACGGGCCGGCCGGGCAAAGACCCGGTTCAGCGCGGTCAGCGCCAATGCCGGTGACAGCTTCTCCAGCAACTGAAAGCCGAGCCGGATGCCGGTCGGCACTCCTTCCGCGCGAACGGTCGTGCTTTTGCTGGGCGAAAGAGCGGTTTGCATGATGGGCTCCATAAAATCCGGGGATACGGTGTGCGGTCGATTCAGTGGCTGAGGTGCAGCGGCGGGTAGGCCAGCAGTCGTTCAAAGCCACGTTGGGCGCGGCCGAGTGCTTGGGTCTCGCCGAGCAGGCGCTGGTCGTGATGGCTGGCAAGCACCAGCGCAAACAACTCAAAACCAAACTGCTCGGGATCGGTTTCCGCCGGCAATTCGCCAGCGTCGACCGCCATCTGGATGGCCTTCAGCAGCGACAGCCGCCATTGGCTCTGTTGTTGTTGCAGGAAATCGCGCACCGGGCCCGGCTTGTCGTCAAATTCGGCAGCGGCAGCGATAAACAGGCAGCCACCGGGCAAGCCACTGGCAACCGAATAGGCCAGCCAGTGCTGCAGGATGGCGCGCACCCGGGCGACGCCACGCGGCTGTGCCAGCGCGGGCCTCAGCACCTGTTCGGCAAAGCGCTCGGCGGCCTCTTTCAAGACCGCGATCTGTAGTTCTTCCTTGGAGCCGAAATGGGCAAAGACGCCGCTTTTCGACATCGCCAGCCCATCGGCCAGCGAGCCGATGGTCAGCCCTTCCAGCCCGCGTTCCCGGGCCATGCCCAGGGCGGTGCCAAGAATGTGCTGTCGGGTTTGCTCGCCTTTGCTCATGGGCAGATGGACTGGGAAGTGGTGATGCTCGAATAATAGAACGACCGTTCGTAAGCTGTCAAGTCGGATGCCCTCGGCAGGCCAACGGGGCTAAGCTAGTCGTCCGTGCCGCAAAAAGCGGCGCCTTGCCGGCGCCACCGCAGGGGCCGGATTTGCTCAGTCGATCACGGAGGAAATCATGAAAATTCGACAAGTTCTGGCATCGTTTTTGGGGCTGCTGGCGAGCTGGACGGCAATGGCCGCTGACAGCGTCGTGCCGGTTTATCAGGACGAAGACTTCGTTGCGAACGCTGAAATCAGCAGTTGCAGCGGTTGTGGCAAGCGCATGGCGGTGATGGCACGTCACCAGTTTGTCTTCGATGGCGACTACAACCATCTTTACGCCGAGCTGGCTGACATCGGCATCAAAGTCACCGTCTATGATGGCGTGTGGGCAGATTCTGATTCCGGTGAGGTGAATTTCAAAGTGGCCAGTTCGACCAGACCATTGGAGCGTTGGCGACGTACCAATTTGGGTCAGCGTCGGCTTAATAAAGTCAGCGAGTCGGCCAATGCCATTTATGCGGTAACCGCGCCCGGCCAGTTGGTGACGCTGGAATTCTTGCAGGATGCCAATGATCTGGTCGGCAACGACTTTACCGTCAACGTCCGCCGCTACAAGAGCGACTCTCTAGTCGGCACTCGGTCCATGGCCGTGTCGCCCGTTGGTGGCGGTGGTGGTGCCGAAACAATCGAGCCCTGAGAAAACAGACACATCTGGAAACCATGCCAGGTGTGTTGGCATCAGGTTGCACTTGTCGCGACCGAGGGCAGGCCGTAGTCTCGCCGGAATATTTTCCTCCGCCCGGAAGACTTATGCCTGCCTTCATTTCCCCCCAAGCCCCGCGTCTGCTTGCCCTGTTGATCGCCGCCAGTTTGTCAGTGGCCTGTACTGACAGTGAGCCGCCAGCACCGGTGGCGGTGCCGCCGATTGCCGATATCAACACGGTGGCGGATCAGTATTTCGAAGACAACCTGCAGCTCAATCCCTGTGCGGGCATCTACTTTGGCGACTACCGCTTCAACGACAAATACTGCATCAGCAGTCCGGAAAAACTGGCAGCGCAGCGCGAGCTGAATGCGCGTTACCTGAATCGACTCACTGCCATCGAGCCGGCTAGCCTGAGCCCGGATCAGCGCATCACCTATGAACTGTTCAAGTTTGATCTGCAGCAGGCCAAGGCTGGCGAACGCTTCCCGACCGAACTGCTGCCGCTGAACCAGTTCTATAACGAGTACAGCCAGTTTGCCCAGCTCGGCTCCGGCCAGAGCGCACAGCCGTTTGCCACCGTTGCCGATTACGATGCGTTCCTGCGCAAGATTGACGGCTTCGTCGAGAACAGTACTTACAACATTGCGCTGATGAAGCAAGGCATCGCGAAAGGTGTGGTCTTGCCGAAAGTCTTGGCTGAGGCGATTGTGCCGCAGCTGGCGGCGCATCTGGTCAGCACGCCGGAGGCGAGCATTTTCTGGGGGCCGATAACGGCCATGCCGGACAGCTTTTCCGCAGAAGATAATACCCGGCTCAGCACAGCATGGCGTGCCGCCATTCAGGACAAATTGCTGCCGACCTATCAGACCGTCCACGACTTTCTGATCAAGGAATACATTCCGGCGGCCCGCAGTAGCCACGGCTGGAATGCGCTGCCGGACGGTGCCGCCTGGTACACTTGGCTGGTGACGCAGTCGACCACCATTGCCGGGCAGTCGCCAGAGCAGATTCATCAGTTGGGTTTGCAAAAAGTTGCTGAAATTCACGCCGAAATGCGCAAGGTGCAACAGCAGCTCGGTATCAAGGGTGATCTGCAGGCTTTCTTCAAATTCCTGAAAAATGATCCGAACCAGTTTTTCAAGACGCCAGAGGAAGCGCTGCAGGCCTTTCGGGATCTGAAAACCAGCATCGATGCCAAACTGCCGCAATATTTTGAGGTGTTGCCGAAACAGGATTACGAAGTGCGCGCCACCGAGGCATTCCGGGCCGCCAACTCGGCTGCGGGGGAATACTCGGCTGGCACACCAGATGGCAGTCGCAAGGGTATTTTCTACGCCAACGTCTACAACCTGAAAGTGCAACCGAAATACGGCATCACGACACTGTCGTTGCACGAAGCCGCACCCGGCCATCACTTCCAGATCGCCTTGCAACTGGAGCAAGCCGATTTGCCGAAGTACCGGCAGTTCGCCGGTTACAACGCCTATGCCGAAGGCTGGGCGCTGTATGCCGAAACGCTCGGCAAAGACATGCAACTGTTCAACGATCCCTACCAGTATTACGGTCACCTCAGCGATGCCTTGCTGCGTGCAATGCGGCTGGTCGTCGATACCGGTCTGCATGCCAAAGGCTGGACCCGTGAACAGGCCATTGCCTATATGCGTGACAACAGCAGCATGCCGGATGACGATGTCCGCTCGGAAGTCGAACGCTACATGGTCATCCCGGGTCAGGCGCTCAGCTACATGATCGGTCGCTTGACCATCGAGCGACTGCGTGATGAGGCGCGTACGGCGCTCGGCCCACGTTTCGATATTCGGGCATTCCATCGGGAAGTGCTGCGCATAGGCGCGGTGCCGATGGCAGTGCTGGAACAGCACATTCGCGATTGGGTCGCCAGACAGCAGGCTGCGCCGGCGGCCTGATTGCGTGGCCGCCGCAGATTCTTGTAACGGAAATTCAGCGCTGAATTTCGGAACCAGAATTCAGGATCACATTTCAGGAAGTAAAGCCATGCTCAAATGGTATCTGATGGCAGCAGCGATCGCGTTTGCCGGTTATCAATGGTATTTGCGTCAGCAAAATCCGCTCGAAATCGAACACCCGGTCTATGTTGAATACCGGATGGATATCGATGCCGGTGGCCGCACACTCAACGCCGTGCTGTTCGGCAAGATGGTCAGCTTCAAGGAGTGTCAGGCCCAAGCCGACAAAATCTGGCGCGACAGTCTGGCGGACTGCGAGGCCTGCCAGTTCGAATCGAGCAAATGTCAGGAAGAACTGCCCAAGCGTTATGCCGGCATTTTCGCCAACGAACGACTCAGCACCAGCTACATCCGTTTTGATCGGGCTGATCGCTACGAGCGCGATGGCCGGATGATCCTCTGGGGCATGACCGACGCTGAAGCGCAAATGGTTTGCGAGATGATCAGCCGTGGCGCCAACGATCATTACCGTGGCGACGTCGGCTGCGTGGTGGGCGGCGATTGATCGTACGCGTCTGTTGCCATCTGTCTGTTTCTGCCGGCCAGTCACCACCTGTTTGTCAGACAAGCGTGTTGCATGACTTGGCCATATGCAACGCGCGGCCTGTGAGCGAATTCATTACAGTCCTGTAAAGCTTTCTGACATGCGGCTTAGGCCATTTATCACTTTGTATCGTCGCGCTACAAAAAAATCCGTTTTAGAGCACCGCTCAGAGTTGGCAATCGAGCTCGACTGGCCTAGGCTCGATTTCGGCAACTCACCATCCCGCTGTGAGTCGCGCCGCCGCTGTTTGACGACGTGAGAAAAGGGTCGGCCTGTCCGACGCAGTCCTGATACCGGGGTACCGCCGGAGTACGGCAACACGTCGCTGTCGTTTGTTTCTGTGTTTCCTCTCCGAACCGTAGGCGAGACCTGGCTGAGTGCGCCATTGACCATTTGTTCATGGAGAGGACGATCAGAATGAAACATGCTACCCCCCGATCACACGCACTCGGCAGATTGGCGCTACTGGCCACTGCCCTGGTCACCGGCAGCTCCAGTCTGCTGGCGGCCGACAAAATCGATTTGCGCCAGGAACCCCGACAAGCACTGCTGACAAAAAGCGCACAGCAACGCAGCCAATCGGCCGAGGCCTTGCTGCAAATTGGCACCGATGAACGCCTGCAACTGGTCAGCGAGCATGTCGACCGCAAAGGCCGGGTGTTCCAGCGCCTGCAACAATCCTATCGCGGCATTCCGGTGTGGGGGGAACAGGTCGTCATCGAGCGTGACGCCAAGCAGCAAGTAACCACCATGCATGGCGCGCTGATCAATGGCATTGCCACCGATCTGGTCAGCACCACACCCGGCATCAGCGCAGCGGATGCGCTGAGCAAAGTCAAAGCCAAACAAGTGGCGCTGAACAAAACCGGATCGGCACCCAGCTATCGCAACGAAGACAGCAAGTTGATGATTCATCTGGACGGCAATCAGGCCAAGCTGGTCTGGTTTGTCAGCTACCTGTCGGACAGTGCCAAAGGTGGCCAACCGGCGCGGCCCCATGCGCTGGTCGATGCCCGCAGCGGCCGCGTCATCAAATATTGGGATGCGCTCGCCTATCGTGATGCCACCGGTCCCGGCGGCAACCTGAAAACCGGTCAGTATGAGTACGGTACCGACTTTGGCTTTCTGAACGTCACCGATGCTTGCGAAATGAACAACACCAATGTTCGCACCATCAACATGAACAATGGCACGTCGGGCGGTTCGGTGCATCAGTTCACCTGCCCGCGCAACACGGTCATGCAAATCAACGGCGCTTACTCACCGTTGAACGATGCGCATTATTTTGGCGGCGTCATCTTCAACATGTACAGCGACTGGTACAACACCGCGCCGCTGACCTTTCAGCTGACCATGCGGGTGCACTACTCCAGCGGCTACGAGAACGCGTTCTGGGATGGCAGCCAGATGACTTTCGGTGATGGTGCCAGCACGTTCTATCCGCTGGTGAGTCTCGATGTTGCTGCACATGAAGTCTCGCACGGCTTCACCGAGCAGAACTCCAATCTGACCTATTCCAGTCAGTCGGGTGGTATCAACGAAGCCTTCTCCGATATCGCCGGTGAAGCGGCCGAGTTCTACATGCGCGGCACCAATGACTTTTTGGTTGGTGAGCAGATCTTCAAGTCGAGTGGCGCGCTGCGTTACATGGCCAACCCGCCACAGGACGGCGCCTCCATCGGCAATGCTGCCGACTACTACGAAGGTCTTGATGTGCACTATTCCAGCGGTGTCTACAACAAGGCGTTCTATTTGCTGGCGACCAAGCCGGGCTGGAGTACCCGCAAGGCGTTTGATGTGTTCGTCGATGCCAACCGCAATTACTGGACGGCGAACATGACCTTCGATCAGGCCGCTTGTGGCGTGATTGACGCTGCCACCGCGCGCGCCTACAGCAGCGCCGATGTCATCAACGCGTTCTCGCAGGTCGGTGTTGCCTGTGTGCCGCCGCCGCCGGATATGGAAATTTTCAATGGCGTTCCAGTCAGTGGCATCAGCGGTGCGGCGGGTTCGGATCGTTATTTCTTCATCAACGTGCCGGCGGGCGCCAGCAATCTGGTGATCAGCACCAGCGGCGGTACCGGTGACATGGATCTGTACACCCGCTTCGGCAGCAAACCGACTACCAGTGTCTGGGACTGCCGGCCGTATACCGGAACCAACAACGAAACCTGCACCGTGGCTGCGCCTGCGGCCGGCACCTACTACATCGATACCCGCGGCTACAGCGCGTTCAGCGGAGTGACGCTGGTGGCGAGCTACACCGCTGGTGGTGATGGTGCCAGCTTTGAAAACACCAAGGACTACTTCATTCCGGACAACAACACCACCGGCGTGAAGAGTCCGATTGTGGTGACTGGCAGCAGCAACGCTGGCACGGTCAGCGTGGCGGTGAAGATCCTGCACAAGAACATCGGTGATCTGGTGGTCGACCTGCTGCACCCGGATGGCACGGTGTACAACCTGCATAACCGCACCGGTGGCACGGCTGACAACATCGATCAGACCTACTCGGTGAATGTCGGTGCCAAATCGCGAGCCGGTACCTGGACGCTACGGGTACGTGACCGCGCCAAAGGCACGGTCGGCAAGATCGACAGCTGGAAGATTACCTTCCCGTAATGAGCGTGACTCGCCAGCGCTAACGCGCCGGCATGCGAAACCCACCCGGTTGCTGACGCAGCCGGGTGGGTTTTTTCTCGCTCTTGCAAAGATCCGCCCAGCTCGCGCTAGCAGTAACTCATCTCAACCAGAGTGATCACCGCAACGGCGCTGGCATCCGGGACGATGGGTGAGCAATCACTGACGCGATTCGGTATCGGTTTGTAACCACAACACTACAAAAAACTTTGCCTTTTATCGCGTTACGCGCTGGCAATTTGTCCGCGCTGGCCTAGGCTCGAAAACGGCAGCTCACCATCCCGCTGTGCGTCACGCCGTCGCTGTTTGACGCCGTGCGAGTACAAAGGGTCGGCCCTACCGACGCAGTCCTGATGCCGGGAAACCGCCGGGACGAAGCTCACACCGTTTTCTGTCTGTGGTTATCCGCTTCGTGTCCTGAACGTATGCAAGAACGCATGCGTGGGCTTGCCTTTGGCAAAAAATCGAGAGGGAACGCATCATGAAACAGGCTAAGCCTAGAAGTGGAGTACCCGCAGTGCCGGCACTGCTGGCTGCTGCGGTGCTGATGGCATCGGGCGGCGCATTCGCGGCCGAGAAAATCGATTTGCACCAACAACGTGGCCAGTTGCTGGCCGCGCAAACGCTGTCGGCGCGACCGCAAACCGCCGATGCGCTGATCGCATTGGCCGCGGATGAAACGCTGCAGCTGCAGCGGGAAACGGTTGACCATCGCGGCCATCATTTCCAGCGCCTGCAGCAGCAGTATCGCGGCCTGCCGATTTGGGGTGAGCAGATTGTCGTCGAGCGCGATGTCCAGCAGCGCGCGGTCAATCTGTATGGCAGCAAGATCAATGGTCTCGCTGCGGACGTTCTCAGTATCAAGCCGGCCATCGATAGCGCCACGGCCATCAGCAAAGTCAAAGCTCGCGAAGGCGCGACGCGTACCGGTGCCAGCCGCGACTACCGCAACGAAGCCAGCCAGCTGATGATTCATCTCGACGGCGACAGAGCCAAACTGGTTTATCTGGTCAGCTACAACGCCGACGTTCGCGGTGGTGGCGAGCCGTCGCGGCCCCATGCGCTGATCGATGCCAACACCGGCGCGGTCATCCAGTACTGGGATGCAATCGCCTACCAGAATGCCACCGGCCCCGGCGGCAACACCAAGACCGGAGTCTACGAGTACGGCACTGACTTCGGTTATCTGGATGTCAACGCCAGCTGCCAGATGAACAACACCAATGTCCGCACCATCAACCTCAATGGCGCAACTTCAGGCGGCAGCGTGCACCAGTTCACCTGCCCGCGTAATACCGTCAAGCAGATCAACGGCGCCTATTCGCCATTGAATGATGCCCACTATTTCGGTGGCGTGATTTTCAACATGTACAGCGACTGGTACAGCACCGCACCGCTGACTTTCCAGCTGACCATGCGCGTGCACTACTCGACCAATTACGAGAACGCGTTCTGGGATGGCAGCCAGATGACCTTCGGTGATGGCGCCAGCCGATTCTATCCGCTGGTCAGTCTCGATGTTGCCGCGCACGAAGTCTCGCACGGTTTCACCGAGCAGAATTCCGGCTTGACCTATTCCGGGCAATCGGGCGGCATGAACGAAGCGTTCTCCGACATGGCCGGTGAAGCGGCGGAGTTCTACATGCGCGGCAGCAATGACTGGATGGTCGGCGAGCAGATTTTCAAGTCGGCCGGTGCGTTGCGCTACATGGATGATCCGACCCGCGACGGCAACTCCATTGGCCACGCCAGCAATTACACCTCGGGCATGGACGTGCACTATTCCAGTGGCGTCTACAACAAGGCGTTCTATTTGCTGGCGAACAAGCCGGGCTGGGGTACCCGCAAAGCCTTCGATGTGTTCGTCGATGCCAACCGCAATGCCTGGACGGCGAACATGACCTTCGATCAGGCCGCCTGCGGCGTCGTTGATGCGGCCACCGCGCGCGGTTACAGCGCGGCCGATGTCACCAATGCGTTCAGTCAGGTGGGCGTCAACTGCGGCGGCACACCGCAACCAGCGGATACCGAAATCTTCAACGGAGCGCCGGTGACCGGACTCAGCGGTGCCAGCGGTTCGGATCGCTATTTCTTCATCAACGTTCCGGCTGGCGCCAGCAATCTGGTGATCGCAACCAGCGGCGGTACTGGTGATGTCGATCTGTATACCCGCTTCGGCAGCAAGCCCACGACCAGCACCTATGACTGTCGGCCGTATACCGGTGGCAATGCCGAATCCTGCACAGTGGCGGCGCCGCAAGCCGGCAAGTATTACATCAACCTGCGCGGCTATTCGGCGTTCAGCGGCGTCACGCTGACGGCGAGCTACAGCACCGGCGGTGGTGGTGGAGCAACGTTTGAAAACACCAACGACTACAACATTCCGGACAACAACGCGACCGGTGTGCAAAGTCCGCTGGTGGTGACCGGCAGCGCCAACGCCGGCACGGTCAGCGTCACCATTGCCATTGTCCATCCGTATATCGGTGATCTGGTGGTCGACATGATTCATCCGGATGGCACGGTGTACAACCTGCATAACCGCAGCGGTGGTTCGGCCGACAACATCAACAAGACAGTTTCGGTGAACGTCGGTGCGAAAGCGCGTGCCGGCACCTGGAACCTGCGCGTGCGTGATCGCGCCGCAGCGGATGTCGGCAAGATCGACAGCTGGAAAATCGTCTTTCCGACTGCCGTGAAATAGCACCTCGTAACGGCCTGCGCTCGCCGTCTGTCAGCACATCGACAGGCTGTGGGTGCAGACCGCATCTGAACAATAGCCAAATCGCCCAAGCTCTTTGCATCGTCCCAGCACGGATCGCCGCCCAGCTTTCGCCAGATCCGGCCGAACAAGTGGCACCAGGAACGGCCCGCTAGCCGATGCAACCTTGATGGAGTCAAATTTGTGAAACGCCTTATCCTGAGCAGCTTGCTGCTGACGCTGACGCTGACGCTTACCGTCAGCGCTCGTGCAGCCGATCACTACCTTACCGTCGACAGCAACGACTGGCGCGAAGCGCAGCAGCAACTGCGCGCGTCAGCATTGCCCGCACAAGCCATCGCCGAGCGCCGTGGCGTCAGCCTGCTGAAAGTCACAGACGCGCAACTGGACCAGTTGACCATTTTTTTTCATGAGCAAAAAAAACGCTGCGGCGGCTTCTTTGCCTTTGACAACTTGGCACGTGCGCAAAGCTTTCTGACCAGCGAAGGCAGCGCGTCAACGGCCATCGCAGCAGCCTATACCATCGATCAGCAGACAGTGGTGCGACCGCTGCTGAGTGCAGTGACGGAAAGCAATTTGCGCAGCACCATGACCACGCTGGCCAATTACCAGAACCGCTATTACAACTCCAGTTACGGCAAAAGCTCGTCGGAGTGGATTCGCGATCAATGGAGCCAGCTGGCCAGTGGCCGCAGCGACATCAGTGTCGCGCTGAAGGGTTGCAGCAATTGCGGTCTGCAGCAGAACGTGGTGTTGACCATCACCGGCACCGAGTTGCCGAACGAGTATGTCGTACTTGGCGCTCACGCTGATTCGATCATCAGCGGCATGACCACCGAATCGCGGGCGCCTGGCGCCGACGATGATGGCTCCGGCGTGTCTGTGCTGACCGAGGTGCTGCGCGTGGCATTGGCCAACAACTTCCGGCCGCGCCGTACCGTGCAGTTCATGGCCTATGCTGGCGAAGAGGTTGGCCTACGCGGTTCACAAGCGCTTGCCAGTGAATACCAAACCGCCGGTAAAAACGTTTACGGCGTCATTCAGTTCGACATGACCAACTACGCCGGCACGGGTGCCGATGTCTGGGTCATGACCGACAACGGCAACGCCAGCATGATCCAATACCTGCGCGATCTGTTTGACGAATACCTGGCGCCAACCGGGCTGACGCGCGCAGACACCAGCTGCGGCTACGCCTGCTCGGATCATGCGTCATGGACCCGTTCTGGTTTTCCCGCCGCCATGTACGCCGAAACCAGCTTCAGCCAAACCAACCAAAATCTGCACACGGTCAACGACACGCTTGCCGCCAGCGGTGGCAATGCCAATCACTCGGTCGCGTTCGCGAAACTTGGCTTGGTGTTCGCCTATGAAGCCGGCAAAACCGGCAGCGGACCGCCGCCGCCGACCGATCCGGAATTGCAGCCCGGCGTGCCGGTTGGCAATCTCAGCGGCGCTGCGGGTTCCAGCAAATACTATCTCCTGAAAGTGCCGGGCAATGCGATCAATCTGCGCATCGCCACCACCGGCGGCAGCGGTGATCTGGATCTGTATGTCAAATACGGCAGCAAACCGACCACGGCCAGTGCCGATTGCAAATCGGAAGGCTCCAACTCGACCGAAACCTGCAATATCCCGACCGCACAGCTCGGCGACTACTACGTGCTGCTCTCGGGTTATTCGGCGTACAGCGGCGTCACATTGACGGCCAGTTACGCGGTGGTTGATGGCGGTGTCAGCTTTGAAAACACCGCTGACTACATCATCCCGGACAACAACACGACCGGCATCAAAAGCTCGATCACAGTCACCGGCACCAGCACCGCCGGCACTGTCAGCGTCGCGTTCAACATTGTCCATCCCTATATCGGGGATTTGATCGTCGATCTGATTCACCCGGATGGCACCGTCTACAACCTGCACAATCGCAGCGGCGGTTCGGCCGACAACATCAACAAGACCTACTCGGTCAACGTTGGCAGCAAGCCGCGCGCCGGCGTCTGGAACCTGCGCGTGCGCGATCGCGCCGCGTCGGATGTCGGCAAGATCGACAGCTGGAAGCTGACCTTCCCGTCACCTTGATGTGAAATGCTGACCGGGTTGGCAGCTTGCCAGCCCGGTCAGCATTCGTCTTACAGGTCTGAGGCAAACCTCGCGTCATAACCCGCAGCCAGAACAGAGCCAGGTAATCTTGCGCGCGGCTTGTCGCCGTTTACGCAAACCCGCTACAATCTCTGCGCTTACTCAGCGGGGATACGAGCAAACTCCCCGCGGGCACACGCTCGGTAAACAAGACGCACCGCGTCCAAGCTTTGCTCTCACCGGATTGATTTCCGGCTTGAGAGAGGTGCGTCACCATGAAATGGATTACCCGCGAACGTCCCAAGATTGATCGCATTGCCTGCCCCTGGCTGATTCAGCGTTTCATCGATCCCAACCCCGAATTTCTGTTCGTCCCGGCAGACCACGTGCTGATCGGCGCCGAGCGGCTCGGCGCCATCCCGTTTGATATTCCCGCGGTCGAGCTGAGTCATGACGGCCCACGCTGTTCGTTTGATGCCTTCCTCAAGCGCTATCAACTCAGCGATCCCGCGCTGCATGCGCTCGCGGATATCGTTCGCGCCGCCGACACTGACAATCTTGCCGATTCAGCACAAGCGGCAGGATTGCTCGCCATCTCGCTTGGGCTAAGCGCAAATATCAAAGACGACCACCAGCTATTGGCTGCTGGCTTCGTGATCTATGACGCGCTGTACAGCTGGTGCCGCTCCGGGCAACACGAGCGGCACCACTGGCAAGCAGGCACGCCGACCCGCACCGCCGGAGCACGGCCATGAAGCGCCTACAGTGGGTCGCCATTTTCTTGCTGCTGCTGAGTGGCTGCGGCAATGCCTTCGAGAGCAAGCCAGTGACCGTTGTTTTTGTCTGCCAATACGGCTACGGCAAAAGCCTGGTCGCTGCGCGCCACTTCGAGCAAAAAGCTGCCGCCAGTGGCTTGAACGTGCAGGTGCTGGCGCGCGGTCTGACACCGACATCGACCGTCGCGCCAGCGATGGTCACGGCATTGGCGAACGATGGCTTTGATGTCAGCCAGTTTCAGCCATCGGCACTGACAGCAGCGGATATCGAGCTGGCCGATCGCATCGTCAGCTTTGGTGTTGACGTGCCGGGAGCCGTGGCGATCACAACACGGGTTGATGATGTGCCGGCGCTGAGTCAGGACTATGTGGCGGGTCGTGATCGGATCAATCAGATTCTGGATCGATTGTTGATTGAGCTGATGGCGGAGCGGCAGTTGATTGAGACGGATTGAGTTTCTGAGTTTGTCGGTTTGAAAAGTGCACGCTCGTCGTTCGATCACCGTTCTGATAGCTGGCAGCAGTAAGAGCTGAAGGTTTGCCGGGTCTCGCCCCGGCTGGCGAGTTACTTTCTCTTGCTCGTGCAAGAGAAAGTAACCAAAGAGAACACGCCCCAGCGCGCCAGAATTGGATTGGTTGCTTCAGAGAGTCCGCCCGTCGCTTCGGCGCTAGCGGCTTCGGGCACGTGCTGATGCGGCATCCTTGCCTTATCAGCACTGCGCAAGCCATCCGGGCTTGCGCACCCGGCCGCTAACGCCGAATCGTCGGCTGGCGCGAATGGGGACCCCGGGTTCTAGCCGAGTCAGTTGCTTCGGCTTTTCTTCTTTTGTTTGTCATCCCCGCGGACGACTGCATGAATGCAGGAAGTAGAGCAACGCAGGAGCAGTTGCCGAGGCGGGGACCCAGTGTCTTTTCCTGATTCAAAGTCTCTGGATTCCCGCCTTCGCGGGAATGACAGTTCTATTTTCATTTTTTGCCTTTGCCTTTGCCTTTGCCTTTGCGCGCAGCGTGCTTTTGAAATCCCGCCCGTTCGACGAGCCGAGCAGCGGAATGCAGTCTGGGTTAACAGCCCGTAGCGCAGCGAAGGGGCGAGGCAGGAAGCCGAAGCCTTTTGTGACTGCACAAGGATGTGCTGTCACAAAAGCCCCAGACGGAATGAGCAGCACAGGGGACCGTGCGTAGCACGGCTCGGAGCCGGGCAATGTGCTTTGCCTACTTTCGTGCGCCACGAAAGTAGGTCGCCCGCCGGGGCGAGTCCCGGCAGCAGCCTCGAATTACGAGGCGCGAGTTAGTAGTTGAAGGTTAAGCATGCTTACGATTACGCTTCGCCGAATAAGCGTACGAGATCTTGAAGCCGCCAATGACATCGCGACTGATTGTGGACCCTAGCATTATGGCCTTGGAGGCCAACTTAAGCTTGTCAGTATCGCTTGAGAGCGCTTTGCTTGGACTGACTGAAGCAACATATCCAACTACCGATCCTCGTATTGAGGTGGCGAGAAGCCTTTGCGATTTGGTCTTCGAGCATTGGCACAGCTTCTGTGCACTTCTTGAAATTGGCCAGTTCTCATCTGCCATGGTCATGATGCGTTCTCAGTATGAGGCTTTTGTCCGTTCTGTATGGATTACATATGCAGCTTCAGATTCTTGGGTAGAAAAGCTTTCTGCTGAACTGACTACTGAAACGGCGAAACAGGCTAACGATTTGCCTTTACTTGCAGCGATGATCTCGGAAATGGAGGGAAAGGCGCCAGCATTAGCCATGGACACGATCAGGGAGATTAAGGAAAAAGGCTGGAAGCATATGAGTTCGTTTGCTCATGGAGGGCTGTTCGCTATCCATCGAGGGAGCAGAGGCTACCCCATTCCTTTCCTAGAGCAGACGCTCCGCAATGTGAATGGGATCGCCGTTAGTGCTGGAATGATGGTGGTTATCCTCTCAGGAAATCCTAATCTTCAAGGCGTAATTCCACGAATCCAGCAGGATTTCTCGCCGTGTCTTCCACCGCCAAAATTCGTAGCGCCTTAATTAGTACAGAGATGGACCCGCTCAAACCGCATCATTCAAAAATAGTGCTTTACTGCTGCTCTTCGAATCAACCTGACAAAATCACACCCCACTCATCCCATAATTCGGCAACACCCTAGCCGACGGATCCGTCACATTGCAGTTCACCCAGTCCTTGTTCGGCAACCAATAATCCGGGATCCAGCTGGCCCGATCCGGATAATGGCTTTCAAACAGCTCGCGATACAACAACGCTTCCTTGCTCAGCGGCGGGCAATGCTCAAATTGCTTCGCGCGCTTGCAGAACTCGGCGTCGCTGTACTTCTTCTCGGCATGGGCTTTCAGCTGCTCGACCAAACCATGACCGACCGCATCGGAAAACGCGGCTTTTTCGCGCCACAAAATCGCGTCCGGTAACAAGCCAGTGCCGGCGAATGCTTGCCGCAGCAGCCACTTGCCCATGCCACGGGTATTCATCTTCAATTCCGGGTCAATCGCCATAACCCATTGCACGAAAGCGGTGTCGGAAAACGGTACCCGGGCTTCCAGTCCGTGCGCGGCGATGCTGCGGTCGGCGCGCAGCACGTCGTAGGCATACAGCTCGCGCAGGCGTTTTTGCGCTTCCTGCTGGAAAGCGAGCGGGTTTGGCGCAAAGTCGGTGTATTTGTAGCCGAACATCTCGTCGCTGACTTCGCCGGTCAGCAGCACTTTGACGCTGGTGTTTCGCTTCACGTACTGGCAGACGAGGTACATGCCGATGCTGGCGCGCACGGTGGTCACGTCCCAGGTTTCCAGTTGCCGAATGAGTTCGCTCAAACCGGCAATGGCATCGTCCATCTCGAAATAGACTTCATGGTGATCGCTGCCGATATAGTCGGCGACTTGGCGCGCGTACGGCATGTCGATCGGTTTGTCGCGCAGGCCGACCGCGAAGGTCACCAGCGGCTTGGTCAGCAAGCGCGCGGCGATGCCGCAGACCAAGCTGGAGTCGAGGCCACCGGACAACAGGAAGCCGACCGGGACATCGGCATCAAGCCGTTTGTGTACCGCTTCGGTCAGCCGATCGCGAATGCCGGCGAGCGCCAGTGCTTCGTCGTCGATCACGACGGTTGATGGCGCGGCGATATCGATCCAGCGCACCAGCTTTTCACCGTCGTAGTAGTGACCGGGCGGGAACGGATAGACCTCGCTGCAATGCGCTTCCAGCGCTTTGGCTTCCGAGGCGAACAGGGCGCGGCCGCTCTGCGTTTCGAAACCATAGAACAGGGGCCGGATGCCGATCGGGTCGCGGGCGGCGAAAAACCGGCCGAGCGTGGCGTCGTAAATGACGAAGGCAAACTCGCCGTCGAGTTTGCGCAGCAGGCCTTCGATGCCGTGACGCTGGTACAGCGGCAGCAGCACTTCGCAATCGGAGCCGGACTGGAATTCGTGATCATGAAGTTGCTGGCGCAGTTGGCGATGGTTGTAGATCTCGCCGTTGCAGAGCGCGTACTGCTGGCCGCCTGCCGAGACAAACGGCTGCTGACCGGCGGTGCTGGTGTCCATGATGGCCAGCCGGACAAAGCCAAGCTTGATGCCGCCATCCAGGGGCAGGACGGTCGTCTGATCCGGACCGCGATGGGCCAGCAAGGCCAGCGCCTGCTGGAAGGCGGGCAGGGAGAGCGGGGAGCCGGTATCGGCGAGCAAACCACACATTTTTGGAGCTCCGACTATCAATTTGGCATCAATTAGGTCGGCATAGCTCAGCATTTATTTAATGAATCGCCAAATTTCTGCTAATTTCCATGGCAAATGGCCGCATGGCTGAATAAATGGCAATTGGAGCCGGGGTTGGCCCATGGAAAACTACCGAATCGATAATCTGGACCGGGCCATCCTGCGGGCGCTGCAGGCCGACGCCAAGCAGCCCTATCTGGAAATTGCCCGCCAGCTCGAGGTTTCCGGCGGCACGGTCCATCAGCGGGTCAACCGGCTGCGTGAACTCGGTATCATCACCGGCAGCAAAATCAGCGTCGACCGGCGTAAGCTCGGCCTCGACGTGACGGTGCTGATTGGCCTGCACCTGACCAGTGCCAAGGCGATGAACAAAGTGTTGGCCCAGTTGAAGAAATTTCCGGAAGTGCTGGAGGCCTACTACACCACCGGCAATTACTCGCTGATCCTGAAAGTCTGCGTCGCGTCGATCGAGGAATACCACCAGTTCCTGATCAAGAAACTGCAGGCGATTGATGAAGTGCAGTCGACCGAATCGTTCATCTGCATGGATCAACCGCTGGAGCGTGACATCGCCATTTGAACCGGCAGTGGGGCTCGGTCACCGCTGCCAAACCCAAAGAAAAACAACAGTCAAAACTGGGGCAAACCTAAACATGAAAATTGCAATCGCCATGCTGCTGACGCTGTTGCTGCTGTTCAGTAACAGCGCCCGCGGCGATGAAGAGGCGGCGATCCGGGCCGTGCTGATGAACCAGCAGGCGGCTTGGAACCGTGGCGACATCGACGGTTACCTGTCCGGTTACTGGCAGAGCCCAAAGCTGCGCTTTGCCTCCGGCGCTGAGGTCACCTATGGCTATGCCGAAACGGCAGCGCGCTATCGTCAGCGCTATGACAGCAAAGCGAAAATGGGCGAGCTCAAATTTGAATTGCTGGAAGTGCAACAGCTCGGCGAGCACTCGGCGCTGGTTTTTGGCCGCTGGCAACTCACCCGCGCCACGGATCAGCCGCATGGCCTGTTTACGCTGGAGCTGGAGAAATTTGCCGAGGGCTGGAAAGTGACCCGCGATCACACCTCCAGCGGTAATTGATCGGCTTTTCAAACCTGTTAAAAAATTTCCTGCAAACAAGGAGTCTCGACATGGATCTGGTGCAATTGTTGGTCAGCCAATTGGGCGTCAACGCCCAGCAAGCACAGGGCGGCGTCGGTGCGCTGCTGAAGGTGGCAAAAGAGCAGGTGACGCCTGCCACCTTTGGCGAAATCGGCAAGCTGCTGCCGCAGGCGGCTGACTGGATGAAAGTCGTGCCAAGCAGCGGCGGTGGTCTCGGTGGCATGTTGGGCGGCATGCTCGGTGGCAATCTCGGCACGCTGGCGAAAATTGCCAGCCAGTTCCAGGCGCTCGGCATCGACGCCGATCAGCTGGCGCCATTCGCCAAAACCGCGTTCGAATTTCTGCAGAAGAATCTGTCCGGTGAAGCCAAGGACGAGATCAGCAAACTGGTCAGTCAATTCCTGAAATAATTGTCAGACACGCAGCGAGGGAGTCCAGCCGCATCATGATGGGAAAAGCACGAGTCGAAGCCTTCAGTGATGGTGTATTGGCGATCATCATCACCATCATGGTGCTGGAACTGAAAGTGCCGCATGACGCCAGCTTGGCGGGCCTGCTGGCGCTGTGGCCGGTGTTTCTCAGTTATGTGCTGAGCTTTATCTACGTCGGCATTTACTGGAACAACCATCACCATATGCTGCATACCGTGCACCATGTCAGTGGTTCGATGCTCTGGGCCAATCTGCATCTGCTGTTCTGGTTATCGCTGGTGCCGTTTGTTACCGGCTGGATGGGTGAGAATCATTTTGCTGCCTTGCCGACGGCGCTCTATGGCATCGTGTTGCTGATGGCGGCGATTGCCTATTTCATTTTGCAATTGACCATCATTCGCGCCCATGGTAGTGATTCGGTGCTACACAAAGCATTGGGTCGTGATTTTAAAGGCAAGATCTCGCCGCTGCTGTATGCCAGCGCGATTGTGCTGGCGTTTTTCAGTCAGGCGTTGGCTGGGGCCATTTACGCCGGGGTGGCGCTGATGTGGCTGGTGCCGGACCGGCGGATCGAGAAAACCTTAGCCAGTTGAATCGCAGCAAAAAAAAACGGCGCCAACAGGCGCCGTTTTTTTCGTTAAAGGCTATCCCATCACGACCAACGATTGGCACCCGGTCGCTTGGCAACGTCAGCGGTGTAGACCACGCAGAACCGATGGCCGGTCGGTGCCTGCATGACCCACCAGTTGCGCACTTTCTTGACGCGGATTGCGCCGAGCTGTTCCAGTCGCTGCACTTCTGCTTCGACATCATCGGATTCGATATCCAGATGCAGACGGCTTTCATGGTCGACTTGCTGGGTTTCGATATGCAGACCGTAGGCGCCGGTATCGAGCAGCGCGTAGCCGGCATCTTCGTTGGCGGTGGATTTCTTCTCCGGCATGCCGAGCGCCGGGCTCCAGAATGCGGCCGCTTTGCCGGGCGCGATATCCTTGCAGTCGATGATGAAACCGGCCAGACGGCTGTGGTGCATGAGTTTGTCTCCGTGTTGCTGCGTGGTCGATGATTCACTGAGCCGCAATTGTGCCGGGCCGATTCCTGCAGCGGTAACGGAATCGCGATGGCTGCTGGCAACGTGCTGTCAGTACCGGCAAAGATCTCAGCTGGCCAAAATCAGAACTGGAACCAAAGCCTGAGCTGGAACCAAAACCAGAACAAACGACAAGGAAAACAGCCGCAACTGCCGCCAGCAGCCACTACAGCAAGCGAAACCACAAACCGTTACTGCGGATGCCAAAACCATCGTCCGGTTCGGGCAAGGATTCGACATCGGCCGCCAACCGGTAATAGGCCGACCGACTGAGCAGCGCCCACAAATCGTTGCGGACATGGACATACGGTTTGCGGTTGCTGGCATCACCGCGAACTTCCAGACGGTGGTTGGCGTCGAGCTCGAACGACTCGTCAATGTTGCTGGTCAAGCGCACCCGTTGACTAGGCAGCGCCGGGTCCAGAATGTCAGCGTCGGTGATGACGAACGCAGCGTCTGCCACCTTGATGCCGACCTTCTCGGCCGGCGTCACCAGAAAATATTTGTCGCCTTCACGGCGCAGCACGCGGGCGAACAGTTTGACCAGCTCCGGTCGCTGAATGGGCGTGCCGAGATACCACCAGCTGCCGTCAGCGCGGATTTCCAGATCAATGTCGCCGCAGAACGGCGGATTCCACTGTCCCGGTTCGCCTTTGGCGGCGCTGATTTTTGCTTCGATATCCATGCGGAACTCCTGTGCGAATGTCGGTCGATTGGTCGCGACGCGCGGCCAGCGAACTCGCCAGCGCGGGCGACGACTGGCTGACAGTGTGCCGGATTCCGGGCATGCTGCGCGGACCTCGTTTCGGTCGCTGTCACGCTCATGCTAACGCTCAGTTCCCTGCACATCTATCCGATCAAAGGCATCGCCGGTATTGCGCTGGCATCGGCGCGGGTTGAACCGCGCGGTTTGCAGGGCGATCGGCGCTGGATGTTGATCGACGAAAACGACCAGTTCATCAGCCAGCGTGAGTTGCCGGCAATGAGTCAGTTTAACGCGGTCGCTGACGGTGCCGGCTGGCGCATTTCGACCGCTGGCCAGTTGCCGGCGTTGCCGCCGTTGCTGTTGCAGACCCCAACCGCTGCTGAGCGGGTGCTGGCAACGGTCTGGTCCGACACGGTTTCCGCCATCGTCGCGCCCGAGCCCGTCAACGCCTGGTTCAGCCGCGCGCTGGCGCAACCGGTCCGGGCCGTGTTCATGGATGCCGAGGCGCGCCGGCCGGTGGACCGCGACTACGGCCGCGCCAGCGATGAAGTCAGCTTCGCCGATGGCTTTCCGCTGCTCATCGCCAATACCGCCTCGCTGGCCGATTTGAACGCCCGCATCGGCGAATCGCTGACCATGGCGCGGTTCCGACCCAATCTGGTGCTGAGCGGCGCCGAGGCCTGGACCGAAGACGGCTGGCAGCGGCTGCGCATTGGTGACATCGAGATTGACCTGGTCAAGCCCTGCGCCCGTTGTCAGGTCACCACGCTCGACCCGGCCACCGGCCAGATGCACGGCCGCCAGGAGCCGCTGCGCACGCTGGCCAAATTCCGCAAGGACGCCGGCAAGGTGATGTTCGCGGTCAATGCGATCGCCCGCGGCAGCGGCCCGCTGCAAGCCGGCATGCCGGTGACTGTGCTGGCGTGAGCAGGTATCCATCGGGCCGCCGTCCTGCCGACTATCCTTGTCCGGCGAGGGGCGAGGAATGACAAGCATGTGGCGATGGCTGCTGATCGGCAGCATGGTGGCGGTGTGCCAGGCCGACCAGTATCCCGAGCTGGAGGCCGAGCTCGGCCGCGATCCGGCTGCCGTGCTGGCGGCTGTCGAGCCGTTGCAAGCCCAAGCCGGGCAAAGCCCGGAGCAAAAAGCGGAATTGCATCTGCTGGCCGCCGAGGCGCAGGCGATGCTGACCCGCGGCCGTGAAGCCCTGAACGAGGCGGATGCCGGTCTGGCCCTGCTGCCACCGGCACCGGGTGGCCAACTGCTGCTGACGCCACTGGCGATCCGGCTGCAATTGATTCGCGCGCTGGCGCAGGATTTACTCGGCCAATCCGCGCAGGCCTTGCCCGCGGTCAACCGGCTGCTGGACCAGTTGTCGGCCGATACCCCGGAGCAACAGCAAGTGCTGGTTGAAGTGCTGAATGCGCGCGGCTCGCTGTTGCTGTCACTGACCGATTTGCCGGGCGCACTTGCTGATATGCAGCGCGCGTATGCGCTGGCGCAGGAAGATGACGCCCGGGTTTCGCGCGGCGACATCGCCGCCTTGATTGCCAATCTCTATGCCCGTCAGCAGGACACCGAAAACGCTTTGCGCTACTACCGTGAAGCGGTCAACTCGTTTCAGCGCAGCCATTCCGATATCAAATTGTCGATTGCGGTGTATGGCATCGGCACCATGTATCGCGACAGCAAGAACTGGCCGGAAGCGCGTCGGCATTTCGGCTGGTCGCTGGAGTTGTCACGCAAGCGGGGCGACCGGCAGGGCGTTGCTTATGCCCAGCAGCAACTGGCCCATATCGCGGTCGAAACTGGCCAATTCGACGAAGCGAAAAACCTGCTCGATGCGGCCCAGCCGTTGTTCGAGCAAGCCGAAGATCACGCGATGGTGATCAACAGCAAAGTCACTCGTGCCGATCTGGCCGGCAAACTGAATCACTACGACGAGGCCATGCGCTGGCTGCAGGATGCCGAGCTGCTGGCCAAGAAAACGGACCAGGACTGGAAAGAGCCGGTGATCTGGGAGCGCCGGGCCATGCTGCTGGCAGAACAGCGGCTATATGAGCAGGCCTACGAGGCGTATCGGACTTTTCACCAGTTGCATGAGGCCAGTTTTCGCGGCGAGTCGGACCGGCAGTTGCAGGAATTGCGGGTGCGCTTTGATTCCGAGCGGCAGGAGCAGCAGAACGAGTTGCTGCGTCAGCAGAACGCCCTGCAGGAAGCGGCGTTGCAGCAACAGCGCCAGCGCCTCTGGCTTTATGTTGCAGTTGCGTTGCTATCGCTGCTGTCAACGCTGTTTCTGTTGTACTCGATCTACAAGGGCCGTCAGGTTCGCCGCAAACTTGACGAACTGGCCCACACCGATGAGCTGACCGGCTTGCCCAATCGGCGCAGCGTGATGCAGGAAGCGCAACTGGAAATTGACCGGTCGCGGCGCTACCGGCTGCCACTCTGTCTGGCTGCAATCGATCTGGATCAGTTCAAGAGCATTAACGATCGTTTTGGCCACGCTGCCGGCGACGAGGTACTGAAACACTTTGCCAGGCTGTGTCAGCAATCGCTGCGGCAAACCGATTTGATTGGCCGGGTCGGTGGTGAAGAATTTATCCTGATGCTGCCGCACACCAGCCTGACCATTGCCCGCCAAATTCTCGAACGCTTGCGCGAGGATTTCAAACTGAGCGCGATTCCGGCACTGACCAACAAGCACCAGCCCAGCATCTCGATTGGCGTCACCGTACTGAGCGAAGCCGATGAAGGTCTGGCTGAACTGATGCGTCGCGCCGATGAAGCGCTTTATTGCGCCAAACAAAATGGCCGTGACCAGGTGGTCGTGCGCGAACACCCTCAGGCGCCAGCGGTTGGCAGTCAAGCGGGCGAAGGCTTCCAGCAGTACGAGAAATACTGAACCGGATTCAGCTGAACCGGTTTCAGCTGAACCAGTTTCAGGTGAACCGGGATCAGCCCAGCCCTTTTGCCAGCAGATACAGATACGGCAATTCCGCAGTCCGGCTGCGCAGCAGCCGATGCTCCATAAAGGCGCAGAATTTGGGAATGTCGCGGGTGGTGGCCGGATCGTCGGCGACGACCAGCAAAGTCTCACCGGCACCAAGCTGACGCATTTTCAGCCGCAGCATCATCACCGGCTCCGGGCAGCGCAGACCGAGCGCATCGTACAGGTGATCATGCTGACGAAAACCGTCCGGCAGCGGTGCGTTGGCCAAATCCGTTGTCATGTTCAGCCGCTCACAATCGGAATGATTTTGCGATCACCGTGCCGCGCCAGCTCATCAGCCATAAAGCGCTGCAGTACGCTGTTGAGATAGCGCAGGCCAGTGTCAGTCGGTGCCAGCCGTTCACTGTCAGCTTGCAACAAACCGTCATCGCGGCCGCGCTGCAATACCTTGCTGAGCGCATCCAGGCGCAAGCCGGTGCGGGCGCCGTAAAACTCCGCTGGCAAGCCATCGACCAGGCGCAGTGCATTCATCATGAATTCAAACGGCATATCATCGGCGGTGATCGTGGTTTCGCCGGCGATGAAATCGCTGCCGGCGGCCAGATAATCCTTCGGGTGTTTTTTCTTGTGCAGGCGATAGGCGCGCTGATGCTGCAAGTCGGTGATCTTGCCGTGAGCGCCGGCACCAATGCCGAGGTAATCACCAAACTGCCAGTAATTCAGGTTGTGCAGCGCACGTCGCGCCGGCGGCGCATAGGCGGACACTTCGTAGCGCGGATAGCCGCTGGCCTGCAGCAGCGCGTGGCCGGCGTCCTGAATGTCGGACAATACCTCGTCATCCGGCAGCGCCGGCGGATCGAATGCAAACCGGGTATTGGGTTCGATGGTCAGCTGATACCAGGACAGATGGGTGGGTTTCAGCGCAATCGCCGTTTCCAGATCGCGCAAGGCATCGGCGACGGTTTGTCCCGGCAGGCCGTGCATCAGATCAAGATTGAAATTGTCGAAGCCGGCTTCGATGGCCCATTCGGCGGCGCGGCGCGCTTCCAGCTCGCCGTGAATGCGACCAAGCCGCTCCAGCTGTTGTGGCTGGAAACTCTGCACACCAATCGACAAACGATTGATGCCGGCATCGCGAAAGCCCTTGAACTTGCGTGCTTCGGCGGTGCCGGGATTGGCTTCCATGGTGATTTCGATATCGCCCATGAACGGCAGATACGACCTGACCCCGGATAGCAGGCGGTCAATCGCTTCCGGTGAAAACAGCGACGGCGTGCCGCCACCAAAAAAAATACTGGAAATGCGCCGACCCCAGACTCGCGGCAAATCCTGCTCCAGATCCCGCAGCAAGGCATCAATGTATTGTGCCTCCGGAATCTCCGCCTTGCTCTCATGCGAATTGAAATCGCAATACGGGCATTTGCGCACACACCAGGGAATGTGCACATACAGCGAAAGTGGCAATGGATTACTGAATTGCTGAAACATGGGTCGTGATCAAGGTCGCGAATCAAAGTGATGCAACGTAGGGCGGGTCATGACCCGCCACGCTGCCCAACCAAACCAGAAGCGGGTCTAAGCGCTGCTCAATTATCCGTCTTTCCGGCGCTGATGCGCGAGCTTTGCCGGCAGCCGTTCAAGCAGCGCGCGCAGGGCCTGGCCGCGATGGCTGCGCTGGCCCTTGTCGGCCTTGCTGAGCTCAGCGGAAGCGCACTGCGTTTCCGGTACCCAGAACAGCGGGTCATAGCCAAAGCCATTGGCGCCGCGCGGTTCATGCAGGATACGACCGTTCCAGTAGCCCTCGGCGATCAGCGGGGTCGGGTCGTCGGCGTGCAACACGAACGCCAGCACGCAGCAGAACCGGGCGCCGCGCTGCGCTTCCGGCACGTCTTTCAGCGCGGCCAGCAGTTTGGCATTGTTGGCGGCATCATCGGATGGCAGGCCGGCGTAACGGGCCGAGTAAATGCCGGGGGCGCCGGCCAGCGCGTCGACTTCCAGACCAGAGTCGTCGGCCAGCGCCGGCAAGCCGGTCAGCCGGGCCGCGTGGCGGGCTTTCAGAATGGCGTTTTCGATGAACGACAGCCCGGTTTCATCGGCGTCATCGACGCCGAGTTCGCGCTGCGAAACGATCTGCAGGCCAAGCGGTGCCAGCAGCTCGGTCAGCTCGCGAATCTTGCCGGCATTGCCGGACGCCAGCACGATGCGCTGGGCGCTCAATGAGGTCATGGAAATCACCAGAACAGGGCGGGAGGTGTGCGGCAAAATGTGCGCGCAGTATACGGCAATGGCGCTATCCTTGAGCGCCAGCAAAACGCCTCGCCGGCCTGACCGGATCGGCAGCGGTGACTCAGTCGCGGGCTGTCTGTTGCGGCCGAGCCGGTCCCGGATCCGATTCTGCACGGAGCAAGCATCATGAAAGTGGCCATCGTCCTGTCCGGTTGCGGCGTCTATGACGGCGCCGAAATTCACGAAAGCGTGCTGACCATGCTGGCGCTGGCTCGCGCCGGCGTCGCGTACCAATGCCTGGCACCCAATATCGCCCAAGCGCATGTGGTCAATCACCTGAGTGGCCAGCCGAGCGCTGGCGAAACGCGCAACGTGTTGGTCGAAGCTGCGCGCATCGCCCGCGGCGACATTGTCGATATTGCCAAGGCCAATCCGAGCGATTACGCGGCGCTGTTTTTCCCCGGTGGCTTTGGCGCCGCGAAAAACCTCTGTGATTTTGCCTTCAAAGGCGCCGACTGCAGCGTGCAGCCGGACGTGCTGAAGTTTGCCCGGGCCTTTGCCGAGGCCGGCAAACCGGTTTGTTTTGTCTGCATAGCGCCGGCCATGATTCCGCGCATTTATGGCGACGGTGCCCGCGGCACCATCGGCACCGATGCCGATACCGCCGCCGCCATCGAACAAATGGGCGGTGTGCATGTCAGTTGCCCGGTGCGCGAATTTGTCGTCGACGAGCAACGCAAGATCGTGTCGACGCCAGCGTACATGCTGGCGCAAAACATCGGCGAAGCGGCTGACGGAATCGAAAAAGCGGTCAAGGCGACACTTGCCCTGATCAAATAATTGTTTGCAGTAACAAGGCTTGCTCGCGATGGTTTCGCTGATGCTATCGTCAAAGACCGCGGGCAAGCCCGCTCCCACAAAACTCTACGGATCACTTCAGCGTTGATGCCTTCCCCCCTGTTCGCGGTGCACGCGCAATCGCTGGATTTTCAAGCGGCCGCCGCGGCGCTCGCCGAACAGTTGCAACTACCGCTTGGCAGCGCCGACTTCACGCTGGAGCTTGCTGACACGCTCTGCCTGCGGGCGCAGATCGATGGCGAAACGGTGCGCCTGCAACCGGATTTTGTGAACGGCGTGCTCGACTGGCGACGCAAGCACGGGGGTGGTCGTGGCGAGCCGGTGGTGCGGGCCGTCTGGGGCAAGAATGCCAATGCGCCGACCGTGTTTGATGGCACCGGCGGTTTGGCCCGCGACAGTTTTGTGCTGGCGGCAGCGGGCTGCACCGTGATCGCCCGCGAACAACATCCGATCATTGCCGCATTGGTCAGTCACGCGCTCAGCCATGCCAGCCACTGCGCCGCGCGCGATCAGAACGAGGCCCTGCGCGCGACGCTGGCGCGTCTCGATTACCAACACGGTGACACGGCACGGTGGTTGGCCACGGCTGCGCCCGGCAGTGTCGATGTGATCTATCTCGATCCGATGTTCCCGCCACGACCCGGCCGCGCCAAAGTCAAAAAAGACATGCAGATTTTGCAGCGGCTGACCGAAGCCGGTTTGGGCGATGAGTTGCTGGCACCGGCGCGGCGAGTCGCCCGGCAACGGGTGGTGGTCAAGCGGCCCGATTACGCGCCGCCTTTGGCCGGCGTCGCGCCGAGCGGCGCATTGCCGGCCGGCGCCAACCGGTTTGATATCTATCCGCCGGCGCCCTGAGCGCGTGCGTGAGATTGTTGCGACGCGGATACCGCGGCGATGGCAAAAAAACCAGCGACAGCAAGAGAAGAAGCAACGGCAAAAGAGGACGCGACAGCAAAAAAAAAAGCCAGCGAAAACGCTGGCCTTTTTTATCGAGCGAAAGCGACCGTTTATTGCACCCACAGCGTCTGATTGAACGTCAGCGGGTAGCTGCTGTTGTCGCCATCCGGCTGGACATTCAGTTCAAAGGTCAGCGTGTCCTTGTCATCAAAGCGGAACGTGGCGATGTAATAAACCGCACCGGTTTCCTTGATCTCTTTGAAGCTCAGCGTATTGCGCTGCGACAGCAGGTTCTTGACGTCACCGCTGACTTTGGCGGCGACGGCCGTGCCGTCTTTGCCATCGCGTTTGCGCACGGCGATATTGATCAGACCCTGGTTGCCGCCGCGAGTCAGCCCGTATTGCTTGGCAATGGCCGGACTCAGGGCGCTGCTGTTGAGCGCGTTGTAATGTACTTCGTAATCACCGAACACCTGCACTTGTTCGGCGGCGACACTGCCAGTGCCGAGCACAGCAGCCAGCACGGCAACAGCAGTCAGGATGTGACGCCACATAATGAATCCTCCAGCCCGGGTTGAGCGTTGGTCAGGTCGGACAGCCGGTCGGCTAAGTGTAGACCTCCGTACGCGTTGACGAAACGGTTTCAGGTGCGGAACCGGCCGACCAGCCGATTCAGCTGGGCCGCTTCGGCCAACAGCTGGCTGCTGGTCTGGCTGGCACCGGACGAGGCGGCGGCCAGCTCGTTGGCGACCGAACCAATGACGGTGATGTTGCGACTCACTTCATTGGTGACCGTGCTCTGTTCTTCGACGGCCGTGGCGATATGGGTGTTCATGTCGTTGATGCGCTGTACCGCGTTGACAATCGCCTGCAAGGACTCGCCAGCGGCTTCGGCGCGCTGCACGCTGGTCTCGACCCGTTCCTTGCCGCGCTGCATCGTGGCGACGGCCTGACTGGTGCCGCCGAGCAGCGCTTCGATCATATGCTGGATTTCCTGGGTCGAATTCTGGGTGCGCGAGGCCAGTGTCCGGACTTCGTCGGCGACCACCGAGAAACCGCGACCGTGTTCACCGGCGCGCGCCGCTTCGATAGCGGCATTGAGCGCCAGCAGATTGGTCTGGTCGGCGATATTGCGGATGACATCGAGAATGGTGCCAATCTGGCCGCTCTGTTGTTCCAGTTGCCGGATCACATTGGCGGTCGATTCGATTTCACCGGCGAGCCGGCTGACTTCACTGACCGCCGCCTGCACCCGATCCCGGCCGACGTTGACGGCCTGGGTCGCTTCGCCGGCGGCATTGGCGGCCTGCTGGGCGCTGCCGGCAATTTCCTGAATGGCGGCCGACATTTCGTGCACTGCCGTCGCCACCTGATCGAGTTCGTTCTGCTGGGTATTGATGCCGCCGCTGGTTTGTTGCGAGACCTTGGCGGTGGCATCAGCGCCTTGTTCAACGGCACTGGCTGAATTCTTGATGTCGCCAACCAGGGTCTGCAATTTGCCGAGAAAAACGTTGAACGAATGGGCGAGCTCGGTCACTTCGTCGTTGCCGGTTTCCGCCAGCCGGGTGGTCAAATCGCCTTCGCCTTCGGCAACATCATGCAGGCTGCGGGTGATTTGCACGATCGGTTGGGTCAGCCGCTTGGCCAGCACATAGAGCAGACCGATGGCGGCGATGGCGACGATCAAACCTGCAATCAATTGGCCGAGCGTGTTCTGCCAGCGCAGGCTGTCGAGCCTGTTGTCGAGTGCGATCAGATTGGCTTCGGCGACACTGCGTGGCACCCGCAGCAGCATCAGCCAGGTGGTGGCGCCATCGGCAACATCGATTGGAATGGCCGCTTCGATCAAATCTTCCGCGTCGTTGCGCCAGAAGCCGGGACTGCGCCGATCAAACGTTTCTTTGACGCCACGGCTGGATTCCGGCCAGATGCTGTCGATGTTTTTCATCAGCGCATCGGTCTTGCCGCTCATCGCCACCACGCTGCCTTTGCGCGCAACCAGCGCGATACTGCCTTTGCCATCGAAGATATTGCGGTTGCCGTCTTCGATCAGTTGCTGCAGAAAGCCGACCTGCAAATCGGTGGTGGTGACGCCGACAAACTGGCCATTGCGCAGCATCGGCCGGGCCAGAGTGGTCATCATCACCTGCTGGTTGCCAATCGGATACAGATAGGGCTCGACCAGAACGACTTTCTTCTGTTCTTTCGGGTACAGGTACCACTCGGCATTGCGATCGCCGGTGGCCTGCATGGTGGTATCGGTCTGATAAATTTCGCCGATCGGTTCGTGAACCAATTTGCCGCCTTCGCTGCGCGCCCAGTAATCGGCAAAGCGACCGACATCATTGCTGCCATTGCCGGTATCGCCGATGTGCTTGCTGTCGCTGCCATCGAGCACATTGGGTTCGAACACCAGACTGGTGCCGACAAATTCCGGATGCGCTTCGGCAACCGCATGCGCCAGCTGGCTGAGTTCGGCGCGGACATTGGCGCCGCCGTTCGCCTGCAGCCGGAGCGCCTGGGTTGCCAGCGCTTCGGTCTGGTGTTCGCCGGTGCTGAGCAGACCGGCCAGCTTGGCGCTGATCTTCTGCGCCTCCAGCACCAGTTGTTGCTCGGTGCTGGTCTGGACCAGCGGCAGCACATGCTCGCGGGTGGCGTCCTGGCTGCGCTGGGCGGCGTAGACGCTGTACAGGATGATCACGCCGATGGCGGCCAACAGGCCAACGCTATTCCACAACAGCATGCGGGTCAGGATGGATTGCCGGGTAGCCATGATGGCGAGCACCTACAGCGGAAGGCCGTGTGCTGCAAGCATAGTCCGGCGGTTCGGATTGACCGGTGGCGGCAATGAAAAACCCGGCCGAGGCCGGGTTTTTCAGGTCTGTTGACGAGCCGGGTTCAGCGCCGGGCGCGGGCGAACTCGACCACGTTGCTGGCTTCGGCTTCCGGTGGCGGCGAGCGCAGCGACTGCAGCAGTTCGCGGCCGCTGGCCAGTTCGCCGCCCAGATCGCGTTGCAGGGTTTGCAGTGCCCGGATGCGACCGGCCGCGGTGGCGCCCGATTTCTGCATCAGCTCCAACTGCTCCAAATGTTGCTCGACCAGTGCCCGCTGCGATTGCAACTGCTGGCCGAGCGGCGCCAACACGTTCTGGCCCCAGCTGACCAGCTCGCGGCGCACCGCCTGCAGAAACTGGGTGATTTGCGAAACGGTGGTATTGAAGAACCGGCGCACCGAGACCGACTCGAAAGTCAGCGCAATTTGCATCAGGCGCGGCAATTCGTCGGCGTCATGAATGAATTCCTGCAGCCGCCGGCGGAAACCGCGCGCCGGCAACAGCCGAGGTTCGAATTTGTTCAGCCCGTGCTCGGATTCAAATTTGCGGTAAATCGATTCTGCCATCCGGTTCGACAACTCGGCCTGGTGCGACAGATCGCCAACAATGGCATCGATCTCGGCAAAAAATTCCCGCATCGCGCGGACCAGACCAACGGTGGTGTGGGCGTTGACCAGCCGGCTCTGGGTCCGATCGATCAAGCTGCCGATGACATCGTTGTTGATCAAGTCGAGCAGAATCTGCGCCTGCCGATCCATCAAGCGCTGCGACGGCGTCAGCGCCAGATGCTTGCGGCGGAATTCGTTCTGCATGGCCTGTGCGGATTTGACCATCTGCACCAGCTGGCCGTGGTTCTGGCCTTGCAGCTGCTCCAGTTCCTTGGCTTGCTGTTCAATCTGGGTGTGGCGACCGCCAAGCACTTGCAAACTGTCTTCGATATGGGCAGCGGCTTCTTGTACCACGCCTTGCCACAAGGCTTGCCGGCGATTGCCGAGCACGGCATCGGACAGCAGTTTTTCCAGATCGAGAATTTGCGAACGCAGCAGCAGTGCCTGATCTTCCCGCACTTTGGCGAGCAGACCTTGCTTGGCCGAGACCGGAATGATGTCGCTTTCTTTCAAACCGAGATGGCGCGAGGTGCTGCGCAGAACCCGGCCGAGCGCTTTTTCGATTTTCTTGCGCGAATCGAGTTCGTCCCAGAGCGTGTCGACCTTGTTCAGCACGGCGTACAGGCCAAGATTCGGCCGGTCTTTCAGTTGCGCGACGTGCTCTTCCCAGATCGCCATGTCGGAGGCGGTGACGCCTTGATCGGCAGCCAGTACAAACACCACGGCCTGTGCTTGCGGCAGCAGGCTCAGGGTCAGTTCCGGTTCCGAACCGAGCGCGTTCAGGCCCGGGGTGTCGAGGATGCACAGACCCTGTTGCAACAGCGGGTGCGGGAACGACACCAGAGCATGGCGCCAGGCCGGGATCTCGACCTTGTTCGGATCGGTTTCGCTGACATCGAGCCGCTCGGGTTTGAAGCCGAGCTTAATCGCGTCGTCAATCGGCACGGTCTTGGTTTCGGTGATGCTCATCATGACCCGGGCCATTTCGGCCGGGTTGTCGGCCATCAGCGGGATTTCGACCCATTGGCCGGGCATGGTCCGGTAATCGGCGATGGTGACGTCGGTCAGCCGGGTTTCGATCGGCAACAGCCGCAGATAGGAGGTGCGGGTATCGCGGTCGTAGAACAGCTCGGTCGGGCACATCGTGGTGCGGCCGGCTTGCGACGGCAGGATGCGCTGGCCGAAGCCGGAGAAGAAAATGGCGTTGATGAGTTCGGTCTTGCCGCGGGAGAACTCGCCGGCGAAGGCGATGGTCACGTAATCCGAGCGCAGCGTTTCCAGCAGGTGGTACAGCCGCAGGTCGCTTTCCGGCGAAAACAGGTTATTGCGGCGCAGCCACAGCCGATAGGCGCGGATGTCTTTGGAGATCTGAGCCTTCCACAGCGCGAAGGATTCAACTTCGCGGGAAAACAACTGGCTGGTCATATTGGGGTTCTGCCACTGCGGGAGGCCTTTTTCGGCCAATGGTTAAAAAGTGTACCAAGTGTCGGCGGTAAATCAATGAACTGCGTCTGCCTTTGGTCGGGGCATAGCGTCCGACGGGCAAAAAAAAGGACACTTTTCAGTACGTCGGCATCATGCCAAGCCACTTTTGGCCCGTCTGTAGCATTTTGTAGAGGGTGCTTGCTGCAGGGCGAGCGTGCCGGCCGGGCATCCCTGTCTAACGTGGTGGCAGTCGGGCGTTGATGGCAGCCTCATCGGCAGCCAGCTCGACCAGTTTGTGCCGGCTGCTATCGCCACGGACCAGGCTGACTTGGCTGCGCTTGAGCCCGAAGGCCTCGGCCAGAAACGCGATCAGCGCAGCATTGGCGGCACCTTCGACCGGCGGCGCGGTCAGCGCCACCTTCAGCGCATCGCCGTGCCAACCGACTATGGCATTGCGGCTGGCGCGAGGCTGGACATGAATGGCCAGTTTCACCGGAGGGTCGGCGCGGGCAGGCAGACGTCAGGCCAGCAAGGAGCGCAGCCAGAACGGCAGGCTGTTGACCGCCCAGATCAGCAGGTACAACAGCAGCAGGCCGAACATCGGCGCCAGATCAAAGCCGCCAATGGGCTGAATGATGCGGCGGAACGGCCGAATCACCGGTTCGGTCAGTTGCACCAGCGGCCGCTGCATCGGATGACCCTGGTACGGATCGACCCAGGACAGCAGCATCCGGCCAAACAGGCTGACGATCAGCACGTCGATCATCAGCAAGGTCAGATCAAAGGGCAGCGCCAGCCACATGCCCAGTTGATAGGCCATCGCGCTGCCGAACAGGTAATTGCGCAGCAGCACCAGCGCTGCGGCCAGCAGCAGCGACGACCAGTCGATGCCACCGGCACCGCCGATGATCCGGCGCAGCGGCTTCAGCACCGGCTGGGTCGCTTTCAGGACAAATTGCGACAGCGGGTTGTAAAAATCGGCCCGGACCAGCTGCAGCAAAAACCGCAGCAGCACCACGTAAATGAACAGATTGAACAAAAACGCCAGGATCTGGAACGGGCTCATGTTGGTTTCGGTGCTCGGCTGCAAAAAAGAGAAAACGGGGTGATGCCACGGCTAAGCCACGACACATCGGTTACGCGATAACTCAGCGGCCACGACATGACAACGCGACAACTCAATAACTCGACATCAACGCATCAAATCGTTGATCACAACATCAGGTCAATCACTGGCATTTCAATCATTGGCGGCGGCCAGTTCCTTGCCACGGGCAACGGCGGCCCGCAGCGCGGTGTCCATGATGCCAGCCAAGTCGTGCGCCGCCAAAGTCTTCAATGCCGCTTCGGTGGTGCCGCCCGGTGAGGTGACCCGCTGGCGCAACTCGGCCAGCGCCGGTGCGGTCGTCGCTGTCGCCAGACTGCTGGCGCCGAGTGCGGTTTGCCGGATCAGCAGATCGGCGGTTGCGGCCGGCATGCCTTGTGCGATTGCGCTGGCCAACATGGCTTCCATGATCGCGAAGTAATAGGCCGGGCCGGAGCCGGCAATCGCGGTGACCAGATCCATCAAGCTTTCGTCTTCGAGCCAGACCGAGCGGCCGATGGCCGCGAACAGCTGGTCGGTCAGTGCGCGCTGGCTGGCATTGACGCCGCGGTCGGCGTAGAGCCCGGTTGCGGCCAGACCCAGCGCGGCCGGGGTATTCGGCATGCTGCGGACAATCGCCAGCGGTGCGTCGGAGGCGGCGCTCAACCAGCGCTGCAGCTGATCGGTGCGGATGCCCGCTGCGACCGACACCAACAGCTTGCCAGTGAGCGGGATCGCCGCCAGATCACGACAGAATTCGGCCATTTGCTTCGGTTTGACCGCCAGTACGATGATATCCGCGACGGCGGCCAGCGCTGCATTGTCGGCGGCGGTTGCAATGCCGTAGCGCTCGGCCAATGCCTGCCGGCGTTCCGGCCGCCGGCTGCTGGCGCTGAGCAGCGCGGCCGGATGGCCGCGTTCGCGCAGGCCGGCCAGCAGGCTTTCGCCAAGGCTGCCGCAGCCAAGAATGGCAATGCGCTGGTGGGCGAGGGAAGCGGGTTGAGTCATGAGAGTGGCGGTGCGTGTAGTGGCTGCTGGCAGTGCGGCACTATCGCAGAAAGCCGCGGTCGCTGGCGAGCTTGCGGCAAGCACTGGTAAAACCGGCCAACTATGTTCCCAGAGACCGTATCTGGCGGCGGACAAACGGATGAACAAGCGCGGGCGGTGTTTGCGACGGGTTAGTGCCGGCGTTGTGATTGCCGCTACAACTGTCGCATCCATCGTGACGATGGCGATCATGGCCATCATCATGATCATGACAACAGCGGCGGCAGCCGAACTGGATTTCAGCTGGCGTCGTGGCGAGGTTGCCGGTTACAGCCAGACCCCGGCCGGCGGTCAGCCCGGCAGTTCCAGTCTGGCGCGGCCGGATTTTGCTGAGCTCGGTTACAACGATGCCCATCGGCCGCGGCTCGCCCTGCGCGGACCGGCTGCGGCGTTCAACTGGCAGTTGCAGGCAGAGCGGGTCCGGCTCGATGGTCGCCAGACCTTGCAGCAGGATCTGATCAGTTGGGGCGTGCCGATTCCGGCCGGCAGCACGGTCGACAGCGCCCTGCAGTTTGACTGGTACAGCGCCGGTGCCGGCCGTCCGCTTTGGACCGGGCCAACGTGGCAAGTCGAGTGGCAGCTGGCGCTGATCGGTTTCGACTTCGATTTTCAGCTTGATGTCGACAGCGGCCAAACCCAAACCCAAAACCAAACCCGCGCCGAAACCAAGTCCGAAGCCAGTAACGAAATCAGTAACGAAACCCGTGTCGAGAACCGCCTTGAATCCGACCGGATTCACCGCGACTACGGCAGCAAGGGTCTGCAGGCCGGGCTTGAACTGCGCTATGCGCTAACCGATCGGCTGCAGTTGCAGCTGTCCGGTCGGCGTGGCTACCGGGCCGCGCATTTCCTTGCGGTGGATGACTGGGCGCTGGCGCTGGCATGGCGGTATTCGGACCTGACGCTGTATGGCGAACTGGGCCGCTTCGCTTTGCGCTATCGCGACCATCAGGAATTGCCGAACCGGTTGATGTTCGATCAACGCGAAACCGTCGGGATTGGCTTGCGCTGGCAGTTTTGAGCCCGGTTCAGCGGGTCGGCGGCCGAGCACCAAACAGCGCCGTGCCGATGCGGATGAGCGTGCTGCCTTCGGCGATAGCCGCTTCCAGATCGCTGGACATGCCCATCGAGAGTGTGTCGAGGCTGGGGTGCTGTCGCTGCAGCGCCTCGAAACAACCGCGCGCTTCGGCGAACCAGCGCCGTTGCTGGCCGGGATCATCGCTGGGCGGCGGAATGGTCATCAGACCGCGCAGGCGAAGGCCCGGCAGTGCGGCAACGGCTTCGGCCAGGGCACCGGCTTCCGCCGCCGTAATCCCGCTTTTGCTGACCTCGGCGCCGACGTTCAGTTGCAGGCAGACATTCAGCGCCGGCAGGCCAGCCGGCCGTTGCCGGGCCAGCCGTTCGGCCAGCTTCAGGCTGTCGACACTCTGGCACCAGGCAAAGTGCTCAGCGACCGGTTTGCTCTTGTTGCTCTGCAGCGGGCCGATGCAATGCCATTCGATATCGGCCGGCAATTGCGGCTGCTTGCTCAGCGCTTCCTGAACGTAGTTTTCGCCGAACGCCCGCAGGCCGGCGTCATAGGCGCTCAGGATGGCGCTGGCCGGCTGGGTTTTCGAGACCGCCAGCAAGTGGATGCTGCGCGGATCGCGGCCGGCCTGCCGGGCGGCATCGGCAATCCGGGCGTGCAGGTCGGTCAGACGGGATGCCAAAGACGCGGCCATGCGCTATTGTGATCCTCCGGGTTTCAAATCAATAACATTCCTAACCAACCTTCCCAGACTTAAGGGATTCGGATCAGTCGATGGATATTACCGAACTGCTCGCCTTCAGCGTCAAGAATCGCGCATCCGACTTGCATTTGTCGTCCGGCCTGCCGCCGATGATTCGGGTCGATGGCGATGTCCGCCGCATCAACGTGCCGCCGCTTGATCACAAAATGGTTCATGGTCTGGTTTACGACATCATGAACGACAAGCAGCGCAAGGATTACGAAGAGTTTCTGGAAACGGACTTCTCGTTTGAATTGCCCGGTGTGGCCCGGTTCCGGGTCAACGCCTTCAACCAGAACCGTGGCGCTGGCGCGGTGTTCCGGACCATTCCGTCGCAGGTGCTGACGCTGGAAGAATTGAACGCGCCCGCCGTGTTCAAAGAAGTGTCGATGAAGCCGCGTGGTCTGGTGCTGGTGACCGGCCCGACCGGCTCCGGCAAATCGACCACGCTGGCCGGCATGGTCAACTACGTCAACGAAAACAAATACGACCACATCCTGACCATCGAAGACCCGATCGAATTCGTCCACGAATCGAAGAAATGTCTGGTCAACCAACGCGAAGTGCACCGCGACACGCTCGGCTTCAACGAAGCCCTGCGCTCGGCGCTGCGGGAAGATCCGGACATCATCCTGGTTGGCGAAATGCGCGATCTGGAAACCATCCGGCTAGCGCTGACCGCTGCCGAAACCGGCCACTTGGTGTTCGGCACGCTGCACACCACCTCGGCCGCCAAAACCATCGACCGGGTCATCGACGTGTTCCCGGCGGCGGAAAAGCAGATGGTCCGCTCGATGCTGTCGGAATCGCTGCAGGCGGTCATCTCGCAAACGCTGCTGAAGAAAATCGGCGGCGGCCGGGTCGCCGCGCACGAGATCATGATCGGCACCCCGGCCATTCGTAACCTGATCCGCGAAGACAAAGTCGCGCAGATGTACAGCGCCATCCAGACCGGTGCCCAGTTCGGCATGCAGACGCTGGATCAAACGCTGAAAGAGCTGATTCAGAAAGGTCTGATCACGCGCCAGGATGCTCGCGAGAAAGCCAAGGCAAAAGAAGACTTTTAAGCCGCTGGCACTGGTTGCCTTGTGGTGGCTGGCAGCGCCGAGTGAGAACCGGTTCGCAATGCCAGCGACCAGAAGCAAGTGTGACCTGCGCCGCCGCTACACTGCCGCCGCCTGATTTCGACAGCCGAGCTCGACCCGGTCGAGCGGCGGTCGGTTCATTTCGGCAAGACCAAAACAAGTGCGCAAGCTGCGCTGACCCCGCAGCCCGCTTGCCGCACGGAGGATGACGCAATGGATTTTGAAGGCCTGCTCAAGTTCATGGTCAGCAAAAAAGCCTCGGACCTGTTCATCACGTCCGGCGTGCCACCGTGCATGAAAATCAACGGCAAGGTCGTGCCGGTCACGCAAAAGGAATTGTCGGCCGAGAAGGCCCGCGAAGTCGTGCTGTCGATCATGAACGAAGAGCAGCGGCGCGATTTTGCCCGCACCAAGGAATGTAACTTCGCGATTTCGGCCAGCGGCGTTGGCCGCTTCCGGGTCAGCGCCTTCCAGCAACGCAACAACGTTGGCATGGTGCTGCGCCGCATCGAAACCACCATTCCGACGCTGGAACAGCTGAAGCTGCCGGAAGTGTTGAAGCAGCTGGCGATGACCAAACGGGGTTTGGTCATTTTCGTCGGCGCCACCGGCACCGGTAAGTCGACCTCGCTGGCCGCGATGATCGGCTATCGCAACCGCAATTCGACCGGCCACATCATCACCATCGAAGACCCGATCGAATTCATCCACCAGCATGAAAAGTGTATCGTCACCCAGCGTGAAGTCGGTATCGATACCGATTCTTTCGAAGTCGCCCTGAAGAACACCTTGCGGCAGGCGCCGGACGTGATTTTGATCGGCGAAGTCCGCTCGGCCGAGACCATGGATTATGCGGTTGCGTTTGCCGAAACCGGCCACCTGGCGCTGTGCACGCTGCACGCCAACAACGCCAACCAGGCACTCGACCGCATCCTGCATTTCTTCCCGAAAGAAAAACACAATCAGGTGCTGCTGGATCTGTCACTGAACCTCAAGGGTATTGTCGCGCAGCAACTGATCCCGACGCCGGATGGCGCCGGCCGCCGGGCCGCCATTGAAGTGATGCTCGGCACGCCACTGGTCAGCGACCATATCCGCAAGGGCGAAGTGCATCTGCTGAAAGAAATCATGAAGCGCTCGAACGAGCTCGGCATGCAGACCTTCGATCAGGCGCTGTTCAAGCTGTTCAAGGCTGGCGAGATCACCTACGAAGACGCGTTGCATCATGCCGACTCGGCCAACGATTTGCGCCTGTTGATCAAACTCGACAGCGGCGAAGTCGGTCACGACATGGATGTGCAGGGCGGCCTGCAACTGGAAGGTCGCGGTGGCCAGCGACGGTTGTAAACGGTTGTGCCGTGACAGCAAAAGGGGGCGCGGCAGCGCCCCTTTTTTTTATCGCTGATATCGCCCGGCTGGCAGCGGCGGCGGCAAGCGGTACAATTCCCTCCATTCAAGCGAACAAGGACGATGTCATGGTGAAGTGCGGTTTCCAATGCATTGCGAGTGGCCTGCTGGTGTTCGCCGCGGCGCTGGCTGGCAGTGCCGACGCCGGCGGCACCATGTTGTACAAAACCGTCGACAAGAACGGCAACGTCATTTTCACCGATCGACCACCGGCCACCAATGCCGAAGCGCTGGTGGTTGATGAAAGCAAGAAAGCCGGTCCGGTGGTGCAGCGGGAAGTGGCGACCAAACTGTATTGCGGTCAGCTGCAATTGAATTTTGTCCGACAACCGGGTGAGTCGGTTGCCGCGGCACTGAACCGTTTGCAATCGCAGCGGCTCATCTACCAAACCGAACAGGAAAATGCCGAAACCCTGCTGCGTATGCACCAGCGCAAACTGGCCGCCGATCCGGCCGACCGCGATGCCAAGACCGGCTCGCAGAAAGCGTTTCAGAATGCTGGCGACTACCGCTGCGCGGTCAACTATCTGAACAAGCAGGAAGCGATCCTGCAGGCGATTCCATGAGCGCCATGGCAGGCGCGCGCTGAGCAATCCCGCAGGATTTCACCGGCAACCTCAGGAGACCGTATTGGCAATTCTCAACATCGAACGACCGTGGGGCTACTTCGGTTTTGCTCGTTCGTTAAAAATCTGGATTGATGGTAAACACGTGGGCTCAGTTGCCAGCCAGGCAATGGCAACGTTTGAGCTGCCCGCCGGCCAACACCGAATTCAGGTGTCAATGGATTGGTGCAAGTCGGTTCCGGTCGATCTCCTGCTCGAGGAAAAAGCGCCGTGTCACTGCCGTGTGACGACGCCACTTTTCCTGCTCGCCACGTTGTATTGCTTCTTTCGGCCATCGCGCGTCTTTGTTGTTCAGCAGCAATAAAAAAACCGGGCGAAACACCCGGTTTTTTCTCAGCGAAATCAGACGGTCCGGGTCGCAATCGCCGGTGGTGTCCGCGCCGCTTTCAGCGCCGGGGCAAACACTGCCAGCAAACCCAAGGCCCAGATGAACAGCGCGCCGAATGGCAGGTAACGCCAATCGAGCTTGTCCAGTGAATAGCTTTCGACCAGCCAGATGTTCAGGCCGACGCTGAGCGCAATGCCAGCGACGACACCGACGCTGGTGATCAGCCAGTTCTCGGTCAGGAAGTAACGCAGGATGTCCTGCTGGCTGGCGCCCAGTGCGCGCCGGGTGCCAATCTGGCGGGTCCGGCGGTTGACGCTGAAGGTTGCCAGGCCAACGATGCCGAGCGCGGTCACCGCCACGATCAGTCCAATGGCCGAGACCAGCAGAATCGCCATCGCCTTGTCTTCCTGATAGGCGCGTTTGACCACGTCGCTGTGTGCCTTGACGTCGCGGATGATGCGACCGTTGTTCAGCTTGTTCAGGGTTTGCTCGATCACCGGCATCAGATCATCGCGCCGGCCCGGTTCGGTCCGGATCATGTAGCGCATGTATTTTTCGGTGGTCACCAGTGGCAACATCACGGTGCGTTCAAAGCCGCGCCAGTTGATCCACGGCGCCTGCATCCGTTCGACGATGCCGACAATTTCGTAGGCATTCTTGGCGCCGCTATACAAGGTCTTGCCGAGCGCGCCACCGTTCGGGAATAGCTCCTTGGCCATTGCCTGCGAGATGATCACGGCGCGCGGATAATCGAGCGTGCGCTCCGGCAGGTATTTCTGTTCTTCCGGCCGGAAATTGCGGCCCTCGATCAGCTTGAGGCCGAGCGTGTTCAACGCATGCGAATCCACTTCGTAGTACGAAGCACCGGTGTCCTGTTTTTGCTCTTCCGGTACTGCCCGGAAGCCCGACGAGCTGCCGCCGCCACTTTGCGGAATGGCATTGATCGGCGTCGCATCGACCACACCGTCGAGCGCGCGCAACGCCGCCAGATCGGTGTCGACCGTGGTTTGGCCATTGAAGTCATCGACAAAGCCAATGCTCATGACGCTGATCAGGTTGTCGTCGTCCATGCCGGTCGGTCGACCCATCTTGTCGATCCGGCTTTGAATGATGAACACCGCGTTGACGACAATGGCCAAGGTCAGCGCGCATTGCAGCGCGATCAAAATCGCGCCGGTCTTGTTGCGCAATAGCGCACGAAAAATTGGTCCCAATTCCATGAGGTTCCCCTTACTGGGCTTTCAGCAGGCCAGCCGGCGCGAGCCGTCCGACCCGAACGGCGGGATACAAACCGGCCAGCAAACTGGCGGCGATGGCGATGATCAGGGCTTGCATGGCCAGACCGGCATTGAGCGAGGTCAGTGCGCCATAACCGTCGCCATACAGCGCGCGCACGGCGATCAAGCCAAACCAGGCAAACAGCAAACCGAGCAGACCACCGAGCACACCAATCAGCGCGACCTCCACCAGATTCAGCTGCATCACCTGCCACTGACTGGCGCCCAGTGCGCGACGCAGCGCGAGCTCCGGTGCCCGGCCAAGAAACTTGGCCAGCAGCAACCCGATCATGTTGATGAGGCACACCGTCAAAAACAGAAATGACAGACCGACCAGCACCCGATTGTCTTCACCAACGACTTCGCGTTCGGCCATGAAGGTGTTGACGTCGGACAGCCGGTTGTTCAGCGGCCGCTGGAACCGACCGAGCTTCTTCTGCTCGCTGACATAGCTATCAATAAAGGTCTGGTAACGTGCTTTCTGCTCGGCGGGACTTTCTTTATCAGAGCCCCCGAGCTGCGCCCAGAACTGAATCCAGACCAGCTCGGAATTCAGGAAGCTGTCATAGGTGTCGATGTCTTCCGGCTTCCAGCCATTGGTGTTACCCGCCGTGCGCACCTGATACGGCACGGCAATGCCCCATGGCAGGTAAACATCTTCGGCATCGTCGAAGGCGCCATTGTTGACGTCGTAGAATTTCGGCGACGGATCCCAGGTGTCGAGCACGCCAATGACTTTGTAGGCCTTGTCGTTCAGGCGCACCGTTTTGCCGACGCTGTTCTCGCCACCAAACAATTTGTCATTGGCCCGTTTGCCGAGCACGACGACCTGGCTCAGCGCCTTGTCGGCGCTGCTGTCCCAACCGCTGCCGTACTGGAACGGCACGTCGAACAGCGTGAAGAAATCGGCAAAGCTGATCCGCCCCATCACCAGATAGGCCGGCACCGATTTGTCATCCGGCTGCAAGGCAAACGCGCCCTTGTACATTGCCGCCTGATGGCTCGGAATGTCCGAACGCATCAAGGCCATCGCGTCACGATAAGTCAGTTCCGGCGGCGGCTCGTTTGGCTCGTCCCAGGGTTGGTTCGGGTCCCAGCTGTCCAGCCGCACCGCGAACAACTGCTCGCTTTTCTGCGGAATCGGATCGGCCGACATCAGCGAGTACACCGTCAGCGTGGTCATGCAGGCGCCGATGCCGATGGCAATGGCCAGCACCATCAGGCTGCTGAGTATGGGATTGCGCCGCAAGCTCTTCAGCGCCAACTGTAGATAGTAATGAAACATGGCGTTACCTCAGGCTGTTTCTGCGACAACAGCCGCGACCGCAGCAGCAGTACGATTCGATTCGTTTTGATCGCGGACGATATGCAGGTCCGACACCCGGCCATCGAGCACCTGAATATGACGCTGGGCGCGTTTCGCCAACGACGGATCGTGGGTGACCATGATGATGGTGGTGCCGTCATCGTGAATCTGTTCGAGCAGCTCCATCACTTGCCGGGCCATTGTTGAGTCGAGGTTGCCGGTGGGTTCATCGGCCAGCAGGAAACGTGGCGAGCCGGCGAGCGCGCGGGCAATCGCGACCCGTTGTTGCTGGCCACCGGACAATTGCGAGGGCAGATGCTTGGCGCGCGCCGACAGGCCGACCTTGGCCAAGGCGTTATCAATGCGCTCTTTGCGTTCGGCCGCAGTGAACTTGCGATAGCGCAGCGGCACATCGACGTTGTCCCAGATGCTCAGATCCGGGATCAGGTTGAAGCTCTGAAAAATAAAACCGATTTTTTCGTTGCGCAGTTGCGACAGCTCACGATCATTCAGGCCTTTTACCGATTTGCCGTCGAGCTGGTAATCGCCATCATCGAAGGTCTCCAGCAAGCCCGCGATATTCAGGAAGGTGGTCTTGCCGGAACCGGACGGGCCGGTCACTGCAACGAACTCGCCATCGCCCACTTCCAGATGAAACTGGCGCAGGGCATGGGTCTCGACCAGATCGGTCCGGTAAATCTTGTTCAGGTTATTCATCTTCAGCATGGTGTGCTCCTCGCGGCGGCTGTGCGGCAAATCAGTTGATGTTCAGAAAAGTAAGTAGCCAGTGGCTCAGTCATTCAGCAGAACCGATTCGGCATCTTTGAAATCGCTGGTCGATGACACGATGATGCGTTCACCGACCTGCAAGCCTTCGAGTACTTCGACGGCGCCAACGCTGCTGGCGCCGGTGCGAATGGTTCGTTTATGGGCAACGCCGTCCTGAACGACGTAGACGATGCGACCGCCGCCGCTTTCGAAGAACGGGCCGCGCGGCACGGTCACCACCTGCTCGCGCCGTTCGAACAGCACCCGTGCCGACAGCCGCTGGTTCTGGCGCAGATTGGGCGGCGTCTCGCCCTGCCATTGCACGCGGGTCTTGACCAGGTTGTTCTGCACTTCCGGTGAAATTGCCGAGACGTTGCCGAGATAGTTCTGGCCGTTGATTTGAATTTCGGCGGCCATGCCGATGCCGATGTCATCGGCGTAGCTTTCCGGCACATCGAGTTCAGCGGCATACGCGGTCAGATCGACCACGGTGATCAGCTTGGTATTGATCGGTACCACGGCTTTCTGGGCGATGTGGATCGTGCCGACCATGCCATTGACCGGCGATTTCAGCTGCAACGCTTCCACCTGCCGCTTCAAATTGTCGGCGACCAGTCGCTGCCGGGTTTGCTGCGACTGCTTGGTCTTGACGTCGAACTCGGTGCTCTCTTCCAACAATTTGTAATGGGCGACGGCGTTGTCGTAGGTTATGCGGGCCTTGTCGAGTTCGTCAGCCACTTTCTCGTATTCCAGCTTGCTCAGCGCTTGTGACAGCCGCGGGTCATCGGCGCGGCGCTTTTCCCGGTCGGCCGCGGTCAGCGCGACCTGGGCCAGATCGATCTGGCGTTTGGCCTCGAACAATTTTTGCTTGGCTTCGATGCGGGCACGACCGAGTTCACTGGTCATCGATTCATAGGTCGCTTGTTCGCGCGCCAATTCGTTGCGCAGTTCCGGGCTGTCGATGATGGCGAGCAAGCTACCAATCGTGACGCTGTCACCGGCCTGTACCTGCAGCGTTACGGTTCCGGTGGTCGAGCTGTACAAGGTGGGCGAATTGGCCGCGACAATCTTGCCCTGCACCGCGGCATCGCGTTCAAACACGCCGACGCTGACATCGCCAAAGCGCAGCCGCGCCGCCGGCACACTGATGCTGGCCGACGACCAGCGTTCATACGCCGGCCAGGCCAGTGTGCTCAGCACGGTGATGCCAACCAGACTGCCGGCCAGTACCAATTTCTTCCGGCGCGTCGGGGCGCTGGTCAGCACCACATCCTGGCCGGAGGTATCACGAATCATCTGCAGGTCCCCTGTTGCTGAACGGTTTGCCTCACCGGGCGGTTTTTTTGGGCAAGCGTCGGCCGCGACCGCCCGATGGGGCGGCCGGAACAGACGCATCCGCGTGGTGATTGCTGGCCATTACCCGCGAGCTGACGCTTTCTTCACTGCAAAAGGCGCAGGGCGGGTGTTAGGGGTTCTGACGAAACCGGTTCGGAAATGGTTTGGAGGCTGGGCAAAGAAAGGCGTTTTGGTCGGTGCGATGCGGCGGGGAATTGGCGTTACTGGTGGTGTTGGAAGGGGGGGGGCTGTGTGGTTGGACTGGATTCAGTCCGGACTTGCTGACTGGGTCTAGGGTAATTTCTGCTAGCGCCAGCAGCGCCTGAGACAGGCGCTCATCAGGTCGCCGGCCGACGCCCGTTCGGGTCACCGAGCTGACGGATAAAGGCGTCGACTGGCACCGGCTTGCCAAAATAGAAACCCTGACCGAACTGGACGCCCAGCGCTTTCAGCTTGCTGGCCTGCTCGGGGTTTTCGATGCCCTCGGCGATGGTCTCGGCACCGCAGGCGCGGGCGATGCTGACGATTTCCGCCAACAGATTCGATTTGACCGATGCGTCTTCCATTTCAAAAACAAACGACTTGTCGATCTTCAAATAGGTCGGCGCGATCCGCTTGACCAGATTCAGGTTGGAATAGCCGGTGCCGAAATCATCGACGGCAATGGCATAGCCGGCCTGCTTCAGTTTCGGGATCTGTTCGATCAATTCGGCGCTGATGCCGTACTCGGTAAACTCGATGCAGAGTTTCAGATCGTCGCGGCCACTTTGCGCCAGCTGCGGCCGCAGCAGGGCATCAATCTGTTCGAATTTCAGATCATAGGCAAAGAAATTCATCGCAATCTTGAACGGCAGTCCGGCCGGCAGCCGTGGCAACAATTCAGCTAGCGCCTTGCTGCTGACCGCGCGATCGAGCTGCCATTCCAGTTTGTTGCGCTGGATGGCCGGCAACGTTTCATCGGGGTGGCGCAGCAGCGGTCCGTCTTTCAGTCGCATCAGCACTTCGCAGCCAACGATGCGGCCATCGGCCAGACTGACGATGGGCTGGTAATGACAGATCAGATGGGTTTCGTCGCAGAGATAGCGAATGCGGTGATCAATATCGGACAACAGCGTCAGCTTCAGGCGCACGGCGATGGCGGTCAGCAGGCCGATAAAAAAAGCCAGCCCAAGGCTGCCGAGCAGCCAGAACCGGTTGCGTTGCAGCAGTTCACGGCTGCTGATCCTGCTGTGCAAAATCACCCGCGAATCGCCAACCGGTGTCAGCACTTCATAACCTTGCCAGGAGCGCAGCAACAGACTGTCAAAACCCTGCAGCTGCGAGGCGGAGGCGCGCAGCGCCGCAATCACCTCCGGGCGCTGGTCGCGCGCTTGCAGCAGCTTCGGGCCGCTGGCAAAACTCATCCAGATGGCATCGACCGATTCGTAAATCTGCCGGGTGACGTAAGGGTCCATCACCAAATCAAACTGATCACGCAGCACCAGCGTGGCCGGAATATTGCCGCCGCCGATAAACACCGGCACATCGATATACAGCGTGGTCCGGTCGGTAAAAACAAATTCCGATGGCGGGAAGACATAAGGCGACTGCAACGTGCCGAGACCGGTCGTGCACACCAGCTGATGGTCGGCATTGAATACGCCGACATCGCGGATGTAACGGTATTCAAACAGGGTGCGGTTGATGCCGGCCAGATAGTCCGGGGTGCAGTTGCCGGCACCTTGGCTATTGAGCGTGGTCAGCAGACTGCCGGCTTCACCAAACAGGATTTGCACCACCTCAGCGGTTTCGACATGGCGCGAGCGAGTACCGCTGATGTCCATGGCGACGATCATCAGCAGCGCGACGGCACTGACCAGCAGGAACAGCAGCAGTCCGGCCAGCACTGTCCAGGTATTGGCGTGCTGAATCAGCGCTTCGTTGAGTCGCTTCGCATTAAGCGGCATGGTGTACGGCTAACCTGGATAGCGGCATCCGATCGGACCGGACTGAGGCCGGTACGGTCAGTGCCGGCAATTCGCGCCAAAGCGGTGCGGGCCAACTCACATCAATCCGAAGCACATCATTCACGGTATGACGACATCCTGTCCCAGTCACTACTGTCACGGTTCCGGCCCCAGCAAAAGGCAGCCGTCAAAGCGTAGTTGAAATTCGTCCGGCAATTTTTCTGCGTATCGGCAGTCGCTTACACGACTGTCATGATCCGATCCCCAGCTTGTTGCCAGGCCGCTATCAATTGTTCCGGTTCGCCGTCAAAACAGCCGGGCATGCCATCGGGATGCGCGATGCGGCTGACAATCTGCCAGTCATCGAGTAGCGGCAACGCGGCCGTGACATGGCTCGGCAGCATGGGTGTCAGGTAGCGCGAGGGTTGTGGCCGGAACGGCAACGCCGTGTTGAACACCGCCAGCAAGCGCAGTGTGCCGGGCGCGACTTTGCGCCGATGCCGGAACAACCAGGCCAGCGCAGCAAACAAACCGTCATCGTGCGTTACCAGCAACAGCGATGCCGGTTCCGCCAGCACCAACGCCGAACCGGTTAGCTGCAGCGTGAAATCATCAGCTGGCGGCGAATGTGCAACGACATGAAGCGCATCGGCATCGGCACGCAGGATCGGCAGTGCCGCTGGCCCAGCCTGCAAGCGTTGCCCCGGCGCGAATTGCCCCGCCAGCGCGGTTGGTACCCGCCACAGCTGGCGGCCATCGGCGAGGGTTTCGAGTGCTTGCCAGCCCGTCATGACGGGCTCGATTGTTCATGCAGCCACTGCTGCAGCATCAACTCGGCGGCGAGGCTGTCGACGGATTGGTTCTTCAAGGTTTTGTAACCGCCGTAATCAAACAATTGCTGGCGCGCTTCCTTGCTGGTTACCCGCTCGTCAACCGGCTGCACCGGCAGACCAAAGCGGCCATGCAAGCGATTCATGAATTTGCGCGCATTGGCTGTCACCGACAATTCGCTGCCATCGATCGCCAACGGAATACCGATCAGCAACAAATTCGGTTGCCATTCTTTCAGCAGTTTTTCGACTACGGCCCAATCGGGCTGGCCATCGCGGGCCGCGATTGGCGCCAGCATTTGTGTGGTGCCGGTGATCGGTTGCCCGACCGCGACACCGATCCGCTTCAGACCGAAGTCGAAGGCCATCAGGCGTTGAACCGCCGGTTTGCTGTCAGTCATCGATAAAGGTCTCGCTGATGGCCTTGTGCAGTGAGCGGCCATCACGACAATTCAAGCTCGCCAGTGCCGGATCTTCGATCAGGGCAAACAACTCGCGCAGCGCCGCCTCGGCTTGCTGTTCGTCGTCGCTGATGGGGTGCTGCAAATTCCGCAAGGTGCCGCGCAGCAATTCTTCGCTGCGCTGTTTCAGTTGCTGCCGCTCTTGGTCGTTCATCAGCTGAAACGAGCCTTTGTCGAGAGCGTCGCCAAAATGCTGGGCGATGACCCGTTCGGCCAGCGTGCCAACGCGTGCCGTGGCCAGCTGCCATGCCTGCGCTTCGACCACCGCTGCCCGATTGCTCAGCGGCATGTTGTGCTGCACTTGCTTGCTCGACAGCAGCGCACGCAGCTTCAGCACATATTGCGTCAGATAGAGCGCTCCGGTCTGGCCTGCTTCCAGCGCCTGCTGCAGGCGCTGAAACGATTGCTCGAATTGCACGGCATTGAAGCCATTGCTGTTCGATTCGGTTTGGCTCAGATCGCGCTCGAGTTGGTGGGCTGAATAGAGCACATTCGCCACCTGATCCCCGTTATTGCCGAGCCGCAGCAAGGTGTCCGTGTCGTAGCTTTCGTAGCCCGGATAACTCAGCTTGCCGAGTTCACCAAACGCGTCGTTAAAAGGACCGGTCGATTCGATAAACCGGCGCTGCGCATCCAGTCGTTTCAAGCGCTGCGCCAATTCGGGCCGGTACTGTCCAATCAAGGCTTCAAAATCGCCGCTGCAATCGACCGCTGCCGTGCGCTTGCCGGCATCGTCGATACCCACGTCATTACTTTCGTTAATGACATCTGCAGCGGCAATGGCATGCGCGTTGTCGTCAGCAGGCTTCGGCAACCTTGCCGCCTGCGTTTCCGCAGGCAATGCCTTGTCCTGTCCTGGCGTTTCGCTCGTGGCCTTAAGCCACAGCAGTAGCGTAACCGCCGCAGCGCTGAGTAAAACCAGCCATGCCCAGCGATAGCGCCGTTTCGGTTCAGCCATGCCCGGCTACGCCCGACAATCGACTGATATCGATGCCGATCAATTTCGCTGCTTCATTCCAGCGTTGTTCGAGCGGGACATCGAAAATGACCCGGGCATCGGCGGCGACGGTCAGCCAGGCATTGTCGAGCAATTCCTGTTCGAGTTGACCGGCGCCCCAGCCCGCGTAACCGAGCGCAATGAAGGCATCGGCCGGACCCAGGCCTTGCGCCATCGCCTGCAGCACATCTTTTGAGGTGGTCAAGCTGGCCGCCGGGCTGACCGGCCAGGTGCTGATCCAGACACTGCCGGGCCGGTGAATGACAAAGCCGCGATCGGTCTGCACCGGGCCACCAATCAACACTGGCGATTCGATATCGCGGGTGCTGATCGGCAGCTCCAGATGTTGATACAGCTCACCGACCGAAACGTCAGACGCCCGGTTGATCACAATACCCATGGCACCGTCGCTGTTGTGTTCGCAAATCCAGGTGACGCTGCGGGAAAAATTCGGATCTTCAAGCGATGGCATGGCAATCAGGAAATGATTGGCCAGATAGCCGTCGCGATCAGCCTCGGCGGTCGGTTTGTTTGTTTGCTCGCGGCTCATTGCGCGCTGAAACCATTGCCGGGCTCGAACCGCCAGAGCCGGATCACTTGCAGGATGTCGGTGTCTTTGCGCATCTCCGGCGGCAGTGGCGCGAATGGCGCGGCCAAGCGGACGATGCGGACGGCAGCATCGTCGAGCACTTTTTGTTTGGACGACTCCAGCACCCGGATCTCGCGGATGGTGCCATCCGCGTTGATATCGACCCGTAGCACCAATTCACCGAACAGGGCACGCCGGCGCGCTTCCTCCGGATAATTGAGATTGCCGATGCGTTCAATCTTTCGTCGCCAACCGTCGAGATAGGCGGCGTCCTGGGTTTTTGCCGTGCTCGGCGCAACGATGCGACGTTTGGGTTCGCGCGCTTCCAGTTCCTGCTGCGCAGCGAGCTCGGCCGTCAGCGAGGCGATTTGCAGGCTGCGTTCGATCATTGACGCGGTGTCCAGCGACTGCTCACCCGGTTTGATATCCGGCGTTGCTTCGTTGACGTTTTGTTTCAGCGGCCCCTGGCTGGCGGTCAGGATTTTCTGCTTGGCGGTTTGCGGGGCCGGGCCGCCTTGCACCGGCTGACTGGTCGGGCGCGGATCCGGTGCCGGCATCTGCGCCTGACTGGAGGTGCGTGGTGGTTTCGAGGTTTTGCTTTTGCCGCCACCTTCCTGATTGGCTTGCGCCAGAAAATCCGGCCGCTCCGGTTTTTTCTCGTTGTAGCTGGAGGCGAGGATCACATCGAGGGTGATGGGCCGCTTCGGGTTCAGCAATTCCGGCGCAACAAAACCGATGCCGAACAGCACCAGGGCATGCAGGCAAGCCGCCAGAAACACTGAAAATGCCATCCGATCACCGGCACTCGGTTGCGGCGTTTCGACGGCAGGCAGGACAGCAGCAGTGCTCATGGCTCAGGGAGTTCTCAAAACGCTAAAAGTTTGCAATGGAATCGGACCGAACGGGTCGGTGAGTACGGCCTATTTGACGACCCGCCATTTTGCGCGTTCCTCGGCACTGGCCTCAAGGCGAACGGCCAGCGCTTCGGTGACTTCGATCACGCCTTCAGCGGTTACCACCAAGGCCAGCGGCGTTTGCAGTTTGTCGGCATAGCTCCGCCAGTCGGCGCCGGCGATCAGCAATACCTTGCTGGCGACTTGCAGCCGTTCACCATCGGCACCGAGCACGGTGGCGGCGCGGTTACCAAGCGCCGGATTGCCGGTGCGCGGATCCAGAATATGGTGCGCACTGCCGCCGTCGCCGGTGTCATGTCGGCGGGCGTAGGTGCCGGAGCTGAAGGCCAGTTCGCCGTCGCGCAGTTGCAGCGCCGCCAGCGGCGGGGTGTCGTCGACGGCGCCGGCCAGAATGCCGATTTTCCAGGGCCGGCCGCGGAAATCACCCAGCACACCGATGTCACCGCCGAGGCTGATCATGGCGCTGTCGACATGGCTGGCGCGCAAATCGGCCAGCAGCGCATTCATGGCGTAGCCTTTGGCGATGCCGCCCAGATCCAGTTGGACCGTACGATCTTCGCTGTGCAGTTGCTGGTCTGCGTCGATGACCAGCGCGCTCATCCGTGGCAGCGTCGCCGGGTCGATCGGTGCCGGGGCCGGCGTGGTGGCGGTCGGATCGGCCTGTTGAAAGCCCCAGGCGGCCAGCCGCTGGCCGATGGCGGGGTTGAACAGACCGTCGCTTTCGCTCGCGTACTGCTGACTGCGCCGCAACAGGCCCGCCAAATCCGGCCGCAGGGCGACGGCTTCGCCGCTGGCCAGCTTTTGGTTGATAGCGGTGAGCTCGGATGGCTGCCAGGCGTGCCAACGCCGGTGCCAGTCGGCCAGCTTGCCGTCGAGTCGTTGAAAGATTTCCCGGGCCTCGGCTTCACTGGCGAGTCCGAGCTTGATCTCGATTTCGGTGCCAAAGTGCTGCAGCCGGACCTGCTGCACTGGCGGCGGCGCGCAGCCGGCCAGCGCCAGCAGTCCGCCGGCGCTCAATCCGATCAGCTTGCTGCCGAGCAATCGATGCATCGATAAGAGACCAACCGATAACCGGCCAGCCAGAAAGGTCCCGCGCCATTGTGGCGCTGCCTGCCGGACGTCCTGCTGCGACTCGTGCATGCCCTGACTCCTGAGCGGGTGGCGGTCAGCCCGGCGCCAAACCGGCCAGGAATTCGTCGGCCAGATCGCGGCCGGTGGCCTTGGCGATCTCCCGCAGACAGGTCGGGCTGGTGACGTTGATTTCGGTCAGATAATCGCCGATCACGTCCAATCCGACGAAAATCAAGCCTTTTTCGAGCAACTTCGGCGCCACTTGCTCGGCGATCCAGCGGTCGCGATCACTGATCGGCTGGACCACCCCGGTGCCGCCGGCCGCCAGATTGCCGCGCGCCTCTCCTGCAGCCGGAATGCGGGCCAGACAGTGGTCGACCGGAACGCCGTGCAAAAGCAGGATGCGTTTGTCGCCGGCGCTGATTTCAGGCAGGTAGCGCTGGGCCATGATGGTCTGCTGGCCGCGCTGGGTCAGTGTTTCGAGGATCGAGCCGGTGTTCTGATCGCCCAGATCGATGCGGAAAATGCCGCTGCCGCCCATGCCATCCAGCGGTTTGACCACAATCCGGCCGTGCTCGGCCAGAAAACGCTTGATCAGCGCCATGTCGCGGCTGACCAGCGTCGGCGGCGTACACTGCGGAAACCAGGCGGCGAACAGCTTTTCATTGGCGTCGCGAATGCTGCCGGGGCGGTTGATCACGCGCAGGCCATCGGCTTCGGCCAGTTCGAGCAGATAGGTGCTGTACAGGTATTCCTGGTCGAACGGCGGGTCCTTGCGCATCAGCACGAGGTCGAGCTGGTCGGCCAGTGGCGCCTCAACGGCGGCGCCGAGCTCAAACCAGTGCGCCGGGTCGTCGCGCACGGTCAGCGGCCGGGCCCGGCCGTGGACGCGGCCGTTGTACAGATACAGATCGCGCTGTTCGAGGTAATGCAGCGACCAGCCGCGGGCCTGGGCCGCCAGTAACAGGGCAAAAGAGGTGTCTTTCTTGATATTTATGTGGTCAATGGGGTCCATGACCACGCCAAGACGCCGGCTCATGACTAGACTTTCCTGCGAAGGGTGTGGCGCGATTGTAGCGGCAACCGGCTCTTAACGTCGGTTTCAACTTTATTCGCTAACTCCTTCACTGACCGACCAAATCCGGCTTGGCCGGACCAGGGGGGTGTGATAAAAAGCTGGGTGGGGGCTCTCGTGCCCCATGCCCAGTTTTACGATTACAGCCCGTAGCAGCCTGCCAGGCGGAGAACCGACGGCGATGGAAGTGGATTTCAGCGGCCTCAAGGCCATGATCATCGATGACAGCAAAACCATCCGGCGCACTGCCGAGACGCTGTTGAAGAAAGTGGGCTGCGAAGTGATCACCGCGGTCGATGGGTTCGACGCGCTGGCCAAGATTGCCGACCACCGTCCGGACATCATTTTTGTCGACATCATGATGCCGCGGCTCGACGGCTATCAGACCTGCTCGCTGATCAAGCGCAACCGGACCTTCAAAGAAACCCCGGTGATCATGCTGAGTTCGAAAGACGGCCTGTTCGACAAAGCCAAGGGCCGTATCGTCGGTTCCGATCAATACCTGACCAAACCGTTTTCGCGGGATGAACTGCTCGGTGCCATCCAGCGCCATGTGGTCGATGTCCGGGCAACGCATTGAGGCGTTGTCAGGCCGCTAACCGTTAACCGATTCATTTTCATTACATGCAATAAGACCGTCTCCAGTGGCGGCAGCGTATTCAAGGGGAAGTTCCATGGCACAAGTACTGATCGTCGATGATTCGCCGACTGAAACCCATCTGCTGCGCGAGATGTTGGAGAAAAACGGCCACAGCGTCATCACGGCAGAGAACGGCGCGCTCGGCGTCAAAGTGTGCAAAGAAAAGAAACCCGATCTGGTGCTGATGGACGTGGTGATGCCGGAATTGAACGGCTTTCAGGCCACCCGCCAGCTCAGCAAGGATCCGACCACCGCCCATATCCCGATCATCATCGTCACCACCAAGGATCAGGAAACCGATCGGCTCTGGGGCCTCAAGCAGGGCGCTCGCGATTACCTGACCAAGCCGGTGTCGGAAAAAGCGCTGCTGACCACGCTTAAATCCTTGCTCGGACAAAGCTGATGAGTACGGCAGTCGATCCCTTTCTGGTTCTTGCTGATCTTGACGCCCGCTGTCGTCAGGGCGGTGCCGCCACGGCGCCGCGCATGGACGAACAGGGCGACGGCTGGAGCGGTGTCGCGTTCATTTTGAACGGTGTCCGGATGGTGGCGCCGCTCGGTGAAGTCACCGAAATTCTGCATTTGCCGCACACCACCAAAGTGCCGGGTGCGCGCGCCTGGTTGCGTGGCGTTGCCAACGTCCGCGGTTCGCTGGTGCCGATCGCGGATTTGCCAATGTTCTTCGGTCGCCGTCAGGGCGCTACCGGCAAACGGCAACGGGTGCTGGTGATCAACCACGATCAAAATCAAATCGGCATCATCGTCGACGACGTGCTTGGTCTGCAGCATTTCACTGCCGATCAGCGCCAGGAGTCGCCGGGCGACATCGACGAAACGCTGCGGCCGTATGTGCTCGGCGCGTTCAGTCGGGAAGAAAATCTGTGGCCGGTGTTCAGCCCGCAAGCGCTGACCCGCCATGCCAGTTTCAAGCAAGTGGCACTGTAATTTTTGAACACGGCAAGTTTTAAGTAGGCAGGCCGGCGCCTGGGTAGCCATGACGCGCTGGTGAACAAGTAAAAAAATTGAGCAGTAAATACGTTTTTGTGCAAATCGTTGCGCTCTGAGGGTGGGTCTTCAAGCGTGGTAACCAACACCAACAAGCAGTCGGGAAAGAAACATGAATGCTCCATTGAAAGGGCCTTTGAGCGAAGAACAGCGCAGCGGCATCGGTGGCCTGGTGACGACGCTGGGTGTCGTGTTGGTGCTGGGTGGCGCCAACGCTTACTGGGGTTTCCGCGAAGGCGACTTCGACGTAACCCGTGTGCAACGGTCGGAAGAGCTGCGGGTGTTGTCGCAGCAGCTGGCCAAGAACTCATCGGAAGCGGCGCGCGGTAACGAAGCGGCGTTTACCCAGCTCGAGCAGGTGCGTAACCAGTTCGACGGTCTGTTCAATACCCTGGTCTCGGGCGAAAGCCGAACCGGCTTGCCGGCCGCCTCGGCCGACATCCAGAAAAAAGAAATCGCGACCACCAAGCAATTGTGGGAAGAAGTGAAGGCCAACGCCGACACCATCCTGAAAGCGCGCGAAACCGTGCTGGATCTGCACGGCGTGGCCGCGGATCTGCAACAGAACGTGCCGCAGCTGCAGTTCGAGTACGAAAAAGTCACCGACATTCTGGTCGAGAACAACGCGCCGCAGGATCAGGTCCGGCTGGGTACCCGCCAGATTTGGTACGCCGAGCGTATCGTCCGCTCGATTCAGAAAGTGCTGGCCGGTGGTGATGATGCACCGCTGGCGGCGGAAAACTTTGGCCACGACGTCGACCTGTTCGGTCAGACCCTGAACGGTATGCTCGACGGCGATCCGGTCATGGGTGTGCGTCAGGTCACCAACCGCGAAGCGCGGGAATCGCTGAACGAAATCAGCACCATGTTCACCGGCGTCAAAGACAACGTCGGCTACATCATTCAATCGACCGGCGAACTGTTCAAGGTGCACGAAGCCTCGAACAAGATGTTCGCGCAAACCACCCAGCTGCTGACCCTGACCCGTGATCTGTCGAACGCCTTCCGCGGTTCGGCCGGCACCCGTCTGCTCGGCAACCCGTTTGTCTCGGCCGGCGCCGGTGTGCTGGTCGTTATCCTGCTGATTCTGCTGTACATCACCCAGCGTCGTGCCGAGAAGCAGCGGTTCGCCATCGCCGAAGAAGCCCGTGAGCAGGAAAAGCAACAGAACGAACGTAACCAACAGGCGATTATCCGACTGCTGGACGAAATGGGCGACTTGGCCGACGGTGACCTGACCGTTAACGCGACCGTTACCGAAGACTTCACCGGCGCCATCGCCGACTCGATGAACTTCGCTATCGACCAATTGCGTTCGCTGGTATCGACGGTACAAAGCGCGGTGGCCCGGGTATCAAACGCCACCGACGAAACCCGTCAGGTTGCAACCGAACTGGCGCAAGCGTCGCGTAACCAAGCGCAGGAAATTACCGGCGCCTCGGCCGCTATTAACGAAATGGCGGTGTCGATTGAGCAAGTGTCGGCCAACGCCGCCGAATCGGCCCAGGTGGCCGAACGCTCCGTGCAAATCGCGAAGAACGGCGCCGAGGTCGTGCGCAACACCATCCGCGGCATGGACACGATTCGTGAGCAGATTCAGGAAACCTCGAAGCGGATCAAGCGACTGGGTGAATCGTCACAGGAAATCGGTGACATCGTGTCGCTGATTAACGACATCGCCGACCAAACCAACATTCTGGCGCTGAACGCAGCGATTCAGGCAGCGATGGCCGGTGAATCGGGCCGCGGCTTCGCGGTCGTTGCGGACGAAGTGCAACGTCTGGCGGAACGCTCCTCGAATGCGACCAAGCGAATCGAGGCACTGGTCAAAACCATTCAGACCGACACCAACGAGGCGGTTATCTCGATGGAAAGCTCGACCTCGGAAGTGGTCCGGGGGGCGAAGCTGGCGCAGGACGCCGGTGTCGCACTGGAAGAAATCGAGCGCGTGTCCGCCGACTTGGCCGAATTGATTCAAACCATTTCGAACGCGGCGCGGCAACAGGCGGCCTCCGCCGGCCATGTCTCGAACACGATGCATGTCATTCAGGAAATCACCAACCAGACGCTGCACGGCACCCAAGTGACCGCGCAACAGATTGGCAAGCTGGTGGAACTGGCCGATGAACTGAAAGGTTCGGTCGCAGGCTTCAAGCTGCCCGGCCGCTAATCGGTGACGGCAAAGCTGGTGTCGGCAACGGCGCTTTCAGGAACGGCGGTCATGGCGGAAGCGGTAGTACTGCGACAAGCGCCAGACATGGGCGCAGCGGAATTTGCACGCTGGCAGAAACTGATTGAGGTGCGCACCGGCATTCATCTGCCGGAGCATCGCAAGCCGTTTCTGATGCTGGCGTTGTCGTCGCGCATGCGCGAAATCGGGGTAGAAGACTACAACGATTATTTCGTCAGCCTGCGTGATGGCGCGCCACAGGCCTCGTTCGAATGGGCCTGCTTGGTTGATCTGCTGACCGTGCATGAAACCCGTTTCTTCCGCCACGAAGAATCGTTCGAGTTGGTGCGCAGCTATGTTCGCAATCTGCTCAAGCAGAATGGCGAGCAACAAAAGCGCAGCATTCAGGCCTGGAGTGTCGGCTGTTCGACCGGGGAAGAGGTCTACAGTCTGGCGCTGGCGCTGCACGAGTTGCAGGACGAAACCGGGCCGTTCTATTACGGCGTCACCGGCACCGACATCAGTTATCCCGCGCTGGCCAGTGCGCGCGAAGGCATTTATCACCTGCGCCGCTTGATCGGTCTGAGCGACGAGCAGCGTGAGCGCTATTTTCAGGCCGTTGGTGACGACTACTACCAAGTGATGCCGGCGGTTCGCCAGCGCACCTGTTTTGTCCAAGGCAACGTTCACGACCTGCGGCACGCACCGAACCAGTTATTCGACATTATTTATTGCCAGAACCTGCTGATTTATTTCCAGCCCGAGCGCCGGCGCGATTTGCTCAATCAATTGGTTGAGCATCTGCGGCCAGGTGGCATGTTGGTGCTGGCTCCCGGTGAAGTGCTGCGTTGGCACCATCCGGCGTTGACCCGAATTCAAAACAAGCAGTGTCTGGCATTCAGCCATCGCGGTAGCAACCCGCAAGCGGAGTAGGCATGGCCGATAATTATGATCAGCTCGCCCTCAAATGGGTGCGCGAAGAAGTCAATAAAACGCTGGACCAGGCGCGTCAGGCGCTGGAAGCGTTCGCCGAAAATGCCGACGACAGTACCCAGATTCGTTTCTGCAGCAGTGCCCTGCACCAGGTGCGCGGTACCCTGCAAATGCTGGAGTTTTACGGCGCGGCCCTGTTCGCCGAAGAAATGGAATATCTGGCCGAAGCGATTGCCGAAGGCAAAGTAAAGAATCCGCCGCGGGCGCAGGAAGTGCTGATGGGCACCATCCTGCAATTGCCGACCTATCTGGAACGGGTGCAGGCCGGACAACGCGATTTGCCGGTGGTCCTGCTGCCGCTGCTTAATGATCTGCGCGCCTCGCGCGGCGAAACCCTGCTCAGCGAAAGCGCAATTTTCACTCCGACTTTGCTCGGCGTGAAAACGCCGCTGCGGCAACCGCTGCCGGATCAGCCGCAGAACAGCGACGACTACAAAGAGTTTGCCAAAAAACTGCGCCACCATTACCAGCGCGGCCTGCTCGGCGTGCTGCGCAATCAGGACGTCAAAGAAAGCCTGCAGCGGCTGGTCAAGGTGGTGGAGCGGCTGGAATGCGGCTGCACCAATACGCCCATTGCCACGCTGTGGTGGGTGGCTGGCGGCTTTATCGAATCGATCGCCGAAAATGATGTGTACAAAAATGCCTCGGTGCATGCGCTGCTCGGTCAGATTGACAAATACCTGAAGCAACTCGGTGAAGAAGGTAGCTTTGTGTTGCAGCACGAGCCGCCGGCCGAGCTGCTGAAAAACTTGCTCTATTACGTTGCTTGTGCCCAGCGCGAAACCGATCGCATCAAGGAACTGCAGAGCGCTTACGATCTGCGTTCTGCACTGCCGACCGCCAGCGATCTGGAAACTGAACGGCAACGCATGACCGGCTCCGATGCCGGCGCCATCCGCACCGTCCTCCAAGCATTGAACGAAGATTTGGCCGGCGTCAAAGACGGCCTCGATTTGTTTGTTCGCAGCAAAACCCGCAGCCCGCAGGATCTGTTGAACCTGCTGCCGACCCTGCGCCAGATTGCCGACACGCTCGGGATGCTCGGCCTCGGTGTGCCGCGTGATTCCGTGCGCCAGCAAGTCAATGCGCTGCAGAAATTGGCCGACTCCGGTCAGGCACCGACCGATGCCCACGTCATGGACATCGCGGGCGCGCTGTTGTTTGTTGAAGCCAACCTGACTTCGGTCGCCGCCAACGCGGCGGCGATGGCGGCAGAAGACGCCGATTCGCATGCACCAGCGGCAGGTAACGACGAAGAAATTGCCGCCGAAGCGCAATTCGACGCTGCTCGCGATGTGCTGATCAACGAATGCCGCGGCAATTTGCAGAAGTGCAAAGACAGCATCATCGATTTCATGGCATCGAGCTGGGACCATCGTCTGCTCGAAGGCGTGCCGACGCTGCTGGTCGAAGTGCAGGGCGGTCTAGGCATCATCGGCTTGCCTGATGCCGCGCAAATGATTGGCAGCTGTCAGCAGTTTCTGGCGACACGCGTACTGGGCGCCCAAGGGGTGCCCAATGCCGGCGTGCTGGATGCGCTCGCCGATGTGCTGACCTCGGTCGAATACTTCCTCGAATCGCTGCAAGAAGCCGGTGGCCAAGGTCTGGAGTCGGTACTGGCGGCTGCGCGCGAAGCGACCGGCATTATCGATGCCGAACTGGCGCGTGCGCCGACACCGGCAGCTTCTGCCGCCGCACCATCACCGGTCGCGCCGGCGCCAGCGCCGGTTTCGGCGCCCGCACCCGCACCAACGCCCGCACCGTCATTTGCGGCGACCGACAGCGACATGATCGATCAGGAAGTGATCGAGATTTTCATCGAAGAAGCCGGCGAGCAGCTGGCCACCATCAATGAGCTGTTGCCACGCTGGGCTGAGAACGAAGACGACAAAGATTCGCTGATTACCATTCGCCGCGCGTTCCATACGCTGAAAGGTTCGGGCCGCTTGGTTGGCGCGAAATTGCTCGGCGAAATGGCCTGGTCGATCGAGAACATGCTCAATCGCGTGCTCGACAACACCGTGCCGGTCACCCGCGAATTGCTTGCAGTAGTGCGCGAGGCCTCGCAGGTCGTCATCCCGGCGCTACGCGAAGCGTTTACGCTGCAAAGCGAGCCGACCATACGGCCGGAAGCATTGATGGCGCGCGCCGACGCGTTGTCACGCGGCGAGTCTATGACTGCAGCCCCCGCGCCTGCACCGACGCCTGTTACGGCACCGGCACCGGTTGCGCCAAGCGAACCGTCACACGACGAAACGATTGCCGAATTGCCGGTCGCGCAAGTTGAAGAACCGATCGTTGCCGAACCGGTTGCTACGGTCGAGCCGGTGGCAGAAGCATCAGGCTTCAGCGTCGAACCCGAATACAGTTTCGATGGCGCCGAAGAGCTGGTTGCCGAGCTGCCGGTTGCCGAACTACCTGCAATCGAAACTGGCAGCGAACCGGCCGCCACCGAAGACAGCAGTTTTGGCGAACTGGTCGAGACCATCGAGTTCAGCGACGACGCCTTGCCGGTGCTGAGCCTGGAAGAGCCTGCCCTGGAAGAACCGGGCGCCGCCGAATTGACCGATTTGGCCGCTGGTGAATTCGAGCCGATGGCCGAGCTTGCTGGCGAAGCCAGCGCCGGGTTGCCAACCGCGAGTGTCGAAGAAGAACCCGACAACACGCTCTACGATATTTTTGCTGGTGAAGCCGGCGGCCATCTCGACGCGATCGACAGCTATTTGGCTGACATGGCCTTGTCGCCGTTCTCGCCGAAAGTCAGTGATGAACTGATCCGCGCGCTGCACACGCTCAAAGGCAGTGCGCGCATGGCGCAGCTCGACAGCATCGCAGCCGTGATTTCGCCGCTGGAAAAGCAGGCGCGCGAATTGCAAAACCGCGATGCCAATGTGCCCAGCGATTATCTGGCCTTGCTGGCCGACGGCAAAACCGCATTGGCGCAAGCCTTGCCGGCGTTGCAGGCTGGTCAATTGCCGGACGCCGTGCCTTTGCTGGCGTTGGCGGCGCGTATCGAAGCGCTGGAATTGCAGGAACCGAGCGCAACGGCCAATGCCAACGAGCGCGATCCGGAACTGCTGAGCTTGTTCCTCAGTGAAGCGATGGATTTGGTATCCGATGCCGACATGGCGCTGAACGGCTGGCAGCAGCAAGCTGACAGCGGTCAGGCCGGTCACACCTTGGTCGAGCTGATGTCGGCGCTGAAGCAAGCATCCGAGACGTCGCGGTTGCCGCTGGTGGCGCAATTGGCGCAAGCCCTTGCCGGTCTCTATCAACGTGCGGCAATCGCCGATAGCCGCGATGCTGCATTCTTCCAACTGGCCCATCGTGGTCAGGGTGCCTTGTTCGATCAACTCGATCGCATTGCCGCCGATCAAAGTGTGCAAGTGCCCAGTGATTTGCTGGCCGCGCTTGATGCCTGGACCGGCACTAGCCCTGCGGCTGTTGAAGTCGCCGCCGGATTCACGCTGCGTGAGCTGCCGCGCGAAGAGACGCCGGCACCGGTCGCAAACGAACCGGAAGAAATCAGTTTTGACGCGGTCGCCGAACCGATGCTCGATGCACCGGCATTCGACGTACCCGCCGCTGTGGTCGAGCCGATCTCAGAAGCGGTTGCAGAATCGCCGGTTCATGACGAGCCGGTGTATCAGACGCCGACCGCCGACGTGGTCAGCGAAGGCCGCTTTGAAGACAACTCCTTCACTGGCGCGCGCGCAGCCGATTTGTTCACCCCGGGTCTGGCGCTGCCTGCCTACGACGAGACTGACGCACCACAAGCTATTACCATCGATGAAGACGGCGAAGAAATTCTGCAAATCTTCCTCGAAGAAGCGGACGAAATTCTCGACAGCATCGACGAAACACTGGCTGCCTGGCTGACCAATCCGGATGACATCGGGTCGGTCGCGATTTTGCAGCGCCATTTGCACACGCTCAAAGGCGGCGCCCGGTTGTCCGATTTGAAAGAAATCGGCGACTTGTCACACGAACTGGAAAACCTGTTCGAGGCGATCACCGACGGTCGCATGCAGAGTTCGCCGGTGTTCATCCGGGTCGCGCAGGAAGCGCGCGATCGGTTAGCGGATCTGGTGACCGAGGTGCGCAATGATCGCACCCAAACGCATCCGAGCGCCTATTGGCGCCGGTTGCAAATCGCCATTGCCGGCCAGGATCCGTACGCCGGTGTGCAAGCACCGGTCAGCGCGCCCACTCGCGTTCCGGCAAGCACGCCTGCCGGTGCCCCGACAACGCCAGCCGTGCCTGTCGTTTCGACGCCGCAGCAGCCCGCCGTCGGTGCACCGGTCAGCGAACCGGGTCGCGTGGTGCCGTTCCCGGCCAAGGAAAAACAGCCCGTCGAACCGGCCCGACCGGCAGCGCAGCAAGGCGAGTTTGTCCGGGTGCAAGCGAATGCGCTCGAATCGCTGGTCAACCTCGCCGGCGAAACCTCGATTTTCCGTGGCCGACTCGAACAGCAATTCGTCGTGCTGCGGCAAAACTTGCACGAAATGGAACAGACCGTTGCCCGTTTGCGCGAACAGCTGCGGGTCATGGAAATTGAAAACGAAGCGCAGATTCAACACCGTAAGGAAGCGGTCGGTCAGGAATACGAAGAATTCGATCCGCTCGAGTTCGACCGCTACACCCGTCAGCAGGAACAAACACGTTTGCTGTCGGAATCCGCCGGTGACTTGCTGAACCTGAAAGAAGCGCTCGACAACCTGGCGTCCGATTCGGAAACGCTGCTGCTGCAACAGGGCCGGGTCAACTCGGAACTGCAGGACGGCTTGATGCGCACGCGCATGGTGCCGTTCTCGTCGGTGGTACCGCGACTGAAGCGGATGGTCCGGCAGATTGGTGAGGAGCTCGGCAAGGGCGTTGAGATCGCCATTCACGCCGACGGTGAAATGGATCGCACCGTGTTGGAGCGGATGGTTGCGCCGCTCGAACACATGATCCGTAACGCCATCGACCACGGTATCGAGCGGCCAGAAAAACGGGTCGCCAATGGCAAGCCGGCGACCGGCCGGATCAAGATTCGCCTGCTGCGCGAAGGCGGCGAAGTCGTGGTCGAAATCGCCGACGACGGCGCCGGCATCAATCTTGGTGCGGTCAAACGCAAAGCGATCGAACGCGGTCTCATCACCGAGCAATCGCAGCTGACCGATCACGAACTGATGCTGCTGATTCTCGAAGCCGGTTTCTCGACGGCTGAGCAAGTCACCCAGATTTCCGGCCGTGGCGTCGGCATGGACGTGGTGGCGTCGGAAATCAAGGAGCTGGGCGGCCGCATCGACATCGATTCGGAAACCGGCAAAGGCTCGCGCTTCACCGTGCGGCTGCCGTTTACCGTGTCGGTCAACCAGGCGTTGATGGTGCAGGTTGGCGACGACATTTACTCGATTCCACTGGCCAACATCGAAGGTATCGTCCGGGTCTCGCCGTACGAGCTGCAAACCTATTACGGTGACGAGTCGGTACGTTATGAATACGCCGGCCAGCCGTACCGGATGCGCTATCTCGGCACCCTGATCGATCACAACCGGACGCCGCGCTTCGAAGGCGTGTTCAAACCGCTGCCGGTACTGTTGCTGCACGGTTCTGAACATCCGATTGCGCTGCAGGTTGATGAATTGCTCGGTTCGCGCGAAATCGTTGTGAAGTCGGTCGGCTCGCTGCTGTCGACCATTTCCGGTCTGTCCGGCGCCACCATTCTGGGCGACGGCCGGGTCGTGCTGATTCTCGATTTGCCGGCGCTGCTACGCCGCGCCGATGCGATTCAGGCCGCCGACGAAGTGGTCGAAGTCGTCGACGACACCTTGCCGCTGGCACTGGTGGTCGACGATTCGATTACCGTGCGCAAAGTTACCGCGCGTCTGCTCGAACGGCACAACTACCGCGTGCTCACCGCCAAAGACGGCGTCGATGCGGTCAACGTGCTGCACGATCACAAACCGGACATCATGCTGCTCGACGTCGAAATGCCTCGCATGGATGGCTTCGAACTGGCCGGTATCGTCCGTCACGATGATCGCCTGAAAGATGTGCCGATTATCATGATCACCTCGCGCACCGGCGACAAACACCGGGCCCGCGCTGAGGAAATCGGGGTCAACCGCTACCTGGGCAAGCCGTTCAACGAGGTTGAATTGCTCAACACCATGTCGCAACTGCTCGACGCTCGCAGTTGAGTAAGCGGCAGTGAAAAGCCAGGCATTGCGGATCGGATTGATTGGCAGCGGCGACGACAGCAGCAGTAAATTGCTGCGACTGCTCGCCGAGCAAGGCATGCAAGTGGTGCATGCCTTGCTGCCAAAAGATCTGACCGATGCGCATATCGCCGCCACCGATCTGGATGTCTGGCTGCTCGATCTCGATGACAACCACTGGCACGATCAACTCGACGAGTTGATGGACCGCTCCTCGGTACCGATTTTCTTCAACGAACACCAGGCCATTGAAAGCCAGCAGCACCTCGATTACTGGTGTCGCAATCTGATCAGTCGGATGTTCGAGCTGGTTGCCGATGTTCCCGGCCTGCCGCCAGTTGCCAGCGCGCCGGCGGCCGCTGCCAGCCGCAGCGGCGAGACCGTGCACATCGCGTTTCCGGCCAGCGCGCAAAAGAAGTCCGAGAGCAAACCTTCCGATGAACTGACACCCGCGCCAGCCGCGCTGGATCCGGATCTGTTGCAGGAAATCGAAGAGCTCGAGCAGTTGCTGCAGACTCCGACCAAGCAGCAGGAGGTGTTGCCGGATCTGGACGACAGTTTGCCGCTGCCTGCCGCGCAGGACGATTTCATTTTCACTCCGGCCGCGACTGCGAAAGCACCACCTGCACCACCGAAGCCGGCCCCCACTGCGGCGACCGCACCAGCAGAAAAGCCGGTCGAGAAAGCGGTGGAAAAAACCACAGAAAAAGCCGCCGAAAAGATCAGCGAAAAGGCTGCAGAGCAGACCACAAAAACACCTGCCGAAAAGCCTGCGAGTACGGCAACGCCGGTGGCCACTGCCGACAGCGCCGCCAAACCGCTGGATCCGGTCGCAGCCGCCAAGGAACGGGCCGCGAAAATCAAGCAACAGGCAGCGGCGAATCTCGGCAAAGCCGCACCTGCAGCGCTCACCGAAGCGGCGCCGGTTACACCGGCTGCGTCAACACCAATCTCAGCGGCTGATTCAGCGCCGAAGATGGCGCCCGCAGTTGCGAACATAGCCGCGAGCACTGTTGCAAATGCCGCCGCAAGTACCGCACATGCAGTGCCGGCAACGCCAGCAAAAGTGACCGCACCGGCGACAGCGACAACCGCATCAACGGCAACCCCGACAGCGACCCCGGTCGCCAGCAAACTGGCGCCAGCACCGCTGAGCGCGCCCACTGCGCCAGCCAATACGTCTGTGGTGCCGGCCAGTACGACAGCGGTGCCGGAAAAAGCGCTCGCGGCGAGCCAAGCGGCCGTTGCCAGTACGCAAACCACGGTATCTATTTCGACACCGGCAACAAAACCAAGCGAACAGAAAGTCGCAGATCAGAAAACAGCCGAACCGAAAGCACCAGAACAGAAAACACCGGAACAGAAAACACCAGAAGCCAAAGCCGGCAGCAATGTAACGCTCGATATTACCGCGCTGGAGCCGGTGGTTTCGCCGCCAGAAAAACATGATTGGCCGACCTTTCCGGCGCCGGCAGCCGAGCGCGGCGCGCAGCAGTTGGCAATCGAAGCAGACACCGCCGATTTCGCGCCGATTCAGCCGCAGCCCGCGAGCGGGCCGATGCGTGAACCGGCGCGACCGCTGGCAGTGGTGCCGGGCAGCGCTGCGGCAGCACATGCAAAGCCAACGATAAAAGCCACCGAGAGCAAGGCAGCGCCGGAATCTGATGCGGCCGGGCACAAGCCGATGCCGGCGGCCGGCAGTTATGTCGAGCCGGTGCCGACGCTGACACCGGCCCATATGGCGGACATGGAATTTGAGGCGGTTGATTTTGAACCGGCGGCCGATGAGTTGGAACCACACGCTGATTTTGATGTGCCGATGCTGGAAAGCGTCGCCAGTGCCAACGCCAGCGAATTCGAAGCGGTTACCGATATGCCGCCAGCATTGCCCTGTGATCTTTGGGTGCTCGGCGCTTCACTCGGTGGTCCGGCGGCACTGAAACGTTTCTTCACCGCACTCGATCAGCCATTGCCGATTTGCTTTTTGCTGGCCCAGCATATCGATGCCCATTTCCTGCCGGTGCTCGGCAAAATTCTCGAACAGGCCAATCCGTTTTACGCGGTGCAGGTGCTGGCGCGTCCGGGTCTCATCGAGCCGGGTTCGCTGTTGCTGGCGCCGATTGAAAAGCGGCTGCGCTTTCTCGATGCCGGTCAGATCGTGCACAGCGGCAAGAGCTGGACGCCGCCGTATTCACCCTGCATTGACGATGTCCTCAGCGATGTCGCCGCCGCGTATCCGGGTCAGGTCCATGCCATCGTGTTCAGCGGCATGGGCGAGGATGGCGTTGACGGCGCCCGGGCGATTCGCGATGGTCAGGGCCAGATCTGGGTGCAGGAAGCGGAAAGCTGCGCCAGTAGCGTCATGCCGGATGCCATTCATCAGGCCGGTCTTGCTCATCAACGGGCGACACCGGAACAACTCGCCACCCGCTTGATGGCGCGTTATCGTCAATCTGCCGACAGCAAAAATCTGGCGTAGTCTATTCACAAGGGCGCCACGCCAACGAGGTAAGCCATGGAAGTTCGTGCCAATGAAATTTATTCGCTGCTGATGCCGGCGGCCGGTGACAGCGTGTTGCTGCCCAACATCGCCGTGGCCGAGGTCGTGCCGTACTTCGGTAACGTCGACAAGCCGCTGCAAGGCGCGCCGCAATGGTTGCTCGGTTATCTGCAATGGCGTGGCCGTCACGTCCCGCTGATGGCAATGGAAGCGATCGATGGCGGTGAATTGCCGCAACTGACCCGCTTGTCGCGACTGGCGATTCTGAACACCGCCAATGGCAGCGCTGATGTGCCGAACGTCGCCATCGTCGTGGGCGGCATTCCGCGGCTGACCCGGGTCATGCCCGGTCTGTTGCAACCGGTCGAAGGCGGCGGTTCGGTCACCAAGGCTCGTGCATTCATGGCCGGGCAAACGATTCAAATTCCGGATCTGGACAAGCTGGAAGACCTGGCACGTGAGACGCTGGTCTACCGTCCGGAAAAAATGAGCTGAGCGCTGACGCGCAGACAGCGCCCATTCAGCAAACGGCCTGCATCATGCCGGCCGTTTTGTTTTGCGCCGGAAGCCATCATGCGTCGTTTGTTTTGCGCGAGTGTCGTGCTCGTTCTGTTAAACGCTTGTGTCAGTCAATCGGTCAACCATGATCTGAGCGATCGCAACGGGCGTCTGCCAACCGTTGCCGGTGCGCCCACGTGCCCCGGTGAGGATTGCTGGCAAGCGGAAGTCATGGCCGATGTCCTCGGCGCCGTGATCGAATACCGGTTTGATAAAGCCGAGCGACAAGACCGCGACGAGCCATTTCATCCGTTTGACGAGCGTCAGTGAATAGCCGGCACGCCGATAGCGGCAATTGCTGCGCCGCGCGTTCGCGCCACTGAGCGCTGCTAGAGCTCGGCAAAAAATGCCGGCACCAGCGCACTCGCCATGCCATGCCGCGCTTCGGTAAAGCGGCTGCGCTGCTGCGACGGTTCCAGATTCAATTCCACGCTATGCGCACCCGCGGTGCGCGCCGCCTCGACGAACCCGGCGGCCGGATAGACATTGCCGCTGGTGCCGATGCTGACAAATAAATCGCAGCGCGCCAGCGCAGCGCCAATCCGCTCCATCTCCAACGGCACTTCACCAAACCAGACGATGTGCGGGCGCAAGGTGCCTTTGAGCGCGCAGCAATCGCAGCGCCGCTCGCCATCCAGATCGGTGTTGATGGAAAAGATCTGCTGGCTCATGCTGCAGCGCATTTTGAGTAGCTCGCCATGCATGTGAATCAGCTGCTTGCTGCCGGCGCGGTCATGCAAGTCATCGACATTCTGCGTGACCAGCAAAAAATCGCCGTGGAAGCGCCGCTCGAATTCGGCCAGGGCAAGGTGCGCGGCATTCGGTTGCACGGCAGGGTCAAACAGCTTGCGTCGGCGTTCATTGTAAAAACGCTGCACCAACGCCGGGTTGCGGGCGAAACCTTCCGGTGACGCGACATCCTCAATGCGATGGTCTTCCCACAGACCATCGGCCGCGCGAAACGTGCGGATACCGGACTCGGCCGAAATGCCGGCACCGGTCAGTACGACAATCGAGTGATAAGTCATAGCCGTGGTCGCCTGCGATTGATCCCGTGCATATCTTTTCGGTGGGCGCGGCTTTAGCCGCGACAGTTGGCAGATACATCGTTTTCGCAGCTAAAGCCGCTCCCACAAGATGGTTCGATGATGGCAACCGTATTCTTCGCGGCAATACTTTTCCCGGATTGTCGCCGCTACACATCTTTGTGCTGTGTTTGGCGGGTCCGTTGCGCTTGACCCGCCCCACCGGCAAGCGCTGGCTTCGTCGTCATCAGTCAGTTTCGTTGCAACTAAAAAGCGGCTTTAGTTGCTCAGCAAAAATCGCCGGCCAACACTTGCAAGCCGGCCAAGGCCGCCATCGCCGCCGTCTCGGTGCGCAGAATGCGCGGGCCCAGACGCAGGCCGGAAAATTTGGCAGCGCGGGCGTATTTCATGTCCATTTCGCCTAGGCCACCTTCCGGACCGGCCAGCAAGACCACCGCCGTTTGCAGCGGCAGATCGCGCAGGTTGTGCTGACCTTCCGGATCCAGCATCAGCCGCAAATTGCCGGCGGCCAATTCACTGAGCGCGATATCCAGCCGGCGCACGGTGGCGATTTGAGGCACCACATTGCGGCCGCTCTGCTCGCAGGCGCTTTCGGCAACGCGTTGCCAGTGCTCGCGCTTTTTTTCCCAGCGATCGGCATCGACCGAAACGCCGCAGCGCTCGCTGATCACCGGCTCAATGCGGCTGACGCCCAGCTCGACCGCTTTCTGCACCGTGTAATCCATGCGCTCGCCACGCGAAATGCCCTGCATCAAGGTGATTGCCAGCGGCGATTCGCGATTGACTGTCGTTGCCGCATCGACGCGCGCGCGCACGGCTTTCTTGTCGCACTGGGTCAGCACGGCGTCGTACTGGCTGCCATCGCCATTGAACAATTGCAGCGCATCGCCTTCTTTCAGCCGCAACACCCGGCTGACATGGCCGGCTGCCTGCTCCGCCAGAGCGACGGTAACGCCGATGCTCAAAGGCTCGGCAACAAAGACGCGAATCGTGCGCATGAGAATCACTTTATAAAAAGGGGGAACTTCCCCCGGGCGAAAGTTTGGATCAAATTGTCCGGCCGGTTTGACCGAGGCCGGCAAGCCCCATAGGATACCGGACAGAAGGCCCAGGCAGTCAGCGTCATCGCCAGGGCCTGATGTTGGTTCTGATTCTGGCTTTGCTGCCGGAGCGGTGGCCAACATCATGCGGACCCGGGCCATGCAGAGCCGGATCGCATCAGGGAACAAACGCCGTACGGGACATGCAGTCAGCACGGCGACCACGCTTCTAGGGAAAAACCAGATGAAAATAAGCATTCCCGCCGAAACCCTGCCTGGCGAACTGCGCGTCGCCGCCACCCCCGATACCATCAAGAAGTACGTGAGCCTTGGCCACAGCGTCGCGGTACAGAGCGGTGCTGGCGTTGCCGCCGGCGTCACCGATGCCGCCTATAGCGCGGCCGGTGCCAGCATCGTCAACGCCGCCGAGGCCTTTGCCGGCGAGCTGGTGCTGAAGGTGCGGGCACCCAGCGAGGCCGAGCTCGGTCAGCTCAAAGCTGGCAGCGCCGTGCTGGCGCTGTGCAATCCGTATCGTAATAACCTGCTGGGACAGTACGCGCAGGCGGGCATCACGCTGTTTGCCATGGAATTGCTGCCCCGCATCACCCGCGCCCAAAGCATGGACGTGCTGTCGTCGCAGGCCAACATCGCAGGCTACAAGGCAGTGTTGATGGCGGCCAACCATTACCCGCGTTATTTCCCGATGCTGATGACCGCGGCTGGCACCGTCAAAGCGGCGCGTGTGCTGATCCTCGGCGCCGGTGTTGCCGGCTTGCAGGCCATTGCCACCGCCAAACGCCTCGGCGCTGTGGTCGAGGCGTTTGATGTCCGCACGGCCGCGAAAGAACAGGTCGAATCGCTCGGCGCCAAGTTCGTCGAAGTACCCGGTGAAGCGGGCGATGCCGCCGGTGGTTACGCCAAGGAAATGTCCGACGATTACAAACGCAAACAGGGTGAGCTGGTGCACGAGCGGGCACAGCAAGCCGACATCGTGATCAGCACCGCGCTCATTCCCGGTCGGCCGGCACCACGGCTGATTCATGCGCCCACCGTGGCCGCGATGAAACCCGGTTCAGTGATTGTCGATCTGGCCACCGAAGCCGGCGGTAACGTCGAAGGCTCAGTCGCCGATCAGGTGGTCAATCTCAACGGCGTCACCGTCATCGGCTACACCAATCTGCCGTCGCAACTGGCCGCCGATGCCTCGGCGCTGTACGCGCGTAACCTGCTGAACTTCTTGAGTCCGATGTTCGGCAAGGATGGCAGTTTCAGCATCAACAGCGACGACGAAATCATCAAGGCGTCGCTGATTGTGCGCGAGGGTCAGGTGTTGTTTGCTGCCAAATAAATTCAGTCATTCCGATAACTGAGCGTTCTGCGCTTCCACGCCCTCCCAGCCTGCACCGCAGGCAGGGCAGGGGAAAAACAAAAGGAGATCGTCACCATGGCCGATCCACTGATCATGAACCTGACCATTTTCGTGCTGGCGATTTTTGTCGGCTATCACGTGGTCTGGACCGTTACACCGGCGCTGCATACTCCGCTGATGTCGGTCACCAACGCCATTTCCTCGATTGTCATTGTCGGCGCCATGCTGCAAATCGGTTTCAACGCCGTGGCGCCGGACAGCATCGTCGGCGCGCTGGCCGTGGGCCTTGCCAGCGTCAATATTTTCGGCGGTTTTCTGGTGACCAAACGGATGCTGGAAATGTTCAAGAAGAAAGAGCGGAAAGGCTGAAGCATTTTCGTTTGTCGGGCGGGTTCACCCTCTCCCCAACCCCTCTCCCGTCGAGGGAGAGGGGCGAAATGCCCACTCGTTCGGTACGCTCCGTTCGATCCCCTCCCCCTTGGTGGGGGAGGGTTAGGGAGAGGGTGAACCAGCCGCATGAGCAGACCGAAAAATCCGCTGTACCGGCGAACTACTGACAACAACAACGACAGACCAGAACGCAAGGAAACACCATGGTCAACTACAACCTGATTGCACTGTCCTATCTGATCTCGTCAGTGCTGTTTATCCTGAGTCTGAAGGGTTTGTCGCATCCGGAGACAGCCCGGCGCGGCAACAGCTTCGGCATGATCGGCATGGCGCTCGCCATTGCCACCACCTTCTTCCTGATGAAAGAACTGACCAACAGCAGCGGCTACGTGCTGACGCTGGTGATGATACTGATCGGTGGTGGCGTTGGCACCGTGCTGGCGAAAAAGGTCGAAATGACCGCAATGCCACAGCTGGTCGCGGCGATGCACTCTCTGATTGGTCTGGCCGCTGTGCTGATCGCCGTTGCCGCCATTCTGAAGCCCGACAATCACATGGAAGGCGTGCACCGCTTCGAGCTGTTCGTTGGCGCTTTCATTGGTGCCATTACCTTCACCGCTTCCATCGTCGCGTTCGGCAAACTGTCCGGCCGCTTCTCCAGCAAAGCCATTCGTTTCGGCGGCCAGCATCTGCTGAACCTGACCCTAGCCATCGTCATGCTGGTTGGTGGCGTGCTGTTCTTCGTCAATGAATCGCACACCGCGTTCTATGTGATGTTGGCGGTCGCGCTGATGTTGGGTTATTTGCTGATCATCCCCATCGGCGGCGCCGACATGCCGGTGGTGGTGTCGATGCTGAACTCGTATTCGGGTTGGGCCGCTGCCGGCATCGGTTTCACGTTGAACAATTCGCTGCTGATCGTCGCCGGTTCGCTGGTCGGTTCCAGCGGCGCGATTCTGTCCTACATCATGTGCAAAGCGATGAACCGCTCGCTCATCAACGTGATCTTCGGCGGCATTGGCAGTGATGCCGGCACCGCCGATGCTGGCGATGGCAAAGAAAAAACCTATCGCAGCGGCTCGCCGGACGACGCCGTGTTCCTGATGAAAAACGCCGAGACCGTGGTGATCGTGCCCGGCTACGGTCTGGCCGTCGCCCGCGCCCAGCACGCGCTGCAAGAATTCGCCAGCAAACTCGAACACCACGGCGTCAAAGTTCGTTACGCCATTCACCCGGTCGCCGGTCGTATGCCCGGTCACATGAACGTACTGCTCGCCGAAGCCGACGTGCCCTATGACCAGGTGCTGGAAATGGAAGAGATCAACAACGATTTTGCCAACACAGACGTGGTGCTGGTGATCGGCGCCAACGACGTGGTTAATCCGGCGGCGAAAGACGATCCGAAATCGCCGATCTACGGCATGCCAATTCTGGAAGCACACAAAGCCAAAACTATTTTGGTGGTCAAACGCTCGATGGCAGCGGGTTATGCCGGCCTCGACAATGACTTGTTCTATATGGACAAGACGATGATGGTGTTTGGTGATGCGAAGAAGGTGGTGGAGGATTTGGTGAAGGCGTGTGAATAGGTGCGATTGATGCGGCACGCAATATGGATTGTGATGACAGCGCTGATGGCGGTGCCTGTTTTCGCAAAAGACTCATGCAATTTGGCAGCACTAAACAATTTCCAGCAACAGGCAAAGAGCCTCGAAAACGCAGAGAACAGAAGTGCTGCGCTGTCCGGAATAGCAAAGGCATATCTGGCGCACCAGGAAGTGGATCGTGCGTTGGCGTTGATGAGTGACTTTCGAGAGCCGTATGAGCGCGATCTTGTCAGATCGGATGCGGTTGAGTTTCTGGCCAAAGCGGGATTGGACCAGCAGGCATTGGCCCTGACAGAAGCGCATGAAAATGCCGCGTTCAAAATTCGGTCCTACGCAAAGATGGCCAGGTATGCGACTACCAATAACAAGGCTGACGAATACCTGAAAGAGGCCGAAGCTGTGCTGAATGCAGTGCCCAAAGACTTCTGGCGGGAACGCGGCTGTTCCAATCTATCCGATAGTTACGCCGCTTTGGGAAGGTTTGAAAGGGCGATGCAGCTGGCTGACGGCTCCTGTTCCGGCGAGTTCAGCGCAAGGTCTTACTATGAAATTGCGGCGTTGAGCAAGGACAGACAAGGTGTGATGGCTGCACTGAAGTCTGGCGATGCCGAGCTGTCGCGGTTAACCGATGCTCATCAGCAAGGCAAGTCCCAAGCAGAGCGGATTACCCCGCTGTTCAATCTAGGCGATAAAGATGCCGCTTTGAACGCCGTGGACGAAACCGCTCGATTCTTGGCTCAGCAATCCGACATGGATGCAGCAATCGGCTATGCCGATATGGCAGCTAACCTGTGTCGATTTGAACCGGCGATGGCCAAACGCTATTTTGAACAGGCCATTCATCGTTCGGAATTGATCCCGGAGCAGTATGACCGCATTGAAGCTGCAAGCGTGATATTGCTCTACATTGGCCGGTGCCAGAAATTGAGCGAACAGATTTGCTACCCCATTTTAAGCGACAAGTAGGTCCGATTAGCGCAGCGTAATCGGGCGAATGTTTGTTTCCAATTCAATCAGCTGCTTATCATGATGCAACATTGCCGGGTCTCGGCAATTGCTCCTGGATTGCTCTACCGCCGACATCCCTGTCGGCGTCGCCCCGGCGGGCGACCTACTTTTCTTGCTCGTGCAAGAAAAGTAGGCAAAAGAACACGCCCCAGCGCGCCAGAATCGGTTTGGTTGCTTCGGAAGCTCCGCCCGTCGCTTCGGCGTTATCGGCTTCGGGCACGTGCTGATGCGGCGTCCTGCCTTATCAGCACTGCGCCGGCAATCCCTGCCGGCGCACCCGGCCGCTAATACCGAATCGCCGGCTGGCGCGAATGGGGGCCCCGTTTTCTAGCTGAGTCAGTTGCTTCGGCAATGCATCTCAGTCTGTCATTCCGGCGAAGGCCGGAATCCATGGTGTTTTCCAAAAAACAAATTCAAATTGGATTCCGGCCTTCGCCGGAATGACAGGTGTGATTTGATTTTTTTGGCGCGCAGCGTGCCTTTGCCTTTCCCGCCGTCTGACGAGCCGAGCAACGTAATGGAAGCTGGGTTAATAGCCCGTAGCGCAGCGAAGGGGCGAGGCAGGACGCCGAAGCCTTTTCAGACTGCACACGGATGTGCTGTCTGAAAAGCCCCAGCTGGAGTGGAGTAGCGCAGGGAACCGCTAAAACAGTTTCATCGTTTTAGCGGCGAGGAATACAGGCAATGTTCTTTGCCTACTTTCGTGCGCCACGAAAGTAGGTCGCCCGCCGGGGCGAGACCCGGCAATCCTTCCGGCTGAATAGCAGCAGAAATAGACGGGAAGAGCCGGGCGGCAATTACCCCCTCCCGACCGTCCAGCCGCCAACGGAGTTGGCGTCGTTCAGTCGGCATGTTCGTCAACTGTGACGAACATGAATCCCCGACTTCACCCCCCTTCACAGGGGGAGGAGCAAACAACCGCCAACAGAGTTGGCGTCGTTAAGGTGGCAAGTTCGTCAACTGTGACGAACTTGAATTCCCACCGTTACCCCCCTGGCAGGGGAGGGAGCAACGCCACATTTACAACTTGTTACCACCACCTCTGTAAGCTATTCGCCACCCAACTGACTGTAAGCACAAGAACGTCCGAAACGGCGTTCACCACCCTCGTGTAGAGCAAGGAGAGAACCCAGTGAAACACTGGATGAGGATATCGTTGCCGATCATTGCGGTCGGTACGCAATTGCTGAGTGGCGCCGCGCAGGCCGATGGGCCTGCCACGCCGATCAGCAAGCAAGGCGAAAGCTGCCACCTGCCCAATTACGAAGAGCCACTGCGCTGCGTGCGCATCAATGTGCCGGTCGATTACGCGGCGCCAGCGGGCGACAGCATTTCGCTGCACGTCACGGTGGCGCCGGCGTTCCGGGAAACCGCGAAAGCAGATCCCTTGTTTGTGCTGGCTGGTGGTCCGGGTCAGGCCGGCAGTGGCATCGTGTTTCTGCTCGATCGGGCGTTCAAGAAAGTGCGGGCGACTCGCGACATTGTGTTGATTGATCAACGCGGAACTGGCAAGTCCGGCAAGCTCGATTGCGACGATTTGCGCGACAGCGAAACCGTCACCGAGGCCGAGCAGGAAGCGCTGATCAGCAATTGCCTGCGCAATTTGAAGGCGCCGGTTCAGCACTACAACACGGCCAATGCCGCCCGTGATCTGGACGAGGTGCGCAAGGCGCTCGGTTACGCCGAGGTGAATGTCTGGGGCGGTTCCTACGGCACCCGGCTGGGTCAGGCGTATGCACGCGCGTTTCCGGACCGCGTGCGGGCCCTGATCATCGATGGCGTCGCGCCGAAAGAGCAATTGCTCGGCGAGTGGGGCGCCGATGCCCAGCATTCGCTGGAGGCGGCGTTTGCCCACTGCGAGCAGGACCCGGTGTGCGAAAAAACCTATCCGACTTTGCGGGCGGACTTTCGCATGCTGGCTGACAACGTCGAGGCTGGCGCCGTGACGCTGTCATTCAATCATCCGCGCACAGCCAAGCCGCTGAGTTTTGTCCTGCCGTATTCGTCGTTCAGCGAGACCATCCGGATGATGTTGTATTCGGCGGAAATGAGCGCGCGTTTGCCGTTCCTCATCACTGAAAGCAGTCACGGTAACTGGAAACCGTTTATTGCCCAGATGTATGCCAGCAGCGACTGGAGCAGTGACTCGATGGCAATTGGCCTGACCCTGTCGGTGGTCTGTGCCGAAGACATGCCGCGGATTACCCCGGAAGTGCTGGCCGCAGAACAGACGGCGTCGTTTCTGCATGGCTTGCAGCTGAAGCAATGGCCGCGCTGGTGCGCCGTGCTGAACGTGCCGGCCATTCCTTACAGCGAGCCGACGCCGCTGGCAACACCGACCTTGTTGCTGTCCGGCGCGCTGGATCCGGTGACACCGCCGCACCGTGCTGAAACCGCGTTGAAATCCTTGTCGGCTGGGCAGCATCTGGTGGCCGCCAACGTCGGCCACGGCGTGTCCCATCTTGGCTGCGGACCCAAACTGTTGCGCGAGTTTCTCGACGCGCCAACGGAAAAAATCGATGGCCAGTGCCTGAACGATATTCCGCTGCCGCCGTTCGTGATCAACGTCGCGGGCCCGGCGCCGTAACCCGCGCTGATTTAAAAACGTATTGCGATATTGATTTGCTGACTCGACCTGCTGACCCAGTCACCGATTGGTGCAGCTAAGGAATATCCATGATCAAGGTAGACAATCTGCACAAAGCCTTTGGCAAGGTGCAGGCATTGAATGGCGCCAGCTTCAGCGCCGCCGATGGCCAAATCGTCGGCCTGCTCGGACCGAACGGCGCCGGCAAAACCACCGCGCTGCGGGTGCTGTTTGGCTTGCTGGCACGCGACACCGGCACGGTGAGCATCGATGGCATCGATCCGGCCAGCGATCCGATTGCGGCGCGCAAGAAACTCGGCATTCTGACCGATCAGGTCGGTTTGTATGAGCGGCTGACCACGCGTGAGCATTTGCGTTATTTCGGCGAGTTGCACGGCATGAGCCGCAGCGATATCGAATCAGGCACCACCGATGTAGTCGAACTGCTCGGCATGGCCGATATCATCGACCGCCGCGCCGCCGGCTTCTCGCAAGGTCAGCGGCTGAAAGTCGCGCTGGCGCGGGCGCTGCTGCACCGGCCGCGCAATCTGCTGCTCGATGAACCGACCCGTGGTCTCGATGTGATGAGCACGCGGGCGCTGCGGCGGGCGCTGCAAAGCCTGCGCGAGCGTGGTTGCTGCATCATCATGGCGACGCACGTGATGCAGGAAGTGACCCATCTGTGCGATGACGTGATCGTCATTGCCCAGGGCAAGGTGGTGGCGCAGGGTGCGCCGCAAGCGCTGTGCGAACAAACCGGCATCAGCAATCTGGAAGATGCCTTTGTCAGCCTGATCGGTACCGAAGAAGGAATCGCGGCATGAGTCGTTTTACTACCATCTGGCGCAAGGAAGTCACCGACACCCTGCGCGACAAACGCTCGCTGATGATGCTGGCGCTGTTTGTGTTCATCTATCCGCTGATCATGTGGTCGACGCTGAATAACGTGATCAGCAAAAGCACCAAGGCTGATCGGGAAACCAACGAGGTGATCGTGATCGGCGGCAGTCAGGCGCCGACCCTGATGCAGCAATTGAAGCAGCAAGGCATCACCGTGCTCGATCATGATGACATGGACGAGCCGGCGATTACCGCGCTGCTGAAAGAACGCAAGCAGGCGGCGGTGATCCGCATTCCGGAGTCGTTCAGCAAGGACTATCAGGATCTGCGTCCGGCCACCATCGAGCTGTGGTCCGACTCGGCAGCGGACCAGCGCTCGAAACTGGAGCGTGTCACCCAGGTGCTGAACAGCTACGGCATCAGCATTGCCCAGGCGCGGTTGCTGGCCCATGGCGTCTCGCCGGCAGTGCTGCGGCCGGTGCAGGTGCAGGAATACGACACAGCGACCAGCGCGTCGCGTTCGGGCAAAATCATCGGCGCGATCTTCGGCATCTTTTTTGTCGCGACCTTCTACTTCTGCCTGAACCTCGCCATCGACACCACCGCCGGTGAGCGCGAGCGCAAATCGCTGGAAATCTTGCTGGCCCAACCGGTGAAACCGCTGGAGTTGATTGCCGGCAAATGGTTGGCCGGTGCGCTGATTTGCGCGGTCGGTTTGGGCCTGGAGCTCAGCGTCGGCCACTTTGTCCTGAAGTCGATGCCGCTGGAAGAAATCAGTCTGTCGTGGCGGCTCGGTTTGCCGAGCCTGCTGCTGCTGATCGGTACGGCGCTGCCGCTGTGCCTGTTTGCCTCGGCATTTGAAATTGCCCTGGCGATGAACTCGAAGTCGTTCAAGGAAGCGCAGACCGCGGTCAGCTTCGCGCTGCTGTTGCCGCTGATACCGGTGATTGTGGTGCCGATGCTGGATCTGAATACGCAAAGCTGGATGTACGCCATTCCGGTGCTGGCCGAGCAGACGCTGATGCTGGAACTGGCCAAGGGCAATGCCGTGCCGGCAACTGCTTTTCTGACCACGGCCGGCGTGTCGTTGGCGCTGGCGTTGATCTGCGTTGGCTTTGCCAGCTGGAAGTTGAAGAGCGAGAAGTTTGTTCTCGGTGTGTGAACGGTGGGAGACCATGCCATGAAGTTTTCCTGTGCCATGCCGGAGCGTCGGTTTGGCGTGATTGGGCTGGCCTTCACCGCGCTCAGCGTCAACCAGCCGGAATTCCTGCCGATTGGCTTGGCGCTGCTGGTGATGGCCGCGACTCAGTATTGGCGCGCCTGTCGTCGGTCCTGAATGAGCGGCGCTACCGTGGTCTTTGCTGCGTTACAATCGCCGCCTTCCTCGGCATGGGGCGCAGCAAGGATCAGCGTGGCGGAGCAGTCGTTTGAACAGGTAGTCGGCGAACACGGTGCGGCGATCGCGCGGGTGGCGGCGGCGTTCGAGCGCAATCCGGCCCGGCGCGACGAGCTGACCCAGGACGTGCTGCTAGCCATCTGGCAATCACTGCCGCGTTTTCGCGGCGAGTCGTCGCTGAAGACTTTTGTCTTGCGCATCGCCCACAACCGCGCGGTCAATCATGTGCTGCAGCACAAGCGTGAGCTGGCCCGTGATGAACTCAGCGAAGAATTGCCGGACCAGCGCGCGAATCCGGAACAGCAAGCCAGCCTGCAACAGCGAAGCGAGCGTCTGCTCGATGCCGTGCGGGCGCTGCCGCTGATGCAACGCGAACTGGTGACGCTGGCGCTGGAAGGCTTGAGCCATGAGGAAATCGCCAGCGTGATCGGCATCTCGGTCGGCAATGTCGCGGTGCGCTTGTCGCGGGCACGCAAACAATTGATGGCCCAGCTTGGCGAGACGCCGCTCGGTGATGCCGAACCGTCGGGGAGCACGGTATGACCAACGGCATGCCCGACAGCAACGATTGGCAACAGCTGGCGCGCACCTGGCAGGCGCAGCCGGTCAATCTGCCGGCCCTGCAGCGCAGCACCCGCTGGTGCACGCTGCGGATGTACGCGCTGATGGCGGTCGAAATCGGCGTCGTGCTGATGATCTGGTCACTGGCGGTGTACTGGCAATGGTTCAAACCATTGCCGACCTTGTGGCAGATCTGGGCATGGTTGTGGTCCGTGCTGGCGCCGGTGATGACCTACTTCAATATCCGCTCCCGGCGTGGCACCTGGCGCGCGCACGAGAACGATGTTCACGCCTTGTTGGCGCTGCGCATCCGCCGGGCCAAAGCCAATCTGACGGTGATCCGTTACGGCGACTATTTTGGTCCGCTCGGCATTGTGCTGGGCTGGCTCTGGAACGGTTTGTCGGTCTGGCTGTACCCGGCCAAGGCGCACGGTTGGCAGGCGTTTTTCGGGGCGATTTTTGTCACCGTGATCGTCGGTGGCTGGATGCTGATCTGTCGCCGTTATGCCCGCCGTGAGCGGCGCAAGCTGGCCGAAACCGAAAGCCTGTTGCAGGATCTCAACTGAACTGCTTAGCTTGCCCGGACGGCTGCTTGCCGCGTCGCCCCAACCGGAGTACCAACGATGATGATGAACTGGGCCCAGCTGCTGACGCCGCATCGTTCGCATCATGAGTTGACCGGCACGCCGGAATCGGGCCGCTCGCATTTTCACAAAGATCACGATCGCATTGTTTTCTCTAGCGCGTTTCGCCGGCTCGGGCGCAAGACCCAGGTGCATCCGCTGTCGCTCAATGATCACATTCACACCCGGCTGACTCACAGCATCGAAGTCGGTTCGGTCGGCCGCAGTCTCGGCATCATGGCGGGTGAAGCCATGGCCGACGAATTGCCGCCGTGGATCACGCCGGCCGATCTTGGCGCCATTGTTCAGGCAGCTTGTCTCGCTCATGACATCGGCCATCCGCCCTTTGGCCATGCCGGCGAATATGCCGTGCGCGATTTCTTTCGTCGCCATCGTGGCAGTGCCTTGCTGGCGGAACTGTCGCCGGAAGAGCGCGATGATCTGTGTACCTTCGAAGCCAACGCGCACGGTTTCCGGGTGGTCACGCAAACCGAATACCACCAGTTTGAAGGCGGTATGCGGCTGACTTATCCGACGCTTGGCGCGTTGATGAAATATCCGTGGACATCGGTGCACGCCGGCATCAAGGAAAAATTCGGCTGTTATCAAAGTGAGCGCCAGCAACTTCACGAGGTGGCGCAAAAACTCGGGCTGCTGCCGGAAAATACCGACAAGTATTGCCGGCATCCGCTGTGCTTTCTGCTCGAGGCGGCCGACGACATCTGCTACACGATTCTGGATCTGGAAGACGCGCTGGAACTGAACATTCTGCAGTACGCTGATGTCGAGCAGACTCTGTTGCAGCTGTGCGGCTGGGAAACGCCGCACGAATATGCCCAAGATAGTTCACTGAGTCCGCGGCGCCGGATCAGTGCCTTTCGTGGTCGCGCCATGGAGCGCATGCTGGTATCGGCGCTGCAGGCATTTCTGGCGCACAAGAACGCCATGCTGGCTGGCAGTTATCACGGCGAGTTGTTGCTGGATGGCGACAGTGATGTTGCGGCCGGCGTCCGCGCGGGAAAAAAACTGGCCTACGAAAAAGTGTTCCGCAACGCCCGCAAATCGGAACTGGAGATCGGCGCGTTCTCGACCATCGGCACCTTGCTCGATGTGTTCTGTCACGCGGTGTACGAGCAGCACAGTCTGCCGTCACCGAGCTTTCGCTATCGGCGGGTGCTGGATCTGATGGGCGGCAATGCCCCGGCGCGCGAGCAGCCGCTTTATCACGCCTATATGCGTGTGCTCGATTACGTCGCCGGAATGACTGACCAATACGCGACTTACCTCGCGCACCAGATCGGTGGCATGGCGCGCTAGTCGAGTGTTGGTCAGTTGGGCTGGCTGATCAATCGAACAGGCCGGTCAGTCGAGCAAGCTGAGTTCATGCAACGCGTCGAGCGCGCAGTCGAGTAGCGCGAGTGCATCCGGCCAGGCCAATGGCACGGCATCGAACAGCGCGTTCAGGACGAGTTGGTGCGGTGAGCAGGACAAGTGCTCGGTCATGATGCGGTCTCCCCAACCTGATTAAAAGGGAGCCAATCCGTAGCCACACTGACCGGCGATCAGGACACCGGTACAGCAAATCGCGGTTTGGCTGTCGTGAGCCAGTCACGCCGCGCGGTAGTTTCGCTACCGGCCGTGACACTAGCATGACGACCGAGCTTGGCAATAGCGACGGCCAGCACAGTTTGTCGAAACAATTGCCGCGCGCTGCCGTTGTGGCACCATGGCACCCGACTTTCCTCGCCGGATGCCTGCCATGTTTGATCCCCGTACTGTTTTCCCTGCCCGTCGGGTCAGCGCCCTGCTGAGCGCGGCCGCGTTGTCCGTGCTGTCGGCACTGACTGCCGTGCAAGCGGAAGAAAACACGACCAGCACAGTCGCAGAAACAGCGAAAGCCGACAGCAGCTCCGCTGCAGATCGTGCGTTCAAGGCGGTCTATGACAAGGACTGGGCGTTCCGGCTGCAGCAGTTTCCGGAGCTGGCCGCCAGTCTCGGCGACCAGGACGCCGAACGGCGATTCAGCGACTGGAGCGATGCGGCGGTGCAAACCCGCATCGATTTTCTCAAACAGATTCAGCGCGAGCTCAAACAGATTAATCCGGACCAGCTGACCGGTGACGGTCGGGTCAACTACCGTATTTTTGCCGATCAAACCCGCAACAGCCTTGCCGATTACGAACTCGGTGGCTATCTGATGCCATTCACCAGCGACACCCAGTTCTGGGCCGATTACGCCCGCAGCGGCGATTACGTGCAATGCCAGCCGGCTGCCAACTGCGAACGTTATCTGGATCGGTTGGAACAATTGCCGCAGCTGTTTCAGCAGCTGACCGCGCTGATGCGAAAAGGTCTCAAGAAAGGCCTGAGTGTGCCGCAAGTGGTGCTGACCGGTCGCGATGCCAGCATTGCCCTGCACGTGGTCGACAGCGCTGAACAAAGCGCGTTCTACGCGCCGTTCAAGCAATTGCCGAGCGCGCTTGATGAGGCCAGTCAGACCGCGCTGCGGGCGCGTGCTGCCAGCGTGATTCAGGACAAGGTGATTCCGGCTTATCGCGAGCTGCTGCAATTCATGCGCAGCGAATACATGCCGAAAGCGCGCAAGACCATTGCCGCCAGCAAGCTGCCGAATGGCAACGCTTATTACGCTGCAGAAATTTTTGAGTACACCACGCTCGATGCCAGCCCGGACAGCATTCATCAAACCGGTCTGGCCGAAGTGGCCCGCATCCGCGCGGAGATGGATGCGATTCGGCAGCAGGTCAATTTCGCTGGCGATCTGAAAGCCTTTCTCCAGTTCCTGCGCACCGATCCGCAGTTCTATCCAAAGACTGGCCATGAACTGCTCGCCGAAGCCTCCTACTTCGCCAAGAAAATCGACGGCAAATTGCCGCAGTATTTCGGCACGCTGCCGCGCCAGCCTTACGGTGTCGCGCCGGTGCCGGCCGATATCGCCCCGACCTACACCACCGGTCGCTACTCGGGCAGCAATGATCCGAAGCAAGCCGGCTTCTACTGGGTCAACACCAGCCTGCTCGATCAGCGGCCGCTGTGGGCGATTCCGGCGCTGACCCTGCATGAAGCGGTGCCCGGCCATCATTTGCAAAATGCGCTCGCCAGCGAGCAAGGCGAGCAGCCGCTGTTCCGCCGTTATTCGTATCTGTCGGCGTACGGCGAAGGCTGGGGTCTGTACAGCGAACGGCTCGGCGTCGAGATGGGCATTTACGAAACGCCGTATCAACAGTTCGGCCGGTTGGTGTACGAAATGTGGCGGGCAGCGCGACTGGTGGTCGATACCGGCATGCACGCCAAGGGCTGGAGTCGCGATCAGGCGCTGAACTTCATGCGCGACAATACCGCGCTCAGCGAACACGAAATCACCACCGAAATCGATCGCTACATTTCCTGGCCGGGTCAGGCGCTGGCTTACAAACTCGGTGAACTGAAAATCCGCGAACTGCGCGCGAAAGCCGAAGCCGCGCTCGGCCAGAAATTTGATCTGCGCGCCTTCCACGATCACGTGCTGGCGCTCGGTTCAGTGCCGTTGTCGGTTCTCGAGCAGGAGGTGGATCGCTGGATTGCCAGCCAGCAGACACCGCAAGCGTAGGCTTGGGCAAACATGTCAGCACCCGCGTTACCGGATCTGCTCGATCAGCTAAGCGACACGCTGAACGATGAGCGGCTCAGCGACGACGAAAAGCGTTTGCTGGTGCTGGCCTTGCGCGAGGCCGAGCCACCGGAAGACGGCTTGCGCCAGTTGCGCAATCGCGCTTTTGAGCTGGTCCGGCAGCGCATCAACGATGGCAATCAGCAGGGCCTGATCAAATGGCTGGAAGGGGTGGTGCGCGCGCTCGATGTCGCGCGCACACCGAGCGGCGTCGCCATCGAATCGCAAGCTTACTTCAGTCCCGGCCCGGCTTGTCGCCTTGCCATCCAGCAGCAGCTGCGCAGTGTTCGGCAGCGCGCCGAGCTGTGCGTCTTTACCATTTCCGACGATCAGATCAGTGCAGAAATTTTAGCGGCGCATCGCCGTGGCGTGCAGCTCCGGCTGCTGACCGACAATGAAAAGGAATGTGATCTCGGCAGTGATATCGGTCGCTTGCGCGATGCTGGCGTGCCGGTACGGGTGGATCGGACCGAAGCGCACATGCATCACAAGTTTGCGCTGTTCGATGGCAGCTGGTTGCTGAACGGCAGTTATAACTGGACCCGCAGTGCCGCCGAAGTCAACGAAGAGAATCTCGTGCTCAGCAACGACCCGGGCCTGATACGGCAATTCAGCGAGCAGTTCGAGCGTCGCTGGCAGGCCTTCCAGTCAGACTGACACGGTGCCGACCGCGACAGCTATGCCCGGTTGAGCTCTGCGCTATCAGTTGGCGTAGCCCTGTTGGCGCCAACTCTCGCTAGCGCAATTTTCACGACCACTATCCGCACCGGCGTGCCATTCAGCGCCAATCGCACCGCCGCTGGTGACAGCGCCGCCGCGACTATACTCAGCCGAGTGACCCGATACGCATCCGCTCAGGCCGTGCAATGCCATGACCTGAGCGCTGCCGGGTGCAACGTGGAGTGGCGTCGACCATGCGTGTCTTCATTTGCCTGCTGCTGTTGTTGGCGCTGCCTGTGCAGGCGGACTGCAGCCGCGAATTCAAAACCATGGAGCGCGAAGTCAATCAGGACCGGATCTGGGTCGCCCGGGTGTTTGCCGAAGCGGGCTGTCCCTTGCAGGTTTTGCCGCGTGCCGAGCGCATGCTGGATCGGTTCTGGTCACTGAAAACCGGTCAGATTGATTTTGTCAGTGCCGCGACGCCGTTGCCGGAGCGCAGCGAGTTTGCCTGGTTTTCTCTGCCCTACGGCCGCGAGAAAATTGTCATGGTGACTCACAAGGAACTGGCCGGGCAGATTCGGGCAAAATCGATGGCCGATTTGCTCAGCGAGCAGCGCACCATCATCGGTCCGCATTTTGGCTATTACGGTGAGAACTGGCCGGAAATCAAAAAGCAGTTGCAGGCCGTTGATCGCTTCGAGGCGTATAACAATTGGGCCAAGGCGCGCGGCATGTTGCTGCGCAATCCCGACGGCATTTTGATGATCGTCGAAGACGCCGCCCGCGATGTCGTGGCGCACGAACGGCCTCCGCTGGTGATCCTTCCGGTGACGCTCAGTGAGTCCGAGCTGGTGTTCATGTTCAGTCGAAAGACGGTAACCGAGCCCGAGGTGGCGCTGATCAATGCCGCCATCACCCGATTGCTGGCGCGCGGAATCACGGCCACCGACAATTGATGGCGCGTTGCACGCCCACCATCGCATTTCGAACGAGCGCAGAACGGAAAAATTGGTGGCAGTGCGGAGCTGGCTGTTAGCTCTTTTGAGATCGTGTTGCAGCGTTGCGTCGAAAAAAAAGGCCTGAACACTCAGGCCTTTTTCAGTTGCTGATCAAACGCTGCTTCAAGCAGCTGGTGTTCGGCGGGGGAGCAGCAGCTGCTGTGCCGCAGCAGTTGCCGGATGTTCATCTCGGCCGCGCGACCGATGCTGAGCCGGCGCCGCATTTTCTCCAGATCAATGAAGCGGATGTCGTCACGGCCGAATTGTCCGGCCTGCGCCAGCTTGCGGACAAAAATGTGCTTGTCATACAGGCAGCCGTGTTGCCAGCGTTGCCGGGAAATCTGCGCCGCCCAATCGGCGATGGCAGTCAGCACGGCAGCGCGGGATTCGGCTTGCGGATGCGCTGGCCACCATTCATCCAGACTCTGAAAGTCATCAAGCGCCACCGTCATCAGCGCGGCACAGGAATGGCCATTGATCTTTTGCTCGCCGTAATAGACCAGCGGCACGGCGGGAATGCCGAGCGCCTGCAATTTGCCGATGTTGGCGAATTCGCGCCGGAAGGTCGGTTGGCCAAACGGATGGCGCAGGCTGCGGGTATCGTGGTCCTGCTGGCGTTTCAGAAACACTGCCAGCGTGCCGCCGGCCGGCGTTTTCAGTTCGACCCGGCTGGCGCCGCTCCAACCGGAGCGGCGTTCATTCGGTGCTTCAAACCAATCGGCTTTCAGCGCCCAGACGTCAGCGAAACTGTGCAGGCCGTTGTGGGCAAGAATGGCCTGATGGTTGGCATCCGGCGTCCAGTGTTGCCCGCTCATCAGCCGACCTTGCGCAGCACGTAAATGCGCCACATCAGGAAGAACGGCAGCACATCGTAATGGGCGACCACCTGCAGTCCGGCTTCACGGCACTCGGCTTCGAATTGCGCCGCCGGCGTGACGAAACGGTTGTTCGGATTCTTGCCTTGGGCAGCGCGTTTGGCGTCGAGCCGACGGCGTTTCCAGGCCTTGATGTTGCCATCGACCCACAGCGACAGGATGACGGTTTCGCGGCAGATGCGACGGAACTCGCGCAGCATGACCAAGCGATCCTTGCTCTGACCGACGTGGTGCATCAAGCGCATCGAAAACACGCAGTCAACGAAGCTATCCGGATATTGGGTATCGAAGGCCGACGCCTGCCTGCATTCAAACCGCTGCATCAGCGCCGGCGGGTGCACGCGCTGACAGGTGTCGAGCATGCCCTGGCTGTAATCGGCCGCGTACAGCTTGCGATCGGCTTTCTCGGCCAACAGGCCCCAGAAGCGACCGGCGCCGCAGGGCAAATCGATAACGGATTTCGGGTCGCCGGCCGTGGCGAGGGCTTTGCGCGCGGCCCGTTGTTCCAGCCAGTTGGAGAAGCGGCGCTGAAAGCCGGCTTCGTGTTTCTTCTGGTAGTCCGACGCGTGCTCGTGGCTGTATTTGTCGGAAAAGGCCAGATGGACGGCCGGTTTGTTCGGGTTGTTGCTGTTGTTGTCGGTCATGGACGGTCACCTCAAAGTGCGCGGCGATGATAGCAAAGTGCTTCTTGGCTGTACCTTAAACCGCGCCTGATTCCGCAGCGGTTGTTGCTGCAATGGCTGTTGTTTCCGTCGCCGCGGTGCCGGTCTCTGCCGTGCCGGTCGCCGGCTGGACAAAAAACAGCTCATGCCGGCGGACCGCCTTGCGGAAAAACTCGCTGTCGCCGAAGGCCGGCCAGCGCCGCCCGGCCAGCCCGCGCTGCAGCAGCCGGCGCAGCCGCTTTTTCAGCGGCAGCCGTGGCTGCAGGTCATGCATCATCGCCAGTGCCATGGCTTTGTCGATTTGCTGGCGGCGGTCGAGGCTCAGGCTCCACAGGCCGCTGACCGGCAACGCCGCCACGGCTGGCGGCAGCGTTACGCCATCGTGGGCGTTGCCCATCGGCCAGCGATCGTTGTCATGCAGATGGTTGGCGTAGTGCAGCTGGTATTGCGGTTGCCACTGGCTCAACTGAATGGCTTCGTTCAGCGCCGCCGTGCAGGCGACATGATCGCTGTGCGGATCGATGACTGGATGCGGCGTGATGACCACTTCCGGCTGCAGCGTCTCCAGCAGGGCGCGCAAATCGGCAACCAGATTGCGCCAGGTCGGCTCGCCGTTGGCGTCGGCCGGCAGGCGCTGACTGTTGCGCCGACGAAACGGTCGCACATCCTGCAGCGGTGCCACCCGTGAACCGAAACTTTGTTCCGGTGCTTGCTGCATGGCGCGCAATTGCAAACAGAAATAACCGAGCTGAAAACAGCGCTCGGCCGGAATACCGGCCCACTGCGGAATGGCCTGACTGTCCCAGACCCTGAGCCGTGCTTTCAATTCAGCCGCTTGCGCCGGTGCCAAGCCAAACGCTTGATAGGCGTCGGCTTCCAGTTCGCCGACCGTGACGGTAACGATGCTGGTCTCGGCGGACGACTGATAAAAACCAAACGCCGCCAGCTCGGCATCATCGGCATGCGGCGCGAGGATCAGCGTGCGCTTGCGGCGGTAATCGGCGTTGCGAAAACCATACAACACGGCGTCCTGTTCAAACGTGCAATGCAGTCCACTTAGTTGCAGTTGGCCGGCAGCCAGCTCGGCGCGAAAATCCGACAGATTGAGATAGCGCAAGCCAAAACTGCCGCGCTCGAACGTTTGCTGATCCGACCGAGCATCTTGAGTCTGTTGATTTGGCGTGCCCTGCGAATCAGCGGTGTAAATCCGCACCAGCGGATCGCGCCAGCGACTGAACCACGAGCCGCGCACCTGAATGGCGAGCAGCCAGGTATCGACGTCCGGTTCAATCGGTGCATTCAGGTGCAGGCGACCATTGGCCAACTGCACTGGCAGCCGGACGGCCGCGTGCAAATCGTAGCGATAATCCTGGCTCGGCGAGTAAAACAGATGATCGGAAAAAAACGCTTCATTCAGAACCCAGCCGAGCAGCGCCAGCAGCGGCAACAACCAGGCCAATCCGGCCAGCGCCAGGGCGATCAGTGCAATCAGCGCCAGCAGCAGGGCAAACCGTTTGCGCTGGCGATGCTGGCGCAGCAGCGTCTGTTTGTCGGCTTTCATGGTCATCACACCTGATACACCGGCACGCGATTGCACCAGCGATCCTTGTATTCGCGGTCGGCGCGACCAAACGAGTAGCGCAAGGTTTTGCCGAGCGCCTTGGCATCGGCCCACGCCGCTTGGGTATTGAGATAGGTCAGCACGCTGCCGGGACTGAAATCGCGGGTTTGCGGATCGACACCACCGTTGACGTATTCCACCGAAATCCACTGTGGCGACTCGACCCGATACAGCAACTGAATTGCAATCGGCGTCTCATGCAGATAAACCACCGAGCCGACCACGAATTCGCGCAGCAGCGCCAGCACCTCGGCGAGCCGTTCTCGACCAGCGGCGGCAAACCCCCAACGGCGCTCGAACAATTCGATATAGCTCTTTGCCTGCTCAGCTGCCGTCAGCTCGTGCATCGGCCGGATCACGCCGCCGGCTTCTTCCAGCAGGCGCAGCTCGCGGCGCAGGTTGTAACGCACTTTGCGCACCATGTCGTCGGGATCTTTTGCCAGCGTCAATTCTTCTTTCTGCTTGCGTGCGCCGGCAATTTGTTCTGCCTGCGTTGCCGTCAGATACTTGCAGCTATGACGCAACTGAATGTGCGCATCGGCCGCCATCGGCAAAATGATTTCGGCATTGCCCAGATCAAACAGACCAGGCTTACCCATGCGTTTGAGCGCTTGTCGCGACAGTGCCAGATAGCGGCCCCAGGTCGGAATGGCCGCGACCCACTCGCCATTGTCTTGCCAACCGAGATAACGCACGTCGGTTTCGGCGAGTGCGGACAAGCGCGCAACGACGTCTGGCTGGGTCAGCAGGCTGCCGCCAAAGCGCTGCCAGGTTGCGGCGTAGGTGTCAGCATCGATGACCTGCCAATTTTTTTCCCGCCAGAAGCGGAGCCGATTCAGCATTATGAAAGTCAGTCTCAGTGTGGGAAGTGTTGTGGGCGTCAGTCAGCAACGGCCAGCGTGATGCCGTCGATGGCGATGCGAACCAGTTGTTGCACCTGCTCCGGGCTGATGATGTATGGCGTCATGAAATAGACCACGCCGCCGATCGGGCGCAGCAACGCACCTTGGCTCAGTGCGTAATCAAAAATGCGCATGCCGCGCCGCTCTTGCCAGGCAAAGGCTTGCCGGGTTTGCTTGTTCTTGACCAACTCGATGGCGGTGATCATGCCGGTCTGCCGCACTTCAGCCACATGCGGATGATCCTGCAACGGTGCCACGCCGTCCCAGAACAATTTGGCCGTAGCGCGATTGCGGGTCAGCCAGTCACCTTGCTGCAGCAGATCGATGGTGGCGCAGGCCGCCCGGCAGGCGAGTGGATTGGCGGTGTAGCTGTGCGAATGCAGGAACCCGCGCATTGATTCATAACTGTCGTAAAACGCGCCGTAAATGGTCTCGCTGGTCACCACCAGCGACATCGGCAGATAGCCGCCGGTCAAGGCTTTCGACAAACAAAGAAAATCCGGACTGATACCGGCCTGCTCACAGGCGAACAGGGTGCCGGTGCGACCAAAGCCAACAGCGATTTCATCCGCGATCAGATGCACGCCGTATTTGTCGCAGGCTTCGCGCAGCAGCGTCAGATAAACCGGATGATACATGCGCATGCCGGTCGCACATTGCACCAGCGGTTCCAGAATGACGCCGGCAATCTCGTCATGCTTTTCTGCCAATACGCGTTCCATGTGGGCGAACTGGCGGCGCGAATAGGCCTCCCAGCTTTCACCCGGTTCGCGGTAATAGCAATCGGGTGACGGCACCATGATGGCGTCCATCAGCAGCGGGGCATAAGTGGTTTTGAACAGCGCCACATCACCTACGGCAAGCGCGCCCAGGGTTTCGCCGTGATAGCCATTTTGCAGCGCGACGAACCGCTTCTTGCCGGGCTTGCCACTGTTGAGCCAGAAATGAAAACTCATCTTCAGTGCGATTTCGATCGCACTGGAACCGTTGTCGCCAAAGAACAGCCGGGTCAGTCCCGGCGGTGTCAGTGCGGTCAATTTCTCGCCCAGAGCGATTGCCGGCTCGTGAGAAAAACCGGCAAAGATCACATGCTCCAACTGGTCCAGCTGATCCTTGATGGCGGCATTGATGTCCGGGTTGCAGTGACCGAGGATATTGGTCCACCAGGAACTGATGGCGTCGATGTAACGCCGGCCCTCGAAGTCTTCCAGATAAACGCCGCTGGCACGCCGAATCGGCGTCACCGGATAACGCTCGTGATCTTTCATCTGGGTGCAGGGGTGCCACAGATGGCGCAGATCGCGCTGCATCAGCTCGTCGTTGCGGGGCGGGGAGACATCCGGCATGAGAAAGTCCAGCACAAATCGCTAACACGCATTCTAGCAGCGACGGCCGTTGCCGGGCACGCCATAATGCCGGCCGTATACTGGGGCAGCGGGCTGGAACGTTGGTCCGCTTGCCAACGGAGCAAGCGTGGCTCCGCCCCGCCGGGGTGACTCGGAGCCGCCGACTTGCTCCTGGCAATCGTGCTGGTTTGCCGGGCAGCGATGCCACCACCAGCACACCATACACGTGCGGATATCGGCGACGGCCGGGGACAATCGATGTCCGCGCCGACGTGCAAACAGATAGGCGGGCGGACGGATCAGACCGGCGTTCGAGCAACACAAGCCAAGACCAAGAATGAAAGGGAGTTTAGATGTTCACCCAGTCGGTTCGATATATGGGATCGCGTTTGCTGGTGACGGCAGCAGTCGCTGTTATGCCGCTCGCGGTCATGGCAATCGATGTCAAGCCGTTTGTCCAGCAACCGCAGTATGAAGACATGGTGCTGTCGCCGTCCGGTGACTATCTGGCGATGATCGTCAAAGCCGAAGACTCCGATTACCCGTACAAGACCGAGCTGCGGGTCCTTGATCTCAAGAACAAGAAAATCACCTCGGTGCTGCGCTTTCCGCGCAACCTCAGCGTGGCCGACGCGCAATGGTTCAACGACGAACGGATCTTGCTGCGCGCGGAGAAGAAGCGTGGCAGCAGGGCGGAGTCGGTTCCTGATGCCAACATCGTTGCGGTCAATTTTGATGGTTCGAAACAGCTGACCATTTTCGGACCGCAGGCCGGCAGTGGCTCGGTCAAGGCGCTGGCCGCCCAGGAAGACTGGGCCAATCTCAAGATACTGCGACTCAAAACGGATGACCCGCAACGCATGCTGATTCAAAAGCAGCCTTGGGTTCGTGATCGTGATACCGAAGTCAAACCGGTGGTCACCTATCTGAATGTGTACAACGCCCGGCAAACCGGCGCCGAGACCATCGACATCCGTGACAGCGAACTGACCATCGACAATGCCGGGGTCGTGCGCTTTGCCGAGCACGTCTCGGAAGAGGGTTACGCCGAAATGTTCTATCGCGCCGATGCCGAATCTGACTGGAAGCAGTTGTTCCAACGTGGCGGCAATCAGGGCTTTTGGCAACCGCTCAGCTTTGAGCGTGACGACAAGAAGGTGTTGATCGAAGACAACACCGACAGTGAAACCACCGGGCTTGCCTTGCTGGACCCGGCCACCGGCGAACGGACAACACTGTATCGCGCCGAACGCGTTGATCTTGGCGAGATTTACTGGACCGCAGATGGTCGCGAGCCATTCGCTTTCTCGACGGCAGTGACCGGCAAACCCAGTTTGCATCTGCTGAACGCCGAGGTACCCGAAGCGGCTGTGCTCAAATTGGCGGCCAGTACCTTTCCGACCAGCAATATTGCTATCAGCGGCTACAGCGCGGATGGCAAACGCGCCGTGGTGCAAATCGGTTCTGACATTCAGCCCGCAGTGTTCTATCTGATCGACAGTGACAAGAAAGCGATAGGCAAAATTGCCGAAGCGGCACCCTGGCTGAAATCGGCGCAGCTCAGTCCGATGGAGCCGGTCACCATCAAGGCCCGTGACGGTCTGCAATTGTCGGCCCTGCTGACGGTGCCGAAAGCCAAACCGGCGAAAGACTTGCCGGCGGTATTGCTGGTCCACGGTGGTCCTTATGGCGTGCAGGACAAGTGGGGTTATGATGCAGAAGTGCAGTTGCTCGCGGCTGCCGGTTATGCGGTGTTGCAAGTCAACTTTCGTGGTTCCGGTGGCTATGGCAAATCGTTCCGGTTTGATGCCTACGGTCAGTGGGGCACGACCATGCAGGATGATCTGACTGACGCCACCAAATGGTTGGCCGGACAAGGCATCGCCGATGCCAACCGCATCTGCATCATGGGTCATAGTTATGGTGGCTATGCCAGTGTCTGGGGTTTGATCAAGACGCCTGAGCTGTATCGCTGCGGCATTGCGTCAATGGGCGTCTATGATTTGTCCTTGATGCACGAGGAAGGCAATATTCAGCGCAGCCGTATTGGCCGGCACTATCTGGAGCAGGCGATCGGTACGGATCCGCAATCGCTGGCAGCGCGCTCGCCGGTGCAGCACGTGGCCGCGATCAAGGCGCCGCTGTTGCTGAGCCATGGTGACGCCGATGAGCAGGTACCAATTGAGCATGTCGAACGGCTGATTGCTGCGCTAAAAGACAACAAGAAAACCTACGAGTATCTTGAGTTCGACGACGAAGCGCACGGCTTTGCCAGCGAGGCAAATCGGGTCAAATTCTATGAAGCTGTATTGGCCTTTCTGGATAAACAGATTGGTCATTAATGGAGTATTAAAACGTCGCGGCTATCTGCAGACGGAAGTGTATTGGGAGAGTTCAACCATGACTGAAGCGTTGCCATGCTGATCCGCAATACCGTCAAGCTGATCAAATCGCTGCAGCAGAAAAAATATCGTCGCGAGCATGCGCTGTTCGTGGTGGAAGGCGGCAAGAGCGTGCAGGAAGTGCTGGCCAGTGACTGGCCGCTGCACAGCGTTTACGCCACCGCGGCGTATTTGCCGGAGCTGGCGGCGGGTTTGCGCCGGCGCGGTCTTGACGCGATCACGGTGAAGGCAGCAGAGCTGGCCGACATGGGCAGTTACGAGCACAACGACAGCGCGCTGGCGGTGCTGGAGATTCCGTTGCCGGCACCGATCCGCTTTGGCGACGGCGAATATGTGCTGGTGCTGGATGACATCCGCGACCCGGGCAATCTCGGCACCATCATCCGAACGGCGGACTGGTTCGGTATTCGGCAAATTATCTGCTCGCCGGAAACGGCGGATCTGTACAACCCGAAAGTGCTTGCTGCCAGCATGGGCTCGTTCCTGCGCGTGCAGGTGCATTACACGGCGCTGCCGGCGTTTCTGCAGGCCCATGCCGATCGGCCGAGTTACGGTGCGTTTCTGGATGGCACCGATGTGCACCGGACCGCGTTCGAGCCGCGTGGCGGCCTGCTGGTGATTGGCAACGAGGCGCACGGCATCCAGCCCGAATTGGCTGGCCTTGTCACACATCGCATCACCATTCCGGCTTATGGTCAGGCCGAATCGCTCAACGCCGGGATTGCGACCGCGATCCTGCTCGACAACTGGCGGCAATCCGCACAGCGAAGCTGAAGACGCGCATTGCGTCTTCAGTGCCGGCTTCACGCAATACCGACAGATCTCCGTCTGTTAAGGCGTTTCCTCCGCTGCGATCGGAGCAGCTGTGCCGATGTGGTATTGGTGACAGCTGCTGCAATTGCCGGCGTCGGTTTTGCCGTCGTGACAGCTGGCGCAGGTGCTGACCGGAATGGTGGCAAAGGAGTGCATGGCTGTCGGCGTTTTCTGGCTCTTGTCGCTGCCGGGCTCGTTATCGCCATCACTCTCATTGTAGCGGTGGCAACTCTGGCAGCCGCTGTCACCCATCGACAACAAATGCTGACGATGGCCAAAGATCACCGTGCTGCCGGCTTTGACCGAGCGCAGCGGTGATTGCCAGCCCGCTTGCTGACCGGGCGCTGCCATTGGCGCATGGCAACTGCTGCAGGGTTTTGGAAAACTGGCGGCTGGCAAATCCGGCCGTGGCTGCAACAGCAGGGTCAGTGCCGCGGCGCCGTGACTCTCCGGGGTTACCGCCAGTTGCGTGTCACTCAAGTGGCGATTTTTTTGCGGCAGCTCGGCCAAGGCACTGCGCAATTGCGCCAGTTTGTTTTTGTCGAGATCTGACTTGTCTATAACTGGATTGTCCGTCACAGCCGCCGCAGGCAGGGCTTCCGCATTCAAGGCATGCAGGCTGCGGCGAATCGCGCTGCTGACTTGCGCCACCAGTTTGATCTGCGCCGGGCTTGCCGCCGACAAATCACTGACATCCTGATTCAGCAATTGCAGCGCCGGAATCTTGCCATCGCTCAGGTTGGCAATGCTGAGCAAGCTGGCATTGGCGAACACCACATCATCGCCTTCTTCCGGCCAGCCGCTGGTGTCGACACCGGCGCGCTGCAAGGCCGGCAGGTCCAGCGTGGGCAGCGCCAGCAACAACAGCGGTTCCGCCGTCAGGCTCTTCTGGTGACAGCTGGCGCAGGCATCGGCAAAGCGGTTGACCTGCATGAAGCGGCCGTCATCGGTTGCGCTGTGACAACTGACGCAACTCACCTTCGGCTGACCGGCGACCTGCTTGGCCGGGAAATGTTTTTCCAGATGGCTGCGATGATCAAAGCGCAATTGATTGACCCGCTGATACGGATAATCGGCAAAACGGCTGTGATCCGGGAAAGCATGCTGGCGCTGCTGGTGGCAATCATTGCAAACCGCCATTTGCTTGCTGCGGCCGGGCAACAACGGTGCGTCATGTTCCTGGTGGCATTCGCGGCACATCAGGTTTTTTGTTGCCGATGGATTTTCCGTTGCCGCCGCGGTAAAGGCCCCGTCATGCGCCGAATGCGGTGACGCTTTGTCGGTATGACAGTCGAAGCATTGCTGTTCGTTGGGGTGGTGCGAGAACGCGCCGGCAACCACCGCCATTACGCTGGCGCTGCCGTCCAGTTGATGACAGCTTTCACAACCGGCCGTGCCAGCAGCGTGCTTGGCTGACAACGGGCCCGGACTCAAACCTTTCGCCGGTGCCAGAGCAAAGATCAGCAGCGTCACGCCGAGCGCCAACACGAACAAACCGGCGATCATCTGGCGATAGCGCCGACGCGGGCTGCGGATCGGCGAGCAGCGTGGCAAACCGTGCGCGCAACTGCCCTGCGGAGTCGGGCCGTCGCTGCACGGGCCGCCGGCGCTGGCGGCGCGGGTGCAATGCCAGCGCGCGCCACGTTTGGCCGGAATGCATTCGGTGCTGGTCTGACACTGGCCTTGCGCGTCCGGCCCTTGCTGACAGGGTTTGCCGCAGGGCAAATGGCCGCACAGATACTGCGACGAAGGTCGCCAGAATGCGCCGCGATCCTTTTCAGTCGGTGCTGTCATGTATCAATCCAGATAGGCATAGATCACCAGCACATGCAGCACGATCGGCAGCAAGGCACTGACCGTGAGTACGCGGTGACTGACCAGCAACAAGCGATACAGCCATTGCACGCTTTCCTGAGCATCCAGTTCGACTTTCTGCAAATAAACGCTCAGCAATTCGTCGAGCAGATCCTGTTCGGTTTGATTCAGATAGCGGCGAATCGATTCGACCCGCTGTTCAGCCGCCTGAAACGGCAAGCGATTGCCGACAATATGCAGCAGCGTGTGCTGGCGGGCGTTGACCTTGGCAAACAGCCAGCCGGCCGTTTGCCGGAACACCAGATCCGATTTGGCGGTGTCGGCAATTTGTTGATACAAGGCTGCCATGCGGTCCGCACACAGTGCCCGATACTGGGGGATTTTTTCGTACAACACATTGCTGTCGAAATTGCGGGTGGTGCGCGGCAACCAGCGGGCGCCGAGGATCACCAAAACGCCAGACAGCACACTGGCCCAGACCAGCAGGAACAGCAGCCACCAGAACGGCCCGGATCGGCTACTGAACTCGCCGTGCAACAGCAAGGCGCCCAGAGCAAAAATGCCGACATACACATGCAACTGGGTCCAGTGATAATTGCTGCCCAGTGGCAGCAGACGCAGCAGCCGTTTCAGCCGCAGGCTGAGCAATAGCACGAGAGCGCCGGCCAGTACCCAGCCGGTCAGATTGCGCTGCGCCGACAACGACGGCGCCAGTTTCCACAGCAGCACCAGCAGCGCAAACGCCGCTGCGGTCAGGCCGGACTTAATCGCTCTGGCGCGCCAACGCGGACTTAGCTGCGCCATTTTTTCAAGCGCTCGCTATCGCTGACATCCATGCGCACCAGGGCGTCATGGGGGCAGGCATTCTGACAGGCCGGTGAGACCAGCTGGTTCATGCAGAAATCGCATTTGGTGGCTTTCAGAATCGGGGCCCGGGATTCATCCAGATAAATCGCGCCGCTGCGATCGCGGATCGTCGTCATCCGGATATTGTTGTAGGGACAGCTGTTCGAGCAGGTCGCGCAGCCGATGCAGATATCATCCTGAATGTGAACGTAACCCTGATCCGCCTCGCGCTGAATGGCGCCGGTCGGGCAGCCGATCATGCAGACCGGATCGTGGCAATGCATGCAGGCGTTGGCGACCAACAGGTTTTCGTATTTCGGTCCTTCCCTGACAAAGCGACTGTTGCCGTCGTGGGCATCGGCACAGGCCCGGATGCATTCGTCGCAGCCGGTGCAGCGGTCGGTGTTGACCAGCATGGTCTTGGTGCCGTTGATGAACCGGTTCTCGACCAGAAATTCAAGCAAGCCGGTTTCCCGTGGCGCCAGTGCCAGCGGCTCGGCGTTCAGTTTGGTTTCAGTCGCTGTTGCCGGCGGCGGCTGAAAGCCGGTTTCGAACAGCAATTTTTCGACCGCAGCAGTAGGCAGCAGAATGATGTCGGCATAGCCAATGGCACGCAGCGAAAAGCGAAACGCCTGACCGGTCTTCGATGACCAGGCCGCATAAGCTTCCTGCAAACCAAAGCATTCGCCTTTGCCAAGGTAGGCCAGCGTCTGTTCACCGTGATTGAATTGCCGGCTGATCCGGACAAAGCCGCTGCGCACGACATAAATGCCATTCGGATAGCTGCCTTGCTCGACGATCACCGGTTCGGCGGCGGCGCCGGCGGTAGCAGCCGTCTCGCGTTTGAAATCGACATGCCAGTCGAACCGGCCATGGCGTTCGAACAGCGCGGCATCGGCCAGTCGTTTGATGACAGTGTCGGCAGCGCCGGTCAGTGCCCGCAGCGAGCGCAGATACACATACAGATTGTCTTTGCGGAAACGGTTGTCGACGTGCTGCTTCAAAGCCGGGCTGAATCGCATCAGTGCCCGCAAACCCTGCCAGGTGATCTCCAACACCTGACTGCGTTCCATCGCGACGATATTGGCCGAGCGCGGTGTCCGGGTCACCGCCGAGGCTTCGCCAAACAGCGCACCGGGCTGCAGCTCGGCGCGGCCATCCGGCTGCACGACGCCGGGCAGATCCTGAATGAACAGCGCGGCATCTTCGCGGCGGGTGCTGGTGCCTGCTTTGCGACTACCGACATCGCGCACTTCCGGCACGACCGGCTTGTGAAAACTTTGCTTCAATGCGGTCAACCACGACAGTTCGCGTTCGTCACTTTTGCGGGCGCGAGTCTGGCCGGTGTTGACCCAGACCGCCAGTCGACCGGTCAGCAGAAAAAAGGCGCTGGTGCCGTAGTCACCTTGGCGGATCACGACTTGATCTGGTTCGATGGTCCGCAGCGCACATTCGTGCAGCAGAATATCGTCCAGCGAACTGTTGTCGGGAAAGGCGCTGCGATCCATGTCGGCAAACGGCGGTTTTGCCAACAGCGACTGCACCACCGCGGGCGTCATCGTCGGATCAAATTGCACATCCCAGATGGAGGCGCGCTTGGCCTGCAGCGCCGACGGCGGTGTACTCATCAGGCATCCACCGTGATATCGCTGTCAGGCGTGGCAATGCAGGCCAGACAGGAGCCGGATTCCGGCGTGACGTCATGCTGGCTGCTGTAACTGACTTTGCCGGACACCAGCGCCACCTGACAGGTGCCGCAGTTGCCGGCGCGGCAACCGGAATCGAGCGCGATGCCATTGCGTTCACAAGCTTCCAGCAGGCTGCCGTCGCTGGCGCTCCAGCGCATGGTTTTCTTGGAGCGGGCAAAGGTCACGGTGACTGCTGCGGTGGCGACCGGTTCGGCGGCGCCGGCTGCCGGTTTTGTGGCAACCGTGGACGGACCGAAGGCCTCGAAATGAATATCGCCGTCGGGCACGCCCCAACTGCGCAAATCGCCGACCAGCGCCGACATGAATGGCCCGGGCCCGCACAAATAAAATTCGTAGTTGTTCGACGGCAGAATCTTTTTCAGCTGCTCGACACTGAGTCGTTCAAACTGCACCGATTGCCTCGGCAACCGACCCTGCTCATCCGGACTGCTGCAGAAGAAATGCACGCTGATGTGGTCGCTGTGCAAATCGGCTTCGGCCAGTTCACTGATCCGGACAAATTCATCAGCGGCGCGAGCGGCATAAAACAGTTTCACTTCCCGGCGCCGGCCGCTGGCCAGCACGGAGTTGAACATCGCCAGCATCGGCGTGATGCCAACACCACCCGCCAACAGCACGACCGGCCGCGACGAACTTTCATCGAGATGGAACGAACCGCTCGGCGCCTTGACGTCGAGCAGCTCACCGACTTGCGCCTGCTCGTGCAGATAACCGGAGACCAGACCATCCGGCTCGCCCGGTTTGCTGCCACGGGCGCGCTTGACCGAAATGCGGTAATGGCCATCGCGAAAACAATCGGACAGCGAGTAACAGCGCACCACCGGTTTCGGTTGACCGGGAATCTGCAGCCGCAGCGTCAGATACTGGCCGGGCGCGTAAGGCGCCAGCGCCTTGCCATCGTGCGGCACCAGATAAAACGAGGTGATGCCGTTGGCTTCGTCGGTGCGCCGCGCCAACTGGAATTTACGAAAACCTTCCCAACCTTTGTTGTGCTCCGTCTGTTTGGTCTTGCGCTGGGTTTTCTGTTCGATTTCGTCGGCCAGCGCGCGCAGGCGCAAATCCAGATACTGGCGTTCGGCGCGGGCGCGGACAAACGTGCGGCGCAGATTGTCGCCGACCACCATGATGCCGGTGCTCAGCACCGCAATCCCGAGACTGGCGAGGATCAGATTCTGGCCACTGATCGCCTGACCGTTGATCTGCTGGCCGGACAGCAACAGCAAGCCGGCACTGGCAAGGCCGGCCAGCACCGCACCGATCAGCAGCAGCAGGCGAAACGATTGTGGCTTGCTGCGGCTCGCAGCGGCGGTTTTGCTGCTGCGGGTGACGCTGCCGAGCAGCTTCGGCAAGAACTCGTCCACCGCCAGCCGGCGATTGGCCAACATGATGGTGTCGGACAATTCGAACTCGGCTTCGGTGATGCGCTTGCCATTGAGAAAGGTGCCATTGGTCGAACCGAGATCACGCAGGCGAAATTTCAGGCTGGTCGGATCCTCCAGCGTGATCTCGGCATGCTTGCTCGACAGAAACGCCTCGGACAGGCAGATATCGTTGCTGGCATCGCGGCCTATGGATACGGAGTTCGCCATCGCTCTCACCTGTCGCTGCCGATCATTGCGTCACATACACCTGGAGCGCTGCGCCGGCGCTCTGCTGTAACTCGCCCAGCTTGTGCGTCAGCGTACTGGCATCGAGGGTCAGCGACTGTGCCCGCGAGCAGTCCACCATTGGCGTCAGGGCCAGGCTCGCCGTCAATTGCTGACGCTGACCGGTGCTGATTTGCACCAGCCACAGCTGCTGACTGTGTTCCGGCAATTGCAGTGTCGGCCACGGTTCCTGTTCCGGTGCTTGCCGCACCGCACCGCAATCGGCCGTGCTCCAAAGTGTGCTGATTTTGCCGGCCGGGTCGGCGACAAAAACATAACTGGCGAAGTCCGCGATCGGCGCGACAAAGCTCAGGCAACGTGGCGCCGGTGTTGGCAGGTGGGTCAACAGCGATTCGCCCAACCACCACGGCGACCGGGTCAGGCACAGCGCCGGCTGGGTCGGTACCAGCAGCCAGGCCGTGTTGTTGTTGACGTTGGTGCTGTTGGTGTTGTTGCTGGCAGTCGCAGTGATGCCGGCGTTGGTCACGACAGCCGTCGCTGGTGCTGTGACCGGCGCAGTAACCGGAGCGCTGACCGTGCTGTTGCTGGCAGCGGCCGGTTTATTGCTGCTACTCGCCGTTTCGGCAGCGGGTTTGCTGCTGACCGGTTTTGTGGTCGACGTGGTTGTCGGTGCGGCTGTTGTTTGTGTACTTGTTTGCGTGCTTGCTTGTGCGCTTGCCGGAGTGGTTACTGATGCAGTTGCGGGTGTACTGGCTGGCGCCGGACTGGGTTTCGCTGGCGTTGCTGCTGCGGGTGCTGCTGTCACTGGTGCTGTTGTTATCGATGCCGGTGTCGATGTCGATGCCGGCGTCGATGCGGGTGTCGCTGCTGCCGGTTTGGCCGGCTTGTCGGCGGCGGCTACCGCCTTGCCCGCGCTGACCGCAGGCAGTTTGGCGCCACGGATCGGTGACAGCGCATCGACAAAGGCCAGTTGGCCGCCATCTAGGGATTGCAGCGCGCTGTTCAATTGTTGCCGGACCTTGTCGGCGCCGGAGGCCAGCGCGGCATTGCCCGGATCAAAAGCGTTTTCGCTGGCGGCACCGAGCGCGGCACGCAGCGCCGGATTGCCCGCCTTGGCGTTGATTTCACTGAGCGAGGCATAGGCATTGGCCAGACGTTCGCGCAGGGTTTTCAGATAGACCGAGTCGGCCGCCTTGGCGCCGGCAATGCCGCGCAGACTCATCTCCACGGTGGCACCATAACCGGCGATCCGGATCAGCCGTTTGCGAGCGGCGTCGGGTTTGGGCCCGTGCAACACTTCACCGGTCATCCGATCAACCAGATCGAAATCCTTGCCGATGCCGTGACCGCCCTCGCTGACCAGGTTTTCGTTGATCACCAGATGGCAACCAAAACAGTTGCGGGCAAATTCGTAAATGCGGCCGGGCCGGATCATGCCGGCGGCTTCGACTGTGCGCAGCCGCTGCTCGCGATGCTCCTTGCTTTCCTGATCTTTCTTGATGGCCGGGCCACCGAAATCGTTGTGGATTTCAATCCAGCCCTTGGCCGGACCGTGACAGCTTTCGCAACTGACGCCACCAACAATCTTGACCCGGCCTTCGATTTCAGCGGCGGTGAAATGGCATTGCGCGCAGGGGCTGCCCGGATCCTTGATGCGCTTGATGCCGAGTTTGTCGGCGATCTCTTTGGCGCTGGCGGCTTTGGGCATGGCATCGCCGCTGCTGAAGTGATGGGTATTTTTCCAGACGTCGAACGGTGTCTCGTGGCATTCGATACAGCGACTCGGCCCGGTCAGGTCGGCCGGGCTGGCGGCCTGCGCGGCGCTGGCCAGCACGAGCGGCAAAGCCAACAGCAAGCAACGTGCAGATCTTGCAATCAGTGAACGCATGAGCGGCTATCCATCTCCATCCAGCGAACCGTACAGCAGCGTGTACGAGCGCATGCAACAAGTGCCAGTCAGCGCGATGGCCAAGCCGGTCTGGGTCGTTATGGTGCGGCCGACAGTTGCCGAATTCGGTGGCTGCCATCGGCGCGCGCTGCCGACTACTATAGAGGCGGTTATCCGGCTTGCCTACATTTTGTCTGGAGCCGCTGTATTGACGATGCAGGTTGCAGGTAAAGTGCAGGCGGGTCGCGCGTGATGGCTGCGGCCATGCAGGATTGTCCGGCACGACCGCCGTGCCGATGGCAATCGCAGGACAATAAGGAGAACAGGCATGTTCGTTTTGTTGCGACGCACAATTGCGTTGGTCGCAGGGCTGCTTTTCCTGCACAGCGGCATCGCCGGCGCCAGTGAGCCGGACCCGCATCAGGCACTGTATGGCGAAAGTGCCTATCCGTCGGCGACGCAATGCGCCGGCTGCCACAAACAGCATTACGAGGAGTGGAGTCGCTCCGCTCACGCCTATTCGGCTGTTTCGCCGATGTTTCACAAATTCGAACAAACCATCAACGGCCTGGCGCCCAGTCTCGGCGGCTTTTGTGTGCGCTGTCATGCCAGCGTTGGCTCGTCGCTCGGTGAAAGTCGCGCCATTGATTTGTGGAAGCGCAGTGCCGTTGGCCGTGAAGGTGTCACCTGCGTGACTTGTCACCGGGTCAGCACCGAATACGGCAAGGTCAACGGTGAGCGCCGCATCGATCCGGGCGAAATTTTTGCCCCGGTCTATGGTGCGAAAAATGGCCCCGAGCTAGCCAATGTAATCAGCAACAAAGAGTTCTACAAAGTTGCCACGGCTAAAGAAGAAAAAGGCAAACGCATTCACCTGGCCGCAGTGCCAATGGAGCAACTGCAGCGTTCGGAATTCTGCGCCAGCTGTCATCAGGTGGCGGTCAATCTGGGCATCAAGCTGGAAGTGGTCTGGGATCAATACCGCGCATCGCCGGCGCATGCGCAAGGCATCAGCTGCCAGCAATGTCACATGGGCAAAGTGCCGGGTAAGGCCGAAGGTTATGAGACCGGGCCGGTGGCGGTGATCGAAGGCAAGCCGATCGAACCGCAGCGCGAGCATCACAATCACGCTTTCTATGGTCCCGGCTATTCCATTGCCCATCCGGGCGTGTTCCCGCACAACAGCAAAGCCCAGCGCTGGTCGGTTGAAGACTGGCTCGGCTTCGATTTCCGCGCGCAATGGGGCTCGGAGGCGTTTGAGCGGCGGGTGGAAGACGGGCTCATCGACATCGAATTTCCAGAGGCCTGGGCGGAGCCGGCAGACCGGGAGGAAGCCTGGGCGATCATTCAGGAAAACCTCGGCAAGCTCGCGATCAAGCAGCAGGAACGGGCGGCGGTGATGGACAACGGCCTCAGTCTGAGCGGACCGTTTTTCCCGTCGACGCTGCAAGTCGGCTCCGATCTGAAATTCAATTATTTGGTCAACAACATCAATCCCGGCCACAACGTGCCATCCGGTTCGCTCGGTGCGCAACCGGAGCTGTGGATGAACGTGGCGCTGATCAATCCGGCTGGCGTGCGAATCTGGGAATCCGGTTATGTCGATTCCAATGGCGACATGGCGGATCTGCATTCACTGGATGTGCGCAACGGCAGCATCGCCCACGATGATCAGCTGTTCAATCTGCAAACCAAATTCCTGACCACCAATGTCAAAGGCACCGAGCGGGAAATGTATTTGCCGGTCAACCTGGACATCGATCAATTGCCGTTCCTGCGGCCGGCAGCGCAGCCGGTCACGGTGATGAATCACCCGCCGCTGGTGCGAATGGAACAGCGCAGCATTCCGCCGCTCGGCAATCGCACGGCGGCCTTTACCGTGCCGGGCGAGCTCGTCAAGAAACCCGGCACTTATCGCCTGTCCGTGCGCTTGCGATCGCGGGCAGAGCCCATTTACTTCATGCGATTTGTCGGCGCGACCCAGGACATGGAACGCGCGATGAATGAGGGCATGCTGAACATGCATGCCTACTCGGCTTCGTTTGAAGTGAAATAGGGGCAGCGTCAATGAAAACCATCTCCTCACTCCTGCTGACCCTGAGCGTTGCTGCGTGCTTGAGCCCGGTTGCGCTGGCATCGGATAGCGCGCCGGCAATGGATGCCAAAGCCAAACCGGCCGAAGCGGACAGCGGCGATTTCAAAACCGATCCGAAATACAGCGATGCCTACGATGCCGATGAGCAGCGGCGCATCTACGGTGACAAAAAAGAAAATCACAATCCGCGCCCGCCGATCGAATGGGGCCGCCGGATTTACGATACCGGTCCGATTTCGGCATCGGGCCATTATCTCGGCGCCAGCAATCCGACCAACAGCCAGTTTCTGTTGTACGGTGATGCCCGACTGGCCGTCGCCCGCAATGAAATTGATGATCCGGCCATCGACAGCGATGGCGCGGTGAGTCAGGTCGCGGCCCGGCTGAATCTGGAAGCGGATTGGCAAATCACCGCGACCGAACGCATCCACGTCAGCTACACGCCGCTGGAAGACGATGGCCGGTTTACCCGCTCGATCTTCTCGGCGCCGAATGACGACGATGAAGTTTCGGAGGTCGAAACCGACCACAATATCGACGCCGCCTTTTTTGAAGGCGATCTCGGTGCCATCGTCGCGGGCGTGACCGGTCACGCCCAGAGTTGGGATCTGCCGTTTGCCATCGGTCGGGTACCGCTGCAATTCCACAACGGCATCTGGCTCGATGATGCGTTCACCGGCATGGTGTTCACCTTGCCGGCCGGCCACAGCAAGGCGCTCGATATCTCCAATTATGATCTGACTTTCTTTGGCGGCAGTGCCGACTGGAACAGTCCGCTGCTGGCCGACGCCACGGCGGGTGGCAATATTCCGTTCAACAGCCGGCAACAGGACAAGGTCAGCGTGTTTGGCTTCAATGCTTTTGTCGAAGCCAATCGCGGTTACTGGGAATTGGGTTTCGCCCGCACCAAAGACGACACCGACGCCATCGCCGGTTTTGATCAGTCCTATAACAGCATTGCGCTATCGTTCACCCGCCGTTATGGCAGCTGGCTGTCAAACTCGCTGCGGATCATCGCCAGCCAGGGTCAGGACACCGCGCCAATCGGTTTTGACAACAGCGCCGACGGCACTTTGTTCATTATCGAAAACTCGTTTGTCACCAGCTCGCCATCGACCTTCATTCCGTATCTGAATCTGTTCTACGGTCTGGATCGGCCGCAATCACTGGCGCGCGGCGCCGGTACCGGGGGCCTGCTGCGCAATGTCGGTATCCTGTTTGAATCCGATGGCCTGACCGGCTACCCAACGCTGAATGACAGTGCCTTCAACACTTACGGCATTGCGGTCGGCATCGAGAGCCTGTTTGCACTGGATCAGCAAGTGGTGGTCGAACTCGCGGCGGTTGATCGGCACGATGACGAACACAGCGGCATCGACGGCGCCCAATATGGCCTGGGCGTGCGCTATCAGCGGCCGTTTCTGTCGCGCTGGATTTTCCGCGCCGATGCCATGATCGCGCAGGCAGAAAAGGAAGACGGCGACAGCATCGATTTGTCCGGGGTTCGGGCCGAACTCCGGATGAAGTTCTGATGTCGCGGTGCTCAACAACATGATCGCGCTGACATGATCACCTTGCACCATGCCGCCGCGACCCATACCGGTCGCGTGCGCCCGCACAACGAAGACGCCTATCTGGCGTTGCCGCAGGCCGGACTTTGGTTGCTGGCCGATGGCATGGGCGGTCACGAATCGGGTGAAGTGGCCAGCCGCATCGTTTGCGAGTCCATCACCGCCGCAATTGGCGCGGGTCAACCCTTGCCCGAAGCGGTTCAGCAGGCGCATCACGCCGTACGCACCGCCGCGGCCAACGGTGAAGGCGCTGCCGGCATGGGCTCGACCGTGGTGGCGCTGAAGATTCACGACGCGCATTGCCAGATCGCCTGGGTTGGCGACAGCCGCGCTTATCTCTGGCAAAACAATGTGCTGCGTCAGCTGACCCGCGATCATTCCTTTGTCCAGCATCTGCTCGACAGCGGCGCCATCACCGCGGCCGAAGCCAGCGTGCATCCGAAACGCAATGTCATTCTGCAATCCATGGGCTCGGCGCATACGACCGATGTCAAGGTTGGCGTGGTTGATCATGATCTGCAGCCGGGCGATTGCCTGCTGCTGTGCAGTGACGGCTTGAATGGCGAACTCAGCGACGATGCTATCGCCGCCATTCTGCGCCGGGCCTCGCCGGCAACCGGCGCGCTGCAACCGTTGATCAATGCCGCGCTGGAGCGTGGTGGCAATGACAACGTGACGGTGATCCTGGTTGCAGCGCTGACCGATGCCCAGTCACTGCAGCTGCGCACCACCGGCTCGGTTGACGTCACCGCCGTGCGCCGCGCCGTAACCGCACCGGCGGCAGCTGATGCATCGGCCGGCGCCGATTCGGACAAATCCTGGCTGGATAGCAGCAAAGAAAAAGCGGGCAAGTTGCTGAGCAAACCGCTGGCCTTTTTTCGCGACGAAGAGAATAACAAGTGAGCCGCCTGAACTGGACCCTGGAAAGTAGCGCCGCTGATCAACCGGCGATTGAAGTAACCGCGACGGCAGTGCTTGGCCGCGCCGCCGAGGTTGATATTGTGCTCGGCTCGCCGCATGTGTCGCGCCGTCATGCCGAACTCAGTTTGCGTGACGGCAAGTTATACGTGCGCGATCTGGGCAGCGCCAACGGCAGCTTCGTCAATGATCGCCGCATCGACGCCGAAACCGAATTGCACGATGGCGATTGGTTGCGCTTCGATACCCTGGCGTTCCAGATCAAGGCACCGGAACCCACCTTTCAGGCCACCGTGCTGCGGCCGGCCATCACCGAAGCGCAACTGGCCGCACATATCGCCGCCAGTCAGACTGCTGCACCTGCACCTGCACCTGCACCTGCACCTGCACCTGCACCTGTCGCTGAAATTAATACCGCAGCCAACACGGGACCCGTTTCCGGCACGCCGCGCCAGCACACCACCGTATTCGATACTCGCGATGCAGTTGCCGAGTTGAATGCGCGCGCGCCGGGTAAAGCTGGTTCGACACAATCGCTGGCCACCGTCAGCGCAGATACGCCACTGGCCGAACTGGAAGTGAATCTGCCGGATGGCAGCATGCTGATGGTGCCGCTGACCCAGCAGGACCTGCGACTCGGTCGCGGTCCGGACAATGATTTCGTGATCGCCGACGGCAGCGTCTCCGGTCAGCACGCGATCATCCGCTGGCAGGGCGATGGCTGGCAGCTGGTTGACTCGGGTTCCCGCAACGGTAGCTTCATCAACGATCAGCGGATCGAAAGTGCGGTTCTGGTGGTCGGCGACAAAGTGGGTTTTGGTCGCGTCACTGGCCGGGTGCAACCGATCAAGACGCTGACCGCTGACAGCAAACGCCGCGACGGTAGCAGCACTGGCGGCAGCGGCGCAGCGAGTAGCAACACAAATCAGAGCAACAAAGACCGAAACAGCCATCAGCGCAGCGCCAGCGCCGGCAACGGCAACAAGACCGCCTTGTTGGCAACGGCCGCATTGCTGCTGATCGCCGTGCTGGCCGCGTCGTGGTGGTGGTTCAGTCGGACGCCGGCAAATGCGCGCCCGACATCGACAGCTGCGTCTGCAGCACAAGCCAGTCGCGCGCTCTGGACGCAGCAGGTGGCCAGCAATGCCCGGCTGTTGAAACCGCTGTTGCTGGAAAATGCGGTCGTTGTTGCCGATGCCAATGGCAAGCTGAGCTGGCGCGATCTGCAGACCGGCGTCAGCAAGGCAAGTCACGATCTGAAAGCGCGTTTGATCGCCGACATTGTGCCGCTGGCCAACGACGGTGGGGTGCTCGCCGTCACCAGTACGGGTCACGCCGTGGTGTTCACCATCGATGGTGAAATCAGCGCCGAATTGTCATCGCCGCGCATCAGCGCCGTGCACAGTGTGCTGCCGTTGCCCGATGGCAATTTCATTGTGGCCGGACAATCGATGCTGGCCGCGGAAAACGCCGCGACCGGTGCCTGGCTATGGAGTCAGGTGCTGCCGCCATCGGTGGTCATGACCGCGCCGCCGTTGCTGCATGGCGAGCGCATTTATTATGTGGATTCCAGTCCGCAGCTGGTTGCTGTCGGCATCGATGGCAAACCCTTGTGGCGGCAACCACTGGCCGGTGTGGTGGTGCAGCCGGTGCAGGCGGTGAACGATCGCCTGCTGGTGCAAACCGCCACCGGGCAATTGCAGAGTTTCTCACTGGCCGGCGAGCCGCTGTGGTCGCAGCCGTTTGCCGCGACGCTGCAAGCGCTGCAAAGCCATGGCGATCAACTGGCACTGCGCCGGGATGATGGCACCGTCATCGGCATTGCCGCCGACAGTGGTGAGCAGCGCTGGCAACAAACCGGTGCCGACGGCGAAGGGCTATTCAGCAAAACCGACGCAGCTTGGATCTGGCTGACTGCGCAGGGCTGGACCAGCTGGTCGATGGCGGCGCCGGAACAGTCGACGCAGCAGGCATTGCCTTACCAAGGATTGCCGCAAACAGTGGCCAGCACGGCCGAACATGTCGCGATTGGTTATCAGGACGGCACGCTGATTGTGTTGGCGCAAGGGCAGTAGCCTTTACTCCCTCTCTCCTTGCGGGAGAGGGCTGGGCAGAGGGGTTCCGATTGCCATGATGCAGGTCGACATTCAATCAATCAAAACAGAGCCAAAAAAAAGAGCCGCAATTGCGGCTCTTTTTCTACTGCCTATTACAGAATTATCCTCTACAGAACCAGCCACCGTTACTCAGTAACGATAGTGCTCCGGCTTGTACGGACCTTCCTGCTTCAGGCCCAGATATTCTGCTTGCGCTTTGGTCAGCGTGGTCAGCTCGGCGCCAACTTTCTTCAAGTGCAGACGGGCGACTTTCTCGTCTAGATGCTTCGGCAACACATAGACCTTGTTCTGGTAGTCCTTGCCGCGCGTCCACAGTTCGATTTGCGCCATCACCTGATTGGTGAAGCTGTTCGACATCACAAAACTCGGGTGGCCGGTACCGCAGCCGAGGTTAACCAAACGGCCTTCAGCCAGCAGAATGATGCGGTTGCCACTCGGCAGAATGATGTGATCGACTTGCGGTTTGATGTTTTCCCATTCGTAGCGCTTCATCGCCGCGACCTGGATCTCCGAATCGAAGTGACCGATGTTGCAGACGATGGCGTTGTTGCGCATCTTGACCATGTGATCGTGAGTGATCACATCGGCATTGCCGGTCGCGGTGACGAAGATATCGGCCTTGTCACAGGCGTAATCCATGGTCACGACGCGGTAGCCTTCCATCGCCGCCTGCAGTGCGCAGATCGGATCGATTTCGGTGATCCAGACAGTTGCGCCCAAACCGCGCAGCGATTGCGCCGAGCCCTTGCCGACATCGCCATAACCGGCAACAACGGCGATCTTGCCGGCAACCATCACATCGGTCGCGCGCTTGATGGCGTCAACCAGCGATTCGCGGCAACCGTACAGGTTGTCGAACTTGGACTTGGTCACCGAGTCATTGACGTTGATGGCCGGGAACGGCAGTGCGCCTTTGCGGTCCAGATCGTACAGGCGCTTGACGCCAGTGGTGGTTTCTTCGGTCACGCCCTTGATGCAGGCCAGACGCTTGGAATACCAGCTCGGATCCTTGTCGAGGTAACGCGCGATGGAGGCGTACAGCGCCTTTTCTTCGTCGTTGGTCGGGCTGCTGATCACGCTGCGATCTTTCTCGGCACGCGAACCGAGCATCAACAGCAGCGTGGCATCGCCGCCGTCATCCAGAATCATGTTGGCGTGCTGATCGTTCTTCCAAGTGAAAATGTTGTGGCTGTATTCCCAGTAGTCATCCAGCGTTTCGCCTTTGTAGGCAAACACCGGAATGCCGGCAGCGGCGATGGCGGCCGCTGCGTGATCCTGAGTCGAGAAAATATTGCACGAGGCCCAACGCACTTCGGCACCGAGCGCGACCAGCGCTTCAATGAGCACCGCGGTCTGGATGGTCATGTGCAGTGAGCCGGCAATGCGCGCGCCTTTCAGCGGCTGTTGCTTGGCAAACTCTTCCCGCACGCTCATCAGGCCGGGCATTTCGGTTTCGGCGATGCGGATTTCTTTGCGGCCGAAAGCGGCCAGGTTCATGTCGGCGACATGGAAATCGGTAAAGTTCGTCATGGCGACGTCTCCCAAAGTTAACAAGTTGAGTTCACTTTGGGCGCCGTTGAAACCGATACCGGACAGCGTTGGCATCGAGTTGCCCCGTTCAAGCCTGGCGGCCAGTCCATCTGGAAAGATGTACCACCGTTGCAGCGCCCCTCGAACGGGAGGCAGGACCGCCGGGGACCTGAGGTCACTGGCGGGGCGGCAATTGTAGCTCAGCCGGGCAGGTCGGTCAGCCCTCTCACAGTGTTTCCTATCAACCAACCCTGATATTTGGCGAAGGAGCAAACGAGACTAGCGGCAACTTGCTGGCCCCGAAAGGTCTCGATAGGCTGGGCCAGGTCCACGCCAACAAATCAGGCAAGCCCCTAAAGAAGGAACAAGTATGGAGACTGAGAAGTCAGCAGCTCAAGTGAAGGAAGAATACGCATCCATGATGGTGCGGGCCAAGCTTGTATCTGCGATAACGCTTCTATTGATCTCACCACGATTGATACTCGGATTCACCGATCTCAATTCATTTCTGGGATTGAATTATGTGACCGCACTTATTCCGATGCTTCTTGGAACCATTGTTTACGTGGTCTTTTTTAAGAAGTATTGGCGCTGCCCCGCTTGTTTGGAACTTCCTGGCGGTGGCTGGACAAGAAAGCAATGCAAGCATTGTGGCGTGGCGCTGAGGTAGCAAGCCCATTGCATTGGCCCATTTCATGGTGAAGTTGTTGGGCTTTGCCGCTCAACTTACGATCTTGGGGAGTTAAATGGACCGTCGAAAGTTTTTGAAGAGCACGGTGGCATCGTTACTGGCAGGCTCACTGCCACTGCCAATTCTGGCCGCATCGGGTGGCCAATCACTGGCGTCCGTGCTTTCCAGCATCGCTGACCAGTCCATCAAGGAATTCACAACACCTGGAATCCAAATTTCAGTATGGGTGGACGGAATAGCTATCGCAGGAGCCATGAACGGATTAAGCAATCTGGAGACAGGCACGGTTGTTAGCTCATCCACCATCTTTCGTGCAGGCTCCATAACCAAGCAGTTCACAGCAGCGCTAATTGCGAGGCTTCATGATAAAGGCCTACTTTCTGTAAACGATCGCTTGGACAAACATCTTGGCTTCTTCAAGGGAAAGGACGCTCCTACCTTGCTTGAGCTCATTCATCAAACTGCTGGCGTTCATGAAGTACAGGGAGATAGCTTTTCCCAGCTTCCCATCACACAAATAGAACTTGCCAAGATCATTTCTGATCAAAATCCGCTATTCGACTTTCAATCAGGGTCGTCATGGCTATACAGCAACGCAAATTACATTCTACTCGGTGCCGTCATTGAGTCGGTCACAAAGCAACCCTTGAATGAGGCCGCAAGGCAACATCTGTTTGGGCCGCTGAAGCTCGCTCATACTGAGTTTGACCATCACTCCGAGGTCGTCAAGGGTCGAGCCGCTGGCTATACCGGAAATGAAGTCGACGGGACCCCTTTTGCAAACGCTGATTTCATTGCAATTGAACAGACTGGAGGCGCTGGCGCGATCAGAACGACTGCAGATGATCTATGTCGCTGGCATTACGCTCTCCTGTACGGTGATTTCTTGTCCGCGGAGTCGCGCCAAGCCCTTCTTGAACCGGCCAGGCTCAAGGATGGTCGCCCGATAACCGAGGGCAGATTTGACCCTAAAGATAACAACATGGGAGAAACGAGTTACGGATACGGACTCATGCTGGATCGCTCAGCGAAGGCTGGCGGCGTCATCGCCATGCACAATGGCTTTGTCAGCGGCTTCTCGGCTTACCTGGCGACTCATGTTCCAAGTAGGACCACGGTTGCCTGCATGTGCAACGCAGACCCCAGCCAGAACTTACCCTTTCGGTTACTGCGCAAGGCCGTATTCTCCGCCTCTTTGTAAGCGAAGTAACATGTCAATTGGCCCAGTTTCCGGTGTAGGGCGAGCTCGCGACGCAGACCAGCGGACCTGTTCAATGTCTGCTGCGTACTTCGAAATGGCGGGTCACGGCAAATTCCAGTAGTAGCTGTAGAACTCCACATCACGTACCCAACCTAGCGACTCATACAGCGCTTGCGCTTTGTGGTTGCTGATATGGGTTTGCAATGACAAGCCGCTGGCGCCTTGCCCAATGGCGTAGTCGGTAGCGGCGTTGAGCAATTGCGTGGCGATGCCAGAGCGGCGATGAGCGGGCGCGACAAACAGATCGTACAGCACAAACGATTGCGCCAGCGACAGTGACGACCAGGTGGGATACAGCTGCACAAAGCCTTGGATCTGGCCGTCGATTTCAGCCAGAAAAATCACCGATTCGTTTACCGTTATGCGCGCGCCAAGGAATTGCTGTGCACCAGCGAGATTGTCCGGCCGGCCGTAAAACAGCAGATAGTCGTTGAACAACGATGCCAGTGGTTTCAGGTCGGTAATGCCGGCGCGGCGAATGTGAACGGTTGTCATGGTATTGCCCATGCCGCAATAGTCGCGCTGATGCCAAACCGCCGATTGCACGCGGCCAGACTCATTTGACATCCACCGCTTTTGACGCATGAGCGTGAAGATTGCGCCAGCTACCATTCTCGCGGATGTAGGTGTCGGAGAACTTGACGTTGCTGTCAAACGCTTGACCTGCGTTTACGCCTTTTTGATGCAGCATGGCGACGACGATGGCGGTATCGCGATAGACCTTGACTTGCCACTGGCTGGTTTCGTTGATTTCCCAATGATTGGCGGGGTCGCGCACTTCAGCCAATACCTCCTGCTTGTTGCGTTCGGCGCCGCTGGCAAGCACCAGCGTGTAGTCGTCGGTGAAGATTTGCTGGAGCGACGCGATATCGCGGTCAACAAAGGCGCGCTGCATTTTCTTGTCGACGGCAATCAGCTGGGCAATATCATCGTTGAGTTGATCGGACATGGTGGCGGTGCTCCACAGGCTGCTGAGGACCAGAATGAACACGGTATTACGACCCCGGCCATTAAGTAACAGGACATTAGGAGCCCGGGATAGATGTTGTCGGGACACAGTTACCTCGCAATGCAGAGGACGCAAATAGCGTGCGCCGGAGCGAATTCGGTATGGTCTTGCATCTTGGCAGCAACGGCGATTTTGAGAAGAGCCACTTCGGTAAAGCATTGCTGTGCCACTCGCGACAGTTCACGACGAATGATGCTGCATGCGTCCGAAACGCTGCGCGGTTCGGACCTACAACGGTCAATCGAATCAAGCAGGTGAAGCCAACACGGCCACTCAGAACACCGACAACCCGGTTCGGGTGGTAAACAAATCCAGCGCTTCGACACCGGCCACCGAATTGCCGTGGCTGTCCAGACCAGGACTCCAGACACACAAGCTGTAGCGGCCGGGCACAATCGCCAGAATGCCACCACCGACGCCGCTCTTGCCGGGCAGGCCGACGCGGTAGGCGAACTCGCCGGCGGCATCATAAGTGCCGCACGTGAGCATGACCGCGTTCATCCGTTTGGCATCGCTGCGTGACAACAGCCGACTGCCATCGGCACGAATGCCGTGACGGGCGAGAAAGAGTCCGGCTTTGGCCAGTTCCGCGCAATTCATGCTGAGCGCGCATTGCTGGAAGTAATGGCGCAGCACGTCGCCGACCGGATTTTCCAGATTGCCGTAGCTGGCCATGAAGTGGGCGAGGGCGGCGTTGCGGTGACCATAACTCGCTTCCGAATTAGCGATCTCGCCGTCGAAATCGATCTGATCGTTACCGGTTTCGCTGCGCAGAAAATCGCGCACACTGGCCCAGCTGTCGCCGGTCAGGGTCAGCAAGCGATCCACGACCACCAACGCGCCGGCATTGATGAACGGGTTGCGCGGAATGCCTTGTTCGTATTCGAGTTGCACCAGTGAGTTGAACGGGTTGCCGGACGGCTCGCGGCCGACTCGTTGCCACAACCGCTCGCCATCGGCCGCCAGTGCCAGTGCCAGCGAAAACGTTTTCGCGACACTCTGCACCGAAAAGCGGGTTTGCCAATCGCCAGCGCCACAGACCTCGCCTTCGACCGTCGCGAGCGCCATGCCAAATTGGCGCGGATTGACCCGGGCCAAGGCCGGGATGTAATCGGCAACGCGGCCCTTATCCAATAGCGGTTGCACGTTGCGGGTAATGTCGTTCAGCAGCTGTTGCTCGTCCATGCGATGCGCTTCCTGTGATTGATGCCGCCATTGTTGGGCAGCTCAAGCGTAGCGGAGCTGTCTGATCTTTGTGCTGTCAGTTGGCGGGTCCGCTGCGCTTGACCCGCCCTACGACGCGCGGACAAACAAAAACGGCTCCGTCAGGAGCCGTTAATGCAAAAAGCGTCGCCCTACCGCGCTCGGCTTTTACTTCAACCCGGCATCGGCGCGCAACGCGTCGGCCTTGTCGGTGCGTTCCCAGGTGAAGGTGTTGTACTGCTTGCCTTTGTACTCGATGACGCCGGGCGTGCGGCCGAAGTGGCCGTAAGCAGCGGTCGGACGGTAGATCGGGTGCAGCAGGTCGAGCATCTTGGTCAGGCCGTACGGGCGCAGATCAAAATGCTTACGGATCAGATCGACCAGCTTGTCGTCGCTGATCTTGCCGGTGCCGAAGCTGTTGACCGAGATCGAAGTCGGTTGGGCCACGCCAATCGCATACGAGACCTGAATTTCGCAGCGATCGGCAAGACCGGCAGCAACGATATTTTTGGCAACGTAACGGCCGGCATACGCGGCCGAGCGATCAACCTTCGACGGATCTTTACCGGAGAACGCGCCGCCGCCGTGGCGAGCCATGCCGCCGTAGGAGTCGACGATAATCTTGCGACCGGTCAGGCCACAGTCACCGACCGGGCCACCGATGATGAACGAGCCGGTCGGGTTGATGTGGAACTGGGTGTCTTTGTGAATCCAGTGCGCCGGAATCACTTGCTTGACGATCAACTCCATCACGCCTTCACGCAGATCGCTGTATTTGACGTCCGGGTTGTGCTGGGTCGACAACACGACCGCATCGACCGCCACCGGCTTGCCATTTTCGTAGCGGAAGGTGATTTGCGATTTGGCGTCCGGGCGCAGCCACGACAGCAGGCCGCTCTTGCGCGCCTCGGCCTGGCGCTCGACCAGCCGGTGTGAATACTGAATTGGCGCCGGCATCAGCGCATCGGTTTCGTTGGTGGCGTAGCCGAACATCAGGCCCTGATCGCCAGCGCCCTGATCTTCCGGCTTGGCCCGGTCGACGCCCTGGGCGATATCGACCGACTGCTTGCCAATCAGGTTCAGCACGCCGCACGTAGCCCCGTCGAAGCCCACCGAGGACGAGGTGTAGCCAATGTCGCAGATGACATCGCGTACCAGTTGCTCCAGATCGACCCAGGCCGAGGTCGTCACCTCACCGGCGACGATGGCGACGCCGGTCTTGACCAGGGTTTCGCAGGCGACGCGGGCATACGGGTCTTCGGCGATGATGGCATCCAGCACGGCATCGGAAATCTGGTCGGCAACCTTGTCCGGATGGCCTTCAGAGACAGACTCGGACGTGAATACGCGGTACTCGGACATGGGTACAACCTCAGCAAAATTGGGAGACCGCGGCCGGGGGCCGGCGGCGGTGGTCGCGCATTGTACAGCGTTTGGATGGCTAAATCACCCGGGCCGCGCTGTGCCTATTACGCCAATACTGCCTATACAGATGACTGGCCGGTCTAACGCTGCTGTGGAACACTAGCGCCCCGCGGAAGGTCTGACTCTGGCCTCCTGATCTGAGGATATCTCGCATGTCGTGGTTGCGTACCCGTCGCCCGCTGTTTCTGCTGGCGACCGTAACGGTTTTCTTCCTGTTGTTTGTGGCACTCCGGGCCGCGTTCTACCTGTTCTTCTCGGAAGTGAACAAGACCGTGTTCTTGCCGGCCGAAACGGTCTGGCAAACCGTTTCCATCGGTCTGCGCTTCGATCTGCGACTGGCCATCCTGATGACCCTGCCGCTGGCGCTGCTGGCCTTTTTCCCGAAGTGGAATTTGCTCACTTCGGCCGCAGTGCGCTTGCTGGCGCGGATTTATTTGATCGTGGCGCTGTTGCTGGTGCTGCTGATTTACATGATCGATTTTGGTCACTACCAGTATCTTGGTATCCGGATTGATTCGACCGTGTACCGCTACTTCAAAGAAGCGGCAATCTCGGCGCAAATGGTCTGGCAGAGCTATCCGGTGATCTGGATTGTGCTCGGTCACCTGACCCTGACCGCGCTGGTCGTGCTCGCAGTCATCCAGTTGGAAAAACGCTTGCTGGCACGACCGGATGCCAAGTTGGCGCGCGGCAGCAAGATCGCGTTCGCCGTGGCGCTGGTGGTAGTGACCTTTCATGCCATGCTCGGCCGCGCCAGCAACATCAACTACGAAAACCCGGTGCCGTTGCGCTGGGCCGATGCGGCGTTCTCCGGTGATCGCGCGGTGACGGCGCTCGGGATCAATCCGGTGCTGTATCTGTACGACACCTCGGAACAGACTCAGGATGATTACGATCTGGCGGAAGTGAAAAAGCACTACCCGACCATGATCGCGCATCTGGGCGTTGATCAACCGACCCCGGACGCACCGAATTATGATCGGATGATTCCGCCGCAGCCGCATCGGCTGAACTACACCCGCAAGCCGAACGTTGTGTTCATCATGATGGAATCACTCGGCGCCAGCCGCTTGGGTGCCTGGGGCAATCCGCTGAACCCGACCCCGAATCTGGATCGCATCGCACACGAAGGCTGGATGTTCCAGCATTTCTATGTCCCCGTAACCGGTACCGCGAAAACGGTCTGGGCCAGCATCACCGGTATTCCGGATGTCTCGAAAAAAGATTCAGCCACGCGCAATCCGCGCACGCCGGATCAGCGGGTCGTAGTCAACAATTTCAAGGATCACAAAAAGTTTTATCTGATCGGTGGCAATGCCGGTTGGGCCAACATGAGCGCGTTGATTGTCAACAGCGTTGATGGCGTGACCATGCTGCAGGAAGATGCCTGGAAAGATCCGCTGGTCAATGTCTGGGGCATTTCCGATCTGGATCTGTTCAAGAATGCTGACAAGCTGTTCCGTTCACAGCCCGCCGATCAGCCGTTCTTTGCCATCATCCAGAGCGCCGGCAATCACAAGCCATTTACCATTCCCGAAGACCGGGAAAGCTTCAAGGTTCTCGATACCCCGGATGACGAGCTGGCCAAGTGGGGCTTCGAGAGCAATGCCCAGTTCAATGCGGTGCGGTTCTGGGATTACAGCGTTGGCCGCTTCTTTGAAATGGCGAAAGCCGGTGGTTATCTCGACAACACCATCTTCGTGATGTACGGCGATCACAACAACCGCATCACCACCATTCCGCACATGCCGAAATTTGTCGAAGATCTGAATCTTGATGGTCACCATGTGCCGGGCATCATTTACGCGCCGGGCTATTTGCAGCCGCGCGTCATCGACGAGCCCATGAGCCTGGTTGACATGTTCCCGACCGTGGCCGGCTTGCTCGGTGAGCCGTACCTGAACACGACGCTGGGACAGGATTTCCAGATGCGCAAGCCGGAGCAGCAGGCCATCTTTTTGTTGCTGACCGAGGGTTACCAGCCGACCTTGGGTGGCTTGAGCAAGGACTATCTGGTGCGAATGAAATGGGATGGCAGCAATGCCACGCTGCATGCGCTGCACTCGGATGATCCGAAGCGCGATGTCGCAAAAGAACACCCTGACGTGTTTGCCTGGTTGAGTGAATTCACCAAGGCCGAATACGAAACCGCGCGTTACCAGTTCTACCAGAACCGCAAATCGCAGAAGCAGGGTACGCTCGACCAATCCGCTGCAACAGCCGAGCCGGTTCCGGCACAGGCGGAACCGGCACAAACAGCGCAGTAATCACGAGAATCTGTCATTGCGCCACTGCAGTCATAAGCAGCGACGCAGTCACGGGAATGCAGTCGCGGCAGGGCAAACGCGGCAAGGCAACCTCAAGAACAACAGCACGTGGCCGATGCGGTTTGCCTGCAAGCCGCAAGGAAAGCAAAAGGGCGATGCCGGTTCCGGCATCGCCCTTTTCATTTCATCTCGGCAAATCCGCTAAGCGTTAGCGGTCTGACGTCGATGCCGATAGCGACGCCATTTCCGCAGCCCCTGGCGCAGCCACACCAGCAGGCCGAACACGCCCAGCATCGGGTCGAGCAGATAGTCCCAGTAATTGGTTGAGCTCAGCAGATCAAACGCGAACGCCGTGGTAGCAGCAGCCAGCAACAAGGCAGGCACAAACTCACGCTGATACCAACACCACAACGCCGCCAGCAGCGTCAGCATCAGCAACCCATGTGGTTGATAGCCGAGCCGGTACGGATCCAGCGGCGAAGCGCCCATGGTCAGCGGATAAAACACCAGCGCCAGCACACCGATGATTGGCAGGTAATGGCGCAGGCCGGTCGGCATGGTCGGCCGATGACCGTGCAATTTGTGCCAGGCCATCATCAGCAACAACAAGGCAGTGGTGATGGCCGGCTCGCCAATCGTGGCCCGCCAGTGGCCGGCCAACGCAACACCTTCAATCGGCAGCTGGGTCAGCGCCAGCAGCAGCAGTGCAATCAACAGGCGATAAGGCCGGCGCAAGCGGCGCAGTGGCAATGGCAACAACAGCAAACAGGCAAGCGTCAGTGCGCTGTATAGCTCAAGCATCATGGCTGCACCTCGGCTGCCACCGATGGGCGTTGCTGTTGAGCGCGCTGCTGTTCAATCCATCGCCGCGACAGCGACAGATGTTTGATCAGGCTTTTGTTCCAGGAATAGACCAGCTCGAACTGATCGGCATCGGTCTGGATTAAGTACGGATAGTCATAGTGAAATTCGCAGGCGTTGCGTTTGCAGCCACGCCGATCATCATCGCTCCAGCCGGCCAGATACGCGGCCAGCAAATCACGGTGATCGGCACCCGCTGTTGCGCTGAATTGTTCTGCCAAGGCCGGCTTGAATTGCGCGAACGGCACCGGTTTGCCGGCACCAACCGGCGCTTCGTCGAGCACGGCAATACGCTGCCACTGGCTGAAATCGTGATCGGTCAGGTAGGCGCTGAGCCGGTAACGCTCGGATTCCAGATCGTTGAGCACGACCAGAATTTCGCTGTCGCTGTAGCGCACGGCGGTGATCGCAGAATTGGGATTGGTCATTGTGGTCACCTGCGGGGTCGACCAGGCAATGCCGGTATCAGCGGTGTGGCTGATGTGCAGGCGATTCGACGAATCGGTGCCATCGCGCAGCAGAAAAATCGCCTTGCTGTCGTCAAGTACAACCGGGAACGGCTGCAGCGTGTCGCGGCCGTAATCGAGTCGAACCTTGTCGAGAATATGGCCCTGACGGTCGAGCCGCAGGTATTCCGGAAATTTGCCGGCCGCTTCGTGGTAGACCGGCAAACCGATGCTGCCATCGGCGTGAAAGATCGGCCGGCCGCGCACCAGCGTCGACAAATTGAAAAACGGTGAGGTGATCAGCCGGCGTGACGCTGTCCAGCTGTGGCCGTTATCGGTCGAGGTCATCAGATTGATGTTCGACGTCGCCCAACCGCCCAGCGACACCGACACATAAAACAACCAGAGCTTGCCATCCGGCGCCATACCCACCACCGGATTGCCACGCTTGCGGATGCGCTTGCCGAGCGCCTGCTCGGTCTGGGCGCGATCAATCACCACTTGCTCGGCGGACCATTGCCCGCTGTGCCGATCGAAATGGCTGCCGAAAATCCGCACGTCTTCAGCGCCCTCCCGGCTGCCGCCAAACCAGACCGCGAACAGGCCGTTGTCGGCCGTAGCAGTCACCGAGGCGGCATGGACGAACATGTCGGTTGCGTGCGAAACAAAGCGACTGCTGAATGGGAGCGCGTGCTCGTCGTGAACCGGGCCGCGGTCATTTTCCGGCCGCAGGAACGCGGCAGGCGTCAGATCACGGTGACCCAGCCAGGCGCTGGTAAAGGCCAGCACCAGCGCGAGCAGAACCAGACGGGAGCGTGGGCAACGGAGGTAACGCGGTAAAGAAGCAGGCATCAAGACAACCGGACAAGTGCAGCGGCGACATAGCGAGGCGGAGCTTAGCAAACGGCCTGTCGAAACTCACGGGCGATCGCTGGCGCTGGCGTCCGAGATAGCTGGCGACAGAGGGGCAGGCGGGAAAATCGCTCTCAGCAAAACCGGAAAGCGTCAGCCCGTATGGGCCAGAAAGCAAAACGGCCTGTCCGAAGACAAGCCGTTTTGTTTGATTCTTGGTGGCCCAGGGCAGAATCGAACTGCCGACACGCGGATTTTCAATCCGCTGCTCTACCGACTGAGCTACCGGGCCAAGGGCGCGCATATTGCCGACCCGGCCCGGCAAAGTCAAGGCAGCTGCCGGTCGTCCCGGGCGATTGCTCAAACTATCGCCAGCTGCTGCCGGCGCCCGTCGGCTGGCGGTCAGTTGGCCGCTCAGGCGCTCGGCGGCACGTAGCCTTCCGGCTTCTCGTAATCGCCGCCAAACAGGAACTTCTCCATCTCGCCTTCCAGATACTTGCGTGCGGCCGGGTCCAGCATCGACAGGCGCTTTTCGTTGATCAGCATGGTCTGGTGGGCTTTCCACTGCTCCCAGGCCTCGGCCGAGATGCTTTCATAAATGCGTTTGCCGAGCGCGCCCGGATACGGCGGCAGAGCCAGAGCGGCGGCCTCTTTGCCGAGTTTGGCGCAGTGAACGGTACGGGACATGGGGTTACCTCAAGTGTGCGTGCCAAAAGCGCGAACGTGGAGTTGTTGCTCCCCTCCTTGGCAAGGGCGATGAGGGGGAGCAAACAATCAGGCCCCGGCGGCAATTTGTTTCAGCAGTTTCTGGATCGGGGCCGGCAAGCCCACCGCTTTCAGCTCGACCATCGGCTGCCAGCGCCAAGGGGCGTCCATGATACGGGAGCTCGCGCCCTGCATCACCCCCGCGTATGTATGGATATCGAGGTGAAAGTGGCTGAAGGTGTGTCGCAGCGGCTCAAGCGCACGCAGATCGGTGGCCTGGCCGAACTGTTCGGCGAACTCGCCCGGTGACAACAACTCCGGCACTTCCGGCAACACCCAGAGCCCGCCCCAGATCCCGCTCGGCGGTCGCTGCTGCAACAGCACTTCATGGCGCGCGTTCAGCAGCACCAGCATCCGGGTCGATTTTTCCGGCAGGACTTTGCTGGGTTTGCTGCCCGGGTAGACGCTGAAATTCTGTTCGGCCTCGGCCACACAAGACTGGCTGAACGGACAGACGCCGCAATTCGGCGTGCCGCGCGTGCAGACCGTGGCGCCGATATCCATCATCGCCTGGTTGTAATCGGCGACTCGCTTTGTCGGTGTTAGTTCGTCAGCCAGTAGCCACAACTTTTGTTCGTTGCGACGCAGATCGTCATACAACCGAATGCCGGCCACGCGGCACAGCACCCGTTTGACATTGCCGTCGAGAATCGGCGCCCGGATATTGCTGCCGAGGCTCAGCACCGCACCGGCGGTCGAGCGGCCTATGCCGGGCAGCTCGCACATGTCTTCCACCGTTTTCGGAAACACACCGCCAAAATGCTCGACCACATATTTCGCCGCCGCATGCAGATTGCGCGCGCGCGAGTAGTAACCGAGCCCGGCCCAGAGCGCGAGCACATCATCGAGCGGCGCCGCGGCGAGTGACTGCACATCGGGGAAACGCTGCATGAAGGTTTCGTAATAACCGATCACTGTTGCGACCTGGGTCTGCTGCAACATGATCTCGGAGATCCAGACCCGGTACGGATTGCGATCCTGCTGCCACGGCAGCGATTTGCGACCGCTGTGATCGAACCAGGTGAGGACGGCGGTGGATGACATTTGTGAACTCAAATCATTTCATTCAACTGCGGGGAATCGGTTCTCGAGGGACGAGCAACGCGACAATGCTCCCACCCTAGCCCTCCCCCTCCCCCTCGCAGGGGAGGGAACTGTACGGCTCCTCCCCCTGCCAAGGGGGAGGCTGGGAGGGGGTGATTGCCGCTCGGTACAGGTAACACCGAGCGAAGCCTGAGGCGAGCGCTAATTCTTGATGCTTGCAAGCACGCCACCAAGCATCCTAACAAACCGAGCTAGGATGGCAAATCTGAACAATGCCCTTCGGTTAATGAGTCCAATCGATGCGCAAGATTTCTGCGAGCCCAGAAAGCTTCTGAGACAGGACCGTATCCATAAGTAAATTACAGCGATTCATTGTTAATTCCAGTCAGTACGTAACAGGAGCGTTTCCTTTGGAATAAATAACGAATCAGATAGTCAGTGTCGGATTTCTCAAGCTTAACAACAATAACATCGTCATTTTCCTGAACGGTCTCGAATGTCAGCCCAAGCCGTTCACGCTCATCTTTCGTCGGAAACCAGCCTGACTCAAAGAGCTTTATTTCGTCTTTCGGCCAGACTTTGACATCCAATGTAAAACCAGAACCAGTCTCGTCTTCATTTAATCGACCAAATTCAACACTTTCAGGAATTGCAGCCGCTTGCACCGATGCACTGTTCGCAAAGGCATTAACAAATGCCCCCACTGAAGACTCGCAAACTTCCGTTGCGTTACCTACGATGCAGCGCGCCGCGACGGTACAACAGAGAACAATGCGTAGTGCTGAGCTGCTGTGCCACATGTTTAACCCTCGCTCCGCTTCCGCGCCGCATCCGTCCCCATATGCCGCTCCAGAAACGCAATCATCTTGCTGGCGATATCAACGCCGGAGGCATGTTCAATCCCTTCCAGCCCCGGTGAGGCGTTCACTTCCAGCACCAATGGGCCGCGCGAGGAGCGCATCATGTCGACGCCGGCGACGTGCAGGCCGAGCGCTTTGGCGGCGGCGATGGCGGTGTGGCGTTCTTCGTCGGTAATGTCGATGGCGGTGGCTTGACCGCCGCGGTGCAGGTTGGCGCGGAACTCGCCTTCCTTGGCTTGCCGTTTCATCGCGGCGACCACTTCGCCGTCGATGACAAAGCAGCGGATATCGGCGCCCCCGGCTTCGTGAATGTATTCCTGCACCATGATGTTTTGATCGAGACTCAAGAATGCCTCGAGCATGCTTTCGGCGGCGGTTTGGGTCTCGGCGAGCACGACGCCGATGCCCTGAGTACCTTCGAGCAGTTTGATCACCAGCGGCGGCCCGCCGACCATTTTCACCACGTCCGGAATATCGTCGGGGGCGTGGGCAAAACCGGTGATCGGCAAACCGATGCCGTCGCGCGCCAGCATTTGCAGGCAACGCAATTTGTCGCGGGCGCGGCCGATGGCGGCCGATTCGTTCATGGTGAACACGCCCATCATTTCAAACTGGCGCAGCACCGCCATGCCGTAAAAGGTGATCGAGGCGCCGATGCGTGGAATCACCGCATCATAGCGGCTCAGCTCTTCGCCGCCGTAGCGGATGGTCGGTTTGTGGGTGACCACGTTCATCGTGCAGCGAAGCGTATCCAGCACTTCGATTTCGTGGCCGCGTTTGTCCGCCGCTTCGACCAGTCGGTAGGTCGAATACAGGCGGGGATTTCGCGACAGTACGCAAATTCTCATGGTGATCTCGGGGTCCGGTCAGGCGTTTTTGTCGGCGTTGCGGGTCGCGGCGCGCTCGGCTGTTGCCAGCGTGTTGCTTGCCCGTGTGCTGTCGGTTTTGTGGCTGGCAGTTGTGGCGCCGGGTTCGGTGTTGCCAACGGCGTTGCGATCGGTGTTAACACCGGTGCTGCCACCGGTACGAAACGCCTGCTTGTCGTAACTGGGTTGGCCTTGCAGCCAGGCGTGATGCGGCAGCACTTGCGCATCGAGTGGCAAGCCGGAGCGGCCGACCAGCATGCGATAACGCATGGTGTCGCGATTGGTCAGCGTGATTGCCAGCGGCCAGTGCGCGTTGCCAAAAACGATGGTGCTGGCGATCACATAGCGCTCTTCGGCGTGGCCGCCGGAGTCGGTGACCACGCGCCGATCCAGCATCGGCGCTTCGCACCAGTGCGCCAATTCGCCGTGCTTGCGCGACAGGTGCAAACCAAAACGCACCCAGGGTTGGCCGTTGCGTTCGAATGGCAGCACTTCAAACGCGTGCAGCGCCGAGGTGCGCGCACCGGTGTCGATCTTGACCCGCAGCCGCTTGATGCGCAGTTGCGGCAGCGCGGCCCATTCGCGCCAGCCGAAAAACTGGCCGCTAGGGTTCGACTGGGACGGGTTGGCAAGCACTTCCACCATTGCGGAACGGTCCTGATTTTCAGGCGCAGCGACTGTCGCAACAGACAGCGCCGGCCGACGCCGATGGCGTCAGGGATGAACGGGATTGTAGCGGCATACGCTCAGACGGCGGGCAAAATCGCCGGAGCATCGCCCGCTGTGGTGCCGACAAGGCGGTGGCGACCGGCGAGTCGCGCTGCCTGATGAGGCGCGGTCGCCGTTCGCATGTCGCCTGCTGATCGCCGAGATAACCCGAATGTAGTTCGGTTGTAGCCCGGATGCAGCGCAGCGGAATCCGGGGGCCACTCTGCGCCACCAAACCCGGCGGGAGCTGTTCTGAACTCGAGCGACGACGCCGCTCAGCGTTGTTTCCGATCGTCGGTATCGCTGTCGGCGTGGTCATCGTCGCGGCGCAGCGCCTTGCGGAGCAGATGCGGCAGCAACAGATGCGGTGGCATCCGCAGGTAATGGCCACGGACATAGAGCGCAAACCGGGCCAGATCATCGCGCCGACGATGGCAGCTTGGATTGTCCGGTCGCAGCGCCGCCAGAAACAGCACCCGCATGAATCCGGCGCCGCTGGCCGGTAGCGCTGCGGCGCTGGCGCGGCGGGTGCTGGCCGGAATGGCGGTGTCGAAGAGCTCGCTCAGCACTTCCAATGCGTAGGCCAGCGGCCGTTGCAAATCGAGAGTGATGGCTCGCCCGGGCAGCGCGGCCCAGAACTCCGGATCGGCGCCGAAGTGGTTCAGCAGTTGGTGGATGTCCCAGAGATCGCGCAGCGCATGATCCCACTCGCCGTCGTAGAACAAGTGGCAGATGCTGTGCAGCACCATGTCGACCGGGGACAGCGCCCAGAACGGTGTGCCGGCGACCGGCACGGCATGGGCAAACAGCTGTTCGGCCGAGGGTTTGGCGCGCGCGGTCAGCGGCAGGATGTTGTGGTGCACATCGAGCGTGATCAGCCGCTGCATGTGCTGCAGCGGCGGCAGCTCGTGCATCCACTGGCGGTAGTAGCGCTGGTCGTAGGCATCGAGATGGGTGCCGACATAACCGGCGTAGCGCAGGCTGTCTTCGACGGCAGCCAACCGTTCGCGGGGCACCAGCAGGTCGATATCGGAAAACAGCCGGCCGCGGCTGGCAGGCAGGCCATGGGCCAGGTAGGCCGCGCCTTTCAGCAGCAGCGGTTTGACCCCGACCCGGTTCAGGGCCGGCACCAGCTGATCAATTTCCCAGCGCATCCGGTTGGCGGTGGCTGCCGCACTGACTTTGGCGGTTGCAACAGCGCGCTGGACCGGCGCATGGTCGGGCAATAGCTTTTCAGGAATTTTCAGGGCGAGCGACGGCAGTAAGCGACTACTGCGGGCTTGCCGGAGTGCAGCATCCCAGTGCGCCAGCGACCACTCGGCGCAAACGGCCGGGTTCAGCAGGGCATCGACCAGTGGCAGCGCGCTCATGCGGTTGGCTCGCCAGATTCGGCAGCCGCTGCCGGTGGTACGGTCCAGTGGTCCAGCGTCTGCTGCAACAGCGGAATGGCATCATCGAGCTGGCTGTAGTGCAGGCTGTGGCAATGGCTGGCGCGGGCCAACTCCACCAGCGTGTGGAAGCCGGTTTCGCCGTGCAGACTGTAATTGAAACTCTGTTCGACACAGCGCAGCACCGCGACATGGCGCGGCACGGTTTGCCAGTCGGTGGCGCTGCCGGCGACGTAGCGCGGAAACACGATGAAGCCGGGCAGGGCCGCTTGCTCACCGCGCAAAACGGCATCCGACGGTGGCTGCATATGGGCGACGGTGCCTTTCAGGGTGTCGCGGGCGGCCTGGCTGAACTGCGCATTCGGGTAGCGCACCTGAATCAACGGAATCGAGGCGTTTTTCAGGCTGACCGGGCGCGGCACCGGGGTGATGGCCAGCGTCGCCGGGTCGATCAAACAGAGCTCATCGGACAGCAGGCGAAAGCCTTGCTGGCACAGTGCGGCCGTCAGCGTGCTTTTGCCGGCGCCCGGTTCGCCGGGCAGGATCAGCGCCCGGCCGGCCCGCTCCAGCACTGCGGCGTGCAGAATTACCCGGGTGTGGTCGAGATTGCCGACACACCAGTTCAGACCCCATTCGAACATCGCATGAGCCTGATCCGCTGGCAGCGGCTTGAACGGCGCGAACCCGTCGAACAGAAACTGTACCTGCGGCCGCCACCAGCGTCGCAAGAATGGCGCGGTCACCGCCACCCGGAAATCCGGACAGGCTTCGTTTTCGATCACGGAGTACTCGCCGTACAGCGCGTAAATGCCGTCGGCGGCGCGGCGCAGCGAGGTGCGGATATGGGCGCGATACGGTGCCAGCGCCAGCGTGATGCCGGCACCGGCCAGCCGTCGGCGAAATTGGCCATAGGGAAGCTCGGCCAGTTTCATGGCGCCGCCGGTGTGGTCGGGGGAATGGCCGCGCGGTTTGCGCTGACGGTAGTGGCACCATCAACTGGCGCATCGAGCCGGCAGATGAGCTGCTGCTGGCGCAGCAGGCGCAGGCAATCATCGAGCAGGGCATCGGCCTGTTCGGCCGGCAATTCGCCAGCCAGAACGGACAGCAATTCCGCACGTGTGGCGCTACGGCGCATCAGCGCCGTGAACGCGGCCAACAGGTTGTCGGTCAGGGCGACGGTGGCGCCGGAGCCAGGATGAAAAACAAGCAGCGCTCCGTGGAGCGCTGCTGTTTTCAAACCGGGGGTGACCAGATACGTGGTCAGAATCACTCTGCCTTAGTTGTAATAGGCCAGCATGTTCTGATGGTACGTGGCGTTGAAGAACTCGTCGAGATCGGCCAGCGTCATGGTGACGCCGGTGCCGGTGACATAGACCGAGCTTGGTGCCGTCGCGACGCATTGCGCCCAGATGGCTTTGACTTCTTCTTCGGTCATCACATAACCGAGCGGACCGAGCGCCGCGTTCAGCAAGCTGCCAACGCAATGCCGGCCCAGCATCTGCAGGCCGCCACCGCCGGTGCTCAGCACTTGCAGCATGGTTTTGGTGCCGAAGTAGTTGCCGGCAAACACGCTGTGGAATTTCTGGTTGGGGGTGTACGGCGACGGCCAGTTGGAATGGGTTTTCCAGTAGCCCGGCGACAGACCGTTGCAGGCGGAAGGGTTGTCCACCGCCGAGGTATTGCCTGAGGCAAAGCCCGATGGCGCGCACAGCTGACCGGCCAGCACCGGCTTGGAGGCCACTGCCATCAACACCGGGGTCGCCAGGGCGCCCAGCAGCAGGTTACGGCGGGTATTGGTCGGGGCCGGCTCGGCTCCGTTCAGTTCGGCTGGGGTGGCAGCGTCTTGAGTGCCCGCTACAGGCTTGATCTGGTCGCTCATGCGAATACGCCTTTGTTTCCCTACAGGGTGCCCCACTGCGGAGCGGGGCTGTCATCGCGCTTGCTGCGCGTACGTCGGTGTCACGCTCGGGAGCGTTTATATCTATGGCTGACCTGTAAAAGCATGTGCCGTGCCATGATCGGCAAACGCCGAGAGATCAGCGGTTTGCGCGGCCCGGTCGGTGTTCGCCCGGGTGGTAGCTGTAAAAGATCCCGACATCGCCCGCGCTTCGACCGCACTGCCGACGCTGGTATCATGCCAGGCCCCCGAACCGCTACGCCAGCTGGCTGTCCCGTCCGTCCCATGCAAATCGTCCTGAATGGCCAAACCCATGAGCTGGAAGCCGACCTGACCGTCGCCGATTTGCTGAGCCGTGAACAACTGGCCGGCAAGCGGGTGGCGGTCGAGCTGAACGGCGACATCCTGCCGCGATCGCGCCATGGCGAGCAGCGCCTGCAGCCGGGTGATCGTATCGAGATTGTCCATGCCATCGGCGGTGGTTGAGTCGGTACCGGCGATTAGCCGTTTCCCCATCGAATTCCGGTGACTGGCCACAGTCACCCTGCACTGGAGCAGCAACGCAGATGAGCACGACCGATTCGTTTGTACTGGCAGGCAAAACCTATCACTCGCGCCTGCTGGTCGGCACCGGCAAGTACAAGGATCTGGCCGAGACGCGCGCCGCCATCGAAGCGAGCGGCGCTGAAATCGTCACCGTTGCCATCCGCCGCACCAACATTGGCCAGAACCCGAACGAGCCGAACCTGCTCGATGTCATTCCGCCGTCGCGATACACCATTTTGCCGAACACTGCCGGTTGCTACACCGCTGACGATGCCGTGCGCACCTGCCGGTTGGCGCGCGAATTATTGGATGGTCACGATCTGGTCAAACTGGAAGTGCTCGGCGATCAGAAAACCCTGTATCCGGATATTCCGGAAACACTGAAAGCGGCTGCTAAACTGGTCAAGGACGGTTTCAAGGTCATGGCCTATACCAGCGATGATCCGATCACCGCGAAAAAACTCGAAGATCTCGGTTGCATCGCTGTGATGCCATTGGCCGCGCCAATCGGCTCCGGGCTCGGCATCCGCAACCCCTACAACATCAAACTGATTCTCGATAATGCCAAGGTGCCGATTCTGGTCGACGCCGGCGTCGGCACTGCCAGCGATGCCGCCATCGCGATGGAACTCGGCTGCGACGGCGTGCTGATGAACACTGCGATCGCCGCGGCGAAAGATCCGGTGCTGATGGCGAGTGCGATGCGCAAAGCGATCGAAGCGGGCCGCGAAGCCTTTCGTGCCGGCCGGATGCCGCGCAAGTTGTATGCGAGTGCGTCATCGCCAATTGACGGCACGATTTTCTGATCGAGCTTTAGCCTAACCCGACACCGTTCGTGCTGAGCTTGTCGAAGCATGAACGGGCTCTCGACTTTTCAGTTCACCCTTCGACAGGCTAAGGGTGAACGGACCGCAATGACATCATGGCACCCACCGATAATTCCGATATCGCCCGCACCGAAGATCGCCGCCCGCTGCGCCACATCCGTAGCTTTGTTCGCCGTGAAGGTCGGTTCACCGATCGGCAGAAAGCCGCAATCGACATGCTGCTGCCGCAATGGGGGCGCCACGTTGCCGACGGCCCCATCGCCCTGTCCGACTGGTTTGGCAATGACCATCCCACCTGGTTGGAAATCGGTTTTGGCATGGGCCAATCATTGGTGCAACAGGCCAGCGCCCATCCCGAAATCAATTTCCTCGGCATCGAAGTGCATCGTCCCGGCGTTGGCGCCTGCCTGACCGCGGCGCAAACGGCAAAAGTGACCAATCTGCGGGTGTATGAAGAAGACGCCATCGAGGTGCTGAACCGCTGTTTGGCCGATGGTGTGTTCAAGCGGGTGCAATTGTTCTTTCCCGATCCGTGGCCGAAAGCGCGCCACCACAAGCGCCGCATTGTCCAGACGGAATTTGCCCAGTTGATGCGCCGGAAACTGAAAATCGGCGGCATCTTTCACATGGCCACCGACTGGGAAAATTACGCCGAGCACATGCGTGATGTGATGAATGTCGCCGAGGGTTATCAGAACGAATCCGCCACCGGTGATTACGTGCCACGGCCGACTTCACGGCCACTGACCAAGTTCGAAGCCCGCGGTCATCGGCTCGGTCATGGTGTCTGGGATTTGATGTACCGGCGCATTAGCTGAGTAACTGCCGCGGCTAAAGCGAACGCTGCGTGGCGTCGCCGCCATGATTGCGTTCAGCCGTTGTAGCGCAGCCGATCCAGCTCGGCATAACGTTGCAGCACGGCGCGGCCTTCGTCGCGCAGAACATCGTGATCAATCACCATGCCGCGTTCGCGCAGATACTGTTCTGATGCCGGAAACACCGGGCCTTCTTCAAAGCCAATCGCCTGCGCATCTTCGCGCCGAGCGGCGATGACAATGCGGCGGACGCCGCTCCACAGGCTGGCGCCTAGACACATCGCGCAGGGCGAGCACGAGGTGTAAAGCGTTCGCGATGGTTGCCCCGGCTGATTCAGGCTGTGGCTGCCGACCCGCTGCTGGGCAAACATGAACGCCAGCATTTCGGCATGCAGTGTGCAGTTGTGCAGCGGCACCACCCGGTTGACCCCAACGCTGAGCAGCTCACCGCTATGCTGATCAAAGATGGCCGCGCCGAACGGGCCACCGCTGTCCTGTTCCACATTGCGGCGAGCCAGCTGCACGGCCAGCGCCATGCGGGACGGATCATCCGGATAGCGCTGGCCAAAATCGACCTCGTCGCGAACCCAGCCCGGCAGGCTGATGGTCAATTCGCTGTTCATTGCCCGGTTTCCCGCATGGCTGAATCTCCGGCATGTTTTGTGCGGCATACCGCGCTACAATCCAAGCGTAATCGAGCGCCGGGCAATAAGACAGCCAACAGTGCCAGCGCCGACAGCAGCGAGGTAGGGCAGCGATGGAAGGCTTCTTCGAAGTGGTGTTTGACGGCCGGATTGTGCCGGGTCGCGATCTGGCCGAGGTCAAGGCCAATGTCGCCAACCTGTTCAAGGCCAAACCGGAAGCCATTGAACGCCTGTTCAGCGGGCAACCGGTCACCATCAAAAAAGATCTCGATTACCCGGCCGCGCTGCGTTACATCGCCGCGCTGAAGGAAGCCGGTGCGCTGGCCCGTTTCAAGCAACAGGAAGGCGGCCCGAGTGTGGCGCGCAAAGCCAGCGACAGTTGGTCACTGGCACCGGTCGGAACCGATCTGCTGGGTTTGCGTCCGGCGCCGCCGGTGCCGCCGCCAATTGATCTGAGCGCCCTGTCGCTGGCGCCAGTCGGTGCCGACATGGCCGAACATCAGGATGTCGTGCCGGTGCCGGTCGGTGATATTTCGTCGATCACGCTGGCGGAAGTCGGTGCCGACATCGGCACACCGCGCGAGCTGATCCCGCTACCGGAACCGGATCTGTCGGATCTCTCGGTTGCCGAAGTCGGCGCCACGCTGGGCGCACAGCGCGCAGTCGAGCCGGTCAAGATCGGCGATATTTCTGGCATCACCATTGCTGAAGTTGGCGCCGTGCTCGACACCAGCGAAAAGAAAGCGCCACCGCCACCGCCGAAAACCGATCATCTGAAACTCGGATAAAAGAAAGGGGCCAGCGGCCCCTTTCTTTTACAACAACTCGGCTTAGAAGGTGAACTTCGCACCCAAGCTGAAGCGACCTACGTCATCGCCGATGTCGAAGCCTTCCAATTTATTGTCACCGACCTGGTCGATGATTTCGTAGCTGAACGATAGCATCATGTATTCAGCACCAATGCCGTAAAGGAATGATGTGCCGCTGTCATCGTCGCTGTAAAGTGACGTACTGTTCGACTTGTAATCAAAATCTTGTTCCCAGTACATCACGCCGAGACGACCGACCAAAGTAAATTCGTCGTTCAACTTCCAGCGGGCAACGCCAGTTACATCATAACCCTTGGTGTCCGTCATGAAACGAACCGAATCGGGCCCGGCGGATGCCTTGGCTTCGGCAGTGCCCAGATCCTGATAGCCACCTTCGACCGCGAACATGTCATCGATCATATAGCCATACGAAATGCGATAGGTGGTGTCTTTATCATCGCATTTCGTGGAAACACCAGGTGTACCAGATGTGACCGCATCGAGGTAATCGCAAAAATCTGCAACGCTATCCGTTGATGCCTGACCAATCTGGACCTGAACGTATTGTTCTGCTGCTACCAGTGGAGAAAGGCCCATAGCCAGCGCTATCACGGCAAATTTTTTCATTATGCTTCCCTGTTTCAAACGTATGCTCCGGAATGAGCGGCGACATTCTAATGAGACGCCTGAGGCTAGGCAAAGGTGCTTTTCTTTGATCACTGTAAGCAAATGCTCACAGTGATCATTGGGCGAGCAGAAATGGTGATGACGCTGAAGAACGGCGAGACGATGCGGGAGTTGGTCGATTTTTGGCCTTTCGTTGGCGTGCCAACGGGTGCATGACAGTCACCGCCAACGAACCACACTGTGTTGAGCTAGGAATAGTTTCCCGGCGGCTGACATCGGGTGAAAAAACGAACAAATAAAAAAGGACACTGTAAGCGACGGTGTCGATTTACTGAGCGCGTTACGGCACGTAGCACCTGCAATCAGCTGTCCTGAGCCCGGCGTGGCGTGGCAACCAGAAAGAGCCTTTCAGGGTAGCGGCGTAGCCAGCGCTGCAGAATCCGGTAAGTATCCAGATCAAACACTCGCCGGCCAGCGAGCAACTCATCGACATCGGCTTCGCTGCGGGCGGTGCCGAGATAGCACCAGTGATCAATAACGTGCCAGTCTTCCCGGTCGCCGTCGGTTTCAACGATTGCAATCGCGGAGCGGTAAGGCCAGCTGCGGGTTTGCACCGGCTTCAACGCCAGTTGCAAGCGCAGGTTGTACAACGCGCTGGCTTCCTGACCAGTGCAGGCACCGTTGCAGCGCTTCAGCTGCACATCAAAGCAGGCGCCTTTGCCGGCTTCCAGACCGAGCAGTTTCTTGCACAGCTTGTGTTCCTTTGCCAGCGCAAATAATTTCTCCCGCGCCTGGCTGCGAGTCCTGAACAAGGCAAAGCCGACGCCGTTGGCAGCAGTGGTGCTGGTGATCTCGCCGGTCGCAAAGCGGGTACACAGATAGCCATATTCGTTGGTGTAGGTTTCGACGGCAACCAACTCACGGACTCGTCGCTGGCGCCGGTTGAACAGCGGCGATTCGGTCTTGATCGCGGCATTTTCCCGCAGCAGCGCGCCAAGCTCGCCGGCCGTTCGCTCAAACGAAATATTCCGTATCAGCTCATGCAAGCGTTGGTTGCGCGAGAGAATCGGATCGGCGCCAAAATGCTGCATCACCCGCGCGCGCAAATTGTTGCTCTTGCCGATATACAGCAGACCATCATCCGGACCAAAGAAGCGATAGATGCCAGGTGCTTCCGGAATCTCGGCAATGCGCTCCGGCGTCAGCGCTGGCGGGATCGACGGTTTCTTCAGTTGATTGACCAACGCCGCGTGGCGCAGCGCCGGGTCAATCTGCGCACAGGTCAGCGCCAGAAATTGCCAAGTGGCTTCGGCGTCACCGAGCGCGCGGTGTCGCGCCACATTGCCAATGCCAAAACGGGCACAGACTGCATCCAGACCATGACCGCGGACGCCCGGATACAGTTGCCGGGACCAGCGCACCGTGCATAAACGGTCCGGATCAAACCGCATCCCGAGCCGGGCAAACTCGGCCTTCAGAAAACCGTAGTCAAAGCGGGCGTTGTGCGCGACAAAAACACGGTCCTGCAGCAGTGCAAACAACTCACCAGCGACGTCGGCGAATGCCGGGGCGCCGCGCAAATCCGCCGTGCGAATGCCGGTCAGTTGTTCGATGCCGTAGGGCAGCGCAAATCCCGGATCCACCAATCGCTGCCAACGCTGGGTGACCTTGCCGTCATCAATCAGCAGCACGCCGATCTCGATGACCCGATCAAACGCCGGGCTACCGCCGGTGGTTTCCAGATCCACCACTGCCAGCGCGCGATCCAGTGGCGCAGTCAGCACGGTCACGACGCGTCCCAACTGAACAGGCGTTGTTGCAACGGAAAATACAAGGCCAGTCGTATCGGCCGCGTTTCCAGTCGCCGGAGCAAATCGGCATAACGCTGCAACTGCGGCTGATATTCCTTGACCCGTTCGGCCAAAAAGCTGTCGACATCGGCGCCGTCGTGACGGGCCGTCTTGTAATCGACAATCCAGCGGACACCCTCGGCATCGACATAGCTGCGATCGATGATGTGCTGGCGCAGTCGGCTGTCCTGTTCCGGCTCAACTGAAGTCAGCGCCCATTCGGCGCTGGCGTCTTCACGCATGCGCAGCAAAGCAAGGCCGGCCGGATCGCTCAGGGTATTGGCCAGTGCGGTTTCCAGTTCGGCCAATGCCGCCGGCAATTCGCTGTCGGTCACGCCAAACCAGCACAGTTGTTTGCGCCACAACGGTCGCAGCGTTGTCAGCGCACTCAGCTCCGGTGGTGTTTGTTCGGCCCACTGCTGCAACCAGCGGTGCACCAGGGTGCCGACCGCGCGCGCGGTGTCACCGGCCAGCAGTTCTTGCAACCCCGCTTCCGGTGGACTGCTGCTGGTCTCGATCACCGCCGGCAGCTCCGGTATCGTCAGCGCAAAATCGCCAGGCAAGCGTTGCAGCGGCGCCGATTGCTGTGTCGGCTCGCTGTCATCGCTGCCCGGCAGCTGCTGAAAATTGTCAAGAAAGCCGGCACGGCAACCGGGCCACAACGGTGCCAGCAGACTGCTACTGGCCGGGCCCTTGTCCGGCGTCTCGGCTGGCAATGCCGCCAGCAAATGCAGGCGCTGCTTCGCACGGGTCAACGCAACATAAAGCAAACGCGCGCGCTCATGTTCGGCGCGTTCTTTTTCCAGTTGCTTGAGAAATGGATTGGCGCCTTCGCTGTCGCTGCGGACGCCGGCAATGGTGCCGATCAGCAAGCGGTCACGGCCGTCAATCGGCAGCAGATCCCAGCGCAGCAGCGGCGTCTCGTCGCTCTTGGTGGTCGCGGCCAAACGCGGCAGGATCACGGTATCGAATTCCAGCCCTTTCGATTTGTGCATGGTCAGCAATTTGACTGCAGCACCGCTGCTTGGCCTTGCGTATAGCTTGCCGAGTTCGCGATCCAGATCGGTCAGCACGTCATCGCTGTTGTCGTCCAGCTGTTCGAGCAGCTCGAAGAATTGCTGGGCGACCGCAAACTCGTCGTCACTCACGCAGGCGGCCGGGCCGCCGAGTTGCAACCAGCACTGACTGACCCGCGTCGCCAGACTGAGCCGCTGTTGCTGCGCCAGTGCGGTCAGTAACACCGGCGCGCAGCGCAGCAGCCGTTGCTGGCCGTCGGCGGACAGGTTCGCCAGCGTGATCGAACTGCGCGGCTGCTTTGGTGCCGGTTGCTGCAGCGCCTGCAGCAGCATCTGCAACACACTCGGCAGGGGCGTTTTGTCATCGCCGGCACAGAGTGCGTGGAAGTCAGTCAGCGTCAGCCCGCACCACGGCGCCCGCAACACGCACAGCCACGCCAATCGGTCAGCCGGGTGCAGCAGGGCGCGGGTCAATTGCAGCAGATCGATCACCACCGCCTGCTGCGCAAGTGGCTCGGTATCCACGGCCTCCATGGCAATGCCGGCGGCGCGCAACGCGGTCGCGATATCGATCAAATGGCTGCGCGCTCGCGCCAGAATCGCCACGCTGCCGTGTGGCAGCGCCTGTTGCACCAGCTGCACCACGCGCTCGGCTTCCGCGGCGGCATACGCATCGCCGGCGCTGAAACCGTGGCAGCGCACCGCGGCATCGGCGAGTGCCGGTTTGACCGCCACCGCGGCGCTGTACGGTACCGCGCCGCGCACGCTGTCTTCCTGCGCAGCGAGCAGCGCCGGACCCTGCGCGTTGAGCCATTCGACCAGACCGGATTGGGCGCGGAAATTGGCCTGCAAGGTGATGGCCTGCAGCGCGACGGCGCCAACGCCATTCTTGCGGGCATCGAGAAACAGACTGACTTCGGCTTTGCGAAACCGGTAAATCGACTGCATCGGGTCGCCGACCAGAAACAGGGTGTGGCCGTCGTCCGGTTGCCAGCCGGCGGTCAGCTTTTTCAGCAGCGCAAATTGCCCGACGCTGGTGTCCTGGCATTCATCGACCAGCAGATGACGGATTTTGTAATCGAGCGCCAAAGCGAGCTCGCTCGGCTCGTCAAATTCGCCGAGTGCGGCAATGGCCGATTGCGCCATCTGGCTGAAATCGATTTCATTGCGTTCGGCAAACACCAGCCACAACTGCGCCACGGCCAGTCGCAAGACACCAGCCAGATGCCAGAGAAACGCCGACTGATCGCGCAAGTCATCCGGCTGGCACAGCAGCCGCAAATCGGCGAGCGGTTGAAACGGGTATTCGGACAGCAGTGCGAGCTGTTCCAGAAACAGTTGCTTGGCCTGTTGATCGGGGCCGGATTTGGTTGCCGGAAAACCGAGCTTGACGTTGATGCCGCCGGGCTTGCGCCAGTTGCAATCGTCACCCTTGGTCAGCAGCAATTCCGCCAGTGCCTGCCAGCGTGGCAAATCCCGCGCGTCGGCCTGCAAGGGTTCATTCCAGTCATGCAGGGCGATGATCGCGGAATCGCTTTCTGCCGCCAGCAGCTGGCGCGCGGCATGTTGGGCCGGCGCCATCAACGCCCGTTGCAGACGGTCATCCAACAGTTCGCGCGCCGGGGCAATGCTGGCGGCGATCAACGCCGACCAATCGGCATGCAGCTGGTCATCGAGCTGTGGATGGCTGAGCGCGCCGACCACCTCCTGCCATTGCTCGCGCCGGGCCAGCATGCTGACCAACAGTCGCTGGGCCTTGCCGCCGTCATTGTCGAGGTGACGCAGAAACGCCGCGAGCGTGGCGTGGTAATCCGGTTCTTCGAGCAGCATCAGCGTGCGCAGCGCGGCTTGTTGATACAGCGCGTCGGCATCTTCGCGGATGTTTGCCTGACCGCCCAGCCGTGACAGATACGGCAATTGCCGCGCCAGCAAACTGCACAGCGAATCGAAGGTTTGAATGCGCAGGCGATTGGGCTGTTGCAACAACTGCCAGTCGCGCTCGGCATCGCGCGCGAGTACTGCGCGGGCGCGCTGCAGCGTGGCGCGCTCGTGCGCAGAGTCCGGCTCGGCCAATGTGCCAGCAGCTATCGCCCGCGCCTGCTCCAGCTTGTGCAGCAAGCGCACCCGCATTTCCGCCGCCGCCTTGCGGGTGAAGGTGATCGCGACCACTTCTTCCGGCTCATCGACACCGGCCAGAAGTACCAGCAAGCGATTGGTCAGCAGTTCGGTTTTGCCGCTGCCAGCGGGCGCCTGCACGATAAAGGATTGTGTCGGGTCGAGCGCTCGCTCGCGTTCGCGGCTGTCGACTACGGATTGCGACGGATTCATTCGCCGGCCTCCGCATCGACTGCGCTCAACCGCAGAAACGGCGCAGCCAGCGTGCCAGCCGCAGCGGGGTGATAGCAGACATTTTCTGCCTGACCGTCGACAAACTCCTGCGCCAGCTTGGTCAGGCGGTTGCGCCAGTGCTCGCGCAGCGTGTTCAGATCAGTGTCTTTCAGCGGCGAATCGGGTTTTAGTGGTAGCGCTTCCAGATCGGTATTCAGGCCTTTGAAGTGCGGTTCACCGGCGCGCACCCGCGCCGCGACCACAGCGGCGAGTGGCGCCTCGGTGGCGAGTGCATACAGCATCAGTTGCACCTCGTGCGGGCGTTCGGCTTGCCACGGCGGCATTTGCCAGCTGCTGCCGGTTTTGTAATCCATCACCACGGCCTGACCATCACTGAGCAGATCGACCCGGTCGATCCGTAACGACAACTCCAGTCCGGCCAGCGTCAATGCGGCGGTCTGTTCGATCTGGCTGACCTGAAACGGGGTCTGGCGCTGCCGCTCAAATTGCAGCCATTCGCGCAGCACCGTCACCAGCGCTTGTTGTTCCAGTTCTCGCCAGCGCACCGGCAAGGCTTGTTGCAGCAGGCGGGCTTGTTCGGCCAGGGCGCCGTCGGCCGCGGCGACGCAGCGCTGGTTGAGTTCAGCATCGCTCAGCTGCGCCAGTGCGCTGGAGCTTTGCAGACCCTGCCACAAGGTCGCCAGCGCCTTGTGCACCAGATTGCCGCGTTCGCTGGTTTGTCGCGCTTGCGGCAGCGGCGACACGGCATTGGCATGCAAACGGTATTCGACAAACGCGGCTTGCGGCTGCACAGCCTGCACCGCCAGCAAATGACTGTTGCGGCGGATCGGTTCATCGGCCTGCAGTGGCGGCGCCTGATCATCGAGTACGGATTCCAGTGGCAGCCGCGGCACGGTATGAAACGCAGTCTCGGCGCGCAGCAGCGCTGCCGGCATTTCGCTTTCGGGCATGCCGTGCAAAAACGGGCTGCCCCGTAACTCGCGTTCACCGTCGAACTGCGGACAGCTCCAGACGATCACCGGCGCGGTGGTCGTCAAGCGCTGCATCAGTTGTTGGGCGAATTGCGATTCGCGCTGATGGCTGCTGCGCGGCAGATTGTGGCTGCGTTGCCAGCGCATCGGCAGCAAGGGATTCGGTTGAATCGGTGCCGGCAGCAGATCATCGCGGGCGTCGCCGACCCAGATGGCATCAGCGCTGATCGCCGCCGCTTCGAGCAGACCAATCACCTGCACGCGGGCGGTGCCCGGTTGCTGCGGTTGAAACACTTCCTGACGGCAGCGCTGTTGCAAACTGCTGACCGCCTTGCCGAGTGCGACGGCGCCTTCTGGCACCCGGCAGCGCGCCAGTGCGGCAAGCGCCTGCCAGAACGCTTCGCGGGTTTGAAATTCGGTGGAATTGAGCGCCCGCGAACCGGGCCAGCCGGCCTGTTCGAGCAGCGCGCGCAAAGGTTCGCTCCAGTCACGCAGGCTGTGCTTTTTGCTGCGCAGCGTGCGGGCCTGATCCAGCGCCAGACTCCAGCGCTCGGCCAGCAGCGCACAGCCACGCTCACGCAGTAGGCGAACCACCGTTTCGGGCCGCAACTGAAGCATGCCTTGCTCACGCAAGCTGGCGTCGAGCCGGGCGCGGGCGTCGCGTTCAAACGCTTCGCCAAGATACGGCGACAGCAACAAAGGACTGAGTTCGCTGAGCGGCCACTCGCCATGACCGGCGAACAAACGCAGCGCACGCAGTGCGATCGCGACCAGCGGCCGATCCGCCAGCGCTTCGCCCAGTGACCAGTTCAGTACCGGGCTCGGACTGTCATCAAAGCGAAAGCTGTTGGCCGGCTCCAGCTCGCTGCGCAGCGCGCGCAGCAATGCCGTCTTGCGCGCATTCAGCGACGGCATGACCACGGCCAGACGCGCTTCCGGATTGGCCTGCAATTGTTCGCGGCACCAGCGCGCGATCACGGCGTCTTCCTGGCGCAAATCTTCCGGCCGGTACAGCGTCTGGCTGCCGGCAGCCTGCTGCTGATCCTGCCAGTGCAGGATCGACACGCCGCGTTCGCGCGCGGCATCGAGCACTTGCTGCAACCACGGCCGGACATCATCAAACCCAGCCAGCACAATGGCGGTCGGCAATCGGCCGCTGGTGCAGATTCGCCGCACTTGTTCGGCCCGCCATTCGGCAGCGCTCAACCAGCTGCGTTTGCGACAGTGCTGACGCAGCGCGCTGCGCCACGCCAGCAGACGCCGGTATTCCTCGGTAGCGAGAGAGTCGGGAATCGGCGCGGTGAACTCGCACAGCAGCGCGTGGGCATCGGCCGCTTGCGCTGCCAAATCGCTGGCCGACAGCAGCCGATGCTCGCTGTCATCCTGTTCAATCAGTTGTTGCCAGAGCGGCAGTTCTTCATTGCGGTCGAGCACCGCATCCGGCAGCGCCTCGACCGGCCAGTCGCCGGCGTGGATCAGCGCCTCGGCGGCGCCATCGAGCCATTGCTCAAAGGTGTGAATCGGAGGCGTCGGCCAGACCTGAGCGCCGCGCTGCCGCTGCCAGTCGCCATAGGCCTGCGCCAGCGTCAGCACCAGCCGGCGGTTGGCGGCCAGCACCAGCAGCGCTTCGCCATCGGCAAGGCGTTGGTACAAACTCCGGGAATCGATCGGGTCGGCAGTTGGCATGGCGGATTCGGCAATTGCGCGCAAGGCTGGCATCATAACGGGCAGCCATCATAAACCAGCAAGAGCGCAAGACCTGCGCTGACGGGCTCTTCAGCTCAACGCATACGACTGGCCCCCACAATGGCCAGCGCAAGGACAAGCATGCGGGAATTTCTGCGCCGGTTTTCCTGGCGCCACTACCAATTGAAGCGGCACGCGCTGGCCGATGCCGACTGGCAACACGCCTGCGCGCATCTGCCGCTGGTCACCGCCATGCCGGATGCCGCCCAGCAGCAACTGCGCGAGCTGAGCACCCTGTTTTTGGCGCAAAAAGCCGTGCTTCCAGCCGACGGTTTTGCGCTCAGCACTGCCCAGCAAATCGAAATCGCAATCTGGGCCTGTCTGCCGGTGCGGCAGATCGGCCTCGCTGTCTACGCCAGCTTTCATGCCGTCATTGTCTATCCGGACGAATTTCTGGCGCCGCGGGAAGAAATCGACGAAGCCGGCGTTGTCCACACCGGTCACGAACAGGTCAGTGGCGAAAGCTGGGATGCCGGACCGATTCTGCTGTCCTGGGCCGATGTCGAAGCCGCTCGCATTCCCGATGGCTACAACGTGGTGATCCACGAATGTGTGCACAAACTGGATCTGACCGACGGCGACATGAACGGCGTGCCCACGCTGCTCGGTCGCGGTATCGCCCCGAGCGAATGGCAGCAGGTGATGCGCGCGGCCTGGCAGACCGTCGGCCAGGAAGAAAAGTTGCTCGGTTACACCTCGGTCGATGATTACGCGCTGGAATCGCCTGCCGAATTCTTCGCGGTGCTGAGCGAGCATTTCTTCACTGCGCCGGCCGAGTTGCAAGCCGATTTGCCGGCGGCCTATGCGCTGCTTGAGCGCTACTACGATCAGCGGCCACTCGACTGGAACTGGGCGGCGATCGATGCTGCCTATCCCAAGCATGAGCCGGACGACAGCGGCTATCGCCGCAGCGGCGCCGAGCACTGACCATGCCGAGCCGCATCCCCGATGTGACCGCCGCCGATTTTGTCGAACGGGTGATCACCGCTTCCTTTCAGCAACCGGTGCTGGTCGAGTACTGGGCGCCCTGGTGTGGTCCGTGCCGCTTGCTGTTTCCCTTGCTGGAAAAAATGGCGCAGGAATTTGCCGGTCGCTTGTCGATCATGAAACTGGATGTTGAAGCGGCACCGGATATTGCCGAGCGATATGGCGTGCGGGGTGTGCCGCAATTGCAGTTGTTCAGGGATGGGGTTGTGGTGGCGGAGAAAAGTGGCTTGATGCCGGAGGCGAATTTGCGGGAGCTTTTGCTTCAGCATACGAGGTAATGCTGAACTGACTCCGTCGACGGCTAGACGGGCTGGCTTTTGCTCCCTCCCCTGTCAGGGGGAGGGTTGGGGTGGGGGCTTTGCCGCGCAGACCTTTCAATTATTCCAGCCACTTCGTAGCCGGCAGGTTTGCCGGGTCCCGCCCCGGCGGGCGGGTAACTTTCTTGGCGCAAGAAAGTCACCAAAGAACATTGCCCGGCTCCGAGCCGTGCTGCGCACGGTTCCCTGCGCTGCTCATTCCGTCTGGGGCTTTTCAGACAGCACATCCCTGTGCAGTCTGAAAAGGCTTCGGCATCCATGCCTCGCCCCTTCACTGCGTTACGGGCTGTTAACCCAGACTCCGTTCCGCTGCTCGGCTCGTCGAACGGGCGCCGAAGCGCGCTATGCGCGCAAAGAAATGCGGTTCAAGCCAGACAGAATCCTCTTAACACAGTCGTGTCTGGAATTGACTAAAAGCAGCTACATTTTTGTGCAAATTTCTGAAAAGAGGTGACCAGGCTCGCCTAGAAACCAGAACTCGCCATCATGCTTTACTTCTATGTGCTTCAACTCTGCAGGCAGCGTGGCAAGGACAAGTGTCAAGGCTTGAACAGAATCAATGCCAGCTAGACAGAAATTCTGTCTTGATGGTTGAGCCTGTAATTGAGTAAGCGCACCACCAAGTCTCAGGCTCATCCGCAGGAAACGGCTTTTCAATCAACACACGAATGGCTTCAACCTCCCCTGTTGAAAATCTGAATTCTAGGTCACGGCTGACGACCATCACGTTTGCTGGCTCCGTATCAATGACGACATCAATTTATTTCTTCATCATCGTAAACACCACATACGCTTCCGCCCGCAATTCGACATGATCTGGCAAAGTCGGGGCGCCTTCGCTGGCCTTGTCCATGCGCATCGCCATGGCACGGATGCCGCCGCCACCTTCGCCGATGGGCGAGTCGGAGATGGTGTGGACGCCGGTGACCACCTGATCCAGCGCGCCGGCCAGCCGCTCGGCTTCGAGTTTGGCGTTTTTCAGTGCGGTAACGCGCAACGCCGCCTCTTTCTCTTCGCGTTGGTCGACATTGACGCTGATGCCGGCAATGTCCTGCACGCCGGTCTGGACCAATGCTTCACTCCAGGCATTGAACTTGTCCATGTTGCGCAGCTTGACGTTGAACTGCCGCGAGACCTGGGTGCCGCGATAAATGCGCTTGCCGTCTTCGTAGTCATACATCGGGTTCACCGAGAAACCGGTGGCCTGGAAATCCTCGCGGGCAATGCCGGTCTTTTTCGCAGCGGCCCAGACTTTGTCGGTGATGGCGTCGACTTCTTTTTTGGTTGCCGGCACATCGGCGCCGGTGCGGGCGACCATGAAGCTGGTTTCGACGAAATCGGGTTTCAGTTTTTCAACGGCTTCGCCGGTGACGTACAGATGCGGTCCAGCAGGGAAGCGATCGGCCATGGCAGTTCCTGTCAGTGCGAAAGTGGCGGCGAGACTGAGTACGGTACCAGACAACCATTTGTTCATTGTTTGCTCCTTGTGATCGCAGGCGGGGTGCGATTGCGACCGGTATTTGCTCCCCCTCCTTGCCAAGGAGGGGGGTAAAAAGTTGAATTACGTTTACGCGTGTGCCCGACTTTTACAGACTGCCCAGTGCGGAATGAACATCGGCTGAATACCGGGCCCAGCTGCCGTTGCCGATAAGCCCGGCTTTGACCAGCTTGGCTTGCAGGCGTTCATTGAGCGCGACCAGCCGCACCGCGATGCCTTTGCGCTGCATGTCGGCAATCAATGACTCCAGCGCGACGATGGCGGTCAGATCCATTACCGGCACATCCTGCATGTCCAGAATTACCGCGGTCATGGCCGGGTCGATGCGCCAGAGCGTGTGCATGGCTTTTTCGGCGGCACCGAAAAACAGCGGGCCGTTGATATCGTATACCGCGACATGTGGTGGCAGCGCTTCATTGCTGTGCAGGTGATGGCGCGGCACCAGCGCGGTGTCGGACAACTCGGTCATCCGTTTGATGAACAACACGGCCGCCAGCAGCATGCCGACTTCGACGGCGATCACCATGTCAAAGATCACGGTCAGCAACAGGCAGATGAGCAGCACCATGGCATCGGCGCGCGGACTGAATTTGAGCACCTCGATGACCCGGTGCGCATCCGACATATTCCACGCCACCATCACCAGCATCGCGGCCAGTGTCGCCATCGGAATGTGTTGCAGCAGCGGCCCCAGCACCAGCAATGCCGCCAGCACCGTCAACGCATGGATGACGCTGGCGATTGGCGAACTGGCGCCGGAACGGACATTGGCCGCAGTACGGGCAATGGCGGCGGTGGCGGTGATGCCGCCGAACAAGGGCGCAATGACATTACCGAGGCCTTGGCCAATCAATTCACCGTTCGGATCATGACGAAAACCGGACAGGCCATCGCTGACCACCGCGCACAACAAGGACTCGATGGCGCTGAGCATGGCGATGGCAAACGCCGGGCCGATCAATGCCCGTACTGTGTCGAGCGACAGCGTGAAGCGGTGGTCACCGTCGGTGAGCTGCCACGGCCATTGCCAGTGCGGCAAGGTCGACGGAATGCCGTGCTGGATGACGCCGCCGGCGTCATAGCTGAAACGCGTGCCGATGGTCGCCACCGAGAAATCGGTCAGCAGCGCTTGCAGCAACAACGCCAGTGCCGTGCCGAACATCAGCGCCGCCAAATGCCCGGGCAGCGGCAGCTTTAATCGTGGCCAGAGGATCAATGCGCTCAGCGTCGCCATGCCGATCAGCAGATCCTGCCAGCGCGTGGCCGGCAGGTGTGACAGCGTTTGCCCGAGTGCCGGCAGAAAGTGGGCGTCGCGCAGAACCAGTTCAATGCCGAGCAAATCTTTCAGCTGCAGGGCAGCCAGCACAATCGCGATGCCGCTGGTGAAACCGGTGAGTACCGGATACGGAATGAATTCGACCAGCTTGCCGAGGCCGCTGACGCCAAGCCCGATCAGAATGAAACCAGCCAGCATGGTTGCCAGCAGCAATCCGGGCAAACCAAATTGCTGGGTAACCGGCAGTAGAATGACCACGAATGCAGCGGTCGGCCCGGAGACATTGACCCGCGAGCCACCGGTCAGCGCAATGACAATGCCGGCAACAATGGCGGTGTACAAACCGTATTGCGGCGCGACGCCGGACGCGATGGCCAGCGCCATCGCCAGCGGAATGGCGATCAAGCCAACGGTAATGCCGGCCAGCGCATCGTTGGTGAAACGCTGGCGATTGTAATCGCGCAGCGATTCACGCAATGCCGTGGCAATGGGCAGGGACAGACGCGGTGGCGCAGACAAGCCGGCAGTTCCTTGGCGGAGCGTGACTGTCAGTACAGGGCAAGCCCGGCAAAAATGCAATGCGGCCGATCACGTCGGCGTCGGGATTAGCTCAGGGTCGGGTTTGCGTTTGTGTCTGTTTCAACAACGGGATCAGCATCGGAGTCGGCATCGTCGCGCTGGGCCAGGGCATAGCGGACCTGGCCGGCTTCTTTCTCGCGATACCAGTGCCAACCGGCCGGCAACACCGGCGCGCCGGCGTCGCGTTCGTTTTCGATGTAAATCCAGCCGCCGGGACGTAGCAGCGCCCGCGCCGCGATCAGCGCCAGCACCTTGTCGAGCCAGTCGCCATGAAACGGCGGGTCGAGAAAGATCACCGCAAACGGCTGCTGCTCCTGTTGCAGGTAGTGCAGGGCGTCACCGCGAACCAAACGGATCTCGGTCGCTGCCAGTTTGCTGATATTGGCCTGCAGCGCCGCCGCGACCGAAGCATTGGCTTCGACCATCACCACGTCGCTGGCACCGCGCGAGGCCGCCTCAAAGCCCAGCGCACCGGAGCCGGCAAACAGATCCAGACAGCGGGCGCCCGGTAGCTCGGTTTGCAGCCAGCTGAACAGCGTCTCGCGCAGCCGATCGCCAGTCGGGCGCAGCCCGGGTGCCGCCGGAAACTGCAGCCGGCGGCCGCGATAACGGCCGGCGATGATGCGGACTTCGCCGGCGCCGGTAACGATTTTGGCTTTGCTCATGGTGCGGGAACGGTGAACCCTTGCTGGAGGTATCAGTGTCGGTGTCAGCTTCAGTGTCGGCGCCGACCGATAGGGCCGGAGCGCGTGCGGATGGTAGCATAGCGACCCTATACGCCCGGCAGCCGTCGGGCGCCCCGAATGCAGCAAGTGGAACGGTCAGGAATGTCGGAAAAGAAAGGGTTGTTTGGTTGGCTCAAGCGTGACAGCGACAGCGCCGCCGAACCGGTGCGCACGGCCGAACGGCAAAGCTTTTTCGGTCGCCTGCGCGACGGGCTCAAGCGCACCCGCGCTGGCCTTGGCGAAGGGCTGGCCACGCTGTTCATGGGCCGCAAGCAAATCGATGACGAGCTGTTCGATGAACTGGAAACCCAGTTGCTGCTCGCCGATGTTGGCGTTGCCACCACCCAGCGCATCATGGCCGACGTCACCGCGAAAGCCGCGCGCAAGGAACTGGCCGACACCGACGCGCTGTACCAGCACTTGACCGGTGAACTGGCCACGCTGCTGCAACAAGTGGAAAAACCCTTGCCGGTCGACAGCAGCAAGAAACCGTTTGTCATGCTGGTGGTCGGTGTCAACGGCGTCGGCAAAACCACCACCATCGGCAAACTCGCGCACTACTACCAAAGCCAGGGCAAAAGCGTGATGCTGGCCGCTGGCGATACCTTTCGCGCCGCGGCGGTCGAACAATTGCAGGTCTGGGGCGAGCGCAACAAAGTGCCGGTAGTGGCGCAGGCGACCGGCGCCGATTCCGCCTCGGTGCTGTTCGATGCACTGCAATCGGCGCAAGCCAAACAAATCGATGTGCTGATCTGCGACACCGCCGGACGCCTGCACACCAAAAGCAATTTGATGGACGAGCTGGCCAAAGTCGTGCGCGTACTCAAACGGCTCGATCCCGACGCGCCGCAGGAAGTGCTGCTGGTGCTCGACGCCGCCACCGGCCAGAATGCGCTCAATCAAGCCGAACAGTTCCACAAGGCGGTAGCACTGACCGGTCTGGCGTTGACCAAGCTCGATGGCACCGCCAAAGGCGGCGTGATCTTCGCGCTGGCCGAGAAAATGAAACTGCCAATCCGGTTTATTGGCGTTGGTGAAGGGATTGATGATTTGCGGCCGTTCAATGCAGAAGATTTTATTCAGGCGTTGTTTGAGCGGGACGAGAGCTAAATAGACAACATACGACATCGGGTGGCTTTCAAAAAAACAAAAAGTGCGACGCTGAAACAGGGGAAAGGAAATGCTGGTGGTGTTCGGTTGGGTAAAACAGATGGATTTGGTCGGTGCGCCGATGCCAGCCTATTGCTTCAATTGCCAGAGCTATCGCGAGTGGGGCCATTTGAAAGAAACAGAATGGGCGACGCTGTTCTTTATCAAGATCCTGCCCTTTATAAGCAAAAGTCGACTTATCTGTGACGGTTGTCGCGACGAAATAACCTTGAACAGTAAGGCTCAAGAAAAAATCAAAGAGCTGGCCAATGCGTCTGACGCGGAAGAGGTTGCCTGGATAAAAGCTGGGTTTGACAAACTTATCGAGGCGCACCAGTTACAAAACAAGACTGAAGCGCAAAAACAGTACATCCAGTCGATAAGAAGCAGTGCGTCGTCAGCCGAGCGCCACGTCAAATAAAAGAACCATGACCTCAGACAAGGTGTTGTTGCTTGGCACCGAAGAACAATACGGGTGGTCAGAAAGAGGATTCGCATGATCCGTTTCAGCGAAGTCAGCAAGCGCTATCAAAGCGGCCATGAAGCGCTGCGCAAACTCAGCTTTGAATTGCAGGAAGGCGAGATGGCCTTCCTGACCGGTCATTCCGGCGCCGGCAAATCCACCGTGCTGCGGTTGGTCGCGCTGATGGAGCGGGCAACGCAGGGTCAGGTCTGGGTCGGTAATCAAAATCTCAATCGGGTGGCGCGACGCGGTATTCCGTATGTGCGCCGGCAGATTGGCATGATCTTTCAGGATCACCGGCTGTTGTTTGACCGGCCGGTGTTCGACAACGTCGCGTTGCCACTGATCATCGCCGGCTATCCGCACAAGGAAATCGGCAAGCGGGTGCGGGCGGCGCTCGACATGGTCGGTTTGCTGTCGAAAGAAAAATCGACGCCGATCATGTTGTCCGGCGGTGAGCAGCAGCGGGTCGGCATCGCTCGCGCGGTAGTCAACAAGCCGCCAATCCTGCTGGCTGATGAACCGACCGGTAACCTCGATCCGGAACTGTCGGCTGAAATCATGCAGTTGTTCGCCAAATTCAATCAGGTCGGCTGCACCGTGCTGATTGCCTCGCACGATTTGCAACTGATCGAAAACATGGACAAGCGCATCATCAAACTGAAAAACGGCATGCTGGCGCCGGCAGCGGAGGTGGCCCATGGCTGAACTTCCCACTGGCGCCGTGATGGCCAAACCGAGTCTGGTTTCCCGTTTGAAGATGTGGGGTCATGGCCATCAGGACGATGCCAAGCGCAGTCTGCGTGATCTGCTGGCAACACCATTCAACTCGCTGCTTACGTTTTTGGTGATCGGTGTTGCGCTGGCCTTGCCGACCACCTTGCATGTGGCGCTGAAGAACGGCCAGCAGGTCGCCGGTTCGTTTGAAGGCAGCAGCCAGATCACGCTGTACCTGAAAGACAACACCAGCGCTGCCGCCGGTGAGACGCTGGCCAAACGTCTGCAAGGGGATGACGAAATTGCCAGCGCGACCTATCAGTCGCGCGAGCAGAGTCTGGCCGAATTCAAATCGCTTTCCGGTTTTGGCGATGCTCTCGATTACCTTGACGAAAATCCATTGCCGGCTGTGATCATCGTACAGCCGGCCATGAGCATCAAGGAGCCGGCGCAAGTGGAGCTGCTGCTGTCGCGCTTGAACGTGATGGCGGAAGTGCAGGAAGCGCAACTGGATCTGGCCTGGCTGCGGCGCTTGCACGCCCTTATGCAAGTTGGCGAGCGGGTGGCAACCGCGCTGGGATTGCTGCTGGGGCTGGCAGTGGTGTTGATCATCGGCAACACGATCCGGCTCGCCATTCAGAATCGTCGCGCCGAAATTGAAGTGATCAAACTGGTCGGTGCCACCGATGCCTTCATTCGCCGGCCGTTTTTGTACAGCGGGCTTTGGTACGGTTTGTTCGGCGGTGTCATTGCCTGGCTGCTGGTCAGCTTCGCGCTGTGGTGGCTTGATGATCCGGTCAATCAACTGGCCGGCCTGTATCAAAGCCAGTACCGGATGATCGGTTTGTCATTCAGCGAAGTGTTGAAAGTGGTGGCGTTTGCCACCGTGCTCGGTCTCGGTGGCTCGTGGCTGTCGGTAACGCGTCATCTGCGCGAGATTGAGCCGCGCTGATGTTGCGGCGGGTGGCCGGAAAACGGCCGCTCGCGCAAGTCTGTACCGAGCATTGCCAAGCCAATGCGGATCAACTGCGGACGCCAATCAATTGCCGAGCAGCTGCACCTGATCGCGGCCGGCGGATTTGGCCATGTACAGGGCCTTGTCGGCACGCGAGATCACGGCAGTGCTGTTGGCATCCTCGGGATGCCATTGGCTGACGCCGATGCTGACGCTGGTGCGCAGGCCCGGCGCGATGCTGTCCAGTGACAGATCATGGATTTGTTCGCACAAGCGGCGAGCGACATCGCCGGCGGCAGCGAGACTGGCATCCGGCAGCACGGCCAGAAATTCTTCACCACCGGTGCGGCCGATCTTGTCATTGCCACGCATCAATTGCTGACAGGTCGCGGCAACCCGCTTCAAGGCTTCATCGCCGGCGCCATGGCCGTAACGGTCGTTCAGTTGTTTGAATTGATCAATATCGAGCAGCGCCACCGACAGCGGTTTGCCGGTGATGCGATGCAATTTGATTTGCTCTTCCAGAAAGGTCAGGACACTGCGGCGATTGCCGATACCGGTCAGCTCGTCGGACAGCGCGAGTGAACGCAACCGGCCGGCGAGCCGCATCTGTCGGGCCAGAAAGGCTGCGGCAACTGTCAGCAGCAAACCGATCAGCACGATGACCAGGGTTTTCAGCCGATCCACGCGCGCCGCGGCTTCCAGCGCATTGTCGGCCAGCGTCCGTGCATTCTGCAGGTAGCGGTTTTCCTGATCTTTTTTCTCGGCGTCAAACTGGGCGCGCTGCTGGGCCAGCATTTCGTCGCGCCGGCTCTTGTCGAGCTGTTCGTGCACGGCCTGCTGTTTGAGCAAGGTCTGGCCGGCCCGCTCAAACATTTTGGCGTCCATCAGCACCGTTGCCAGCATGCCGTAACTTTTTTCCAGGCCGGGTTTTTGATCAATGCTTTGGTACAGCGCAATGGATTCTTCCAGCGCCGCGATGGCGTCGGCGTCGCGTTTCAACTGGTGCAGCGCATCGCCACGGTATTGCAGCAGACGGGCACTCATGTCGCTGTCACCAAGCTCGCGGAAAACCGTCAGCGCAGCGTCGAGCATGACCAGACCTTTACCCGGTTCGCCCTGTTTGGTGTGCAGCGCGCCGATGGCCTGCTGGGCGTAGGCAACGCCGGTGTTGTTACCGAGCTGGCGGGACAGCTGCATCATCTGGTCATAGCGCGCCAGCGCTTCGCTGATATTGCCTTTGCCTTCCAGCGAGCGGGCCAGGTTGAACACGGCGTCGGCCAGCATCGCGGTTTGCTGGCGGCGTTCACGCTCGGGAATGATTTCGTTCAGGTATTCAATGGCGCGATCGTAATCCTGCAGACGGTAATACAGGATGGCGATGGCCTGCAGGCAGGACAGCGCTTCATCGGTGTCGTTTTTCTCCTGATAGATCTTGCAGGCGGTTTGCAGATCGACCAGACCGTCGGCGAACTGGCCGAGGTAGCTGCGCAGCTCGCCGCGGACAAGCCGGATTTCCGCATCCAGCTCCGGGTCGCCGAGCATTTCGGCTTCGCGTTGCAGCTTGTCGTAGCCGATCAGCGATTCCGACAACGCGCCGAGGTATTCCTGTGCCTGTAGCTGACAGAGTTTCAGGCGGATGGTCAGCACGTGTGCCGATGGCGTCGCGAGTTCGCTGAGCAGCTTCAGGCCGGTGCCGGCAGCGGCGGCGCCTTGTTCGCCGTCCTGTTCGATCAGCGACAGGCAGTCGTTCAAATAGGTGCGGGCTTCCAGTTCCGGGTCGGGCTGGTTCTTGAGTTGTTCGCGGAGCTTGGCATTCAGCTGGCGGGATTCGCTGGGCGAGCGATAACGCGCGGCATCCGCCTCGGCCATCCGTTGCTGCAGTCCGGCGTCAGCGGCGGGCAGGGCGGTGCTGGCCAGCAGGCTGGCTACACTGAGCAGTGCGCTGGCGCAGGGACGAAACCGCGCCGACAACCGTGGCAACATGCCGTTGACCCTTAGGAATCGTGACTATTCAGTGTAGAAGCTGCAGGAGGGGCGGAGCATGCCACCGGCTGGTCAACTCTTCAGCAACTATCGATCGTGCACTGCCGTAGGCCGGGGTCTGGCTTTCTGTACGTTAGTACCTGTCAGTGCCGGCATTGACCGGCGACGGTCGGCGCGGCTGTAACAGCCTGTTACCGGGCGGAACTCGGGACTGGTCTAGCACTCTCAGAGGCCGAGTGCTAAATTGAACCCAGCCCGGTTACCGGGATGGCAGTTAAGGAGGGGAAACCCATGAGCAAGAGCCTGGCCCTGATGCCGATTGTCCCGCGGGGCAGTCTGGAGGCCTACGTCGCCACCATCAACAACATCCCGTTGCTGACGGCAGAAGACGAGCATGCCCTTGCGGTGCGTTACACCGCCGAAGGTGATCTCGATGCCGCCAAGCAGCTGGTGCTGTCGCATCTGCGCTTTGTCGTGCATATCGCCCGGTCCTACAACGGTTACGGCCTGCCGCAGGGCGACCTGATTCAGGAAGGCAATATCGGCCTGATGAAAGCGGTCAAACGCTTCAACCCGGACGTCGGTGTCCGCCTGGTGTCGTTTGCCGTGCACTGGATCAAAGCCGAAATTCACGAATACGTGCTGAAGAACTGGCGCATCGTCAAAGTGGCCACCACCAAGGCCCAGCGCAAACTGTTCTTCAATCTGCGCCGCAACAAAACCGGCTTGAACTGGCTGACCGCCGATGAAACCGCCGCGGTTGCCAAAGAGTTGAAAGTGCCGGAAGCGGAAGTGCGTCGGATGGAAGCGCGCTTGTACTCGCGCGATGCCAGCTTCGATGCGCCGAGCGACAGTGACAACGACGACGTGTTTGCCCCGGAACATTATCTGGAAGACAACCGTTACGATCCGGCCCGCGCGCTGGAAGAAGGCCAGTATCAGGCCCGTCAGGAAGATCTGCTGCTCGATGCGATGACCTCGCTGGATGAGCGCAGCAAGATGATCCTGAAGCGGCGCTGGCTGGACGACAACAAAGCCACGCTGCAGGAATTGGCCGATGAATACGGCGTCTCAGCCGAGCGCATCCGGCAAATCGAAAACAACGCGATGAAGAAGCTGAAGACCGCGATACTCGCAGCCTGAGCCCAGCTTTTTAACGCAAAAAAAACAGCCGCTGATGCGGCTGTTTTTGTTTTTGGTGCAAGCCGGTTCCGGCAGTGCGCCGCCTGTGGCCTAACTCAAATGGCGCGCAGTTTGCGTTGCCGCCCTACCATGGCCAACAGGCCGAGGCTCAGCAGCAACATGGTTGCCGGTTCCGGTACCCGGATGTCCTGCACGGTGATCAGGATGTGAATTTCATCGACACCGCGACCACCCAGATTGCTCCAGCCAACACCGCCGCCGTTGAAGAAGCCGCCATCCCACGGGTCGCTAAAATAGCTCGGGAAATAGTTGAACATGTCGCCATCGACCAGCAGCACGCTGTCGATGAACATGCTGAGCACTGCAGATTGAACCGAAACGTTGCCAATGACATCGAGCACGTCCGGGCCGATGTTGACGTAGCCGGTTTCCCCCAGAATCGGGTAGATGTCGCCATCAGCCATGATGATGACTTCGAGCGCATGCAGCCCGCCGCCGAGATCCCACTGTGTTTCATTGATACGCAAACCGATTTGATTGCCATCGTTGGTGGTGCGGGTGAATGACTCCCACAGACCGTCGAAGGTGATGGGGTCGGCGCTGGAGTTGCCGCTGTCGGACAGCAGATTCAGGCTATAGGTACTGCCGGGGACAATCAGATCGGCCTTGGCCGGCAGCGCCACGGTGGCGCTCAGGACCAGGGCCACTGCCAACAGAAAACGCGGCAGTCCGTGATGCGTTTGCTTCATGTCGTGCTCCTTCACTTGTGGGGGAAAGCCGCGACAGCGCTGCATAAACCGTACTCAATTCAAGCAACAGCAACGAGATCAATGACTTGGCGTGTTCTGCCCACATCAGCGGGCCAGGTCTGTATAAAAATTAGACAGTGATTGTAAAGTCCATGGACGACCAAGCCTCCGATGCAGCGCCGACGCAACTCCCACTCAGCTGCGACGCAGCGCCAATTTAGCGCCGACGCAGCAGCGCGGCCTGCACGGCTACCGCCGCCAGCAAGGCCGGCAGGAAGCTCAGCAAGCCCAGGCGCGGCAAAAGCAACGCCGCCAGCACGAAGAACAGCCAAAGCCCGTACAGGCCGGTGATCATGCCGCGCAGCAGGGCCGTGGCCTGGCCGGCGCCACCGCCACGCGCGGCGAAAGCGCCGAGCACGCTGCCGGCGACCGGAAACAGGGTCAGCAAACCGGACCAGCCCGGGCCGAGCCAGTCGGCGACCGTGGTCAGCAGCCAAACCAGCATTGCGGCACTGCCAAGCCGCCAGAACAGTTCGCTGCGCGGGACTGGCTGCGGCGCGTGATCGATCACGAGTTGCGGAAACGCCCGTGGCGCGAGCGTGATGACCAGCACGCTCAGCATCGCCGCCAACGGCAAGCTGATCGGCAGTAATCGCAAGAGGCTGGCGACGGCGACAAAGACCAGCCAGGCCAGCGGCAGACACAGCCACCAACGCAGCCGCAGCGCCAGCCAGCAAAAGCTCAGGCAATACGCACTGATGGCGAGCAGGCCATAAAGCGTCGAGATCGCCGACTGGGCAGCAAACGCCACGCCTTGCTCAAGCGCCAGAAACAGCAGGATCGGCCCGGCGACAATCGGAAAGCCGGCCAGGATGCCGGCGACGCGACTGCCCCAGCGGGCGCCCGCCAGACTGATCAGCAAAATCAGCGTGGGTACCAGCGTCAGTTTCAGCAGCAGCAACATCAGACTGTCCGGGCGAGAAAAGCGGGCCGCAGTCTAGCCGATGTTTGCCGCTGCCAGACTGACGGAATATGAGGACCGGAAACAATTGCTTACGGCGGCCGTGACTTGTGGCACTAGGATGCCGCCGCGCATTCAGACAGGATTCATGCTGTCCGGGCAGTATGCAGCGGCACCGATGCGCGTGACCGACGCTGCAGACAACCGCAGCGATTGCGCCATTCCAATGAACGGCGCAAATGAACAGCACCGATGAACCGTACCAATGAAAAACACCGATAAACGAAACCACTGGCAATTACCGCCACTGACGAACAACGCCACTGATTCAACAAAGGAAAAGCAAATGAAACGGAACCGGTTAGCTGCGATGACCGTATTGGCAACCCTGATTGGCACCGCCAGTGCCGCCGAAACCCTGAGCAATCGCTTTGCCGGCACCAGCTATCCCGGCGCCGAAGCGGCCAGCAAAATGTTGCTGCAGCCGGATTTGAACGAGAAGGAAGTGTCGTTCTGGTTCGGTCGGCTGGCGGAGCGTCACGATGATCTCGAGACCGCGGTCGATACGCTGGAAGATATCGTTGATGACAAGCCGGACAACGTCATCGCCTTGCTGCGTTTCGCTCAGGCCAGCTGCATGCTGGCGGGTCATCCCGACACCGGCATGTTGAGCAAGGCTGGACTCGCCGGCGATTGCCGCGATTCTTACGAGAAAGTCACCCAGCTCGATCCGAAACAATTGCCGGCCTGGCAAGGCTTGTTCGATTTTTATCGCATGGCGCCCGGCATTGTCGGCGGCGGTGTCGACAAGGCGGAAAAAGTGATTGGCAAAATCGCCGCGCTGGATCCGGCCGAAGGCGAGCTGGCACAGGCCAGTCTGGCCTTGCAGCAGGAGCAGATTGCCGCGATGCGCGACCACTTCAACAAAGCGGCGAGCCTGAACCCGGCCAAGGCCGACAAGTACCGCAGGCAGGAAGCGCTGGCACTCATGAACGCCGAGCAATTTCCGGCGGCTTACGAACTGCTGCTGAAGCTGCGCGACAGCAATGACGATCCGGCGCAGGTGCAATACCAGCTTGGCCGCATTGCGGTATTGGCCAAGCAGGCGGACTGGTATGTCGATGCCGAGCAACAGCTGCAGGCCTATCTGGCCCGCACCGATTTGACCAGTGAACACCCGACCAAGGCCTGGGCCTCGTTCCGACTCGGCCAGCTGTACGAATTGATGGGCAAGGCCGAGCAGGCCAAGGCGAGCTTTCAGGCCGCCGCCCGCCAGCAACCGGATGACCGCCTGAAAGGTGAGCTGAAGAAAAAGGCGATAAAGGTCTAAGCCGCAACGGCCTAAAAATAGGAACGCATGCACCAGAAGAGCGGCAGGGTTTGGACTACGCTTGAGCCACGTCCAAGCCCGCCGAGGCCTGCGTCATGATTGCCCGAACCCTCGCTCTTCGATCACTCCTCCCCAGTTTGCTGCTGCTGCTCGCCGCCTGTTCCGGCGAAGCGCCGCCGGACAAGGCGCCGGTTGGCGCCGAGCCGGCCGGCGATGACGCGGTTGCTCAAGCCGAGTCGACCCCGGCGGTGACCGGCGACTGCCAGCTGGTCATGGGCTGGGACCCGTATGAGCCGTATCAATATGCCGATCAGGACGGCACGGTGCGTGGCCTCGATGTCGAGCTGGTCAGTGAAATGGCCAAGCAGGCCGGTTGCTCGCTCAGTTTCGTCCAGAAGGATTGGTCGGGGCTTATCAGCGATCTGCGGGCCGGCACCGTCAGTGTGCTGGCCGGCGCCTCGAAAGTGGCCGAACGGGAAAGCTTTGCCCTGTTCTCGCAGCCCTACCGGCAGGAAATGTTTGCGCTGTATGTGCGCGCGGGCGAGCAGGACAAGTGGCAGGGCGATTCGCTGGCCGAGTTGGTTGGCCCGGCGAAGAAAATGCGTATCGGCATTACCGACGGTTACGTCTACGGCCCGGACATTGACCAGCTGCTGGACGATGCCGCTCTCGGCAAGCAATTTGTGTCGGCGCCATTCAGCGAGGCGCATGCCGCCAATCTGCTGGACCGGAAAATCGACGGCATGCTGGAAGACCCCTTTGTCGCCACCGCGATGATCCGGCGCAAGAGTTTGTCTGATGACATCAACCGTGCCGATCTGCAAATCAAGACCGGCGATGTCAGTCTGATGTTCAGCAAGGCCAGTGTGGCGCCGGATACGGTCAAGGCGTTTGATGCCGCGCTGGCGGCCATGCGTGCCGACGGTCGCTATCAGCAGATATTGAAACGCTATTTGCCGTGAGCCGACAGGCTTGCGTAGTGAACAAGAAAAAGCCCGCTCAACGCGGGCTTTTTCTTTTGCTCAAAGTGCGCCCTGACCGCGCAGCAAATCGATCCAGTCGCAGTGAAACTGCGCTTCCGGCACGCCGCGCAGCAGGTAGTTCTGGTAGATGGCTCGTGCCATGGCTTCGGAACCGCTGACGAACACTTCAAACGCGTTCAGATCCGGGTGCTCCGCAGCGGCGAGCAGATGCGGGAAGCCGGTCGCGCCGGTCCAGTCGGCATCGGGGTGGCTGAGCACCGGCGTGTACCGCAGCTGCGGATGTTGTGCCGCCAAATTGAGCAATTGCCGATGCCAGTACAAACCGGTGGTGGTTTGCGCGCCCCAATACAGATGCAGTGCCCGCGTTTCGGCGCGCGCCAGTGACGACTCAATCAGCGCCTTCATTGGCGCAAAACCGGTGCCGCCGGCCAGCAGCAGCAAGGGCTTGTCATTGTTCGGCAACCGGCACTGACCAAACGGCAATTCAATGGTGACCACGCTGCGGGTTTGCAGATGGCGTATCACTTCGCGGGCTGAGGTGTGCTCGGCAACCGCGCGGATATGCAGCTCGAGCTGATCGGTCTGCTCCGGCGCGCTGGCAATGGAAAATGCCCGCGCCGTCGTACCCGAACCGGTCGGCTCCGGCATATGCAATTGCAAATACTGGCCGGCATGAAAATCGACCCGCGTGTGTGCCGGCAATTGCAACAGCACCCGCCAGGTATCATCGGTCAGCGCCGTCAACGACTGCACCGCACAACTGATTTTTTTCACGGCAAATTCACCGGGGGCGCGGACATCGTGCCATTCCACGTGGGCGTCACTGGTCGGAATGGCCTGACAGAGCAGGACATAGCCGTCGGCAATTTCCTGCTCAAACAGACCATAAGGTTTTACGTCGTCTTCGTAGATCAGCGTGCCGCTCAGCACGCGACCGCGACATATGCCACAAGCGGCTTGCTGGCAGGCAAACGGTGCGTCATAGCCGAGCCGCAGCGCGGCAGCGAGCACGCTCTCACCGGGCTGCACCGCCAGAACATGGCCGCTCGGCTGCAAGGTGACGCGAAAATGTGTGCTCACCTTATTCAAGACCGAGCTGTGCCCACAGGGCGTCGACTTTTTGTTTCACGTCGGTCGACATCGCAATCGGTGCGCCCCATTCACGGCTGGTTTCGCCCGGCAGTTTGTTGGTCGCATCAATACCCATCTTTGAACCAAGGCCGGACACCGGTGAAGCGAAATCGAGGTAATCGATAGGCGTGTTGTCGACCAGCAAGGTATCGCGACTCGGATCGACCCGGGTGGTCAGCGCCCAGATGACGTCGTTCCAGTCGCGGGCGTTGACATCGTCATCGGTGACGATGATGAATTTGGTGTACATGAATTGGCGCAGGAAACTCCACACGCCCATCATCACCCGCTTGGCGTGGCCGGGATATTGTTTCTTCATCGTCACCACAGCGAGCCGATATGAACAGCCTTCCGGTGGCAGATAGAAGTCGGTGATTTCCGGAAATTGTTTGCGCAGAATCGGCACGAACACTTCGTTCAACGCGACGCCGAGCACGGCCGGCTCATCCGGCGGCCGACCGGTGTAGGTTGAGTGGTAGATCGGATCCTTGCGCATCGTGATCCGCTCAATGGTGAACACCGGAAAACTTTCCACTTCGTTGTAATAACCGGTGTGATCGCCGAACGGGCCTTCCGGCGCCATGTCGTTGTGATAGATAAAACCTTCCAGGACAATCTCGGCCGACGCGGGCACCTGCAATTCACTGCCGAGCGCTTTCACCACTTCGGTTTTCGAGCCGCGCAGCAAACCGGCAAAACCGTATTCACTGAGATTGTCCGGCACCGGTGTGACGGCGCCGAGTATGGTTGCCGGATCGGCGCCGAGTGCGACGCAAACCGGAAACGGTTGGCCCGGATTGGCTTTCTGAAATTCGAGCAGATCAAGCGCGCCGCCGCGATGAGCCAGCCAACGCATGATGACGCGATTCTTGCCAATGACTTGCTGGCGATAAATACCGAGATTCTGCCGCGGCTTGTTCGGGCCGCGAGTGATCACCAGGCCCCAGGTGATCAACGGACCGGCATCTCCGGGCCAGCAGGTTTGCACCGGAATCTTGCTCAGGTCGACCTCATCGCCTTGCCAGACAAGATCCTGACAGGGCGCGCTGCGCACTTCTTTCGGTGCCAGATTCAGCACCTGCTTCCAGACCGGCAGTTGCTCCCAGGCATCGCGCAGGCCTTTCGGTGGTTCCGGCTGGCGCAGAAACGCCAGTGTCTCGCCGACGTCGCGCAGCGCGCTGACGCTGTCCTGACCCATGCCCAGCGCGACCCGTTCTGGTGTGCCAAACAAATTGGTCAGCACCGGCATCCGGTAACCTTTGACGTTTTCGAACAACAGCGCCGGGCCGCCGGCGCGCAGCACCCGATCGCTGATCTCGGTCATTTCCAGGTAGGGATCGACTTCGGTTCGAATGCGCTTGAGCTGGCCTTTCTGTTCCAGCAGATTCAGGAAATCACGCAAATCGCGATACGCCATGGCCACTCCGCCATTCACTACGGTTCAGGGTTTGTCGGCAACGGTTTACGCACCGTTCGGCTTTGCGCCAAGTATACGTGCTGACTGGCGGCGCCGGCTCAGCGAGTCCAGACGGTCAGCCCGGCCAGTTCGCGTTCGCGCCGAGGCTGGCGGCTGGCGACTAGAAAGCTGACGACAAACATCAGGAAATTGGCCAGCAGCATCGTGTAATAGCTGTCGAATGGCGTCCGCCAGTCCGCGCCGAGCCAGCCGCGACTGGAGGCGACGGTCCAGGCGGTAAACGTCAGCGTGCAACCAATGCCAAACCAGGCCGCGCGGGCATCGCCGCGAGTGGTGAAAAAACCGAGCAGATACAGGCTGAGCAGGCCGCCGCCGAGCAGCGAGATCAGCACGGTCGAGGTGTCCTGCAAGGTTTTGGTGGTGGAGCTGTACAAGGCAATGGCGCCGACTATCATCAGCGCCGCCGCGACGACCGAGGTGATTTTGGCGACCCGCAGATGTTCCTGGTCAGTTGCCTGTGGCCGCAGATGGCGCTTGTAGAAATCGACCGAAAACACCGCCGAGATCGCATTGATGCTGGCATCGAGCGAGGACATGGCGGCGGCCAGCGCACAGGCCAGTACCAGACCGATCAAGCCGACCGGTAAATGCTGGGTGATGAACAGCGGCATGATCTGTTCGGCCTTGCGGCTGCCGTCGAGCATTGCCGCAGCGGCCGGATCCGGAAACACCTGATAGAACGCAAACAGCGCAGTGCCGAGGAACATGTAGAACGCCCAAATCGGCAGGCTCGACAGCACACAGACCAGCATGCCGATGCGGGCATCGCGCTCGGATTTGGCGGCGGCAAAACGTTGCACGGTGTTCTGGTTGCCGGTGTATTCGGTCAGCCAGGTGGCGAGCCCAAGCAGCAACAACATGCTGCCGGTTTTCTCACTCAAACTGAGCGACCAGCCGGTCGGTTGCAGGCTGCCGTTTTTCAGATCGGCAATGGCGAGCTTGCCGTGCTCATTGGCAATGGCAAGGATTTGATCGAGTCCGCCGGGCATCTGGTTGATGATGACCGTGAGGCAAATCACGCCTCCAAACGCCAACAACGTGGTCTGGACCACGTCGGTCCAGATCACCGCGTCGATGCCGCCCTGCACGGTGTAAGCGCCGACAAACACGCCGGTGATGATCACACACCAGACCGGATCGATGCCGGTGATTTGCTGCACCAGCAACGCCAGCAGATACAGGATCGTGCTGAGCCGAACCAGCTGCGCCAGAATGAACGTGATGGCGCCGTAGCTGCGTACCGACGGTCCGTAACGCTGCTCCAGATATTCGTAGGCAGTCAGGGTTTTGCCGCGGCGAAAAAAAGGCAACACCACATAAGCGGCGAACAGCACGGCAATCGGCAACATCAGGTTTGGCAGGTAACGCAGCCAGGCCGTTTTGTAGGCATCGGCCGGGTAGGCGACAAAGGTCACCGAACTGATCGAGGCGCCAACCATCGACAAACCAAGAATCCAGCCACGAAAACTGCGACCACCGACGAAATACTCTTCAGTGGTCGTGTTGCGCTTGGAAAAGTACCAGCCCATGGCCTGCATGCCGAGCAGGTAGGCGACGATGATGGCTGCATCGAGCCAGTGCAGGTGCATCGAAAGACTCCGTGATTAAGCGGTTGCCGATGAGCGCTCAGGCGCCGCAGCACTTCTTGTATTTTTTACCGGAGCCGCACGGGCAGGGATCATTGCGACCGATTTTCTCGACCCGGATCGGCTGCTTGCGCCAGCTCGACGGATGTTCGGCAAAATAGTCGCTGGCAGCCTGCAGTTGCATCGGCAAGGACTCGGTAATGACTTTGCGCTGGTCATAACGCAGCGGCGATTCATCCGGATTGTCGCTGCGCAGATCCTTGCCATGACCGAGCGAGAAAATCGCCAACAGCAAATCCTCGATGCCTTCGTTGCTGTCGCCGGCTTTTTCGTAATCGGCAGCCAGGAACTCGACGCCAGCGCTGAAGCCTTCGGCCCAACCGGCGCCATAGCTGGCTTCCAGTTGTTGCTGCATCTCTGCATTCCAGGCTTCGTCGTCACCGGCTTCCATCAGAATCGGCGTGTACAGATATTCGCTGTCACCCCAGAACTGGTTATTGATATCGATCCAGCGCCGCAGCAGCAGATGGAAATACCGTTCGCCGACTGTCTTGTCGGCAAATTCCGGCAGGGCGCCGCCGAAAATCAGCGGCAGAAAATCGCTCGGATCGAGCCGGGCGGCTGCCAGCGCCAGCGCGCACATCAGGCCATCAGTCGCTTCGATGGTCATGCCGTTTTCCGGATAGTGCTCGGAAAAGGTCAGCTGTTCGAGTTCGGCCAGTTCTTCATCGGTAAACGGGGCCAGCATGGCTTCAGTGGTGGTGGTCATCGCAGTCGCTCACACGAAAAATCAGAAAACGGAAACGGGTGGTTCGGCGTCACAAATGCAACAGGCCCCGCAGGGCCTGTGATGCAAAAATAAACGCGCTTACTGACGCTTCATCATGTCGAAGAATTCGTCGTTGGTCTTGGTCAGGCCGAGCTTGTCAGCGAGGAATTCCATGGCGTCGATGTCCTGCATCGGCGCCATGATCTTGCGCAGAATCCACATCTTCTGCAGCTCGACTGGATTGGTGATGAGTTCTTCCCGACGGGTGCCCGAACGGTTGAAGTTGATCGCCGGCCAGATGCGCCGTTCGGCGATCTTGCGGTCGAGATGCAACTCCATGTTGCCAGTGCCTTTGAATTCTTCGTAGATCACTTCGTCCATCTTCGAACCGGTATCAACCAGCGCGGTGGCGATGATGGTCAGGCTGCCACCTTCTTCGATGTTGCGGGCGGCACCGAAGAAACGCTTCGGTTTTTGCAGCGCGTTGGCATCGACACCACCGGTCAGGACTTTGCCGGACGATGGAATGACGGTGTTGTAGGCGCGAGCCAGACGGGTGATCGAGTCGAGCAGAATGACCACGTCTTTTTTGTGCTCGGCGAGCCGCTTGGCTTTTTCGATGACCATTTCAGCGACCTGAACGTGGCGGGTGGCCGGTTCGTCGAAGGTCGAGGCGACCACTTCACCGCGCACGCTGCGCTGCATTTCGGTGACTTCTTCCGGCCGTTCGTCGATCAGCAGCACGATCAGCGTCACTTCCGGATGGTTGGCGGTGATGGCGTGGGCGATGTTCTGCAGCATCATCGTTTTACCGGCTTTCGGCGGCGCGACGATCAGGCCGCGCTGACCTTTGCCGATCGGCGCGCACAAATCGATGATGCGCGCGGTCATGTCTTCGGTGGAGCCGTTGCCGCGCTCCAGCCGCAGCCGCTGGTTCGGGTGCAGCGGCGTCAGGTTCTCAAACAGGATTTTGTTCTTGGCGTTTTCCGGTTTGTCGTAGTTGATGTGGTCAACTTTCAGCAGCGCGAAATAGCGTTCGCCTTCTTTCGGCGAGCGGATTTGGCCAAAAATGGTGTCGCCGGTGTGCAGATTGAAGCGGCGGATTTGGCTTGGCGAAACGTAAATGTCGTCAGGGCCGGCCAGGTAGGAACCGTCAGCGGAGCGCAGAAAACCGAAGCCGTCCGGCAGGATTTCCAGCACGCCATCGCCGTAAATGGCCTCGCCGTTCTTGGCGTGGTTCTTCAGGATGGCGAAGATGATGTCTTGTTTGCGCTGTCGCGCCGTGCCTTCGAGGTTGAAGGTCATGGCGATGTCGCTGAGTTCTTGGGCAGATTTTTTCTTGAGTTCGGTCAGATTCATGGGCGGGCGCTGTTTTCACAGATCGGGGGCGTCGTGCTGACTACGGTGTGCGATGCAAGAAATGATCGGCTACCGGCAGCGAGGCCGAGAAGGTTTCAGTGCGGGATTGTTGTCGTATGGGCGGTGGCTGAAAGTGCCACCGGTGCTCAAAATAGCATCGAACCGGTGGCGCGTCCAGCGCGGAAAACAGCAGTGACGGCCGTGGCCGGCCGTCAGGTTCAGGCCAGATTGCTGTCGAGGAAGGCGGTCAGCTGTGACTTGGACAGCGCGCCGACCTTGGTCGCATGGACCTGGCCGTTCTTGAACAGCATCAGGGTCGGGATGCCGCGGATGCCATACTTCGGCGGTGTCGCGGCATTCTCGTCGATGTTAAGCTTGGCGACCTTGAGCCGACCGGCGTAATCGGTCGAGATCTCGTCCAGGATGGGCGCGATCATGCGGCACGGGCCACACCATTCGGCCCAATAGTCGACCAACACCGGGGTATCCGACTTGAGTACTTCGGCTTCAAAGCTGGCGTCGCTCAGATAGACAATATTCTGGCTCATGGGAAAAACTCTCCTAATCAAGTCGGGAAGTGACCGAATCAATACGTGACAAGGTTGGCGGATCATCCGTCGAAACCCTGTTTTTTGGCAACTGCCACACTGCAATCGACGGCCGCGCAAGCCGCGCCCGTCAGCTAATTTGGATAGTATGAGCACACATCTTACCGATATTCATTTTTCCTCGCTTGGCCTGCACCCTGCCCTGCTGAAAGCCCTGGACGACATGGGCTACGACCGTTGCACCCCCATCCAGGCCGCGACCCTGCCCAAGCTGCTGGCTGGCCACGACATTGCCGGCCAGGCCCAGACCGGCACCGGCAAGACCGCGGCCTTCCTGCTGGCAACCTTCAACGACCTGCTGACGCTGCCGGAAATCCAGGGCCGCCGCCGCAACGAGCCGCGCGCGCTGATCATGGCGCCGACCCGGGAGCTGGCCATCCAGATCTACAACGACGGCCTGAAGCTGGCCGCCCAGACCGAGCTGCGGTTGACCGTGGTCTATGGCGGCGCCGGCTATGAAGAGCAGCGCAAGAGCATCGAGAACGGCGTCGACGTGCTGATTGGCACCACCGGCCGGTTGATCGACTACTACAAGCAGGGCGTCTACGGCCTCGAAGCCATCGACGTGGTCGTGCTCGACGAAGCCGACCGCATGTTTGATCTGGGTTTCATCGCCGACATCCGTTACCTGCTGCGGAAAATGCCGCCACCGGCCGACCGGCTCAACATGCTGTTCTCGGCCACGCTGTCGCAACGGGTGCTGGAGCTCGGTTACGAGCACATGAATGATGCCGAGCACATTCAGGTCGAACGCGATCTGGTGGCCGCCGGCAATATCCGCGAAATGCTCTACTACCCGTCCAACGAAGAGCGCATTCCGCTGTTGCTCGGCCTATTCGATACGCTGACCCCGGACCGGGCGATCGTGTTCACCAATACCCGCCGGGCTGGCGAAGAAGTCTGGGCCTATCTGGCCGCATATGGCTTGAATGCCGGTTTGCTGACCGGTGATGTGCCGCAGAAAAAACGCATCGCCCTGCTCGACGAATTGAAAGACGGCAAGCTGGCCGTGTTGGTCTGCACCGATGTGGCCGGTCGCGGCCTGCACATCGAAGGCGTCAGCCACGTGTTCAATTACGATCTGCCGGACGATCCGGAAGATTACGTCCACCGCATCGGCCGTACCGCCCGCGCTGGCGCCGAAGGCGATGCCATCAGCTTTGCCAGCGAAGAAACGGCGATCAATCTGCCGGCCATTGAAAACTACATCGAGCACAAATTGCCGACCAGCGCGATCACCGCCGATCTGCTGCGCGAGCCGGTCTCGCCGCAACACATGATCCGGATGAGCCCGGCGCATCGCGAAAACAAACCGCATCGACGCGGTGGTCCGCGCGGCGCCCGGCCGAGTGGCAGCCGCCACGGTCGTCGCTGAGCGTTGCGCCGTTAAATGCCGCGCAGCAGTCTGAAGGATGATCCGCCGCGCTTTGATGTGGTTGCGGCGGTCGATCTCGGCTCCAACAGTTTTCACATGAGTGTCGCCCGCGTGGTCGACGGTGGTCTGCAGACCATCGGCCGGATCAAGGAGCGAGTGCAGCTGGCGGCCGGTCTGTACGATGGCAAGCAACTGTCCGAAGATGCCATCCAGCGTGGCGTCGATTGCCTGAAAGTGTTTGGCCAGCGTCTGCACGGCATGCATCCGGAGGCGGTGCGCGCGGTCGGCACCAACACGCTGCGGTTGGCGAAAAACGCCCCGGAATTTCTCCAGCGCGCCGAAGAAGTGCTCGGCTTCCCGATTGAAGTGATCGCCGGCAAAGAAGAAGCCCGGCTGATTTACGCCGGTGTGGCTCACACCCGCGCTGACAAGGAACGGCGGCTGGTGATCGATATCGGTGGCGGTTCCACCGAAATCATCATCGGCACCGGCTTCAACGCCCAGTTGCTTGACTCACTGCAAATGGGCTGCGTGTCGTTTGAGCGCAAATTCTTCCCCGGCGGCGAACTCAGCAAGGCCAAATTCAAGGCGGCCCAGACCCAGTGCTATCTCGAGCTGCAAACCATCGAGCAGCGTTACCGCAAACTCGGTTGGCAGCTGGCCATCGGCAGTTCCGGCACCATCATCAGCATTGCCGAGATCCTGCGCAGCCGGCACGATGACGAATACATCACGCTGTCGCGTCTGCATGCATTGCGCGATGAAATCCTCGAGGCCGGCAGCGTCGAGCGGATCAAATTGCCCGGCCTGAGCGACGATCGCCGGGCGATCTTCGCGCCGGGTCTGGCCATCCTGCTGTCCTGCTTTGAAATTCTCGGTATCGAAAAAATGCAGGCCACCGAAGCGGCCTTGCGCGAAGGCTTGCTTTACGAGCTGGTCGGCCGGTTCAGTCATCTCGATGTGCGCGAGCGCAGCATTTACGGCCTGGTGCACCGCCACCAGCTGGATCGCGAACAAGCCGAACGGGTTCGTGACACCGCCTTGTCGTTATACAAACAGGTCGCCAGCGATTGGCACTTGGACGAGCCGGAATTGCAGGCGCTGTTTGGCTGGGCGGCAATCGTTCACGAAATCGGTTTGATGATCAGCTATGGCCAGATGCACAAGCACGGCGCCTATGTGCTGACCCACAGCGATATCGACGGTTTTTCCCAGCAAGAGAAGCAGTTGCTGGCGCTGCTGGTGCGCGCCCACCGACGCAAATTCCCGGATGAGGAATTTGCCTCTGTTCCGAAATACTGGCGGGTTAAAGCACGCCGGCTGGCGCGGCTGCTACGGTTGGCTGCGCTCTTGCATCACCGCCGTACCGACGAGCCGCTGCCAAAAATCAAACTGGACGTGGAACGGGAAATCCTGCGACTGCAATTTCCGAAAGGCTGGCTGGATACCCATACGCTGATGCGCGCCGATCTGGAACAGGAAAAGATCTACAGCGACGAGGCGAAATTGCCGTTTGAGTTTGGTTGACGCCGATAAACCGAAAAAAAAAATCGCGCCCATGGGCGCGATTTTTTTTGATGTTGCGTTCAGTCGACGATGCTGACGACCTTGCCGTCCTGGAACTGGACGAGCTTGGTGTTGAACTTGTTGTGCCAGTATTTCCAGCTATCGCTGTCGGTATTGAGTGTGCCGATACCCGGCGGGTAACCGCGCGCCACCAACACTTCGGCCTTGGTCATGCCTGGCTTGACGTCACCGAGCTTGATGCCTTGCTGGCCCAGCGCACTGAATTTGCTCAGATCAACCGGGCTGGCACCAAGCAGCCGGCGCTTGATTTCAGCCATCGGTTGCTTGGAATGCTTCTCGATGTTGACGACGGTAAACTTGACATTGCCATCCAGCAAGGTCAGTTCCAGTTCATCGCTGTCTTCATCATCAATCCGGACTTTGCTGTTGACCGGCACCAGCAAGTCAACCGCGTAGTTTGTGGTCGCACTCTTGCCTTTGAACAACCAGATATTGTGCTGGGTGTAGTAAACCGTGTCATCGGCGCTGACCAATGCCGATGCAAAGAGCGTCAGTACGGCGACCATGCTGTTACGTAAGAAATCCATATCCACCTCTGCTAAATGAATGCCGGCCGCGAGCATAACGAGTTTCGGTTGGCAACGGCAATACTGGCCGGCTATTCCACCCGCTGGGCATCCCGCAGCATCAAATCGCTGACATCAGACAGCACCTGTGACAGTGGCACGCTGCCCGGCGCCATCAAATAACGCTCTTCCCAGTGCGGTTCGAATTGCTGTTTGAAGTGACGCACTTCTTCCGGCTTTTCGACACTGCGGCTATGCAGGAACAGGGTCCGGCCGATGCGGCTCCACAGCGCGGCCAGCGGGTGATCGGTCCAATCCTGGACCGGCACCAGACCGAGGCAGAACCGGCGATAGTTTTGCTGTTTGGCCCACTGCATCAATTCGACATACAGCCAGGTGACCCAGTCAGCCGGCAAGTCGCTGCGATGACGCAGCAGATCAATGGCGAGTTCGTTGTGCTGGCCGCTGCACAGCAAGGACGCGAAGGCCACGAGTTGCTCGCCACGACCCGGCTCGCTACGGCCAGGCTCTGTGCGGAAAACCAGCGCGTGCGGCAGTTGCATCAGGTAATTGGCGTCGAAGTGACCGACCGCAAAACCGCGCTCGCCGGTGGCACGGCTGGCCAGCCATTCGTCCGACACTTCTTTCATTTGCGGCAGCCAGGCCGCGACTTCGCGCGCACTCAATACCTGCACCCGCAGGCCACTGCTGGCAACGCTGTGATGCAATGCGGTCACGGCCGGATTCAGGTGCCGACTGTCGTCCAGATTCAGCACGGCCTCTTCGCCGAGTTTGTGCGGAATGAGACCGAGATCAAAATAACGCGGTAGCGCATCCGGCCGGGCCATGAACACCACTGGTCGTGCCCGGTGCTGATCGCAGAGTTCGCGGAATTGCCAGAGTAATTCTTCGTATTCGTCGTCAGCGCCCATCGGGTCGCCGAGCGCAACCAGGCTGCGATCCTGAGCAACGTACATCAGCAGCGCGCTGCGATCGGTGCTGACCACAAAACGCTTGTCGCCGAGCAGCGCCAATTGCGACAGCGCCTGGGCGCTGCCATGCACGATGGCGCGGATCTGTTCGGCGGTGGCGGCGGCAATGGGCACGCGCCGCGCCGGTCGGAACACCCGCGCCAATGCCAGCAGAACAAAACCGAGCGGTATCGTCAGCAGTGCCCGCAGGCTGCGCGCCTGTTCGTTTTGCAAGGCGACTTGCCACCACGGCTCCAGATCGGTCGGGATGTGTCGGTACGAGAAATAGGTCAGCCAGATGCTGATCGCAATGACGCTGCCAATGGCGACCAGCCAGGCATTGCCAAACGGCGAGCGCGAAACCGAACGGCGACGGGTGAAGTGAATGCCGGAAGGCAGCAGCGCCAGCCAAATCAGCAACAGGAAAATCGCCACTTCATATTGCAAACCTTTGGCGACGGCGAGTATGGCAGCGAGCGGCAAAATCTTGGTTGCCAGTTCGAAGCCGTTGCGGCTGTGCCGGAGCAGGCTGCGCGCCAGCAGCAGCAACGATACCGCCGCCAGCGCGGCGAGAAAGTGAGTGGCTTCGAGCAGCCACAGCGGCAACAGCTCGGTCAAGGTCAGCAGCCGCTTGGCACCGGTCGGGGTCGCGCCGGAGAACAGCAAAATGGCGCCGCCGAGAAACACCGCCAGCGCCAGAATGGACGCCATCAAACTGCGCGAGGCCGGCTGCAGACCTTCGCCGGCGCGCTTCAGCACCCGGAACACTTCATGACCACCGAACAGCAGCAGCGCGGTGACAAACGGCAGCAGATAATAGGTGACGCGATAGGCGACCAACGCGCCGAGCAATTGCGGCGTCGGCACGATCGGGCTCAGCAGCGCGGTGACCACCGCCTCGAACACGCCGATACCGCCCGGCACATGCAGCATGACGCCGAGAATATTGCCGGCCATGAAAATGGTCAGCACATGCAGAAAATCCGGCCGGGTATCGGGCGGCAACAAGGCATACAGCACGCTGCAGGCGAGCACCCAGTCGATTCCGGCAATCAGCAGCTGGCCGAGTGACAAACCAAAACCGGGAAAGCGGATTTCGACACCACGGATCAGCAGCGGCCGCCGCCAGAACAGCGGAATCGCCAGATACGCCAGTGCGCAGCCAATGCCAATCCATGCCATCACTTCAAACAGCGCATCACCCAGCTGAGCCGCCCAGGCGTGTTCGGCCAGCATTTCGGCCGGCAGCGTTGGCGGCGCGTACAGCAGCGCGATGCCGCCCATGGCAAACAGGCCGAGAAAAAACGTGATGCTGCAGAACATCACCAGCTGGGCGATTTCGGCCGGCTTCAAGCCCCACATCGAATACAGCCGGTAGCGCACGCTGGAGCCGGTCAGCAGCGCGAAACCGAGATTGTGGCTGAAGGTGTAACCGACAAAGGAGGCGAGCGCGATGCGCCGGTAATGCAATTTGCGCCGCAGATACATCACAGCGAGGCCGTCGTAGCAGGTCAGCAGCAGATAGCTGGCGACCGTCGAGGCCAATGCCATGCCGATCTGCCACCACGGCAGATCGTGCAGATGGGCGACGATTTCTTCGTACTTGTATTGCTGGGCGATGCGCACCAGAAAACTGATTGCAAAGACGAGCAGACCGAGACTGATCAAAGCTCCAAGCAGGGTGCGCCAACGCATCACAGCGACAACATCCTTTCAAATAGGGCAAGGTGCGACCCGGCTCGCCGGGTCGGTTCAGCCGGTCGCTTGCGCAGCCGGTTCAGGGTTTTGTGCGGGTGCTGCGGTCGGCTCCGGGCTGGCGCTGGGTTCGGCGGGCGCGGTGTCGGATTTCTGTTCCAGCAAGGTCTTCAGCTTGCGCAAACCTTTTTCGTAATCGGCGCCCAGCATGGAGTCGAACATCAAAAAGCCAAACCAGCGGCCGACCACATCATTGCCGAACTCGCTGTCGAAGCCCCAAATCACCTGGGTGCCGGCTTCCAGCGCTTCGAGTCGCATAAACGTCACGGCATCACCCTGGCCGGCGAACACCAATTTGTTGCGCACCAGCGTCGGTGGAGTCGACTCGATGATTTCCTGACTGCCGGCACCGACCGATGCGTCGTCGCTGGCCCAGCTCAATTTGGCGCCAACCCCGGTGACCGGGCCGGCAAATTCATAACGGGTATTCGGATCCAGCTCGGCCCACGGTGACCAGTCATTGAACCGCTCGAAGCTGTTGATGACGGTGAACACCTGATCCTGCGGCACGTTGATCACGATGCTGCGTTCCACGTGCGCACTGGACGGCAGCAGAAAGCCGCCGCCGAGCAGCAGCAGCGCCAGCGCGGCCAGCGTGATGGCAATGCGTTTCAGCCACACCATGTTTGCATCCCCCAAGATTCTTGTTGTTGGCGTTGGTTGCACCGGCCAGCGAAACGCCGGATGCCGGCGGCGCGGCGCTAGCGGGACTTTGCTGCGCGGCGCGTCCGGAAACGAACGGACGCTGTCATGGCGACACCCGCAGAGGATAGCGGCCAGCCGTGACCAGCGAAAGTCGGCCGCAGTAATCAGGTGTGTTGGCGCCGAGTCAAAGTGACGAATAATACGGCCGCAACAGCTGCAAGGCCTCGTGACTGTAAGCCGGATACGGGTCGTGGATGCACAGCTCACGCCGCGCCAATGCTGGCGTGGCGGCCGGTTCAGCCGTTGCTGACTTGGCCAGTGCCGGCTTGATCAGAGCAAAAATCCGCCGGGCAACCGGTTTGTCCGGTTTGGCCCGGATGTCGATTTGCTGGCAACACTGCAACGCCGCCATTGCTGCGGCCTCTTGCAGTCGCTGGTCCGCTTCAACCGGCAACAGCAACCAGAGCTGGCCGTCATCGCGCAGCCACGTGCTGGCCAGCTGCAGCAGGCTCTGCAAGGACAGGCTGTCATCGTGCCGAGCCAGATTGCGGGCCTCGTCATCAGCGCGCCAACTGGCGCTGAAAAACGGCGGATTGCTGACGATGCAGTCATAGCCGTCGCCGACGGGCGGGGCAAACTGCTGGATCGCGCCGGCATGCAAGTACAGCCGCTGCGACCACGGGCTGGCGGCGAAATTGCGCGCCGCGTCCTGACAGGCGCCGGCATCGAGTTCCACCGCGTCAATTTGCGCCTCGCTGCGCTGCGCCAGCATCAGACTGAGCAGGCCGGTGCCAGCACCGATATCCAGAATGCGGCGGGCGCCCGCCACCGGCACCAGCGCGCCGAACAGACAGGCATGGGTGGTCACCCGCATGCCGCTGTGCGCCTGCTCGACCCGGAATTGTTTGAACTGGAACCAGTCGTTGTGTTTGCGTTGCCGCATCGTGCTCTCCGCCCGCCGGCATTTTAGCGAGCCGGGCTTGCCGAGGCGAACCCGGGAGCGCACGGCCTGCGCCTGTGCCGTTGCGACAATTCGCGGCATACTGCCGGCAGTGAAAAAAGTGAGGGTGTCATGGAGTTCGTCGTTATCGCGATATTGCTGTTGCTGCTGATTGCCCTGGTGCTCAGCCTGCGACTGCGGCCACCGAGTGGTGGCGCCGACCTGCAATTGGCGCTGCGCGAATTGCAACAGCAACTGAGCCGGCTGGAGTCGGCCGACAGCCAACTGCGCAGCGAATTTGGCCTGCAGGCCGCCAGCCAGCGTCAGGAGTTGGCCGCCCAGCTTGAGTCGATGGCGCGTGGCCAGCGTGAGCAGCACGGCCAGTTCGGCCAGCAATTGACCAATCAGCTGCAGACTTTCGAGCTGCGTCTGGCCGGCATCCAGAGCGATTTGAATGTGCGCGTCGATGCGCTGCGCCAAACGGTCGATGAAAAACTCGGCAAGACCCACGAAGACGCCCGCGCCGGCCGCGAGGAAATGCAGCAGGCGCTGAATCGCTTCCGTGTCGATTTGACCGAGCAACTGAAAGCACTGAGCCAAAGCAGCGAGCAGAAACTGGAAGCGGTGCGCGCAACGGTGCAGCAGCAATTGACCGCGCTGCAAACCGACAATGGCAAAAAGCTCGACGAGATGCGGGCCACCGTTGACGAAAAACTGCAGGCAACGCTGGAAAAACGGCTCGGCGATTCCTTCAAACTGGTCAGCGACCGACTCGAACAAGTGCACAAAGGGCTCGGTGAGATGCAGACGCTGGCGTCCGGCGTTGGTGATCTGAAACGGGTGCTGACCAATGTCAAAACCCGCGGCACCTGGGGCGAGGTGCAGCTCGGCGCTCTGCTGGAACAGATTCTGGCGCCGGAGCAATACGAGGCCAATGTTGCCACCAAACCCCGCGCCAGCGAGCGGGTTGAATACGCCATCAAATTGCCGGGCCGGCAGGATGAGGGGCAGGTCTGGCTGCCGATCGATGCCAAGTTTCCCATCGAAGATTATCAGCGGCTGCTCGATGCCCAGGAGCGCGCCGACGCGGCCGGGGTCGAGGAGGCCAGCAAGCTGCTGGAAAACCGGCTGAAACTGGAGGCACGCACCATCCGGGAAAAATACGTCGCGCCGCCGCACACCACCGATTTTGCAATCCTGTATCTGCCGACCGAGAGCCTGTACGCCGAAGTGCTGCGTCGACCGGGCCTGACTGAACTGCTGCAGCGCGAACACCGTATCACCGTCGCCGGACCGACCACGCTGGCGGCCATGCTGAACTCACTGCAGATGGGTTTCAAAACGCTGGCGATCGAAAAGCGCTCCAGCGAAGTCTGGCAAGTGCTTGGCGCGGTCAAAACCGAGTTCGGCAAATTTGGCGAGGTGCTGGCCCGGACCAAAAAGAAATTGCAGGAAACGGTCAACACCATCGACAACGCCGAGACCCGCACTCGCCAGATCAGCCGAAAACTGAAAAGCGTCGAGGCCTTGCCGGCAGCGGAAGCTGCCAGTGTGCTGGGTGATAGCAGCGAACTGGACGAAGACAGTTTGCCGGAAGATGAAGGCTGAGTTTAGTCAATGACCCATCCGGAGATTGCGGTGCTGCGAAAATTCATTGGCTTCATCTTCGTCATTTGTGGTGGGCTATTAACGTTTAGTCTTGCTCTGTGGCCGTTGACAGGCAATCACGGAGCGACTTGGTTGCCCATTCTTCCTGCCATTGCATTCAGCGTTGGACTATTTGTTTTTGGGCTGTGGTTAATAAGACATCGGGCACCATTAGAGAAGTCGAATCAGTCGAAAAGTGAGTGAGTAAATCAACGTGAATAAATCGTTCATTTTCTCAATCCTCTCCTCACACGGCCAGGCTTCGACATCCAGGCGGATTGCTCGCCTGAGTGGTTTCCTACACAAGCTTCGTTAGGGATATTGAATGCAGAACCAACGCGAATACCGCTACTACGACCTGGTGATGGCCGGTTTTGTCACGGTGCTGCTGTGCTCGAACCTGATCGGTCCGGCCAAGATCGCGCAGGCGTTCGGCATCACCTTTGGTGCTGGCGTGCTGTTCTTTCCGTTCTCCTACATTTTCGGGGACTGCCTGACCGAAGTGTATGGCTACAAGCGCGCCCGGCGCGTGGTCTGGGCCGGTTTCGGGGCGTTGATTTTTGCTTCGGTGATGACCCAGATTGTGCTGGCGTTTCCGCCGGCACCGGGCTGGCCACATCAGGCCGCGTATGAAACAGCGCTCGGATCAACGTGGCGCATTGCGCTGGCCTCGCTGATTGCGTTCTGGGCTGGCGAGTTCGTCAATTCCTATGTGCTGGCCAAAATCAAACTGTGGATGGAAGGCCGGCATCTGTTTGTCCGCACCATCGGCTCAACCATTGCCGGCCAGCTGATTGATTCGCTGCTGTTCTACACACTGGCGTTTTATGGCAACTGGAGCACCGAACAATTGCTGCTGGTCATGGCCAGCAACTACGCCATCAAGGTGCTGTGGGAGGCGCTGATGACGCCCTTCACCTATCTGATCGTCGGCTTCCTGAAAAAGCGCGAGCACGAGGATGTCTACGATCGTGACACCAATTTCACCCCGTTCTCGCTGCGCACCTGAGCAACGGGAAATCAGCCAGCAATCCTGCTAGGTGGCGCCGTTGAGTCATACCATTTAGTCGTACCGTTTAGTCATACGGTCAGTCGCACCGGCACAAAATGCCAAATGATCGATCGCACCATCATGGAAGAGAGCAAACCTATGTGGAAAAAAATACTGTTGGTGCTGATCGTGCTCGCAGTGGCGGCGGGCGGTCGCTATTGGTGGCTGCAGCGCCCGGCCGATTTGCGGGACTCGCCGCAGGGGCAGCTGCCGGATACGGTGACGCCGCTGGCGTATCAGCTGGATCTGAAAATCGATCCGATGCAGGACGGTTTTTCCGGCACGACCAGCATCCGCGTCAAGCTCAATAGCGAAAGCAATCGGATCTGGTTGCATGGTCAGCGGCTGCAGGTGGCAAACGCCACGGTGACCACCGCGGCTGGCGAACGCTTTCCGGTCGATTACGAAGAAATGGCCGACAGCGGTGTCGCGGAGTTGCGCTTCAACCGAACGCTGGCGGCACAGGAGCTGGTGCTGGCATTCGAATACCGCGCGCCGTTTGATCGCACCCTGAATGGTTTGTATCTGGTCGAAGATGGCGACGAGCGTTATGCCTTTACCCAGATGGAATCGCATTTTGCCCGGCGCGCTTTTCCGTCGTTTGACGAGCCCCGGTTCAAGGTGCCGTTCACGGTCAGCTTGACTGTGCCGGCGTCGCTGCAGGCCATCGCCAATACCCCTGAGAGTCAAACCGAAGCACTCGGCGACGGCTGGAAAAAAATCCTTTTTGCCACCAGCAAACCGTTGCCGACCTATCTGCTGGCCTGGGCGGTGGGCAAGCTGGATGTGGTCGAGTGGCAGCCGATACCGAGCAGTGCCATTCGCGATCACGCCATTCCGCTGCGTGGCATTGCCACCCACGGCAAGGGCGGGCAGTTGAAGTACGCGCTCGAACAAACGGCCGGTCTGGTGCAGCAGTTGGAGGCTTACTTCGGTATCGCCTATCCCTACGAAAAACTCGACATTCTGGCCGTGCCGGATTTTGAAGCCGGTGCCATGGAAAACGCCGGCGCCATTGCCTATCGCGAACAACTGTTGCTGATGGATGAGCATGCGGCGATTCAGCAGCGTCGCGACTTCATCGCTACCCATGCGCACGAGCTGGCGCATCAATGGTTCGGCAATCTGGTGACCATGCCGTGGTGGAATGACATCTGGTTGAACGAGTCGTTTGCCACCTGGATGGAAAACAAGATCGTCAAACAGTTTGCCCCGGAAATGGGCTTCGAGCTCGACGATCTGATTTCCGCGAACGAGGCCATGCATCTGGATGCGCTGGCCAGCATGCGGGAAATCCGTCAGCCCATTTTGAACAATGCCGATATCGCCGCCACGTTTGATGGCATCACCTATTCGAAAGGTGCCGCCGTCATCGCGATGTTCGAAAACTTTGTCGGTGAAGCGGTTTTTCGTCGCGCGGTCAACCAGTATCTGAACCGGTACGCCTACGGCAGCGCCACGGCCGAGCAATTTGTTGCCGCCATTGCCGACGCTGCCGGTGATGAACGGATCAATGCCGCGTTCTTCAGTTTTCTGACCCAAGTCGGCGTGCCGGAAATCAGCTTGAGTGGTCACTGCGAGAAGGGGCTGGTCAATGCAACGCTGAGCCAGTCGCGCTTTCTGCCGCTGGGTTCGCAGGCCAGCCGCAACAGTCGCTGGCAAGTGCCGGTTTGTGTCTCGGCCTACGGCAGTTTTGGCAGCCGCAAGCTGTGCACCTTGCTGACCGAAACCGAGCAGTCATGGCAGTTTGAATTGCCGGCTTGCCCCAGCCACATCATGCCCAATGCCAATGGTCGCAATTACTATCGCATCAAGCTTGCGCCCGCTGACCGGCAAGCGCTGCTGAGTAAATTGAACGAGTTGCCGGTGACCGAGGCGTACACGCTGGCCGACAGTTTTGCCTCCGGACTCAGTTCCGGCCAGCTGGATATCAACGAATATCTGGTCACGGTGCCGACGCTGGCCAAACACCCCAACCGGGAAGTCGCCATGATGCCGGTCAGCACGCTGGCTTTCGTACACGACTATCTGGTCACCGGTGCCGATCGGCAAACCCTGGAGCGGTTTTATAGCCGCGTGTACCAACCCAAACTCGACGCCATCGGCCTGACCCCGGTACCGGGCGAATCAGCCGACATTCGCTTGCAACGCAATGCCCTGATCGATTTTCTCAGCAATGTCGCGCACAGCGAACGCGTGCGCACGCCGTTGCGCGATTGGGGCAAGGCCTATATCGGCTTCGACACCGACCATGCTTTGCATCCGGATGCACTGCCAACCGATCTGATACCGCAAGCCCTGATCGTTGCCAGCCAGGATTTCGATGCCCCGTTCTTTGAAGCGCTGATGGCCCAGCTGGATCACACTGACGATGGCGTCGTGCGGGATTACCTGATCGCCGCGCTGGCCAACGCCGATGATCCGACGCTGGCAGCCAACGCGCGCGATCTGGTCACCGGCATCGGTTTGCGCACCAACGAGCGCATGACCATCGTCTATAACCAGATGAGTAACGCCGAGCAGGTGGATGGCTTGTTCCAGTGGTTCAAAAGCAAGTATCGCGTGCTGCGACCGCTGATGCCGGATGGCGTCCAGCAACAAATGCCGATGCTGGCCGACCGCTATTGCACGCCGGAACAGGCGCAGGATGTCCACGACTACTTCCAGCCGTTGATGGAGGACTTGCCCGGCGGTGATCGGGCGCTCGACAACACGCTGGAGAAAATTGCGCTCTGCCACGCTTTTGTCCAGGCCCAGCCAGCGATCCAGTGGGAGCCGCTGAGTCAGGCGCTCAACTGAACCAATCTTTTCACCGCGTCGGTGAAAGAAAAAGCCCGGGCTGGTCCCGGGCTTTTTTTTGCCCCGATTTTGCTCAGCAGCGTTCAGAAACGCTTTGTGATCTTCCGCAGGCGCAGTGAATGCGCCCGAGCCGACGGCAAGATGGCGGCACCTGAGGAGCAGGGGTCGCCTGCCTTGGAAAGGGGAATGCCATGAGTCGCTCTGCTTTGAAGGTCTTCAGTCACGTTTGGCCGGTCGCTGCCCGCAACAGGCGCCCGGCCGCTTTTTTTGCTTCTACCGGTTTTGATCGTGCCACCGAACAACGCCTGCAGCAGGAAGACAAGCTGATCGCGCTGGGATTGGTGATTTGTTTTGCGGTTCAGGCACTGGTCTGGCTTTTTTGAGGAGGATTGGCTGGTCTGGCTAGCCAGGTCGGCACACAAGTCTGGCCTGCAATCACAATCCGCAAACCCGGCAGCGCATTGCGTTGAAATGGAGTAAATCTGGCGTACGGCCCTTTAGGTTGTTGCGCCTTATCGCCGGGCCGAAATCTATGGATAACGCTGAGGTAACCGGCGCGCATCAACGCGTCCAACGTAGGCCCGAAGAGTCGGAGTGTAGTTGACCACCGTGTTAGTGTTTTGGGCATGTTTCATTTAAAGTCAACCCACTCGCCGATGCCCGATGACTGTATTGCCCGAAATTTATTCATGCCATCAATAATAGCGATTTCCCAAATATTCTCACCGTCTGAGCTAATGATAAAGCAAGGTAGCTCATATTCACGCAAGGCCGCGTAATCTGCTGGATCTGGTTTTGGTGACATTTCTGAGTTGTGCACGTGAACGACTACCGCCGTACCTGGAGCTGGCTGAAATGAGCCTCCGTGATCGAAGCCAATGACTGCGTTTTGAACAACAACCTCGCCAGTACTATTTGTTGCAAGCGACATAAATTTAACGCCGTTTTTAACTCGGATTGGAGCCAATGCAGTTGGCTTGGCAATTTCGCGAACGACGTTAATGTATTTGACCTCGCTAACACCAATGTTTTGCCTGAGCTGATCCGTATCGGTTGCGCCGGCGCAAATAGAGGGAAAGGTTGAAATAGCGAGCAGTAAAGACCTGAATCTGTACACAGAAGCACCTGTAACACTAACGCGGAATTGAGCGGCGCGCGTCAGCGCACCCGGGCGGAACAAAGTGGAGCGAGCTCGAATGACTGGTTAGACGGCTTTAGATTCATCAATAGGACCATATATGTCTAAGCCAAGGGAAATGCCACGCTGCCCGATGAGAAATAGTGTTCTAGGTGATAATGAAAGCCCTTCATTACGACAAACCATAAACAAGCCACAAAATAAATCAACCTTGTAGCGTTCACCAATTTCCGACCAGACAGCCAAGTTTTCAGTTAGTTTACTAAGAATTTCGTCGATTTGACCATCAAGGTTTTCAGGAGCGCAATCGGACGCATTCATCTGCCACATTCCAAACTTGGCAACTCGATTGACTCCGGTTTTCTTTCCGACCAATATCTCGCCGAGAGAATGTGAAAATGTTGGTTTTGCACCAAGTAATTTTGAAATTTCATCAGGCGCCAGTGTGTCGCCAATTACGCGAAGACTGACTGCGGAATGGTCAATTTGAGCCATTTTTCTCTTGCCAGCTAACGTGAAGTAGATCCCATAAATGGGGCGTTTTCTACACCAGAAATGGTGCATAACAGCTTTCGCCTGCACCAGACCCGTTGACTGCGATGCTGGTCAGGTCTGTTTATCCAGCTAAAAACCTGAATGGGATTATGGGGGGAGTTTGTCGCCAATGCTATCCATCCGTTGAGCGAGCACAAGGGGCTTACTCAATCAATCTCAATCAAGGCGCTTTCAGGCTGGCGAATCCTTGGGGTCGTGTCTCAGCCCAGGCCGGACTCGACGAACGATTACCCGGAAAAAAAACAGGCGAGTGTGAAACCGGACAGGTTCATAGAAACAGCGGTTTGCTGCCGGCGCGGCGCATCGCAATATGCAGGCAAAGAAAAACGGCGGCCAGATGGCCGCCGTTTTTGTTGTCACCGCACTTGCGGTGACGGGTTACTACCTTAACCAAAGTACTAATTCACTGCATTGGGTCACTTCTTGCCTGCGTTGCCGCAGCAGAACGTCAGTGCCGGCGCCGACGGGCGGCCGCCAGAGCGACCAGACCGAGTGCTGCCAGCAACGGCACGCTACCACCACCACCGCCACCGCCGTCCGACGAGCCATTGCTGGTCGCCTTCAGTGTGACGCTTGCACTGTCGGTGCTGATGCCATCGTCAACGGTGACGGTGAACTGGTATTCACCGGCCGGTACCGAGCTGATGGCCAGCGTCGCCGCATCGGTTGCACCGGTGCTCAGCGCGCTGCCACCGGTTTGCTGCCAGCTGTAGCTCAGCGTGGTACCGGTACGGCCCCAGCTCAAGCTGGCGTCAAGGCTGGCGCTGGCGCCGGCCACAACGCTGATGCTCGGGCCGCGCACTTTCGCCGTGGCAACCGGATTGACCGTCAGCTTGAACGTCTGGCTGTGGCGATCATTTGGCTGCGCGGCGTCGTACACGGTGATGGTGACGTTGGTTTCACCGGCCCAGTCTTGTTCCGGGATCAGATCAAACGTCGAGCCAGCGGTGTTGCCGTGAACATCGGCGGTGACATGCGCGCCACTGACTTCCACCACATTGGCGGTCGGCAAGTTGTCGACGTACATCACGGTCAGGTCTTCGACGGTTTCGTTCTGCATCGTCTCGACATCCGACAAGCCACCGACCACGATGTTGCCAACCACGGTCAGCGTCTTGTTGATCGTGATGGTTTCGGCATCGGCGTACTGGCTGGCGAGCGCAACGTTCAAGCTGCTGCCGACCGCGCCGGCGCCGACCTTGGCGGCAAACTTCAGCGTGATCGCGCTTTGTTCCGGACCGTGGTAGTCACCACAGATCACCAGACCTTTGCGGATCTTGTCGCTGAGGTTGTCATAACCAAAGCTGTCACCCATCCAGCCGAGTTCCGGACCGAACGTGCCGCGCGGACCGTAATAGCCGTGCGTCCCGACCGAACCTTCGTTGTAATCACCGTTCATGTCGCCATAAGCGAACACAACTTCGTAATTGCCCGGTTCGAAATCGAGTTTCTCGCTGATCACCGCCTGATAGTTGTAGCGGGCATCTTCGTCGTACTCGAAACCATTCCACAGCGTCGGGATTTCACCGATACCGGCCCATTGGAAATACTGCAGGCCGGCGCCGCTGTCGCGCGCCACGATCACACCACGCTGGTAGTCCGGCTCGACCCCGGTATCACCACGCCAGTACGGCGCGACGATGATGTCCGGGTAGAACTGTTCGCCAAGCGGATAGTGAATCGGGAAGAATCCGACCATGCCGTCGTACTGGACGAAACCGCCCGGCGACAGACCGATCAGACCCTGGGTGTGCTCGCGTTTGACGCCATACATCGGCACATGTACGTCTTCACCCCAGAACAGCGTGCTGGTGCTGATGTACGCCTGTTGTGACTGGCCACCGACCACGCTGAGCGGGCTGTAGCCCATCATGCGCAGATCCCAGAACTTGCCATCCGGCGAGCCCGGTACCCGGCAGCTGCTGTCGGTGTCACTGGTCGTGAACACGTACTGACGACCGGTGTTGACCGTCGCTTCCTGATTGCCGCTGACACTGACCGACTGTTCGCTGCTGCTCAGGCTGTTGCGACCGTTGTTGCCAACCAGCCGCGCCGTCCCCGGCATCAATTTCAGGCCATTTGGCAACGTGACATCAAGCTTGAAGTTGCGGTCCTGACCAAACAGGTTCGGATCCAGCTGGACGGTGTAATCGACCACATCACCGACTCGCGCGGCCGACTTGCTCGGCACCAGCGTTACGTCCGGACCAACATGCTCCAAGCGCACGCCGACGATGCCAAGGTTGCCGGCGTTGCCCGCATCGGTGCCGACATCAAACGCGCCGTAATACAGCTCGCCTTGTGCCAGCGTCGGGATATTCCACTGCACGCCCAGATCAACCGGCGCCCGGCCATCGCTGCTGCTCGGACCGACCACGCTGAGGTTGTGGCTGTCGTCGCTGCCAATGACCGCATACGACCACTGGATCGGATCGACGGTATCGACTTCACCGCCCCAGGTATCAACGTACTTCTCGTTGCTGACAATGATCCAGTAACGACCTGGCTCCGGATTGTTGATCGCACAGAAGTTGCGACGCAGCCACACCGAGTAGCAGATCGCTTCCTGGCTCCAGTCGACCAGATTGTCGTCGTTCATGTCACGGCCCAGATCGACCGCGGCAGTGGCTTGACCGCCCCACTTGGTAACGACGCTGGTCGGATAGACATCGACCACCAGACGCTTGGTGCCTGCCGGTACATCGACCCATTCGATATGACGACCGGAGTCATTGGCCAGCGCTTCGCCACCTTCCTCGCCGTAATGCTGCGGGCTGGTCAGCTGCGCGGTGCGGATCGCGGCTTTTTGCAAACCGTAGACGCGGCTGGTCAGCTGGCTGAATTCCGGCAGATCAACCGGCTGGGCAATATTGCGGCCCGTGGTCCGGTGGGCATCGGCGCTGATTTCATTCGGCAAACCGTTGGAGCCCCAGCGCACGATCACCGGCAGATGCAGGGTCGGTGAACTGTCGGCCGGCACCAGTTTCATTTCGCCAAACCGATCTTCCGTCGACGAATCGATGTTGGTGTAACCACCGGTCACGCTGACGTCATCGGTCACCGCTTCGAGGAACACCGTTTTGGTTTCGCCGGCGCGCAGCGTGAAGCTGCTTGGCGTCGCCTGCAGCCGCAGCGTCGGTGCACCTTGCGCGGTGATGTCGCGGGTTTCGACGGTCCAGCTGCCATCGCGGGTGGCGCGGAACGTGCGCATCCAGCTGCAGCTGGTCTTGCAGGCACGGTTGACGAAGAACGGCATGTTCAGGTTGCCGGCATTGCCACCTTCGTTCGGATTGGCCGCGCGGAAATTGCTCGCGGTTTCATCCATCACGAGGCCGGCATCAACGGCATGATTGACCCGAATAACGCCCGAACCGGCATCGAAGAAACCGGCCGGTGATGGCGCGCCCCAATAGCTCGGCAGGGTCGCCGGCGCAGCGGTCAGCATCAGCGCCGACTGCACTTCGGCGGGCGTCCAGTCCGGATGCGATTTGCGCACCAGCGCCAGTGCACCGGTCACATGCGGCGTCGCCATCGAGGTGCCGCTCATGATGGTGTAGTCGCCGGAGGTATTGGTCGAGAACGGATGTTCATCGGCGTAGGCCGCGAAGATATCGACACCCGGCGCACCGATGCTCGGGAACATCAGCGTGTTGACGGTTTCCGATGGCCCGCGCGAAGAGAACTCGGCGACTTGATCGGCCTGGTCGGCGTCGTAGCTGACGCTCAGGTTGACGTCGGTAATGGTCGCAGTATGGCCACTGCCCGAGGCCAGCCAGGCGATGACGGTGTCACCGGAATAGCTGTCGAGATGAATCGCCGGCAGCACATGCGGATCGTGACCGATGTCGTACACCGTCGGGGTATCCCACGAGGCATCCGGATCGTCATACAGGATCAAACCGCCAGCACCACCGGCCAGCACGTTTTCGCCTTTCGACAGCCGCGAATTGACGCCGCGTTTGCAGACGACGATTTCGCCGTGGAAGGTACCGGCCGGATACGGCTGCTCGCACAACTCGTCTGCCTGATCGGACACCGGGTTGTCGAAATTGGCGGCGGCAACGACCGGCGCGGTGATGCCACCGCTCAGGCTATAGCCACTCAAGGCCCAGCCCGGCGGGTTGTCACCGCCGCTGAAATCCTGCAGCTTTTTGGTGCCGAGCTCGATCGCGCGACCGTGCGTGGTCGCGGCAATTGCGGCCAGCCACGGCGAGCTGTGATCGCGGTAGAACGGACCGGCGTTGCCGGCCGCAGCAGCGACACTGATACCAGCTTCGCGGGCAGCGAGGAAGGCAAGTTCGGTCGGGCTTTCCCAAGGGAAACGCTCACCGCCACCGATCGAGTAGTTGATCACGTCGACGCCGTCGGCAATCGCGTCATCCACCGCTTTCAGCGTGGCCGTTTCCGGACAGCCGGCAAACTTGTCGCCGCTGTTGCCGTAGTAGCAAACCTGATACGCCACGATGTTGGCATGCGGTGCGACACCGGAGATGCGGGCAAAGGTGTGCGGCAAGGCGTAGCCATCACCGGTTTCGCCGAGGGTTGGCACGCTCAGCGGCACGTTATACATGACGTTGCCGGCGACGGTGCTGGCCGTGTGCGAACCGTGACCGTGATAGTCCTCGCCATTGGCCGGACGTTTCGGTTGGCCGGTGTTCGGGTCCACCAGATCCCAATCCAGATAGGCATTGGTGACTTCCGGATAGGAGTGGATACCGATCAGTTTGTCGTTACACAGCGCGGCAAATTCCGGCTTGGCGCAATCGCCTTTGTAGACGCCACTGCCGTACGGGTTACTGTGGCTGTAGCCATCGCCACCGGTGGCAGCAAATGACGGGTGATCGCTGTTGATGCCGGTGTCGAGAATGCCGGCGATCATGCCTTCGCCGAGCGTCGGGCCGCTGATGCCGGCGGCGCTGCCATCCCAGATTTCGCCGGCGCCGATATGAGTCGGGCCGACATCGGTGTTCAGCTTCAGCAATTGCGAGCGAGTCACGCTGAGCACGCCCGGCAATTTGCTGACGGCTTCCGCCTGATCCTGGCTCAGCCGCAGCGCCATGCCGTTGAATGCGTTCTTGTAGTAATGAAACGGCGTGGCATTGCTTTTCACTTGCGCACGAATGCGATTCAGCGCGCTGGCTTGTTGCTTGCCGAGATAGCTGCTGTAGTTTTTCACAGCGTTGGTTTTCAGATTCAGCTTGCTGCCGATCTTGGCCTTGCCGTTTTTGCCAGCTACTGCTGCGTAGCCAGAGACGCCACCTTGATACAGCGCCAGTGGTTGATCGGCCAGTTGAACGATGTAGGTCTGTTCACCGGTCAAACCTTTTTCGCGCACGAACGGCACGGCATTGCCGACCCCGGCGCGGTGCACGTTGGCCTGGATGACGTTGGTTTGGTCACCGGCGCGCCAGTTCAGCTGCTGGCGCAATTTTTCGCGCCGTTCGGCCTGCTCTTTGCTGTCGAGGGTGCCGACATGCGGTGCTGTCAGTCGGCCTTGCGGTTGGGGCTCGGATCGGCCCAGCAACCAATCCATGACCCCGGCGCTGGCACTGGCTACGTACCCCGCCGCGGCAATGGCTAAAACCACTTGTCGCAGTTTCATTGCTGTCTCCTGATGTGCAGCAACGGCTTCGATCTCCGCTGCGGTTGCTGCTGTTTTTGTTGTTGGTCCCGGCCGGGCCGGGGCGAACGCAGGTGCGTCCGTACCGCTTGGCTGGGAGTCGGTCAAAAACCGGCCGCCCAGCCTAGGAACAGCCGGCCGGTTCAGGTGTCCGGGGTTGTCCGGAATCTGTATGGATTTGTCAGGACGTGGCGGATCCGCCGCAATGACCGTGCTAAGGTCGGGGCCGGTTTTTGGGGTGTGCAGTCATGTGGTGGCGAACAAGTGTCCTGGGCCGGGCCCGCTTGCTGTGCTGTGCCGGCGCGATCGTTCTTGGCACATCGGTTCTGGCGAACGACGGTCTTGATCCAGACACTCTCAACAAAACAGATGTCGACATAACAGATGTCGATAAAACCGGCATCGACAAAACAGACGTCGAAAAAAACAGCGCCGACAAAAACGGCTTCAATAGCGACCCGCTCGACAATGACAGCGCTGCGTCTGCTGCCGATGCCAGTGCCGGCTGTCCGGCCGAGGAAGCGCTGGCCGATGCCTGCATCAGCGTCGGCGAGTGGCAGTTTGGTCTGGCCGTCGGCCGCGGTTTTGCCGAGAACCCGTTGTTCGGCGGCCGCGATGTCCGCTTTCCGTTATTGCCGCGCGTTCGCTATTACGGCGAGCGCTTTTTTCTGGAAACCCAGACACTGGGCTACACCGTCACCGACGAGCCAAGCTGGCGGCTGAACTTCATTGCCTACCCCAATCTCGATTACGCCTATTTTCATGACGGCAACTGGGCTACCGGCGGACTGACGCCACCCACCGTGCTGCCCATTGCGGTGGTCGGCGACTGGGATCCGAATGGCAATACGCTGCCACCGCCGGTGCATGAACTGAACAAGCGCCGGCTGACCTGGCTCGGCGGCATCGAAGCCAGCTGGTTTCATGAGGCCTGGGCCGTGCAACTGCGCGCCGGCCGTGACATCAGCGTCGGTCACGACGGCCGGCAGATCGATTTGTCGATCAAGCGACACGACGAATGGGCGGGCACCAGCATCGACTCGGCCATCGGCTGGCTGTATCGCGATCAAAAACTTTCCGACTATTATTTCGGTCTCGACGCTGACGAATCCGGCCATTGGTTGTTCACCTACACGCCCGCGGCCAGCACCAGTCCGTATCTGCTGTTGACCGTACACCATCCGCTGACCGAGCAACTCGGCCTGCTGGCCTGGCTCGGCGGTCAACGCGCCAGCGACGAAATTGCCAACAGTCCGCTGATGACGCAGCGCTGGTTCACCGCGAGTTTCTTCGGGGTGACCTATGACTTTTAATCGTCATCTGCGGGAGTTCAGTTTGCGGCGCCTGCGCGCGGTGGCGGCGGCGCTGCCATCGCTGCTGGGCTTGCTGATCGCGGCCGTGCCGGTTGTCGCCAGCGCCGAGCAGGAGGCGCCGCTGCTGCAGTTGAATCCGCGCAGTTGCCTGCAGACCGAAGCCGATACGCCCTGCGTCGAGCGTCTGCGCATCCGCTGGTCGGCCGCGACCGCCGATGGCGTTTGCATCTGGCAGCGTGACGGCGAGCAACCGCTGTTCTGCGAAAGCCGCAATGAAGGCGAACGCGAACTGCTGCTGCCCATTTTGCTGACCACCCGGTTCGAATTGAAGGCGCGCAACGGTGGCCCGGTGCTGGCGTCGGTCGAGCTGCTGGTGATGACGCCACCGGCCGACGGCAAACGCCGGCGCTATCAGCATCCGTGGAGCATTTTCTGATGCCGCGGTTTGCTATTTTCTTGTCGGCGGTTGCGGCCTTGCTGTTGCTGGCGTTGCCGGTTCGATCTGTTTCTGCTGAGTCGGTCTCGGCTGATTCGGCCTCTGCTGATACGTTGGCGGCCGACGACAGCGATTGCGAGCCGGAATGCGTGCGTACCGGCGAATGGGAAATCGGCATCGCGCTCGGTTACGGTTACGCGCCGAATCCGCTCGCCGATGCCGATGACATTCTGCTGCCGGTGTTGCCGCGCATCAGCTATTACGGCGAACGTTTCTTCATCGAGACCAGCACCATCGGCTACACGCTGGCCGAGTCGGCGCAGCAGCGGCTGAACCTGATCGCGCGGCCCAATCTGGATTATTTTTATTTTGCCGACAGCGGCACGTTTTACTCGGTGCTGACCCATCCGTTTCGCTACGGCTTGCCCGGCGAGCTCAGCAAACGCGAACTGACCTGGCTCGGTGGTCTGGAATACAGTTGGTTCCGTGGTCCCTGGCAACTGCAGATCAGCGCCGGCGCCGACATCAGCGTCGGTCACGACGGTTACGAAGCCACACTCGGCGGCAAATACCACTGGCAGCATGATGACAACAGCCTGCAGCTGTCGCTCGGGTTGCTGTATCGCGATGACCGGCTGACCGATTATTACTACGGCGTCACCGAGGAAGAAACCAGCTGGCTGGAAAAGCGCTACGCGCCCGGCAGTTCGCTCAGCCCGTATTTCAGCCTCACGGATGAGCACCAACTCAGCGAGCATTTGTCGCTGCTGATGATGCTGGCGGTACAACGCCCCGACTCGGTGATCAGCGACAGCCCGCTGGTTACCGAACGCTGGTTCACCGCCAGTTTCTTCGGACTGAGCTATGTTTTCTGACGGGCGCTTGCCGCGCGTGGCGATGCCGGTGGCGGGTTTGCTGCTGGCGGCCGCATCGGCAGCACCGCTGGCTGCGGCCGAGTCTGAATTGGCTGAAGCTAATTTCATCGAGCCTGTTTTGAATGAACCGGTTTTGATTGAAAAAATCTTTACGGCGTCCGTTTCGATCGAAGCCGGAGCAAACGTGGCGGTTTTAATCGAAGCTGCAGTAACCGATCCGGCCGCCGGCTTGTCTGACTCCGCCGAGCTCTGGCTGCTACCGCGCAGCTGCATTCCGCGCGATCCGGCACTGCCTTGCGTCGAGCGGGTGCGGGTGCGTTGGCACTTGCCGGCGGCAACGCCGGTTTGTCTGCGCCAGCGTGGTGTCGAGCAACCGTTGTTTTGCGACAGCGGCGCCGAAGGCGAACGCGAATTGCAAATGCCGGTCCGGGTCAGCACCCGCTTCGAGCTGTGGCAGCAAACCGGGCTGGCGCTGCTTGCCAGTGCCGAGTTGGTCGTAATCAGCGTGCCGACAACGGCCCAGCGTCGGCGTTACCAACATCCGTGGAGCCTCTTTTGAGCGACACTGCTGAAACCATTCTGCTGGTCGAAGACGACGCCAAGCTGGCCCAGCTGGTCACCTCATACCTGCTGCAACACGGCTACGATCCGGTCTGGGTCAGCAGCGGCGCCGATGTTGCTGCCCGGCTGCGCCAACAGCACATTGCCTTGATCCTGCTCGACATCAACCTGCCCGGCAAAAACGGCTTCGAGATTTGCCGCAATATCCGCAGCGACTTCAACGGTCCCATCCTGATGCTCACCGCTCGCCGCGGTGAACTCGATCATGTCCAGGGTCTGGAAATCGGCGCCGACGATTACCTGTGCAAACCGATCGAACCACTGCTGCTCTTGGCGCGCATACGCGCGCATCTGAACCGGCAATCGCGACTCAATGCCCGCAGCGATCGCAGCGGCGTCAGCAAACTGCTGGAATTCGGTCAGCTGAAAATCAACGCCGCCACCCGGCAAGTGACACTGCAGCAACAGGCCGTGCATTTGACCAACGGTGAATACGAACTGCTGGCCATGCTGGTGCAGAACGCCGGCGAGCTGGTGACCCGCGAACGCCTGTACGAAGCGCTGCTGAACCGGCCCTACGGTGGCGTCGATCGCGCCATCGATGGCCGCGTCAGTCAGTTGCGACGCAAACTCGGTGACAATCCCGATGATCCGAAACGGATTCTGACCATCTGGGGCGCCGGCTACATGTTCGTGCCAGCAGCGTGGGAATAAGCGCCAGTTGGATAATTTTTTTGCTCTGCACACGCAAACCGTGCGCTAGCGCTGGGAACACTCTCATTCCACTCATCAAATGGCCCCTCGCCCCTTGTGGGAGAGGGGTTGGGGCGATGGGTTGGGGAGAGAGGGCGAATTACGCACTCCTGCTATATTCACGGTAACGCTATCAATCAAACGCACAGCAGCCAATCACGCTCCGCACAAATCAGGCTCACCACGGACCCAGCATGAACACGCTTTTTCTGCGCCTGTATCTCGCGTTGTTTCTGTCGCTGGTGGTCAGCGCCATCGGGCTCGACTACCTGTACTCGCTCTATCGCCCGGATGACGAGCCAAACAGCGCCTTGCGCGCGCTCTGGCAAACCCATCCGCGCGCCAGCATCGGTAGCCAGCAAGCCGGTGTGACCAACACCGAGGAAGCCGGCCTCTGGCTGCTCCGTGACGAACTGCATTGGCCACCGGAAAGCTGGCGTGCGCTCGAGCAGCAACGCACGCTGACGCTGACCGACGGCACCGGCAAAACCTATTTCTACGGTCTCGACAGCAGTGGCGAACAGGTGTTTGTGGTGCCGCTGCCGGGCAATAGTGAGGATCGGCACTGGTTCTGGTTGTTGGCTTATTACGGCACGCTGGCGCTGGTGGTGTTTCTGTGGCTGCAACCCTTGGTGCGCGACATCGACAAACTTCGCAGCTCGGTGCAAGCGCTGGATTTACCGACCACCGAATTGTCATTGCCACTGCGTCAGCGCAGCGCGCTGACGCCGGTCGCCACCGCGCTGCGCGATCTGCGTCGCCACACTGCTGGCTTGATGGCACTGCAACGCGATATCGCCAACGCGGTTTCCCACGACATTCGCACGCCGCTGGCGCGTATCCGTTTTGCTCTCGCCATGCTGCCGGTCGACGCCGACGCCAAACTGACCCGCGGCATTCAGGCTGACCTGAGTGAAATCGAGCAACTGGTTGACGAGATGCTGCAATACGCCGAATTCGAACACCGCTTACCGGTATTGAACAAACGCCGGATCCCGCTCCAGCCATTTGTCACCGAGCTCATCGCCCGTTACCAACACCACCATTCCGTCCAGATTGAGCTGAGCATCGCCGACACCGCTGAATTGAGTTTCGATGCCGCCTGTCTGCAACGCGCCCTGCAAAACCTGCTCGACAATGCCCTGCGCTACGCCCGCAACAAAATTCAGGTCCGCTGGCAAACCGATGCCGATTCCCGGCAACTGATCGTCGAAGACGACGGCCCCGGTCTGCCAGACAATACCGATCGGGATTTGAGCGCCGAATTCAGCAGCGACGGCGATGCCGCCGGTTATGGTCTTGGCCTTGCCATCGTCAAGAAGATTTGCCTGTGGCACGGCGGTCAATTGTTGCTGGAACGTTCATCGGAACTGGGTGGCGCCCGGGTCGTGCTGCGATTCAACAGTTAGTTGGCGTGAAACTGTTTGTGTGAAGTGGGTGAAGTGGGTGAAGTCGGTGAAGTTGATGTAGTGAATCGGGAGACATGAGACCGGTGGTGCACTACGGCAATCAGTATCAGGCCGGCAACAGATCCAGCCAGGTGCGCGGGCGGATAAGGCGGCCAGCTGAAGTGAGTGAACAGTGACTGCTGCGCCGTCAGTTCAACGACAATCTTGGCCAACGCCAGCAAACCGGTCAGCACTGGCAGCCATTGTTTGTGACGTCGCCACTCTTGCCAGAGCAGCAGCACCAACACACTGTTCAATACCCCGGACAGGCCGCAGTAGCGGCTGACGCCCGCCAGCGGACTCAGCAACCAGATATCAATGACGAATACACCGCCCACCAGTGCGGCCAGCATCAGGGTTCGGCTGTGCTGTTCAAGCAAAAGGCCAAGCAGCAGCAGCGCGACCAGATTCCAGCGCAGATGCGCATTGTCGGCGTGAATGAAGTGACCGGTCAGCAAGCGCCAGTAGTCGCCGTTGCTGATGGCGGTCTGATCAAAATAGAACTGGCTGTGATCACGGACAAGGTATTGCAGCGCCAGCATCAGCGCGACACAGGCCAGTGTGACTACCGGCACGCGAAGGCGTGCCGGTAGGGTGGTCGAGGTGAGTTTGATCATGGTGTTTGTCTGATCGCAGTATTAGCCAAGGCGACGACGACCGCGCAGGACGTTTAACAACAGCGGCAACAGCGGCAACAGCAGCAGGACGCCGAGCGGGCCGGTATCGCCACCGCCGCCACCGCCACCACTACTTCCACCACTGCTGTGACTCGGCGCCGGCGTGCTGTACATCGGCTGCGGCGCATCGACGCGGTGATCGCGTACCGGTGCCGCTTGCCGCTGCTGGCGGGCGTCGTGTTCCTGCGTGATGCGCTGGGCGTTGTTGCGGGCGATGCCGCGACGGGCAAACTCTTCTTCACGCAGCACGATCATCGAGGTGTAGTCGGTGACCAGACCGTGATCGATGGCCAGATCGGTAACCGCTTGCTCGGTATCGGCATCTGCGCCGAAGTAATCCATCTTGGCTTGCAGATCCTCAATTGCGGCGAAGGCCCACAGCCGCTCCAGCTCCGGATAGCGGCTGTCATCTTTCGGGAAGGCAAATTTTGTCGCGTAGGTTTTGGCCTGGCCGGAGATCTTGCCGCCGACCTTGACTTCGGCATTGCCGCTACCGCTGTAGTGACCAAAGACGATCAACTGCTGACCGCGATACAGGCTGCCGATTTGCACCGGCGTCAGATCGCTGGTGCGGATGTCACCAGCAATCTTCAGCTCGACATCGTGAAAGGCTTCGTGGCTCAGCTTTGACGTGGCTTCCAGCAATTTACCGACGATGTCATCGCTGTTCGACACATTGATGGCAAAACCATGCGAGACCTTGGCCATGCCTTCCAGCAACGGTCGGTTGGCGCTGTTGCCCATGACAAAGGTAAACAAGCGAACATCGCGCTGTTCCAGCAGCTTCAGGAATTGCTTTTTCTCGGTGACGCCGACGTTGGCAACGCCGTCGGTAACCAGAATGATGGCAGAGCTGCGGTCCGCTTCCAGCGAACGCATGCCAAGGTCGATGGCGCTATACAGATCGGTGCCGCCATTTGGTGCAATGCTCTGCAATTGCTGGATAATCTGCAAAACGGCTTCCGGCGTGGCATTGACATAACCGGAGGTCAGCTCACGGGCGCTGTCGTTGAACAGTACAATCCGGAACCGGTCATTGGCTTGCAGCTTTTGCAGACCTTTGCTGACCCCTTCGAGCAGGCTCTGGTATTTGCCCTGCATCGAGCCGGAATAATCCAGCACGAAAACAAAGTCGCGACCTTCGCTGATAGCGCGCAGATCATCACCCGGTGTCACCGTCATCATGAATGTGCCCAGCGCGCTGCCCGGCGCCTTGTAGGTGACCAGATCCACCGAACCCGGCAGGCCCGGTCGCAAGCGCCAGTACACCATGATGTCCTGATCCAGGACATGCGCCGGAGCCGGCCCGGTGCTGTTGGCTTCTGCGATCACCGGCGTGGCGGTACCGGCGGCATTTAGGTCGGTGTCGCCATTAGTGGCACTCGCACTGGCGGCGTTGCTGCCCCGCGAGGCGATGCTGACCGACCATTCCTGCTCGGACAATTGTTTGACCACGGCATTCGGGTGCTTCGGCAAACGCAGTTGATCAATCGGATAGGATGAGCGCAGCAGCAAATTGAAACTGAACTCGTCGGTGACTTTTTCATTGGCGGTCCAGAACGACAGCTTTTCTTCATCCACGCCGCCTTCTTCCAGCGGGTAGTTGTAGCGACCGATGCCGGTATCGACATGGGCCGGCTGAATGTAAGCCAGCCGGATTTTCACATCCTGCTGCGCCCGCACCGGATACACCGAAATATCAAAGGTCTTGTAGCTGTCCTGTTCGGTCAGCGCCACTTCATGACCGGCTTGTTTCTCTTCTTGATAAATCTGTTTGGCAGCGGCTTTTTTCATGACCTCGCCGTGCACCGGCTTGCCGTCGATCCAGTAGGTGAATTCACCAACGGCGGCTTTTTCCGGAATCGGAAACGAATAGATCGCTTCCAGATCGCTTTGCTGAGCATTGTGGAACACCTGCTCAATGGTGGTGACGGCGTAACCGTCTTCAATGACCACGTTGACGTGATGCGAGCGGATATCGAGCGCCGGCAGGCTGCCATCTTTTGGTGTTAACAAACCGGCGGCATCGGACGTGGCTGACCATAACGTGGCGACACCGAATGCAGCTGCACTCAGGTACTTCACGATGGATGCGTTCACTTGCGTTCTCCTGTTCCCTATGGGTTGCGAACACAACGGCAAGACGCCGCAGCGTTGGCGGCGCTACCTTGGTGGCGCGGTACCGGGGCTGACAAGAAAAACGGCCAGAGTGGAGCGGGCTAGGGCCGGCGGTATTACCGGCTGCGACTTTGCTTACGGTGGTGCGGAGGGCGGAACTGCCGGTGCGGGTGCTCTGGTAACGACGAGTCAGGGACTTGTGTCTCGGAAAAATGTGGTCTTGCGTGTGGGTGTGAACAACAGAAACGCAAAATAAAAAAGCCAGGCAGAGATAACTGGCTTGATCAGGAGGGAGCCCGAGACGATGCATGCGGCGCGTCCTGCGCCGCACCCTGCGGGCGCCTGCGGCGTGCAAATTCGCTCCCGGCGAATTTGTCGAACGGGGGACGCTCTCACGCTCGAGCGCCACAAAATAAAAAAGCCACCGTAAAGGTGGCTTTTTTATTTTGGCGCGCCCGAGACGATTCGAACGTCCGACCCCAGCCTTCGGAGGGCTGTACTCTATCCAACTGAGCTACGGGCGCAAAACTCTGGCTGCATGAGCAAGCTGCCGGTGACATCTGTCGGGTTACGCGCTAACCCAACCTACATTACGGGCAAACAGCCGAAATCGCAGTGCGATTAAGGGCGCAGTGACCTGTCGTCCGCAGACGAGGTATCACTGCCACGGTACCGGCCACGAGGGTCGATACCGCCCGTGCGGACCCAAGGGTCTGCGCGGGGTCGCCATGATAGCGGCAAGCTCGGGCAGCGTCCATGCGCGCCGGCAGGCAATTTTATCGGCGGCCAGTCTGGTCCGCGGGTGGATGCCGGGTCGGGCTGGCAGTTGCGCCGATCGCTGCCACCGCGCCGGTCGGCATGTGCTTTAATCCAACTTCAGCCCCTGCCAAGGTGCCCGGTTCATGGATGCCAACCGCCTTGTTTGCCTGTTCACGCTCAGCTTGCTGGCCTTGCCACTGCGGGCGGCGGATGCGCCACCACCGATGCCGCCCATGCCGGTCGAGGGGGTCACGGTGCAGCCGCAGCCGTTGCAACAGACGGTGGAGGCGGTTGGCAGCCTGGTCGCCAATGAGACGGTGGTGATCCGGCCGGAGGTGGCCGGGCGGATCAGCCGGTTCGGCTTTACCGAAGGCCAGCCGGTCAAGGCCGGCGCGGTGCTGGTCCAGCTCGACGACTCGGTGCAGGCGGCGCAATTGCAGCGCGCCAAGGCGACGCTGGATCTGGCCCAGGCCGACTATCAGCGCCGCGTCGATCTGCTGCAGAAGCAGTTAATCAGCCAGACCGAGTTCGACCAAACCGCCTCGCAATTGAAAGTGGCCCAAGCCGATGTCGCGCTCGCCGATGCCCAGCTCGGCAAGATGCGGGTGCGGGCGCCGTTTGATGCCGTGATCGGCGTCCGTTCGGTCAGCCCCGGCGCGATGGTGCAGGCCGGTCAGGATCTGGTGACGCTGGTCGACGTTCATCCCATCAAAATCGATTTCCGCATTCCCGAACGCTATCTCGCCAGCGTGCAGCCGCAACAGGATATGCAGCTGACGCTGGATGCACTGCCCGGTCGTCGCTTCACCGGCAAAGTGTTCGCGATTGATCCGCAAGTCGATGAGAAAGGCCGCTCGCTGGTGTTGCGGGCGCAGGTGCCGAACCCGAAAGCCGAATTGAAGCCGGGCCTGTTTGCCCGCGTACTGCTGGTGCTGGCGAGCAAACCGGCAGCGCTGCTGGTGCCGGAACAGGCGCTGGTACCGAATGCCGATGGCAGCCGCACCTTGTTCAAGGTGGTCGATGGCAAAGTCACCGTCACACCGGTCACGGTTGGTGTGCGCCGTAATGGCGAGGTGGAAATCACCGAAGGCCTCGCGGCCGGCGATGTCGTGATCACGGCCGGCCACATGAAGATTCAACCGGGCGCCGCTGTGACCGTGATTCCGCCAACGCCGGCGCGCAGTTAGCCGTGCCGATCCCCCTCCTTTTTAAGGGCCGAGTGGGAACCAGGAACGACGCCAATGCGTCGTTCTCCCGCGAAGCGCCAACGGCTCAGCCGTTGGCCGGGCGGGGCTAGGGGTGGTTGCGGAGCTTGAAATCGAGACGCTCATTTAACACGCGACATTGCGCGCTGAGCTGAACCACCCCCAACCCCTCCTTGACAAGGAGGGGAGCTTTCAGGGCCTAAGACAAACTATTTTGTCGCGCATTGTTGCGCTGAACTGAACCAAGGAATGGCGACATGGTTCTTTCCGATCTCAGTATCAAACGGCCCGTGCTGGCTACCGTGCTCAATCTGGTGCTGGTGCTGCTCGGCGTAATTGCTTACGAGCGCTTGAGTGTGCGCGAGTATCCGAATATCGATGAACCGGTGGTGACGGTCAGCACCAGCTATCCGGGCGCCAACGCCGAGATTATCGAAACCCAGGTGACCAAGCCGCTGGAAGATTCGCTGTCCGGTATCGAGGGCATTGATTTCATCACCTCGGTCAATCGCGCCGAGAGTTCGCAGATTTCCGTGCGCTTCAAACTGGGTCGTGATGTCGACGCCGCCACCTCCGATGTTCGCGATCGTGTGGCGCGCGCCCGTGGCGCGCTGCCGGATGAAATTGAAGAACCGATTGTCGCGAAAACCGAAGCCGATGCCGAACCGATCATCTGGATTGCCTTTCTCTCCGACCGGCACAACCTGCTGACCATCACCGAAATCGCCGACACGCTGATCAAGGATCGCTTGCAAACGTTGACCGGCGTCGCCGATGTCATGGTGTTTGGTCGGCGCTATGCCATGCGTATCTGGCTGCAGCCGGAGCGGCTCGCCGGTTATGGCGTCACCGCGCAGGATGTTGAAGCGGCGCTGCGCGCCCAGAATGTCGAAATCCCGGCCGGACGGGTCGAAAGTCAGGATGCTGAATTCACCGTGCGGGCGCAGACCGATCTGAATACCCCGGATGAATTCCGCAATATCGTGCTGAAAGACGAAGGCGGTTATCTGGTGCGGCTGGGTGATGTCGCCCATATCGAGCTCGGTCCGGAAACCGAACGCGATTATCTGCGTTACCGCGGCAACAACGCGGCAGCGCTTGGCGTCATCAAACAGTCGGTCGCCAACCCACTCGATATTTCCACGGCGGTGCGGGCGCTGTTGCCCGAGATCCAGAAAGCGCTGCCGGAAGGCATGACCGCGGTCATTGCTTACGACTCGGCCATCTTCATCGACAATTCCATTCACGCGGTTTACACGACCATCGGCGAAGCCATTGTGTTGGTGGTGCTGGTGATCTTTGTCTTTCTGCGCTCGCTGCGTTCGACCTTGATCCCGCTGGTGACGATACCGGTCAGCCTGATTGGTGCGTTCGCGCTGATGGCGCTGTTCGGTTTTACCATCAACACGCTGACGCTGTTGGCCATGGTGCTGGCGATCGGTCTGGTGGTCGATGACGCGATCGTGGTGCTGGAAAACATCCAGCGTCATATCGAGAACGGCATGACGCCGGTTGCCGCGGCCTTTCGTGGTTCAAAAGAAATCGGCTTCGCCGTCATCGCCATGACTCTGACGCTGGCCGCCGTGTTCGCGCCGATTGCGTTTTCCACCGGCCGCACCGGCAAACTGTTCACCGAATTTGCCCTGACCCTGGCCGGCGCGGTGCTGGTGTCCGGCTTCATTGCGCTGACGCTGACACCGATGATGTGTTCGAAAATGCTGCGCAGTCATCAGCAGCATGGTCAGCTCTATCTGCGCTTTGAACGCGCGCTGCATTGGTTGACCAGCGGCTATCACGGTCTGTTGGCGCATGCGCTGCGGCTCCGGCTGGTGGTGGTGTTGCTGGCGCTGGCGCTCGGTGGCAGCGCGGCGTTTCTGTACACCACGTTAAAAAGCGAACTGGCGCCGACCGAAGATCGCGGCTTCTTTCTCGGTTTTGGTATGGGGCCGGAAGGCGTGACGCCGGATTACGTCAACAAATACGCCTATCAAATGGAAGAGCAGTTCAAACAGCTGCCGGAAGTCAAAAGCTGGTTCACAGTAGTCGGTTGGCCAACCGGCACCCAAACCATTTCCTTCATCATGATCGCCGACTGGAAAGAACGGCAGCGCGGCGTTACCGAGATCACCGGTCAGTTGGGTGGTGCATTGTGGATGGGCGTGCCGGGCCTGATGTCGTTTCCGGTGGTGCCGCCATCACTCGGCGGCGATTTCATCGGCAAGCCGGTGGAAGTGGTGATTCAAACCAGCGGCAGCTATGCCGATCTGAAACAGCTGGTCGATACGGTGACGCAGAAAGCCCAGCAAAATTCCGGGCTCGCCAACGTCGATAGCGATCTGCGCTTGAACAAACCGGAACTGCAGGTGCAGGTCAATCGCGACAAAGCCCAGCTGGCGGGCGCCAGTGTTGCGCAAATCGGCCGGACCATGGAAACCATGCTCGGTGGTCGCAAGGTCACCCGGTTCAAGATTGGCGCCGAGCAATATGATGTCTGGGTGCAAGTCGAACGCCAGGATCGGGCCAATCCCGACGATCTGGCGCGACTTTATGTTCGCACCGCCAACAACGACATGCTGCCGCTGTCGAATTTTGTTGAAGTAACCGAGACCGTCAGCCCGCGCGAGCTGAACCATTTCAACAAGCTGCGCTCGGCGACGATCAGTGCGACGCTGCAAGGCAACTACTCGCTGGGTGAGGCGCTGCAGTTTTTCGAGCAAACCATTGCCGATGTTCAGGATGTTCGCGCCCAGATTGATTACGCCGGCAATTCACGCGAATTCAAGGTCTCCAGCGGCACCATCTACACGACCTTCCTGCTGGCGCTGATCTTCATTTATCTGGTGCTGGCGGCGCAGTTCGAAAGTTTCATTGACCCGTTCGTGATTCTGTTTTCGGTGCCGCTGGCGATCGCCGGTGCGCTGTTCGCGCTGAAAGTCACCGGCGGCACACTGAACATCTATTCCCAGATTGGTTTGATCACGCTGGTTGGTCTCATCACCAAGCACGGCATTCTGATCGTCGAATTCTCTAATCAGCTGCGCGCCGAAGGCCGCGAACTGTATGACGCGGTAACGGAGGCGGCGACGCTGCGGCTGCGGCCCATCCTGATGACCACCGGTGCGATGGTGCTCGGCGCGCTGCCACTGGCGACCGCCACCGGCGCCGGCGCCGAAAGCCGGCATCCAATCGGCTGGGTCATCGTAGGCGGCATGGTGATCGGCACGTTCTTTACCTTGTTTGTGGTGCCGGTGATGTACACGCTGCTGTCACCGGCGCGAGCGCATAAAACGCAAGCTGAGATCGCCGCTGCGGCGTCCAACTAGCGGCAGTTGCTGCAAACGGGGTATCGAACGCATCAGAATTCAGACGAACAAAAGGGGCGCATTGCGCCCCTTTTGTTTCACTTCAAACTGCTTCTGCTTCTGCTTCTGCTTCTGCTTCTGCTTCTGCTTCTGCTTCTGCTTCTGCTTCTGCTTGGCTTCAGGCGCCAGCTTGTTGGGCCGGACGTAAACCCGAGAACAACATTGTCAGCAGCAGATAGAACGGCCGGGCCAGCAACCACAGCACCATGCTGACCAGCCGCCAGGCCGCGTGGACCAGCGTCGCCAGCAAGAAGCCCAGACTGCCGGAGATCACCGCAAGCAGCGTCAGCGGGGCGAGCACCACATTGGCGGCTATCGACAATGGATGCAGTTCTGTCAGCAAGCGGGCAATCGACTGACCGACCACGCGCCACAACCGAGCCACAATTTGCAAACGACCGCCGACAACGGTCGGGAAGACGCGGAATTTCACCAGCGCATCGCGGACCTGACGATAGACCCAGCGCAGCAGCACGAAGAACATGAGCAATTCAAGCGTGCAGGAAATTATCGCCAGAACCGAGCCAAAGCGAGCAACGCGGGAATGGAACTTCGCAACCAGACTTTCCTGACGCAATTCGATGCTGTCGTAGAAGGTTGGCACAATCAGCAGCGTCAGAATGGTCGAGGTAATCGTGCCACCGATAATCGCAATCGCCAGCGGTTGGTAGAACTCGCCACCTTCGCCCATGCCGATTGCCACTGGCATCATGCCGGCGATCAGCGCGAACGTGGTCATCAGAATCGGCCGTAGACGGGCACGACCGGCTTCCATCAGCGCTTCTTCCCGATCCAGACCTTCCGCTTCCTTCTTGCGAGCGCAATCCAGCAACAGAATCGCGTTCTTGGCTACCAAACCCATCAGCATGATTACGCCGATCAGCGACATCAGGTTGATGGTGTTCTGCGCGACGATCAGGCTGACGACAACGCCGATCAAGCTCAGCGGCAGGCTCAACATGATTGCCACCGGTGCCAGGAAGGAGCCGAACTGAATGACCAGAATCAGGTACATCAGCGCGACGCCCATCAGCAGCGCAATGCCCATCGCCGAAAACACTTCGTTCTGATCGCGGCCGGCACCGCCCAACTGGATACCGAAGCCATCCGGGAAGTTGATTTGTCTGGCCAGCTTCATCGCTTCGCCAATCACTTCACCTTGCGAACGGCCCTGAACGTTGGCTTGCACAGCCACCATGCGTTTGCCATCAAAGTGACGGATTTGCGACGGACCCTTGCCCATGGTGATGGTTGCGATATGTTCCAGCGGCAACACCGAGTTGCCGGCACCCGGCACCAGCGGCAAGCGCTCCAGATCCTGGGCACTGCGACGGTCATCCTGATGCAGGCGCACCTGCACGTCGCGAGTCTCACCGCTCGGGTCCACCCAGTCACCGACCTCCACACCGGCGAATGCCACGCGCAGTGCGTTGGCAGCATCGCTGATGGAAATACCGAGGCTATTGGCCAGACCGCGGTTCATTTCTATCTGCAGTTCCGGTTTTGGATCTTGTTCGCTGAGGCTGATATCGACCGCGCCCGGCACAGCACGCAACTGATCCATATAGGCGTTGGTGATCTCCATCAGCTTGCGCGAGTCCGGGCCGTAGAACTGAATATACACCGGCTTGCCGCCGCCGTTGGCGAGGTTGTCCTGCACCGCGTATTCGGCGCCAACCAAACGGTTCAGGCGTACACGCAAATCCGCAGCAATCTCGCGGGCATCGCGATCGCGCTTGCGCCGATCACCGATATCGATATACAGGTTGCCGCCGCTGGCGTTGACATAGCCATCAGTGGACTTGGTTTCCGGCATTTCTTCGGCAATGCGGCCGGCCTGAATCATTTTCAGACGTGCGTATTCGAGACTGGTGCCAGACGGCGTCCGCAAATTGACCGCGATCATGCCGAAGTCGGACGGCGGCATGAAGCTCATGCCACCCTTAGTGGCTTGCAGGCCAATGGCGCCAACCAAGGTGACAACAGCGATCATGCCCATTGCCCAGCGATGACCCAGTGCCCACTGAATGACTTTGCTGTAACGCTCGGCCTGATGATCAAACCAGTGGTTGAATCCTTGCAGCACTTTACTGATGCCGGTTTTCTTTTCTTTGTGATAGCCAACCGGGTCACCCCAGTACGCCGACATCATCGGGTCCAGCGAGAACGAGATGAACAGCGAGACCATCACCGAAGCTGCCACCGTCAGCGCGAACGGACGGAACCATTCGCCAGCAACACCCGGCATGAAGGCGACCGGAATAAACACGGCGATAATCGAGAACGTGGTCGCGGCAACGGCCAGACCGATTTCGCGGGTGCCTTCGCGGGCGGCGGTCAATTTGTCCTTGCCCATTTCCATGTGCCGGACAATATTTTCCCGCACCACAATCGCGTCATCGATCAGCACGCCGATGGCCAGCGACAAACCGAGCAACGTCATGAAGTTCAGCGTGAAGCCGCAAACCCAGACCGCGATGAACGCCGTTAGCACCGAGGTCGGCAAGGCCAGCGAGGTGATCAGAGTCGAGCGCCAGCTGTTCAGGAAAGCATAGACCACCAGAATGGTCAGGCCGGCACCAAGCACCAGCGCTTCGATGACGTTATCCAGACTGTTCTGGGCATCTTCGCCACCATCCTGGGTGATGTTCAGTTCAGTGCCGGCGGGCAAGGTCTTGCGAATTTCATCCAGTTTGGCCCGCACGTCCTTGGCCACCGACACGGCGCTGGCTTCACGGGCGCGGATCACGCTGATGCCGACATCCGGGCGACCGTTGTGGATCGAGTAGGAACCCGGCTCGGCATAGCCATCGGTCACTTCGGCCAAATCGCCCAAGCGCACCTGCTCATCGCCGCGGCGCTTGACCACAATCTGGTTGAATTCATCCGGGTTGATGATGCGACCAATCAGGCGAATGCTTTGCTCTTCCATCTCGCCTTTGATTTTGCCGACCGGCGCAGTCATGTTCTGGTTGCGCAGTGCCGCCAGCACTTCCGTGACCGAGACATTGTGCTCACGCAGTTTTTCACTGCGCAGCAGCACGCTCAGTTCGCGTTGCAGTGCGCCGTTGACGTTGACGATGGCAACGCCGTTGATGGCACGCAGTTCTTCGGCGATCTTGTCTTCCGCCAGCCGGGAAATTTCCAGGTGTGACTGGGTTGTCGAGCCGAGCGAAACCTCCAGCACCGGTTGCGTGCTCGGGTCGGCCTTGCGAATTTGCGGCTCGCGCATTTCGGTCGGCAGCTTGTAGCGCACGGCGGCGATGGCGTTGCGGACTTCTTCGGCCGCCTCGATCATGTTCTTGTCGAAGTTGAACCGAATCTGGAAGTTGCCGGAGCCTTCATTGGCGTTGGCGCGCAGCTCATAAACGCCGGAAATGCTCTGCATCTGCTTTTCGATGCGATCGATGATTTCCCGTTCGACGGTCTCCGGTGAGGCGCCCGGATATGGAATGTTGACGAACAGCATCGGCATTTCGACGTCGGGATTCTGGTTGACCCGCAACTTGCTCATCGCAAGCCAGCCCAGGAACATCAGAGCGATGGTGACGACGATGGTCACCGTCGGCCGTTTGATACTGAAATCGGACAAAAACATGACTTAGCCTCCCGCTTTGGCGACAGCGGTGGTTTCCAGTTCGACGGCGCCGCCGTCGCTCAGCGCACCTTGCGGGTGCCGCAGAATCTGATCGCCGGCGACCACGCCGGATTTCACTTCGAAGTCGCCGCGACGCTCGTCACGACCACCCAGCTGAATCGGCGTCTTGAGCAGTTTCTGGTCCTGTACTTTCCAGATGTACACCGTGTCGCCATCACGCACCAGCGCCGACTCCGGGACCATCAGCGTGCTGCGGCTGATCGTTTGTACGCGACCTTCAGCGAACAGACCGGCCACCATCGGGGTGCCGCTGCCCTGGATACGAACGCCGACTTCCACTTGCCGGGTGGCGCTGTTGGCCATCGGGCTGACGCGCTCGACGCTGCCGGCAAATTGTTGCTCGCCGTAACCGTTGACGCTGAACAGCACCGCATTGCCAACCTTGACCTGATTGACTTGCTCGGCGGCGATGAAACCTTCAAAGCGCAAGCTGGACGGGTCGATGACCTTCAGCAACGCTTTGCCAACCTGTGCGGTGTCGCCATTGGAGACGGCACGCTCACTGACGATGCCGGCGAACGGCGCCCGCACTTCGGTTTTTTCCATTTGCTGACGCGACTGCACGACGCGGGCGCGGGCAGCGGCCAGATCGCTCTGGGCATTGTTGCGGCGGATTTCCGCGTCTTCCAGATTCTGGGTTGAGACCGCACCCGACGACGACAGCGTCTTCAAACGCTCGAACTGGCGCTGGGCTTGATCAAACGCCTGCTGCGCTGCGCGCTCGGCTTCTTGCGACGAGGACAGATTCTCGCGCAGCGAGGTGTCATCGAGCCGGACCAGCAGATCACCTTTCTGGACCTTGTCGCCGTTGTTCTTGAATACCTGCAGCACGATGGCCGAGACCTCGGCCCGCAGATCGGCTTGCCGTTCCGGTTGCAGCGAGCCCGAGATGACCGGGCCGGTGGCGAATTCACCGGTGTCCACGGCCAGCAGGTCGGCGCGGTTCAGCAGCAGCGTTTGCGTGGGGGCAGCGTCGGCTGCCGCATCCGGGCCACCCGGTTGGCCGCAACCGGTCAGGCCGGCGGCCAGGCCAAGCACGACGCTGGCGGCAAGAACGGTGTGGCGCAGCTTGGCTGAGTGAAAGCGGCTGTGGCGCATCATGATGGTATCCCTTAAAAAAAAGAAAAAAGTGGCCCTATTTGGATGGCGCCATTGTCAACGTCCAGCCGTTGCCACGTTCGCGGCAAACGTATCTGATTGTTAACAAGGTGGACGCGGGGCGGGGCTTAAGTCAGCTGATACGTTCGAAGGCCCATTTTCCGCCACTTACCGCAAGTATGGTCCGCCAGCCACAGCGGCATTAGTGCCGGAAGTCATAGCCCGGCCGGGCTGACTGGCAATACCGGTAAAACCTTCATCCGGGCGGGGCCTTCCGCTATACTTCGCGACCGTTGCTCCGGGGTTGTCGGGGCGTTGGTTTTTGACGAGGTTGGGCATGAGTTTGCTGCGCCAGATGACCGTGATGGCAACGGTCGCAATGCTGACAGGTTTGACGGTAGCGACGGTTCAGGCGGCGACAGCCGACCAGACCGGCAAGAGCTGGCGCTCGGAAGCGTCCCAGCGGGAACGCACGGCGCCGGTCGGCAAGGTCTATGTCGAAGGCGACGATATTCCGAACCCGGCTCCGGCTGTGGTCGCCAGCAGCGGCCCGCGCACCGGCGAAGCCGTGTTCAACGGCGCTTGTGGCGCCTGCCATACCGCTGGCGTGGCCGGCGCGCCGAAGTACGGCGACAAGGAGGCCTGGGCGCCGCGGGTCAAACAGGGCGAAGCCGCGCTGTGGACCAGCCTGACCAACGGCAAGAACGCCATGCCGCCGAAAGGCATGTGCATGGACTGCTCGGAAGACGAGCTGAAAGCCGTGCTGGCCTACATGATCGCCCCGGTCAAATAAGCGGGCAGGTCGGTAGTAGAAGCAATCGGGGTGTAATAGAAAGGGCTGCGTAGCAGCCCTTTTTGCTGCCCGCCATTTGCCGAACCGCGCAAATCGACGTGCCGATAAGCCAAGCCCGGTGCTGGCGCCAGCCGGCTATTTTTCAGCGCTGGCGCGGCTTAGCGCCCAGCCCTGCTTCAGTCGTGGCGATCAGCCGGACCGATTTCCGGCAGTTCCGGTCGCTCGCCGGTGATCAGCCGGGCGCCGCGCTGAAAGGTCAGCCACTGCCAGCCCCAGTTCAGAAAGGCGCTGGTCCGGCTGCGAAAGCCGATGAGGCCGTAAATGTGCAGCGCCCACCAGAACAGCCAGGCAAAGAAGCCGCTTTGCTTCCAGCGGCCGATTTCGGCAATCGCCGAGGCCCGGCCGATGGTCGCCATCGAACCGAGATTGCGGTAGCGGAACGGGCTGCGGGCATTCGGCTCGCCGCGCAGTTCGGCCAGAATCTGGCGGGCGGCATGACGGCCAGACTGGCTGGCGCCCTGAGCCATGCCCGGGACTTCCTTGCCGGCGCTGAGCATCTTGGCGGTATCGCCAACGACAAACACTTCCGGATGGTCCGGCAGGCTCAAATCGGCCTGCACCTCGACCCGGCCGGCGCGGTCGCGGTTTGCGGCCAGGCTCTGGGTCAACGCCGAGGCCTGCACGCCAGCGGCCCACAACACCGTCCGGGCCGGTAGCCGCTCCCCGCTGGCCAGCGTGACCTCCTGATCGGTGACCTCGGTAACCCGTTCGTTGGTGCGCACTTCGACCCCGAGCTTTTCCAGCGCGCGCCGGGCATCGGCTGACAGTTGCGGATCAAAGGCGGCCAGCAGGCGCTCGCGGCCTTCGATGAGCAACACCCGCACTGACCGCGGATCGATGTGGCGAAAATCGTCTTTTAGTGTGTGCCGGCCAATTTCGGCCAGCGCGCCGGCCAGTTCAACGCCGGTCGGGCCACCGCCGATCACGACAAAACTCTGCCAGGCTTTTTGCGCAAGGGCATCGCGCTCCCGCTCGGCCGCTTCATAGGCCAGAAACACCCGTCGGCGGATATCAAGCGCGTCTTCAATGGTCTTCAAACCGGGTGCGACCGTCGCCCAGTGTTCGTTGCCGAAATAGGAATGGCTAGCGCCGCTCGCCACGATCAAATAATCGTAAGCCAGCGCGCCGTTATCGAGCTCGACCCGGCGCTGGGCCAGATCAATCCGGCGCGCTTCGGCGAGCAGAACCTGGGTGTTGCGCTGATCGCGCAAAATGGCGCGAATGGGATAGGCGACATCGCTGGGATTCAGCGCCGCCATCGCCACCTGATACAGCAACGGCTGAAACAGATGGTGGTTGCGCCGGTCGATCAAGGTCACCCGTGCTGGCGCATTGGCCAGCGCGCGCGCCGCCGACAAGCCAGCAAAACCGCCGCCGATTATCAGCACATGCGGCAGCGCGGTGGGCGCCGTTACGTTGCGCTCGTTGCTCACTGAGCTCATTTATTCACTCCTGCAACAACCGGTGCGGACGGTGCCGATCCTACGCCGTCGCTGCATGGCGCGCTAACACGGGCAGCGCATAAGCATTCAGTCGATTTGGCAGCGTCCGGCAAACCCCGTAAGCTCAGCGCTGCATGCGTTTGTGCGCACTAGGAGCCGCCATGAGCCCGGAAGAATTTCGTCACTACGGCCACCAATTGATCGACTGGCTGGCCGACCAGCGTCAGTACATTCAGGACGGTGTGCCGCCGGTGATGGCACCGGTCAGTCCCGGTGCGCTGCGCAGCAAGTTGCCGAGCACACCACCGCAACAAGCCGAACCGTTTTCGGCGCTGCTGAAAGATTTGAATGCGTTGGTGGCGCCGCACTGCTCGCATTTTTTGCATCCGTCATTCTTTGGCTATTTTCCTTCCAACGGCGAGCTCAGCAGCGTGCTCGCCGATCTCGCCTCGACCGGTCTCGGCCAACTCGGCTTGAACTGGCAATCCAGCCCGGCGCTAACCGAAGTCGAAGAAGTCGCCACCGACTGGCTGCGGCAATTGCTCGGTCTGTCCGAACACTGGCACGGCGTCATTCAAGACACCGCTTCAACCTCCACGCTCGTTGCCCTGCTCAGCGCGCGCGAACGCAGCAGTGATTACGGGGCGACATGCGGCGGTTTGCAGCAAGTGCACAAGCCGTTGGTGATTTACACCTCGGCGCAGGCACACAGCTCGGTGCACAAAGCGGTGTTGCTGGCCGGTTTTGGCAAACAGCACATGCGACTGATTGAAACCGATACCGATTACGCCATTCGACCGGCCGCCTTGGAGCGCGCGATACGTGCTGATCTCGAGCAAGGTTTGCAACCCTGCGCGATCATCGCCAGCGTCGGCACCACTGGAACCACCGCCATTGATCCGCTGGAACCGATCGCGGCCTTGGCCGAGCAATTCAACCTGTGGCTGCATGTTGACGCAGCCTTGGCCGGTTCGGCGATGATTCTGCCGGAATGTCGGCAGCTGTTTGCCGGTATCGAGCGTGCCGATTCGCTGGTGCTCAATCCGCACAAATGGCTCGGCGTCGCGTTTGATTGCTCCACTTATTACGTGCGCGATCCGCAACATCTCATTCGGGTCATGTCATCCAACCCGAGCTATCTGCAAACCGCTGCCGATGGCAGCGCCAAAAATTATCGCGATTGGGGCATTCCGCTCGGCCGCCGTTTCCGCGCACTCAAACTGTGGTTTTTATTGCGCGAGCAAGGCGTGGATGGGTTGCAGGCACGCCTGCGTCGTGATCTCGCCAATGCTCAGTGGCTCGCCGACCAAATCCGGCAAACCGAGGATTGGAAAATTTTGGCGCCAGTGCCCTTGCAGACATTGTGCGTGCGGCACGAACCTGCAGGCCTCAGCGGTGACGCGCTCGACCAGCACACGCTGGGCTGGGTCAATCGGATCAATGCTTCCGGGCGTGCCTATCTGACGCCATCGCAGCTTGATGGCCGCTGGATGGTACGGGTGTCGATCGGCGCGTTGCCGACCGAGCGGCAGCATGTGGAAGCGCTGTGGGCTTTGATGCTGAAGGAAGCGGTAAGTTGAGGGCGTAGGTTGGGCTTTGAAACCCAACCTACCGAGTTAACTATCACCGGATAAATCGTTTGGTCAAAAAATACCCAGCAGCAAATCCGCAGGCTGCAAGCGCGGCTCCGAATGCTCTGAGACCACTGGCTGAGCCAACATTGAAATGACCTATCAAGTATACATTCGCGGCAAGTAGCAGCATAAACGTCGACCACCTAAACCAAGGCCCCAATTGCGGTAAGAGTTGTCTATTGGGAATGAACACAACCCCACAACCAGATGTCGCTCCGAGAACGAAATGAAGGGCGAGATAAACAATAAGCAGCGTCTCTTCCATGGTTAGTTACACGCTCTGCGCCGGTTTGCCGGGGCCATTCCACCATACGGAGTAGTGATGAACGCATTCAACAAAGTGTTAAACATGCTGGATGCAACGTCCGCTTCCAGCAAACCCTTCTCCGCAGAAATTGCCACGCCCTCACATGCCAATAAGCTTCCCAAATCGGAGCCAAACTCGTCGTAGGGTGGCTCCGCGAAGCAAGCCACCGTTTTTCCCGTCGTGCGGTGCCAAATCCCGGTTCAGTTTATGGTGCGCGATGGCGGTTCATCACTACACTCCGAATCCTTCCTGCAAGCAAGCTCAACTCCGTTTCGGCAGCGGTCGGAATGGATGCGCCCAAGCCGCGAAGGCGCCGACGGCACGAGTCTGGATCCAGACTTTGCCTTTGCCGGAGAAGCGGCAGACCAGGCCTTCGCCGGAGAAGAACAGCGATTTGTAGCCGCCGACTTTGCTGATCTTGTAATCCAGCCCTTCGGTGAACGCGACGATATTGCCGGTGTCGACCACGTAGTCGCCGTCAACATCCAGATCGATGACGCCGCCATACGAGTTGAACCACAGATCGCCGGTGCCTTGGGCGCGGATCAGGAACAGGCTTTCGCCGGAGAAAAAGCCTTTGGTGAAACCCTGCCACTGGCTTTCGATGGTGACGCCCATGTCGGCGGCAACGAAGGCCGAGTTCTGCAGGTAAATCGTTTCGCCATTCAGATAAACGTGACGCAGGTCGCCGGGTGAGGGCGGCGCAATGCCGATTTCACCGGGCATGTTCGCTGCCGTGAATTCATTCATCACAATGGATTCACCGGTCAGGAAGCGGCCGAGGCCGCCACGCAGCTTCGACTTCATCTGGATATGGCTGTCCATGGTTGCCATCGCCGACGCTTCGACTTTCAGGGTCTTGTTGGCTGGCAGCTTGACCGTCAGGAAACTGAAATCGGGCCGGCCTTCGATGCGGAATTTGAAACCGGGCAGGGCGTCATCGCTGAATCCGGAATCGCGCGCCAGTTGTTGACTGCCACCGCCACCGTTTCCGCCACTTGCCACCTGCGTCGTGCTGTCGGCGCTTGTGCGCTCAGTATGTGCGGCGACCGAGCGGGCCACGGCGGCGCTGCTCATGACTGTGGTGGCGTTGGCGTTGCTGTCGTCGGTGCTGACCGCCATGCGTTTGACTTCACACTGGATGTCGGCGCGGCCAAGCGCGATGCGGTATTTCTCGGCGCCATCGGCGTCGAGGTTGGCTTTCAGCACCATCGGCGCGCGGGCAAAGCAGGCACGGGCTTTTTCTTCATCGGATTTGAACAGCTTGGCGAAGGCGGCAACGCGTTCGGCGCTGGCGTCCTGCGGCAACAGGATGACTTGATAATTCATCGTGGGCATTCCTTGTAAATTCGGGTGGCTGGCATTGCGACAGTGGCCGGTGCGTGGTCACGGCCTGTCGACTGACGCCATCGGTTACCGGCGTGGCCGCAGTTTCGGACCAAACGCTTTGCCAAACGCACTCGGGTTGTGCGACTGGCACCAGACCGTGCCGCGGCCCTTGAATTTGCAGACCAGCCCTTCACCACCCAGCATGGAATGAATCCAGCTCTTGCCGGCCTTGGTCAGGCTGAAGTCCAGCGTTTCGTTGAACGCAACGATGTGGCCGGTATCGACGATGTATTCGCCGTTGACCTGCACCGGATAAATCGCGCCGAAGCTGCTCAGCACCACTTTGCCTTTGCCTTTCAGGTTCAGCCAGAACACGCTTTCACCGGATAGCAGCGATTTGAAACCCTGCCAACCGAGATCGATTTCAATGCCGCTTTCGCAGGCGAGAAATGAACCCGACTGGACAATCAGGCTCTCGTTGTTCAGTTGATACTCCATCATGTCGCCGGCCAGCGTCGATCCGAGCCAGACTTCGCCATTGCCACTGCGCGGTTCAAAATGGTTCAGGAACAGCGATTCGCCGGACAGCAGCCGTTTCACCGCCTTCATGACACTGCCACTGCCCTTTTTGTGCGTGGTCGTGGTGATGTCCATATTGCCGCTCATCGCGATCATGGCGCCGGATTCGGCTGTGCAGCTTTCACCTTGCGCCAGCTGGATGCGCGCCGCCGTGTTGCCCGGTTGATGTGAAAATTCAATATGCATGACGCGCTTCCTTACGGCAATTTCGGGTTGAGCCAGCCAACGAGGCCGGAAATGCTGCGAGTTTGAATGATGATCTTGCCTTTGCCCTGCAGGCGGGTGACCAGACCTTCGCCGCCGAACAGGCTGGAGAAAATGCCGCCGGCCAGTTGCAGCTTCAATTGCATCTGCGGCTCGTAGCCAACCAGATGGCCGCTGTCGACGATGAATTCGCCATCGACCTCGCGCTCGAGCAATTCGCCGTAGGCGCCATACCAGACCTGACCGGTACCGGACACTTCCAGCTTGAACAAACCTTCACGGGCCAGCAGCGAGACAAAACCGGCCCAGCGCAGGCTGATCGTGACGCCCGGTGTGCAGGCCAGGAACGCACCCGGTTGCAAGCAAAAACTGTTGCCCTGCAAGTCGATGCAGCGCAGGGCGCCGGGCGTTGGTTGCACCACGGTAAGCGTGCGCGGCCCATTGGTGTTGTTGCTGAAGTGATTGATGAACAGGCTTTCCCCTCCGAGGTATTTGCGCAGCAGACCCTTGATGAAACCGCCGTTGAACTTGGCGTCCAGATCCAGATCAGCGGCCATGCTGGCCATCGCGTCCGGCTCGGTGATCAGTGTTTCGCCGGGCGCGAGCTCGACGTCCAGATAGGAAAAGGCAGCGCTGCCTTTCAGATCAATTTTCACAGCAGGGTCTCCAGAGCATGTCTTAAGTGACGAGTATTAAGTGACGAGTATTAAGTGACGAATATTAAGTGACGAATATTAAGTGGCGAGTATCAACGTGCGAGTTCGGTTTGGCTTTCGGTGGCAGCTGATTGGTTTTCCGATTCCGGATCAGCGTCGGGTTTGGCGTCATCGGCTTTGCTGACCAGTTCGGCAACACGGGCTTTCAAGGCTTGGAATGCATCTTCACGATTGGGGTCACGCGAATAGTGCCGGGCTGCCAAGGCTTTCAAGGCGCTGATGCGATCTTCGGTGGCCGGATGGGTGCCGAGCAGATTGGCAGTGGCCTTCAAGGCTTCGCGCGCATTCTCATCGGTGATTTCGGCCAGCCGCTTCTCTTCCAGCGCCTGCATTTTCTCAAAGAAGCTGACCAGACCGCCGATATCGCCGTGAATTTGCGTCATCAGCTTGGCGCCTTCGGCATCGGCTTCGGTTTCAAAATAGCGTGAATAGGATTGGCTCAGCAGCATCGGCGAGGCGCTGGCAACGACCGCCATGACGCCGCTGGCATCACCAATCAGCGCGGACACAATCAGGTAGATGCCACTGGAACTGATGATCTGGCGCACGCCATGCTGATGGCGAACATGGGACACCTCGTGCGCCAGCACGCCGAGCACTTCGTCGGCGTGGTCGGCGGCCAGAATCAGACCGGCGTTGAGCACCACGGTGCCGTCCGGCAGGGCAAAGGCATTGAGTTCGCTGTCGGTATTGATATGCAGCGTGAAGCTGTAGCGTTCGCTGTGCGCCGCCTGGATCAGGTCGCCGGTCAGTTGCGCCAGGGCGCGGTTGGCCTCGGCGTCATCGAGCAGGGTGTTGCTGAGTTTGTACTGGGCAAACACAGTCTCGCCGAGCTTGTGCTCCCAATCGGCCGGAATGCTCGGTGCGACCCAGGCGCTGGCGCGATCCAGATTGCTGACCAGCCACAATGGCAGCGCAACAAATAGCGTCAGCAGAAACGCAAAAATGCCCCAGCCAACCATGCGGGCGCCGCGCGCCTCATTGACCTGATCACGGGCCTCGGGGTGGCTGGCCAGATGCGGATTGGCCAGCACCGTGCGATCGCTGCTGTAGACCACCCAGTCGCGGATCTGCGGGTGCTCAAAAAACACCAGCCGGTTGCTGGCACCGCCGAGCTTGATGTGCAGGCCCTGCAACGGCAAGGTGACTTGAGCGTCGGGGCTTTGGAAGTGCACCGCAGTCGCCGTCACGGTCAGCTCGCCACTCAGCTTGGTCTCGCCGTGGTCAGGGCTGTATGCTTGGGCAGAATACGAAACGGCAGTCATCGACAGATCCCTGTTCCGGTGCGTGCCGGTCCTTGTTTTGGCGGGGCTCATACTAACGAGTTGCAGTGGGCGGCTCAAGCGAGCAGACATGCGCAGACGTGCCCAGAGTTAAACGGGATGATACCGAGCATTGGTTGAACGAGAACGCATGACAAAACGAATCTTGACCGGAATGTGCTGCGGAAGTCTGCTGATACTGACGGCCATGCCGGCAATTGCGGTTGACGCTACCAGTGTCTGTCATGGCAGCGCCGAACACGGCCGACTCGAGCGCGGTTGGCAGCTGCCCCGCTCTGGCGACAATTTTTCAGCGTACAGCGGTATCGGCGCGATGCTCGGCCGCAACTATGTGCACAGTCAGGTCTATGCGGTCGTGCTGGCCGCGTACGCCAGTCTGGCGAGTCAGCAGCCGACCATACAGTTCGTTTACGGAGAAACCGGCAAGCGTGAAGGCGGTGAATTTTCGCCGCATAAGACTCACCAGAACGGCTTGTCGGTTGATTTCATGGTGCCTGTGCGTGATGAAAAAGGCCGGTCAGTGCCACTGCCGACCGGTGTGTCCAATCAGTTCGGCTACAAAATCGAATTCAGCAAAGCTGGCAAGTACGAGGACCTGAGCATCGATTTTGACGCCATGGCCGAACATCTGCTGGCCATCAAGCAGGCGGCGGCCGAGCGTGGTGTTGGCATTCGCCGGGTCATTTTCGACAATGATCTGCAAGCGCTGCTGTTTCGCAGTGCGCGTGGCAAAGGGTTGGCGCAGCAGCTGCCATTTTCCAAGAAGAAACCTTGGGTCAGGCACGACGAGCACTACCATATCGACTTTGAACTGCCCTGTGCAAAATGACGGTGACCTGCTGATATGCATACGAGTGACGAGCAGATGAATCTATTGCAAACCACACGGCTGAGCATGCGCCGGATGACCGGCGCCGATGCCAGCTTTCTGGTGCAGTTGCTGAATCAGGATTCGTTTCTGCGTTTTATCGGCGACAAACAGGTTCGCAATGAGCTGGATGCGCTGCGCTATTTGCGTGATGGTCCGGATGCCATGTACGAGCGTTACGGTTTTTGTTTGCATCGGGTCGCGCTCAAAGACAGTGACCAACCGATTGGCATGTGCGGGCTGCTCAAGCGTGAGCAACTCGAGGGGCCCGATATCGGTTTTGCGTTTCTGACCGAGCACAACGGCAAGGGCTACGGCAGCGAAGCGGCGGCGGCAGTACTCGATTACGCATTCAGTACGCTGCAATTGCCGCGTGTCATCGCCATCGCCAATGCCGACAACGTCGCGTCGCACCGGTTGCTGACGAAAATCGGCATGCAGTATCAGGGACTGCGCTCGGTCTATCCGGGTGAGCCGGAGCTGGTCTGGTTTGCCAAGGACCGGGAAGTCACCACGTCGGCTTGACGCACAGCACCCGGAGACGTGGCAGCTTTCGACGCGCTGCAACATGTCGGCACCGGCGTCGCCGCCAAGAAAGTGTGCAAATGACCATAGGGCCGTAGCAGGATTCCGGCTATGCTCGGGCGTCCAGTTTCCCCCGCGTCGCTTTTACAAAAGAGCCTCACATTCTCGAAACCTCAATACGCCAACCGGAGAAAACCATGTCCTGGTGGAAATATTCTGTGCTTGCGCTGGCCATTGCCGGCACTGTCCACGCTGCCGAAGACGACAAGAAAAAATGGGATGTCAACAATCCTCCCGGCGAGAAAGTAACCGTCACGCTGGATACCCATACCGGTACCTGGATGAGCGTCGATGTCAGCCCGGACGGCAAACAAATTCTGTTTGATCTGCTCGGTGATCTGTATGTGATGCCGAGCAGTGGCGGTGACGCGAAAGCGCTGACCCATTCCATTGCCTGGGAAAATCAGGCGCGTTTTTCGCCGGATGGCAAACGCATCACTTTCATGAGTGATGCCGGTGGCGGCGACAACGTCTGGCTGATGAACGCCGATGGCAGCGACGCCAAAGCCGTGACCGATGAAGATTTCCGGCTGCTGAACAATCCGATCTGGCATCCCAATGGCGAATACATTGCCGCCCGCAAACATTACACCGGCACTCGTTCGCTGGGCTCTGGCGAAATCTGGCTGTATCACGCCAGCGGTGGCAAGGGCGTGCAGCTCAATGAAAAACCGAACTGGCAGAAAGATCTGGGTGAGCCGGCTTTTTCGCCGGATGGCAATTTCATTTATTACTCGCAGGACACCACGGCCGGCAAATCGTTCGAGTACAACAAGGACTCCAACAAGCAGATCTTCGAGATCTTCCGGATGGATTTGCGTGATGGCAGCGTCGAGCCGTTTGTCAGTGGCCCCGGTGGCTCGGTGCGACCGACACCGTCACCGGATGGCAAGTATCTGGCGTTTGTCCGCCGCGTCCGCAACCAAAGCACGCTGTTCCTGAAAGACCTGAGCGATGGCCGCGAATTTCCGGTCTGGGCCGGGCTCGAACGCGACATGCAGGAAGCCTGGTCGGTGCACGGTGTCTATCCGGCGTTTGATTGGACACCGGACAGCAAACAGATTGTAGTCTGGGCGCAGGGCAAGATCTGGCGCGTGGACTGGCAGCGCAAAACGGCCAGCGACATTCCGTTTGCCGTCAAGGACACGCGCGACGTGCGCAAAGCCGTGCGTTATGACACGCCGGTGGCGCCCGAGCGTTTCGATGTCAAGCAGCTGCGCTGGGTCAACGTCGCGCCGAAAGGCGACAAGGTGATCTATTCCGCGCTCGGCTACCTGTATACCAAAGATCTGCCAGCCGGCACCGCCAAGCGACTGACCAAGCAGACCGATCATTTCGAATATTTCCCGAGCTATTCCCGCGATGGCCGTGAAGTCGTGTTCGTCTCCTGGAACGACGCCGACATGGGCACCGTGCGCAAACTCGATTTGCGCTCCGGCAAGGAAACCGTGCTGGTCAAAGACGCTGGCAAGTACAGCGAACCCAAGTTTTCTCCGGACGGCAACACCGTGGTCTTCGTCAAATCCCGTGGCGGTTACCTGACCTCGCCGTGGCATGCGCTGGAGACTGGTGTTTACGCGGTCAGTGCCGATGGCAAAGGTGAGCCGCGCCGGATTACCGATGACGGCGCCGCGCCGCAATTTGGCAAAGACAATGATGCGGTCTACGTGACCCGTGCCGGCGTCAACAATGAAGTGGATTGGTACAGCAAGCTGGTCCGCATTGATTTGGCTGAACACGGTGCCGTCACCAAGGCGCGCGAAACTGAAGTGGCCAAGAGCGAATTTGCCACCGAGTTTGCGCTGTCACCGGACGGTCAGTGGCTGGCGTTCGTCGAGCGCTTCCACACCTATGTGACGCCGTTCCCGCAGACGGGCAAACCGCTCAGCATCGGGCCGAAAATGGATGCGCTGCCGGTCAAGCAGCTGGACGTCAATGCCGGCGAGTATCTGCATTGGTCCGGCGACAGCAGCAAGCTTCACTTTGCCTTGGGTGACGAGCTGTTTACCGGTGAATTGAAGAATGCGTTTGCTTTTGTTTCGGGTGCCAGCAAGGACTTGCCGAAGCCGGCGGAAAACGGCGTCAAGATCGGTTTCCAGCAGGCGGCCGACAAACCGACCGCGGTAACGGCGATTACCGGTGCCCGGCTGGTCACGATGAACGGCGATGAAGTGATCGAGAACGGCACCATCGTGATCGAGAACAACCGCATCAGCGCGATCGGCAAGACCGGTGAAGTTGCGGTGCCGGCCAAGGCGGTGCTCGTCGATGGCAAAGGCAAGACGGTGATTCCGGGTCTGGTCGATGTGCATTGGCACGGCGGCATGGGTGAAGACGAAATCATTCCGCAGCAAAGCTGGGTCGATTACGCCTCGCTGGCATTCGGGGTGACCACGATTCATGACCCGTCCAACGACAGCTCGGAAATTTTCACCCACAGTGAAATGCAAAGAGCCGGGCTGCTGGTGGCGCCGCGGATTTTCTCCACCGGCACCATCCTGTACGGCGCCAAGGCCAATTTCACGGCAGTGGTCAACAACGCCGATGACGCGCTGACCCATCTGAAACGGATGAAGGCCGCCGGCGCGATCAGCGTCAAGAGTTACAACCAGCCGCGCCGCGAACAGCGTCAGCAAATTCTTGATGCCGCGCGCCAGACCGGCATGATGGTGGTGCCGGAAGGTGGTTCGCTGTTCCAGACCAACATGAACATGATCATCGATGGCCACACCGGCGTTGAACACGCCATTCCGGTGGCGATTGCTTACGACGACGTCAAGCAGCTGTGGTCGCAAACCCAGGTTGGCTATACCCCGACGCTGAACGTCGGTTATGGCGGTCTGGATGGTGAGCATTACTGGTATGCGATGACGGAAGTCTGGAAGCATCCGATTCTGTCGAAGTTCGTCCCGGCGTCGGTGTTGCAACCGCGCAGCGTGCGCCGGGAAACCGCGCCGTTGGAAGATTTCAACATCATCCGGGTGGCCAAGACGGCGACGGAATTGTCGCGGGCCGGCGTTGCGGTCAATATCGGCGCGCACGGTCAGCGCGAAGGACTCGGCGCACACTGGGAAATGTGGATGTTCGGGCTCGGTGGCATGACGCCGATCGAAGCGATTCGTGCCGCCACGATCACGCCGGCACGGTACCTCGGCATGGCCAAGGACATTGGTTCGCTGGAAGCCGGCAAGCTCGCCGACCTGGTGATTCTGGATGGCGATGTGCTGGCTGATATCCGCCAGTCCGATCAGATCCATTCAGTGATGATCAACGGTCGTCTGTATGACCTGCCGAGCATGAACGAAGTCGGCGCCACGCCGAAACCGCGCAAGCCGTTCTTCTTCGAGAATAGCGACGGAGCCACGGTGCCGGTCACGGTGCGCGCCCACAGCGACGGTCACGGCCGCTGAGTCGGCCGCATTTGCTCGCACGCACGTCACCTGGAATGTCGATCGGAGTGTAGATCGGGGTGACGTGCGCTGTTCCATTTCGGTGTTGCCAATACAGCTGAATCGTGACCGGCGCGGACCGGGTGAAAAATCCACTCGCGCCGCGCCGCTGTGTTCGCCGATTCTTGCCTATACTCAGCTTCTCGGCCGTTGGAATTCCGGCCATGTCAGCGCCGCCGACCCTCCGTCAATCAGTACCACCGTTTCTGCTGGCTGCCCTCGCCGGGCTGGTCTTGCTGGTGCTGTTTGTCGTTGGCTGGCGTGAGCAGCTGCGCTTGGCGCAGGAACACGCCGAGCAAGTCATTCGCCAGCGTCAGGAAATCGCCAGCATCGTTGCCGATGCCATCGATTCGGATCTGCAACAGACCGCCCGTTCAGCCAACCGCTTCGCCACGGATCTGGAACGTTATCTGGACCGGCATGCCGGACGCGCCGACAACCAAATCGATCAGCGTTTTGCCCAGCAGTTCGCGCGCCAGAGCGATGGCGCTATCCGCTCGCGTCCCGAGCTGTTTGATGGCAGCCGTCATGCCGGTCTGGCGTTGCCCACTTTTCTGCAACCCGATGCCGGTCAGCGCGAACTCTTTGTGCTCAGCCAGGCCTTTATCGAAAGTTTTGGTCGGGGCGCCGAAGGCCAGCATTTTGTCGACAGCTGGCTGTTGGCTGCGCCGGGCGGCGAAGTCATTTTTTGGCCGGACCAGCCCCGTTTCATTTATGACGCGCCGGCCGATTTTGATTACCGCGACACCGAGTGGGTCACGCTGACCCGGCCGGATCGCAATCCGAACCGGCGCGTGTACTGGACCAAGCTGGCGTTCGATCCGGTGCCGCAAGTCTGGATGCTGTCGGCAGTGGCGCCGCTGTATTGGCGCGGACAATGGTCCGGCTCGGTCGGTCATGACGTGCCATTGGCAGCGCTGCTGGCGCGCACCGAATTGCTGCGCCAGCAGGCGGGCAGCCAGTTCATTCTGGTGACCGAGGAAGGCGTGGTCGCCGCCTCCGACGTCTATGCAGACGCCATCAAGGCCAGCCAGGGCACGCTGACCTTGCCGCAGTTGCCAGACCCGATTTGGCAGCGGGTGCTGAGCATGGCGTCGAACGCAGCGAGCGAGGCAAGCGCTGAGAACGCGGCATTGCGGCATCAGCGCATCGATATCGCCCAGCACGTGGCCTTTGTCTCGCGCATTCCGGAGCAGCGCTGGTTGCTGGTCAACCTGATTCCGCTGGCGCCGGTGCAGGCTCCGATCGAATCGTCGTTCACCAAGCTGCGATTGATCACCATGGCGACGCTGGTGCTGGTGTTGCTGATTGCTGCCGTGCTGCTGGCGTGGACGCGCCGGCGCGGCCAGCAGCACATCAGCAAGCTGCATGGCATGCAGCAGCAATTGGCGATCAGCGAGGCGCACTACCGCAATCTGGTCGCCAACATTCCCGGCATGGTCTACCGCTGCGCCAACGATGCCGACTGGACCATGGAGTTTGTCAGTTCGGCCGCGACCGAACTGACCGGCTATCCGGCCAGTGATTTTCTCGGCAACGGCGTGCGCAGCTACGCCAGCATCATCCACCCTGATGATCAGCAACTGGTGTTTGAACGGGTCCAGCAAGGCATAGCCAAAGAGCAGGCGTTTTCGATCGAATATCGCATTCAGCATCGCGATGGCAGCTGGCACTGCGTGTTAGAACATGGGCGCCCGGTCATCCACGACAACCAGCTGACGGCACTCGAAGGCATCATTCTCGACGTGACGCCACTCAAGCAGGCCGAAGCACAGCTGCGTGAACTGAACAGCTCGCTGGAACAGCAAGTCGATGCCCGCACCGCCGAGTTGCGCAGTGCGATCAAAGAACTGGAAAGTTTCAACTACGCGGTGTCGCATGATTTGCGCGCGCCGGTCCGCCATGTCGATGGCTATCTGTCACTGCTGCAGGAGGCGCTGGCTGCACAACCGGACGCGCAATGTCTGGATTTGATCACGCGCAGCCAACGGGCATTGAAACGGATGAATGAAATGATCAGCGGCCTGCTGTCGCTGGCCCAGCTCGGCCGCGAAAGCCTGCGCCGGCAAGCCGTTGACCTGCAGACAATGGTGCAGGAGATCATTCACGAGCTTCCGGAAGCGAGCCGGCAGCGGCTGCAGCTCGATATCGGCCCGCTGCCGACCGTCAATGCCGATCGCGTGCTGTTGCGCCAGGTGCTGCAAAACCTGATCGACAACGCGCTGAAATATTCCCAGCGCAATCCGCAATCCTTGCTGGCCATTCATGAGACGTCTGCTGACGCTGACGTTGAAAACGGCGCGGCCGAATGGGTCTTCGAAGTTGCCGACAACGGGGTCGGCTTTGACTCGCAACAGGCCACCGAGCTGTTCACGTTGTTTCACCGCTTGCACCCGGCCAGCGAGTTTCCCGGTACCGGCGTTGGCTTGGCGCTGTGCGCCAAAATCATCGCACTGCACGGTGGCCGCATCTGGGCGGAAAGCGCGCCGGGGCAGGGCGCCCGTTTCTTCTTTAGCTTGCCGCGCCAGTTGCCCTGATCGGCTACAAGGCTCGGCAGCACGAGCCGCCAGTACGAACCGGCAACAGTTGGCAATCGTCAGACAAGCCGGTAACGTGGCGGTCCAGGGACGAACCAGGAATCACCGACCATGACCATCAAGGATTTTCTGCTGAGTGTGCGGCGCTGGACGCTGCGCAGTGCGCTGTTGCTGGTCGTGCTGTTTGGCCTGTACACCTGGCTGGTGCTGAGCTGGAGTTACGCCGCCGGGGAGCGGGCCGGCTATGTGCAAAAGCTGTCACAGAAAGGCTGGATCTGCAAAACCTGGGAAGGCGAGCTGGCGATGATCAATGTGCCGGGCACGCTGACCGAGAAATTCGAGTTCACCGTTCGTGATGAGGCCGTCGTGGCCAAGATCAATGCCTCGATGGGCAAGCGCATCGCGCTGGTCTATGAACAGCATGTTGGCATTCCGACCAGTTGCTTCGGTGACACCGGCTACTTTGTGACGGATGTGCGGGAAGTGGTCGGTGACGCGCCGATGGGTTTGCCGCAGTAACGTGCGCGGTCAGCAAACAGAAAGCTGATGCCTCGGGTAAATATCATCTGATACTGCGAACCTGCGTTGCGGAATAACAATAGCAGGCGATTGACTCCCCTCCTTGTCAAGGAGGGGCCGGGGGTGGTTAAGCGCAGGCATTCGAGCTGTTTGCTAATTGAGGTTTCGCGCGTTGACGTCCGCAACCACCCCTAACCCCTCCTTGACAAGGAGGGGGATCAGCTTTGCTCATCTTTTAACAATTTTCCGTGCACCGAATCTACTTTGACCGCTACAACTGCAACAGTGACGACCACTGCTGATAGTCGACGCCAAACACCAGAAAATCCGGATTCAGCACGCTGTCGCGGGTGTTGTAGCGAAACGGCTGCAGATCGGTGCCGAGCAGGGCGCCACCGGCGCATTCCACCACGCACTGACCGGCCGCGGTATCCCATTCCGAAGTGGGCCCCATGCGCGGATACAAATCCGCTGCGCCTTCGGCCACCATGCAAATTTTCAGCGCGCTGCCGCGGTTGTCGAGCGTGTACGGCAGCTTGGCCAAAAGCGTGGCGATTTTTTCCAGACCGTGCCGACGACTGCCGAGTGCGCGCAGCGTCCGGCCGCTGTCAGGCGACCAGCTGACGCAGCGGATCGGCTCCAGTGCGCCGCCAGCCTGCTGCCGAAAGGCGACAGCGGCACCGTCGCCTTGGCGTTCACCGACATAGAGCAAATCCAGCGCCGGCGCATAGACCACGCCGAGCACCGGCACGTGGTTTTCGATCAGGGCGATATTGACCGTGAATTCATCATTGCGGGCAATGAATTCCTTGGTGCCATCGAGCGGATCAACCAACCAGTAGCGCGACCATTGCTGCCGTTCGGCGAACGCGATGTCGGCGTTCTCTTCCGACAGCACCGGCAAACCCGGATTTGCCAAATTGGCATCACGTAAACCAGCATCAATGATCCGATGCGCCGCCATGTCGGCTTGGGTCAGCGGCGAGCCATCGGACTTGATCTCCACCTCGGTTGCCATGTTGCGATAGACATGCATGATGGCGGCGCCGGCCTGACGAGCCAGCGTGACAATCTCTTGCGCTTGCGGTGACAACATTACCGTTTTCCTTACAATCTTCCTTCGGCGCGCAGGCGATCGCGCACCAGCAGCAGCGCCGCGATGGTTCGCGCCTCGCTGACATCGTCGCGGCTAAACAATTCATCCAGTTTATGCAGTGACCACGGCAGCACGTCAATTTCTTCCGGTTCGTCGCCCTGCAGCCGCTGTTCAAACAAGTCCTCGGCCAGCACCAGTTCCATGCGATGGTTCAGGTAACCGGGCGCCAGCGTCAGCGTTTTCAACCGGGTCAGGCGGCGGGCGCCGTAGCCGGCTTCTTCCATCAATTCGCGGTTCGCAGCCTGCTCGGCCGTTTCACCGGCTTCGGCCAAACCTTTTGGCAGTGCGATTTCGTAGCGTTCGACACCGGCGGCGTATTCGCGGGTCAGTAGCACGGTTTCATCATTCAGCAGTGGCACGATCATCACCGCCAACCGACCGCCCGAGCGTAGTCGTTCGTAGTGGCGTTCGACGCCGTTGGCAAAACGCAGATGCAGCGCCTCGACCCGGAACAGTTTGGTTTCTGCCGCGATATGCGCGGACAGGATTTCCGGTTTCTGCCGTTCTTTCATCCGGTTCACTCCTGCACCTGGGCGCTGGTCATCAACAGCCGGAAATCACTGACTGCCGCAAATTCACCGGTGTCTTTGGTACCGGCCGTGCTGTCCGGGTTCGGAATCGCCAGCACGGTGCCAACCCCGTTACGGACCGCGGCGCGCAACACCTCGAGGCTGTCATCAATAAACAGACAGCGCTCCAGTTGCAAATGACATTTGCGCGCCAGCGCCGGCCAGAAACCGTCGTGCTCCTTGGCGTGACCAAAATCGTGCGACGACACCATGAACTCGAAATGATCGCCAAGCGTGGTGTGAGCCAGCTTCAGCTCCAGCGATTTGCGATGGGCGTTGGTGGCCAGAATCCGGCGTTTGCCCTGCTGGCCGAGCCAGTCGAGCAGGGCAAGGGCGTGCGGCCGCATCGCGATGCGCGCGGTCTCTTCTTTTTTCAGTGCCTCAATATCGACGCCGAGCTCGCGGCTCCAGAAATCGACACAGTACCAGTCGAGACTGCCGCGCTTGGCGGCAAAGCGCGGATACAGCGCGGTCTTGGCAGCGTCGGTGCTCAGCCCGAACAATTCGCCGTAGCGACGCGGCAGATGCTCCAGCCAGAAGTGATTGTCGAAATGCAGATCCAGCAGCGTGCCATCCATGTCGAACAGCACGGCTTCGATACGGGACCAGTCAACGAGCGGTGAAGGAACAGCAGTCGTCATCGAAAAACCCGCGGTTGAAAATTACCGGTAATGCACCGGCATGAACGAAACGCAGCCAGCTGACGGGGTGACCGTGCCAGCCGGTTCCGCATCTGATCAATCAACTATCGGAAAAACAAAAACCGATCAGGCAAGCCGTTTTTTATCTGACTCGTCAGTGAACGATACGCTGCTGCCAGCGCAGCGCGTAGCGGTCGCCCTGCGGTCGGCCGATGACCCGGAAAAACCGATCCAGCTCTTCCGGCAGACCGGTACGGACGCTGGCATCCAGTTCCAGCCTGTCCATGGTCAGATGAAAATTGCCAGTCAAGCCGAGCACGCCATCGATGTCGGTGATCGCGCCGTTGATGCCGCCTTCGCCATCGTCTTTCAGATCGACGGCATAGGCGCCGAGCTGGGGTTGCCCGAGCGGCGTTTTCACCTGCGCGCGTGACCAGTTCAGCCGGCCCTGCAGGCGCTCGATGCGGCCATTGGCCAGTGCCGCATCGCTCAACTCCAGCTGCAAATCACCGTGCAATTGCACGCCGGTCAAATTGATGAACGGTTGCAGCGCCTGTGCCGGCAACTGCACCGACACCTCACTGGCGCTCAGCTGACCGCCAGCGCTGGCCTGAACCTTGCCGCTGCCACGCTGGCTGAGGCCATCGTCAAATTGAAATTGCAGCGCAGCGCGGCCGAGCAGTAATTGCCACGGTGACAGCTGCCATTGGAAATCGGTCAGACTGATATCGCCAAGGCGCAATTGCTGGGCGTTGCCCTGCCAAAAACTGCCGGTGACACCACTGAAGGCCAGATCCGGAACAAACTTGCTGGCGGTCCGGGTCAGCAAGGTCGCTGGCGCGGTGATCAACAACAACAACAAGAAGGCGAAGCACAGGCTGACGCCCCACAACAGTTTGGTTTTCATCAGGTGCCGTCTTTCAGTTTCAATTGCAGCTTGACCATGCCGCTGGCTTTGCCGCTGCTGATATTCAGTGACGCCACTTGCAGTCCATAACCGGTTTCCATCTGATGCAGCCAGCGCAGGCCGTCATCGAAACTGGCATCTTCCAGCCAGATCTGTACTTCATTGTCGCCGCGCGGTTGCAGCCGCGACACAATCAGGTTGAATTGCGGCGCCGTGTCGGAAATCAGTTGCGGCAGTCGACGACCCGCCCGATCCAGTTTGCCGCCGGCACCGCCACGACTGGCCAGCACCCGGGCAACATTTTCCTGCATCGTTGCCAGCTCGGCTTCCTGCTTCAGCACGTCGGCGCTCAGGTTGTTGCGGGCGCGCTGCAACGGGAACACCAAGGTGAAATAAATCAATGCCGGCACCAGCACCAGCGCCATCAGCGTCAATGCCCGTTTATCGGCCGCCGATTTGCTGGCATACCAGTTTTGCGCTTGTTGTTTCAGATCGGTCAGTGCGCTCATGACTGATCTCCTTTACTTGCACTGGATTTCTTGCCGTTGCCTTTTTGCGGGCCGCCGCGTTGCAGAACCATGCGACCACTATAGCCACCGCTGCTGGCGCTGGCCTGGCCCATGTCGGTGTGGAAACCCATTTGCTGAAACTGGCTGTCGAGTGCGTTCAGCGCCGATAAATCGCGGGCGCTCAAATCCAGTCGCAATTCATTGCTGGCCGCCTCATAGCCGAGACCGCGCAGTGAAATGCCATCAGCGTTTTGCAGTACCGGGCCGATTTCGGCAAGCAGTGCGCTGAAACCGCCGGCGCCACCAGCGCCCAGATTCTTGATAAAGCCGTTCATGCTGTTGACCGGATACGGCGTGTTGGTCTGATCCGGAAACGCTTCGCTGAAGCTGGCGCGAATGGCGCCATCGAGCGCGCTGACCCGTTGCTTCAACAGCAGCCAGTCGGTCATCGCGTAAGCATACTGGGCCAGCACGGCAATGCCGGCGACGATGGCGACCTTGCGCCATTGTTTCCAGTGCGCCTGCCAAGCGGTGCGGGGCGCATACGGCCCCTGCAGCAATGACAGCGTCTGGCGCTGGGCGCCGCGCGCCAGCACCGCCAGTGCGTGATCGATGTCATGGCGCTGATGTGGCGGCTGCAGGTGAAAGTCAGCGTCAGCGCAATGGAACTGCACGGTGCTGTCAGCGGCGAGCAGTGGCAACAGTTGATCCAGATCAGCAGCCGGCAACAATTGTGCGCTGCCATCGGGCAGTCGCAGCAAGGCGTCCTGACCGAGCAACAGAATGCGGGTTTCGCCGGCCGCGGTCGGCAGACACAGCGCATCAAGCGTGACGTCATCAGCGTGCAGGTTGTGACTCGCCAGTGTGTCGAGCACGGCCTTCAACTGAACGTGTTCAATCGCGATGACCTGTTGTTCGTCATCCGGCAATGCGGCGCCAGCGACCACATGCAATTCGTCAATCGAACCGGCGATCTGATCTTCCAGCAAAAACGGCAGCACCTGGGCCAGATGTTTGCGCTGCTTGGCCGGCACCTGCACCCGGGTGACCAGTGCACTGCTGACCGGCAACAGTACCGTCAGCTTTTTGCCGTTGGTCTGGGTGGCGAGTTGCGCCAAATCGTCCGGCCAGCGCAACTGAGCCGACGCCAGCACGCTGCCATCGTCCGCGAGTTCCAGCCATTCGGCCAGCGACTCACCGGCCGCTGGTGGCCGCAGATACAACGCCGTTGTCATCTTGCTTGAGTTCCCGATTCAAAAATTTCTGGTTAAAAACGCAGGTTTGAAAACGCGCGGATGAAAAACCTGTTGGCTCAATCGGCCACGATCAGTCGCTGCTACCCACATCCGCGCCTAGTCATTCTTCACTGAATGCCCGGCTTGCCACTTCAAAGCGCTTGTCTTCCTGCTTGTGCAGCACCGATTCTACACGGGCCCGGCCACGGCCAACCACGGCTTCGGCACGCAGCAGGAAATAGTCCGAGTCCTCGCTGAGCCGGCCCTTACCGAGCGGCGATTCAGCCGCCTCCGAAGGCATGCCATTGGCATTCTTCAGGGCGTCTTTATCCTTGAAGCCGTTTTTGGGCCGATTCTCCAGCACCTGCCGCGCCGCTTCGACCGGCAAATCCTTGAACAGGATGCTGAGCAGCTCAGCCCGTTCCGGTGGCAGCGTGTTGTAATTGATCTTGATGTATTTGGCGTCAGGCAGTGCGCACAGATACGGCCGTACTTTCTGATAAATCTCCGGCGTGAAGCCCTTGATGGTGCGCAATTCGCTGATCGCGCCGAGCGGACCGTTGCCGGTGCGATAGGGGATCTGCAGTCCCTGATAGTCGTAATCCTCGGCGCCATCGCTGCCGAACGGATCGCTGTCATCGTCAAGCCAGTCAACGACTGCCGCGGCCAGCGCCTGCGGCGAGCTTTCTTCATTTGGCACCAGTTGCTCGAACAACTTGGTCAGCAGTTGCACGCCGGGTGGTTGCTGCTGCGCCGGATCGTCGGGGTTGGGTTTGTCCGGAGTTTGACCCTTGTTGCCTTCGTCGGTTTTCTTCTTGGCGTAAAGCAGGCTGTTGAGATTGAAACAGGTGCTCAGATCTTCGAGCTTGCCGTGCAACTCACCGCCATCGATCGGAAAGAAAAACGCGCTTTTGGCCCAGGCCTGGCCGAGGTGCACACGGCCTTCATCCTGCTTCAGGGCGTCATACAAATGTGACGCCGCCAACGATTCGGCGCCAAGCGCATATTGCCAGGCCTGATCGGTTTGCAGGACATTGGCGGAGCGCCGCTCATTGAGGCGCAATTGCGACTTGATTTGGGCGGCGATCAAGGTGACCAGCGCGACGATGATCAGGATCACCACCAGCACGACGCCGCGTTGCTGATGTGGGAACGCCGGTAGCATGCGAGCTTTACTGCAAGACACGGTGCACCTCGCCGATGCCTTCGACCTCCAGTGTCAGTTTCAAAGCTCGCGGCGCCTTTTCACTGTCCTCGGTATTTTGCCTACCACCGACCGGCCACTCGTCCAGCCAGTCATCGCCGACTTCACTTTTGTTGTCGAAAGTCTGCAGTGCGCTCAGATCGACATTGGGCCGGAATTTCAATTCCATTTTACTGATACCGTCGAGCAGCACGCGCTTCTGGATAACCGGCTGCTGGGCCTGATCGAGCAGCAGATAGCTGTAACGAATTAGCCGGCCCTCTTCTAGCGCATAGCGGACATGCTCCAATGACGAGCGCGGTAACTGGGCCGGGTTGCGCCAGCCACTGCGGGTAAAGGCAATCCAGGTGTCGGTGTCATCACTGACACCCTGTACCACCGGCAGGCGATCACCGTAGCTGTCGCGCACCCGGCGAAAAGCGCGCTGCTGATAATCGCGGCTGAAGGTGGTGACCGCCCGCTGCAATTGCATAAAGCGCTCACCGCGCACGCGCAGGATTTGCTGAGCATCCTGCGCCGTATCGAGCGTCGAATAGGCACCAATGCCGATCAAACCGAAGATCAATACGGCAACCAGCACTTCGATCAGGGTGAATCCGCGCGCTGTTTTCATTTGATGTTGCCGGCCGGGTCTTCCGGTCCGTCCGGTGGCGGCTCACCGCCATCTACGCCACCGTTGTCGTCGTTTTCACTCTCGCCTTTGCCACCGTCGCTGTAGCCACCGCTGCTCAGGTCGCCGGTGGGTGCGGCCAGCAGTTCGGGACGGTCGTTGACGAAACCAGCCAGCTGGGTCAGCGGCGACTCGTCTTCACGTTCGGCGCGCACTTCGATATCGACCCGGCGCAATTTCGGGTCCGAGGTTTCCTCGACTTTGCGGGTCCAGAACCATTCGTGACCAGACATTTCTTCGCTGCCGTCGCTGATACCAACGGCGGGCCAGGTTGTCATCAGCCGGGTTTCGGCGAGCTGATTCATCGCCACCCAATGGGCGATGGTCTTGCGTTCTAGATAACTCTGCGCCGAAATGGAGGTGGCGATCCCGTTGATCATCGCCGCCGCCGTGATGGCGAAGACCGCCAGCGCCACCAGCACTTCCAGCAGCGTGAAACCGCGCGGTGACTTATTTGCCGGCATTGCGCTTCTCGCTGGGTTTGCGGCTGTTGCTGGATTTGGCTTTATCGCCATCGCTACTGTTTTCGCTCTCGTCTTCGTCGGCCACAGCATTCGGGTCCGGATTATCCCAGGCGATGTTCAGATCGCTGACCGGGTCGGCCTGGATTGGGCCTTCGATGCGCAGATTGCCGTCGGCATTGGCGCGCAGGCGGTAAAAAACCGGATTGCGATCCCGGTTGCCAATGGCGAGCACAAACGGATTCAGCTCGCCGCTCGACAGCAGAAAGACTTGCGGCAGCAAGGTTTCCGGTTCCTTGTCCGATTTCGGTTTGCCGGGCTTGTCGCCATCTTTACCGGCGCCTTTGCCATCTTCGCTGCCAAGGTCTGATTCGTTGTCGTCTTCGCTGTCTTGCGGCTTGGACAGATCGTCGCGGCGGGCCGGCTTGCGCTTGTTGCTGTCGCGAGCATCGGCGTCGTCGGTTACAACCTTGCCTTCATCAGTGATGCGGGCGCCGGGCAGCCGGGCACCAGCGAGCTTGAAGCCTTCAATTTCCAGCGCCAATTCAAATCCGTCGGGCAGCCGGTGCAACTGGTAGGCCTTGTCGTCACTGATTGGTGACCAGCGATCATTGCCAAAGGTGACGAAGCGGTAATCGTGTTCGGTGACCACCAGACCCAGCTCGACACCATTGAGCTGGGCCTCTTCCAGCGCCAGCTTCATTTTGGCATTCAGTTGTTCAATTTCATCGCGGGCAACGGCGGCGCGGTTGTCACTGCCGATCATGACCATGGCGCCCGCCATCAAGCCGATGATCACGACGACCACCAGAATCTCAAGCAAGGTGAAACCGCGAGGGCTTTGGCGGAGCATGAACATTGGCTGCAGGCCTGAAAGAGAACGAACGTTCAGCGGTTGCCTTCGGAATGCTCATCCCAGTTACCGATATCGGCGTTCTCACCTTCGCCGCCGATTTCGCCATCGGCACCGAGCGAGAACAGATCGTATTCACCGTGCTCGCCGGGGAAAATGTATTGGTAGTCACGACCCCACGGGTCCTTTTCCAACTTCCGAATATAACCGCCTTGCTTATAGTTACGCGGCTCAGGGTCGGTATTGGGCTTGACCCGCAATGCGGTCAGACCTTGCTCGGTGCTGGGGTACACAAAATTATCAGTTTTATAGAATTCAAGCGCATCGCTCAGAGTGGAAATATCGGATTGCGCCCGGGTAACTGTCGCTTTGCCGACATTACCCTGGATATTTACTACGATCGCAGTCGCCATGATGCCGATGATGACCAAGACAACCATGATCTCCAACAGCGTAAAGCCACGCTGCAGAGTGCGCTTGTTGTGAACGCCTTTCATAACTTTGTTCCTCTCGTAAAACACGACACAAGCCGATTAGACCTGCGGACAAAACTCAACGACCGATTAACTGGTTCATCTGGAATATCGGCAGCAATATCGCAAGCACGATACAGAGCACCATAACGCCCATGCCAAGAATCAACATAGGTTCCAGCAACCCAAGGGTAACGCCAACCAATGACTCGAATTCGCGCTCGTGATTTTCAGCAGCCTTTTCCAGCATGCTATCCAATTCACCAGAACTTTCGCCTGATCCGATCATGTGCACCAGCATCGGTGGAAAAGCATCACTGCGAGAAATGGCTGAGCGCAGGCTGCTGCCTTCTCGCACGCGGGTAGTTGCTTCGCGGATCACTTCTTTTAAGTAAGCGTTATTGACCACTTCACCGGCAATGCGCAGACCTTCCAGCAAAGGCACAGCGCTCGATGACAGAATGCTCAGCGTACGGGCGAAGCGAGCCGTGTTGACGCCTCGGGTCAGGCGACCAACCAATGGCCAGCGCAAAATTTTCCGGTCGAAACGCAACCGAAAAGCCGGTTGTCGCAGCAGCCTTATCGCGGTGAATACCGTGATAGCTATGACTGCAAGCACCAGCCACCACCAATGCTGTAAAAACTCGGACAAGCTAATCATGATGCGGGTGAGCAGTGGGAGCTCCTTCCCAGCTTGGTCAAACTGTTCGACTACCTTCGGCACAACATAAATCAGCAGACCGCTCACAACGGCCATTGCCACGGTCACAAGGATGATGGGATAAACCAGTGCCAGCTGCACCTTCTGACGCAAGTAATGGCGCTTCTCGGTGTAATCGGCGAGCCGTTCCAGCACTTCATCGAGATGGCCGGATTTTTCCCCGGCCGCCACCATCGCCCGATACAACGCGTCGAACACGTTCGGGAACAGCGCCAGACCGTCGGCCATGCTGTGGCCTTCGACCACGCGCGCCCGCACCGCCAGCATCATCGATTTGTGCGCCGGTTTCTCACATTGATCCGACACCGCTTTGAGTGCTTCCTCAACCGGCAAGGCCGCGCGAATCAGCGTCGCCAGTTGGCGCGTGATCAGCGCCATTTCGGCGGTGTTGATGCGAACTTTTTTCGTGCTCTTGCCACTGGCCGCGGTTTTGCTGGTGGCTTGGGCAACCTCGTTGACCTCCAGCGGCGTCAGCGCCTGATCGCGCAGCTGACTGCGGATTTGCCGCGCGGTGTCGGCTTCGAGCACGCCTTTTTTTTGCCGACCGTCGGCGTCGAGGGCGATGTATTCAAATGCGGGCATTGGAGTACTCGTGGCCGGCGCGGGCCGGCGTATTTACGACGAGCGCACTGGCTCCGACGGGCAGTGCCGGGTCTCGGCCCGGCTGCCGAGCTACTTTTCTTTGTTCGTGCAAAGAAAAGTAGCCAAAAGAAACACGCCCCAGACGCGCCAGAAACGGTTCCGCTGCTTCGGTGAGACCTGCCCGCCGCTGCGACAACATCGCCTCGGGCACGCACTGATGCGGCTCCTGCCTTATCAGTGCTGCGCTGGCTATCCCTGCCAGCGCACCCGGCCGCTGCCGTCGCATCGCCGGCTGGCGCGATGGGGCCCCGTGTTCTAGCAGAAGCCGTTGCTTCGGCACTTTTGGTTTTGCGCGCAGCGTGCTTTTGAATTTGCCGCCCGTCTGACGAGCCGAGCAGCGGAAAGGGCTGGCGAGGTAGTCGGCGAGGACTGTCTGAGCGTGTAGCGCGAGTTCCGCAGCCGCCGCCAGACCTTGAGCAGCGCAGGGCACCGACAAAACGTATTCATGTTTTGTCGGCGAGGAATACAGGGCATGTTTCTTTGGGTACTTTCTTTGCGCCAAAGAAAGTACCTCGCCCGCCGGGGCGAGACCCGGCAAAGGTTCGATGAGCGAGCAACGTGGCGACAGAGAACGAACCATAGAAATCAATCTTCCCGCGTCACACGCAGGACTTCTTCAATCGAGGTCAGCCCGGCCAGTACTTGATTGCGGCCGTCTTCGCGTATCGAGGGCGAGTATTTGCGTGCCTGTTTCTCGATTTCCTGCTCACTCATGTTGTTGTGAATCATCGTGCGCATGTCATCGTCGACCAGCAGCAGTTCGTAAATGCCCTGGCGACCGCGATAGCCGGTGAAGCGGCAGTTGCCGCAACCGACTGGGTGGAAAATGGTCGGGGCCTTGCTGAAATCGAGTCCGATCAGCTCGCATTCTTTTGCGCTGGCCGGTGCGGCTTTTTTGCAATCCGGGCAGAGCCGGCGGACCAGCCTTTGCGCGAGTACGCCGAGCAGCGACGACGACAGCAGAAACGGTTCGATGCCCATGTCGGACAAACGGGTAACGGCGCCGACTGCGCTGTTGGTGTGCAGCGTGCTCAGCACCAGGTGACCGGTCAGCGAGGCTTGCACAGCGATTTGCGCAGTTTCCAGATCGCGGATTTCGCCGACCATCACGACGTCCGGGTCCTGACGCAAAATCGCGCGCAGACCGCGGGCGAAGGTCATGTCGACTTTCGGATTGACTTGAGTCTGGCCGATGCCTTCGAGCTGGTATTCGATCGGATCTTCAACGGTCAGGATGTTGCGGGTCTGGTTGTTCAGGATGGTCAGGCCGGCATACAGCGTGGTGGTTTTACCGGAACCGGTCGGGCCGGTAACCAGAATGATGCCGTGCGGTTTCAGCAGCAGCTCGCGCATGCGTTCCATGAGCCAGTCGGCCATGCCCAGATGCGAGAAATCGAGCCGGCCGGCTTGCTTGTCGAGCAGCCGCAACACGACCCGCTCGCCATGCGAAGACGGCAGCGTTGACACCCGGACATCGACGGCGCGACCACCGAGACGCAAGGCAATGCGACCGTCCTGCGGAATGCGTTTTTCGGCGATGTCGAGCTTGGCCATGACCTTGATCCGCGACACCAGCAGCGGCGCGATACGGCGATCCGGTTGCAGCACTTCGCGCAGCACGCCATCGACCCGGAATCGCACCATCAGCTGGCGTTCAAAGGTTTCGATATGGATATCGGAGGCGTTTTCCTTGATCGCTTCCGACAGCAGCGCGTTGATTAGTTTGATGATCGGGGCGTCGTCTTCGGCTTCGAGCAAATCTTCGGTTTGCGGGATCTCGTCAACCAACCGGAACAGATCGATCTCTTCGCCGATGTCTTCCATGGCTTGAGCGGCGCCACCGGCTTCGGTTTGGTAGGCACGGGCCATTTCGACATCGAACAATTCCGGCGTCACGACGTCGAAACGCACCGGCCGGCCGAGAAAGCGCCGCGCTTCGGCCAGCGCCACCGGCGCAACGCCCGGCTTGACCAGCAAGCGGGCCACGCCGTCCTGTTCGCTGGCGACCAGCACGCCATGACGACGGGCAAAACCGAATGGCAGGCGAGCCGCTTCCACGTCAGCGCTCCTCGCTCTCTTTGGGTTTCAACGGGGTTTCGTCAACCGGTTGCACGTCTTCCGGGGCCGGCATGCCGACTGGCGCCGGTGCGGCGGTTGGTGCCGGTGCCGCCGGTGCGGCCGGTGTATTGGCTGCCGGTGTCGCGGGCGGTATCAGCGCGGCGTCTTCCGGTTTCATGTCCGACGGCCGCAGCACTGGCGCGGGTCGGTTTTCCCATTCCGGCATGATGGCGGGATCTTCCAGCGGCATCAGGTTGATGCCATCGTCTTTCTTCTCGATTTGCAGCTGGCGCAGGTTGTCGTATTTGCGCGCCGACAACTGGCTCATCGACTCGGCATCGCGAATGATGGTCGGCCGGATGAACACCAGCAGGTTGCGTTTGGTCTTGGTGGTTTTCTGCGACTTGAACAAATTGCCGAGCAGCGGAATGTCGCCGAGGATTGGCACCTTCTGCACGCTCTGCTGAACGTCGTCATCGACCAGACCGCCGAGCACGATGGTGTCGCCGTCTTCAACCAATACGCTGTTCTTGATGCTGCGCTTGTTGGTGATGATGTCGACACCGGTGGTGCCGGCGATGCTCGACACTTCCTGTTCAATGTTCAGTTTGACCGCATCGCCTTCGTTGATCTGCGGTTTGATTTTCAGTTTGACGCCAATCTCTTTGCGATCAACTTGCTGGAACGGATTCTGGTTGTTCCCACCCAGCGTCGAGCCGGTGATGATCGGCACTTCCTGACCGGCGAGAAACTCGGCTTCTTCATTGTCGAGCGTGGTCACCGACGGCCGCGACAGCACGTTCGAGTCGGTGGTCGAACCGAGCGCACGAATAAACGCCCCGAACGAGAAGCCATTGTCGGAAATGCGGCCGAGGCCGAGGCCCATGCCCTGCATGCTGCCGAGCAGGGTACCGAGGGCGGCGCCGTTGTCGCCGTTGTTCGGCGTTGTTGTGGTGGTGACCGTTGTGCCATCAACTGTGGTGACTGTGGTGCCATCTTGGCCCTGCTGCTGCAATGCCGCGCCAGCAATGCTGCCAATGCCCGGTCCGGTATTGGTGTAGTTGATGACGCCCAGCGGCCGGGTCGCATTGTCGCTGCGATCGGCAAACAGCCATTGCACGCCGAGTTCTTTCGCCTTGTTGTCGGAGATCTCGACAATCATCGCTTCAACATGCACTTGCGCACGGCGGATGTCGAGCTGGCGGATCACCGCTTCCAGCGAGCGCATCATGTCCGGCGGCGCGGTGATCACCAGGGCATTGGTTTCTTCATGCGAATCGATGCTGAAATTCTCGCCGTTGCGACCACGGCTGGCGCTGCTGCTGCCGCCTTCGCTTTTCTTGCCTTCTTCTTGCTTGGCGAGCTGCTGCGACACGCCGGTCAGCACTTTGACCACGTCTTCGGCTTTGGCGTAATGCAGATAGATAACCTTGGTGTTGCCGCCGGACGTGACCGGCTGATCGAGCTGGGCGATCATGCCGCGCAGTTTCAGGCGTGCCTTGCCTTCGGCACTGAGCAAAATGCTGTTGGTGCGGACATCGGCGGTGTAACGCGGCTTGTTGATCGGGTCTTCGGCTTTCGCACCCTGCCGTTCCAGGTTTTCCAGAATCCGGACGATCTCTTCGGCGGCGGCATGCTTGAGCTGGATGATTTCGATTTCTTCTTCGCTGGCCTTGTCGATCTGGCGAATGATTTCGACCAGTCGTTCGATGTTGGCGGCGGTGTCGTTGATCACCAGCACATTGGTCCGGGCGTACGGCGCCATATGGCCTTGTTGCGGCACCAGCACGCGCAGCACCGGCACCAATTGGTTGGCATCGACGTGTTCGACTTTGATCACGCGGGTGATCATTTCGTCGCCGCGATAACGGCGACCGCCTTCGGAAGCGACCGGCACGCTGTCCTGCCGCGCGGTCTGTTCCTGCACGATCTTGGTAACGCCGTTGGTTTCCACGGCGGCAAAACCGTAAACCTTCAGAATGGTCAGGAAGGTGTCGTAAATCTCGCGTTCGTCCATCATGTGCTGCGACAGGATGGTGATCTTCTGGCCTTGCACGCGCGGGTCGAGCACGAACGTTTTGCCGGTCAGTTTGCTGACCTGCTCGATGACAACCCGGATGTCGGCGTCTTTCAGATTCAGAATCGCCTGGCCGGCATCGGCGCTCGGGGCAAACAGCGCACTGCCGGTCAGACCGACCGCCAACGCGCTGGCCAGCACGGTGTGCCGGAAGCCGGGGTAACGGAGGCCGGGGTAACGAAAAATCGAGCCGCGAATGCGCGCATCGGTTTGGGAAGAAGACTGAGAGTTCGACAAGCGTTTCACGAGCGGCATCCGTTACGGGTTTTGCAGGCTGAGTTGGATAGTGACGGGCTGACCACCACGCTGCAGCGTGATCGACAGTTCCTTGGCGTCATTCAGATCATTGAACAGCGCCAGCGCGCGGGTCGGATCATCGAGCGTGACGCCATTGATTGCAGTGACCAGATCATTGCGTTGCAGGCCGAAGCGGCCAAACAGTTTGCGATCCTTGCCGGGGCCGAGCCGGTAACCGAGCAACTGGCCGGAACCTTTTTCATAGCTGGGTTCGATGCTGAGCACGTCGGTCAGTGACGCCGGATTGGTTTGCAGCCGGGTGCGCATGTCCTGCAGCGATTGGGTCAGCTGGGCGTCGCGGCGCTTGTCGAGCGTGCGGGCTTCGGCCTTGCCGGGCAGGTCCGCAGGCTGGCCACCGGACAAGTCGCCGAGCTGGCCGGTCAGATCTTCCATGCGCAGGGTTTCCAGGCGGCCACCGCGATCCATGACGATGCGATCGTAAAACACTTGCTTGAGCGTGCCGTAGCCGCCGGGCAGCGGTTCGTTGACAAAAACCACGCTCTGGGCGCCGCTGGTTTCTTCAATGATGGCGCTGGCTTTCAATTCGTTGTCGGCGGCATAGACGCCGAGCAGTTTGAGCGAGGCACTGCTGTCGGGCGCATCTTCACTGGTCGGTTCCGGCGCCGCGATGTCGACACTGCCAAACAGATTGGTGGCGACCAGCGCCTCGATATCGACAGCGACCGGGGTTTCGATTGCCACGGCACTGGCTGGCGGTGGCGGCACCGTCCAGGTCAATGCGTCGTGTACCCGCCAGGTGGTGCGGGCCAGGGTGTAGAGCAACCAGAACAAGGCGAGCGCCAGCACCAGGCGTTGCCACCACGGCGTGGGGACGGCGCGCAGCCGGTTCAGCAAAGTGGCAGGAAGGCCAGAGGCAACCAAGGGAGAGTCCTGTTCTCAGGTCTTTGTACGGCTAGACCAATCGTTATAGGTATCGCTTACTTCGATCCCGAAGCGCGGGCAAGGATAACAAGCAGTCCCGACCCCGACCAGCGCCGAACCGGCACTGTGTTGTACCGATTTGTAGAGTGGCGAGCGTTTGGCCAATGGCGCGCCCGATTCGGGACAAACCGGAGCGGGCCGGTAGAATAGCGGCATGACAGTACCCTCTGATGACAATCGCGCCACAAAAGTTCGGGCTGGTGTTCTGGCCCCGGCAGGAGCAAGGCGATGAGCCGAGGCCGCAGCAAGCTGATCGAACAAGGCATCGAGCCTGTCGATACGGCCGATGCGGACCGCATCCGCCTCGACAAATGGCTGTGGGCCGCCCGGCTGTTCAAGACCCGGGCGCTGGCGCAGGCCGCCGTCGAAGGCGGCAAGGTTCATTGCGACGGCCAGCGCGTCAAGCCCGGGCACGCGGTTCGACTCGGCATTCGGCTAAGCGTTCGCCAGGGCGTGGATGATCGCGAGCTGATCGTCTGCGGGCTGTCCGAGCAGCGCGGCCCGGCCGCCGTTGCCCAGCAGTTATATGAGGAAACGCCGGCCAGCCTCAGTGCCAGACTGGCCGCCGCCGAACTGCGCAAGGCGGCCGCACTGAGCCAGCCGATCACCGACGGCCGGCCGGACAAACGCCAGCGCCGGCAGTTGCACCGTTTCCGCGACCAGCATTCCAACGATCAGGATTGACCATGACCACCACCACCGACGCCCCTGTCCACCCTGCCGGCACCAGCAACAACTGGGACCAGCTGCACCGCTTTGTCTTTGATGACCTGGCCGTGCGCGGCACGCTGGTCCGGCTGGACCGCTCGCTGCAGCGCAACCTCAGTGCCCATGCCTACCCGGCGCCGGTGGCAGGTCTGCTGGCCGAGGCCACCACCGCCATCGCCCTGCTGGCGACCACGGTCAAGCTCAAGGGCCGGCTGGCGCTGCAACTGCAGGGCAGTGGCCCGGTCAAGCTGCTGCTGGCCGAGAGCGCCAGCGACCCGGCCCAGCCCGGTCCCGGCATCCGCAGTCTGGCCCAGTGGCGGCCGTCGCCGGCGTTTGAGGCGGACAGCACCGCCGCGCCGGGCTTTTCGGATTTGGTGCAGGGCGGCCAGCTGGCGCTGAGTCTGCTGCCGGATCAAGGCCAGCAGTACCAAGGCGTGGTGCCGCTCGATGGCGGCTCCATTGCCGGCTGTCTGGAGCATTACTTTCAGCAGTCGGAACAGTTGGCGACCCGGGTGATGATCTGGCATGAGCGCAGCGGCAACGACAGCCGCAGCGTCGGTTTGCTCATTCAGGCGCTGCCGGGGCTGGATCAGCAGGAGGATTTCAACCGCATCCGGCTGCTGGCGGAAACGCTGAAATCCGAAGAGGCGTTTCATCTGCCCATCGAAACGCTGCTGCATCGGCTGTATCACGAGGAAAACGTCCGCTTGTTCGAATCGCAGCCGGTACGCTTTCAGTGCCGCTGTTCCCGCGAGCGCTGTGCCGATACGCTGCGGACACTGGAGCAGCAGGACATCATCGAGTTGCTGCAGGAAGACGGCGCGGTGACCGTGACCTGCGATTTCTGCAACCAGATCTACCGCTTTGACGCCATCGATGTGGCGGCGCTCGGCCACCAGATTCCGGGCTCGGCGCAGTCACACTAAACAGTATTGGATTGTGTTCAGAGCCCTCGCCAACAGCGGCCATCCAGGTTGAAAATATGAAAAAAACAGCACTGGTTTCTTTCCTGACCGCGACCTTGCTTTTTCTTCTCTATCATGGCCTGTGGTGGTTTTGTCGACGCTATCAAATTTATTGGCCACTTGACTTGAATCTCCCGGGGTTCTTCATGCTGTTGGTCGCCTATCCTTGGTCATCGTTACTATTCTCCTATGGCCGTGAGATGACGATTGCGTTTGGTCCGGAGGGAAGGCAGATTGCGCACGCCGTATTGCTTTCGATTGGATTGGGAGTGAATTGTGCGGCCATAGCCTGTCTTGCAAGAGGTGTTTTTACATTTTTTAAAGTCAAAGCTCGCACCTCGAATTAGGCACGCAATTACAAAAAGGACAGAAAGTGAAAGCGAAAAGCTTTGTTGGAATTTTGCTGTTCGTGCTGACGTCTTCGTGCTGGGCCATCGGCCCGAATCCGTCGCACGACTGGCGCAGTTTTGACAGCGATCATTTTGTCGTGCATTACGAAGCCAAAAATCGCGCTCAGGCGGAAGCCGCCGTGACTATCGCCGAAACGGTCTGGCCGCGCATTACCGGCGCGTTTCAGTGGCAGCCGCAAGAGAAGACCCAGCTCATCCTGATGGACGACTTTGATGTCGCCAATGGTTTTGCCACGCCGCTGCCGTTCAACCACACCGGCATTTTCCTGACCCCGCCGGATGATGGCGAGCTGCTGGAGAACAGCGACTGGCTGGAGCTCGTGATCAGTCACGAGCTGACCCATATCGTGCACATGGACAAGCGGCGTGGCGCGCCGAAAGCGCTGCAGAATGTGCTCGGCCGGTTTCCCTTGTTGTTTCCCAATGTCTGGCAACCGACCTGGTTGATCGAAGGGTTGGCAACCTATGTTGAAAGCGAGCCTGACGCGCACCGCGGCCGGCTCGACAACACGCTGTTCGATGCCTACATGCGGTTGGAAGTGCAGAGTGGCGTTAAATCGCTGCGCGAAATCAACAGCGATGGCCGTGCCTTTCCGATCAACAAAGCCTATCTGTACGGCGCCTATTTCTATCGCTTTCTCGAACAGCGTTACGGTGACCAAGCGGTGTATCGCATGGTCAATGATTACAGTGACAACCTGCTGCCGTTCCGGGTGCATTCCAATCCGGTCACTGTCACCGGCAAAGCGATGGACGCGCTCTGGCTGGAATATCAGGACTGGCTGCGCGCGCGTTTTGCCGGCCCGCAGGTTGCACAAAGCGGTGCCTTGCTGATCGATACGCAGTGGCAACTGGCTGCGCCGGCGCTGGCTGTCGATGGCAGCGTTTACGCCGTGGTCAATGACGGCATCCGGCAGCCGCAGCTGCAGCGGGTGCTGGCCAATGGTCAGCGGCAAACGCTGGTACGGGTCGAAAACGGCGCCCGCATCGATGTCAACCAACGCGGCGAGGTGCTGATTGCCCAGCCGGAAATCTGCGCCAATTACCACTATTACTACGATCTGTATCGCTGGAGCGAAGCCGACGGCAAGCAGCGGCTGAGCCACTGTGGCCGGTATCGCAATGCGGTCTGGCTCGGCGATCACGGCATGGTCGCGCTGCATAACGACAGTGGTCAGTCGGAATTGCAATTGCTGGATCGTACGGGGCAATTTCAGCGTCGCCTGTATCGCGCGGCAGCCGGCGAAGAGTTGCCGGATTTTGCCGTCAACGCGACCGGTAGCTTGCTGGTCTGGACCAGCAAGCAAGCCGGGCAATGGCGCCTGCAGGAAATGGATTTGTCGGACCAGACAGCACCCGTGCGAACGCTGTGGCACAGCGATACCCCGCTGCTGTCGCCGCACTACCGCGCGGATGATCAGGCCGTGCTGTTCGGTCACGATCGCGATGATCGTCTCAATGCCTGGCAGGTTGCCCGCGATGGCAGTGGTGCAAGCCGATTGACCGAGGTCAACGGCGCTGTGCTTGCGCTGACGGGCAGCGATGAGCAACAACAATTCGTGACCCTGGAGTTGGTCAGCGGCGGCTATCAAATGCGCCGGCATTCGCTGGCAGCGGAAACGGTGGCGAATACTGATCCGGTAGCCGCCGGCGATATCGCGCCGACCTCACCGACCACACAAGCAACACAAACAACATCAACAACACAAGACAGCACCGTCGCGGCAGCGACAGCGCAACCGATTGCAGTGACAATTCGCAACGAACGCGATTATTCTGCGCTGGAAACGATCGCGCCGCGGGCCTGGTTTCCGACTGCATTTGTCGGTGACGGTGCGCTGGCGCTTGGTGTGGAAGTCTTTGGTCAGGATGCGCTTGGCTGGCACCAATACACCTTTAGCCCGCAATACGAAACCAGCGAAGGTGAGTGGCTCGGTTCGTTCATTTACGGTTACGACCAGCGGCATTTTCTGGCGGCGTTCCGGGAGATGGAGGTCACCAGCAGCAGCGAGAATGACGACGACGAAGAGGAAATCGTCGCATACAAATTGCGCACCACCACGCAATGGGTGTCGCTGTTGCCCTGGCTGCGGCTGGATACCCGGATTTATTCCGGCATCGGTATCGCCAGTGCCCGCGAAACCTATCAGATTGTGGATGGCGCGAAATTCGAATTGCAGGACGAACGTGTTGCCGCGGCGTTCATCGGTTATGACAGCCGACGCGGCAACTGGTGGTCGGAAGGCAATAACCGTGGCCAGATGCTGAGTCTGCTGGCGGAAAGTTACGATCCATTCGACGGTCAGTACGAAGGCAAGGTCTATCGCGCCGACTGGCGTGGCCAGTTTGGGCTCGGCGCGACCACACTGGCGCTGCGCTACACCGAAGCGCGCGGCGACGATGGCACCGAACCGTTCGAGCTCGGCGGCCATTACAACAGCGAGCACGTCGGCATTCCGCGTTTGAATGAGCGTGATTTGGCGCTGCGTGGCTACGACAACGGCGAGCCGGCGTTGACCGGCAAGCGGGCCCGGATCGGGGGCGTCGAATGGCGGACGCCGCTGGCCGATCTCGATACCCATTTCATGGTGCCGCCCATCGGCTTCAATCGCCTGTCGGCCGCGCTGTTTTACGAGGCCGGCGCGGCCTGGTCCGGCAGTTCATCGCCCGAACAGTACTACCGCAGTGCCGGCCTGGAGCTGCTGGCGGAGCTCAAGCTCGGCTACCGGATAGGCCTGCAGATAACCCTGGGCTGGGCCCGCGGCTTGGACGAGCCCGGTGGCGACGAAGCCTATTTCCGGCTGGGGCGGTCGTTCTGACGCGCCGTTGCTCGCGCTGAGCACACGACAAAGACTTTGCGTCGGCCATTTGCAGCCCTGCCCAGACTGACCTTTACTTGGGGCAAGCTCCCAGGTGGGTTGGAAAGGCATGGCTGTCGTACGACGTAGCGAGCCGGGTACCGGTGCTCAGGGCACCGGTGAGCCCGCGGCCGACCAAAGGGTGGCGACATGATCGTCGCCCTGCTGATTTGTGACGACTCCGGTTCGTCGACGGCCGCGCCAGCGATGATTGCACGGGGGCAGTCATGAGTGTCGCCCTGCTGATTTGTGACGACTCTGGCATGGCCCGCAAGCAATTGCTGCGCGCTCTGCCGCCGGACTGGGAACTCAACATCACCCAGGCCGCCAACGGCCTCGAAGGCATTACCGCGATTCGCGCCGGCAAAGGCGAGCTGGTGCTGCTCGATCTGACCATGCCGGAAATGGACGGCTACGAAGTGCTGAAGGCCGTGCGCGATGAAGGCCATCAATGCCAGATCATCGTGGTCTCCGGTGACGTTCAGGAACAAGCGGTCAACCGGGTCATGGCGCTGGGCGCGCTGACCTTTCTGCAAAAACCGGTCGATGCGCTCGATTTGCGCAAAGCCCTGCGCGATCCCTATCTGCAATTGCGTTCCGGCACCGCGCCAAAAGCGGCGCCGGCGCCAACCGAATCGGCCGCACCGGCAACGGCCGCGCCACCGGAACCCGCCACCACCGTCAGCAATATCAGCGCGCTGGCCGAAGTCAGCGTGCCGTTTCGCGATGCCTTCCGGGAAATCAACAACGTCGCCATGGGCCGGGCCGCGGCGTTGCTGGCGAAAGTGCTCGGCGTGTTTGTCAAACTGCCGATTCCGAACGTCAATCTGCTGGAAGTGGGCGAGCTGCACATGGCGTTGGCCGATGTTCAGCGCGGCGGCACGGTGTCATCGGTTTGTCAGGGCTATATCTCCGGCGGCATTTCTGGCGAAGCGCTGCTGATTTTTCATGATTCGTCCTACCGTGACATCGCCAAACTGATGAAGCACGACGGCGCGCTTGATGCCAACACCGAGCTGGAATTGCTGATGGATCTTGGCAGCGTGCTGATCGGCGCCTGTCTCAACGGCATTGCCGAACAACTCGATATTCGTTTTTCACAAGGGCACCCGGTCGTGCTTGGCCGGCACTGCGCCATTGATGATCTGATTCGGGTCAACCAGACCCGTTGGAAAAATACCCTCGCGGTCGAAATCAGCTATGGCATCGAACACCATGATGTCCATTTCGATTTGCTGTTGCTGTTCACCGAGGACTCGGTGGCGCGCCTGACCGACAAAATGGGATACCTGATGTCATGACTGCGGCAATGGACGTGAAAGAGCTGCCGTATGGTTGGCTCGGCTTCAGGCACGGCAGCGCGAATGAGGAGGCGCTGTCATGAGTGCCGCCATGGACATGAAGGAATTGCACTGGCTGCTCGACATCATTCACAGCATCGATGTCGGCGTGGTGGTGCTCGATCGGCAACTGAATATCAAGGTCTGGAATGCGTTCATGGAAAACCATTCCGGTCTACCATTCGATAGCGTGCAGGACAAACCGCTGCTGACGCTGTTTCCAGAAATTCCCGCCGACTGGTTCCGGCGCAAACTGGAATCGGTGCTGGCGCTCGGCAATCGCGCGTTTACTATCTGGGAGCAGCGGCCCTATCTGGTCCGGTTCCGCAATTACCAGCCGATCACCGGCGTCGAAGAGCACATGTTCCAGAATGTCAGCTTGATCCCGCTGGCGTCGGCAACAGGCACCGTCGAGCATGTCTGCGTGATCCTGTATGACGTCACCGACATCGCCACCAGCAAGCGACAGCTGGAGCAGGCCAATATCACGCTGGAAAAGCTGTCACGCACCGACATGCTGACCCAGCTGTTCAACCGCGGCTATTGGGAAGAATGTCTGGCGCGTGAATTTGCCCGGCACAAACGCTACCACTCGGAAGCCAGCTTGATCATGTTCGACATCGATCACTTCAAGAAAGTGAACGATACCTACGGCCATCAGGTCGGCGACAAGGTCATCCAGCTGGTCGCCGCGCTGCTGAGAAAAAATCTGCGCACCACCGACGTCGGCGGTCGCTACGGCGGCGAAGAATTCGGTGCCATCCTGCCCGACACCGGCCTCGACGGCGCCCAGCAACTGGCCGAACGCTTGCGCGAACAAGCCGAAGCACTGTGCTTCCGTGCCGGCGAACAGGAAGTGCGTTTCACCATAAGTCTTGGCATCGCCGATCTGTCGCAAGGCTGCCCCACCTACAAGCAATGGATCGAACAAGCGGACAAAGCGCTGTACGACTCCAAGCACGCCGGCCGCAACCGGGTCTCGGTGTTCATGCCGGCGGCGTGAGCAAGCCAGTCTGTGATGATGACGTAGTTCATTGTGACCTGATAGCTGAAGCGACGTGGATATGGATTGGCAAAGATTCGCGCCGCTCCCACCAATAGCTGCCTGGTTGAATCCCGACCCAGAAACGCCGACTCTGCCACAAAGACAATATCTCCTGTCGCGATGCACCGGCGGGTTCTTTGTATCAATCACCGATCACATTGTATCGATTTGTAGTTCCGTTGAAAAAATCAACCGCCCTTCCTTGACACTCAAGTCAATCGTCTGAAAACTGCCCGCCCTTACGCCGTCGAAATGGTGCCGAATCCCCGGCTCCGGTCGAAGCTGTGGAATTGAAAACGGAAGGGAATCGCTTTTTATGAAAGTCACATCACGCATTTTCTTGTCGATCGTCGTTGCTGCAATCACCCCGATGACGAGCGCCAATGCCGCTGAGGTTTGGCATAGCGGCAAGATCAAATCCATCTACCCGCTTGCAAATGGTTCTTTTGTTTTCACTATGACCACCAACTCCCCCGAGTGCACCAGTGCCAGTGCGGCGAAGCAACATTTTGTCCAATCCGGGCAAAACGGCATGACGGCGGATGGAGTGAAAAACATTCTTGCCGCTGCCATGGCTGCAGCAGCTCAGGGTAAAGACATTTCTTTTGCCTACGACACGGCTACCAGCAGCTGTTTTGTCAATCGCATGCTTGTCAATTATTGATCGTAAAAAACGAAATACGCTGCATGCCGTATAGAGATCGTCGCGATAAGTAAAAAAACGACGTCTTGTGCTTGTCTTTTAAAAGGGGTTGTTTCGTGGGAACAAAAGTGGTGCGACTTATTCGCAACCTGTCGGTCGTGGCCTGCGTTTTCTTCACTCTGTACGCGAAGATTGGTCTAGCAGCAGTTCAATGTCCGGATGGCGAAATCTGCGAAAGACCTCCGACAATACCAAGCGCCATCACCTACCCCGGGTCCAACAGCACGTTTCCGGCAACAACCAATGCCGGGACCTACGTCGTTAACTGGACTGCGGTGCCAGCGGCAGGCTATTACCGGCTCGAAGAGCAGGTTAACGGCGGCACATGGCTTTTGATCGCGCAGCCGCAAGTCAACAGCTTCACATTAACGAACAAGCAAAATGGCACCTACTCCTATCGGGTAAAATCGTGCGGCGATGACATTGATACATTCGGATGTTCGTTAGGAACGCGTCTCGGCGGCGTCTTGACAGTAAGTCTGCTCTCGGTGCAGCCAGCACCTGCCGCGATAACTTATCCAGGATCCAATTCAACATTTCCCGCCACAAGCAACACAGGCAGCTTTGTTGTGAATTGGGCCACAGTGTCATCAGCCGGTTCGTATTGGCTGGAAGAGAAAGTGGGTGCCGGAGCTTGGGTGAAAATCGCCCAGCCACTCAGTAATAGCTACAGCGTCAGCAACAAACCAAACGGCGATTACAGCTATCAAGTCAAGGCCTGCGCTGATGCTGCAGGGACTACTGGTTGCTCGACTGCCTACCGCACTGGTGGTGTGCTCAGCGTAGTTCTACCACCACCCGCACCTACCGTCAGTCAAACGCTCGACAAAACCTTCTCATGGGTGCTCATCCACGGTGACGTGCCATTTTTGGTCCCGTCTTATACAAACGCAGCACCAGGCTCCGTCGCGCTGACATGGTCTGCTGTTGCAGGGGCTACAAGCTATCAGTATCGCGTTTGGGATGCACAAACCCAGACCTGGGGTACTTGGCAGACGTTGGGTAACCAGACCTATCTCAATTACTACAACGAGAGCCAACTCAGCGCGCAATTTGAGATTCGCTCCTGTGGCTCAGCAGGTTGCGGCAACAGCACCGCGCAAACGGTAACCCTGTCGCCATGGCGCAACGTTGGCACCTGCAATATCAATACCGGTGAGCAGCAGCAAGTCTGTATCGGCGGTACTTGCGTGTTGCATCAGCTGCGCTATGTCGCCAGCTGTACGCCAACCACCACTTGCAACGTGCAATAACCAAAAACAACCAATTGGATCTGGCCGGCGACGACATTGTCAGTCTGGCCCTTAGATGGATGCTGTGAAATGCCCACCGCCCAAAAAATTCTGCGTAAATCGTTGCCACTATTGGTTTCAGCTACGTTATTTGCCACCATCATGCATGCCTCGGCAGCCGACCAGGTTGTCGGTGGCGGCCTCTATGACATCATTGTCGGTGACTTTGATGGTGACCAGATGAGTGATGTCATCCGGCAAGGGCTTAGTGGGCAACAACAGCATTCCTCTGTGCTGGCGGCAGTACAGCGGGCCGGTATTCAGCGTTGGCAGGACGGCTTTCTCGATACCGCATGGAACCGTGATGCAGCGCATCTTGCCGTGGGCGATTTCAACGGCGATGCCAGCACCGACATCATCGTTCAAGGCAACAACCCGCTGGCGTTGGCAACCGTCATTCAGACCTATACAGATGGTCGGCTTGGGATGCCAGTCCAGACCATCGGCTCGTGGTACCTCGGCCTGCAGTGGGATTCCGCTCACCACCGTTTGATCACCGCTGATTTCAACGGCGACGGCCGCGATGATGTCTTCTTGCAAGGCACCAGCAACAAAGACCGGCATGCACTCGCCCTCGCCAACGAAAAAGGCACTTTTGACCGGTTGGCCTTCGACTTTGACAACAACCATTTGAATCGCGACTGGGCCATCAACAGCACCACGCTCGCCTCAGGTGACTTTGACGGAAACGGTACCTACGAACTGTTTGCGCAACCATCCAATGGCCAGGACAACGCACTCGTCATTAGTTCGGATAGTCGCGCGCTGCTCAGCACCGTTCAAACAACCATTCCAGCCCAACACCTCAATCTGGACTGGAGCAGTGGTCGCCATCGTGTCGTGGTGGGTGACTTCAATGGCGACGGCAAAGACGATGTTTTTTTGCTGGCAGCGCACACCGTCGAGCAAAGTGCCTACCTGCCGTCGGCAGGGACACAATTCGACCGCGTCGACCGCATCATCGAACGTATTCCCAACCTCGAACAGCTAAAGCAGGTTTTAGTCGGGGATTTCGATGCCGACGGAATTGATGATCTTATCCTCCTGTTCACTGACCGGGACTTGGTTCCGATGGTTTTGCTGGCAGATGCGGGGCGTGCGTCACGTCTGCAGGGAATGCTGCGTAAGCTAGGCTTACTCACAAGAAATCAATTTCTGCGATACGAAGAAGGTAACTCTCAGCACTTTGGTAGCGCCAGCAGCGCTATCGGAGCTGCCCAGACAGGCACCGCTGTGATGCCAAAACACAGCAATGCCGCTAGCGCGAATGCGGTTGAAAAATCAATGGCGCCACGTCGTGCGGCTGCAAAAAGTGCAACTTTAGGCGTGGATCCCGCGCCCACGGAATATGGTGGCTCCGGAGGAAGCTTCAGGGTGAGTGAGTCAGGTGCCGCCACCTATAGCGTCGCAATTGCTACTCCACCCGGCAGTGGCGGAGTCAGTCCCAAAATCGGCTTGTCCTACAGCAGTCAGAGTGGCAATGGGCCAGTCGGCATGGGTTGGGCCATTACAGGTACATCGGCCGTTTCTCGTTGCAATGCGACCCAAGAAACAGACGGCGCCAACTTGCCGCTTAGTTTTGGTACTGACGCGAAGTATTGTTTGGGTGGTCAGCGGTTGATAGCAGCAAATCAAAGTCTTGCTGCTCAGATCGGTTCTTGCCCCTCCGGCAGCACAGCGTTGACCTATCTCGTGCCCGAAATCTATTCTGGTACGGTGGTGACGGTCTGCTCGCGCTCTGGCGCGACGCTGGCAAACCCGTCTTCATTTGTTGTTACCCAGAGAGATGGTTCGACTAGCTATTATGGCAATTTTAACGGCAGTTTTTCTGACACCACCCTGGAGCTAAATGAGCGAAATTCTGCGGGGACGGTGGTTGCTACGAACAAGACTATGTTCTGGGCGCTCGCTCGGTTTATGGACAGCGCAGGAAATTACATTGACTATCGCTATCAAAAGAATGTGCTATCCGGTGAGCATCTCATTCGTACGATTCTGTTTACAGGCAATGATGCCGCCGGGTACGCGCTAACCGAAGCAAATGCGCCAGGCAGGATTAACTTCATTTACGAAGCTCGTCATGATGCTCGTGAGATGTACAGCTACGGGTCAGTGACTAAAGTCGCGAAACGGCTTAGCTATGTCGAGAGCAGAGGTGAGGTCGAGCAATTTCGTCGGTACGATCTCTATTACGCGCCGCAAAATGCCGCGCCGGTATCGCAGCTGGAGTACATCCAAGAGTGTAGAGAAAGCGCTTGCCTCCCCGCTATGAAGTTTTCCTGGCTACGAATCAACCCTGATTTTTCGCCGTATCCACAGGCAGCTGTTCCACTATCCAGCCGCTACCGAGGTGGCAAGCCGATTGATCTGAATGGCGATGGCGTGCTGGATTTTGCTTGGCTATCTGAAAAAACTGAGCACGATAGATTTTATTGGCAGTCCTATATTACCCGAAAGGATGGTAGTAATTACACGATGGATTACCCTGACGGCGGGCAACCATCAATTCGTGCTGATGATGCAATCGAACATGATGGCAATTGGTATCCGTTTGATTTCAATGGTGATGGCTATCAGGATGTAATCTATCCAAGTGGTAAGTGGCGAGTATTGACCGCAACCAGTACCGGTGCCTTTTCATCCACCGGCATCGATACTGGGGTGACCATATACAACAAGCAAGGTGTTGTATTCGGAGATTTCACCGGTGACGGATTGCCAGACCTTTTGCAGGTCAATTCGATAGGTAGTGCTCTGCACTTATCCCCTCTCCAGCGAGTAATCGGTGGAACTACCCCATATAAATTTGGCGCGCTGCAAACGATTACGATCCCAAAATTCACAACACCGAGCGGCTTGGATGGCATGCCTCCGGATGAAATGCTTTGCATGTCAAATAAATACCTACAGACCGCTGATGTTGATGGCGATGGCTCTCTCGACATTATTGCAACGGTCCATATGAGAGGACTTTTGGGGGGGACTTGCCCCTATCTTCCTCGGTACGTTGACCCCAATTGCTCCCTGTTTTGCGAAAATCTCTATATCAGTCAAAAGGCTGCGTTTTTATCGCGAAAGCTGCCGGACGGTAGCATCACGTTTATATACGATGAAAAATACTCGATTGGGTATGAAATGGGCACGGAAGAAAGTCACGCGGGGGATCGGGGCTATGTCTATTTTCCCGACCTCAATGGCGATGGCATAACCGATGTGGTTGGCAGAGCATACACAAGTACGAAGGTCTATCAAAAGCTCGGCACGGGTGCTGGGTATTTACCGGCCCAAGAAATTACAGGGCTGAATAATCTTCTTCATCTGCAGTTCGTTGACGTGAACGCAGACGGGCTCACTGACATACTTTTTCCAAATTCCGGGCATTATCAAGTCAAATTCCAAAATGCTGATGGGACATTCGCTGACCCCGTCGCAATGTCTGCTAGCTATGGCGATTTGAACGACCGTGAAAATATGGTCTTCGACTATACCGGCGATGGAAGAAGCGATTTGCTCATGGTGGATTGTCAGGGTGATTACTATCACCTCCAGATGCATCTTTTTGCGGGTGGTCACGCGCCCGCCAACGTGATAAACAAAGTGGAGACCCTCGGGACTAATGCCGTGACATCGATTAGTTATGCTCCGCTTTCTCGTTTGCCGGCATTCGAGAGCTCCTATGTTCGAGGCCAAGGAGCGAACAGCTGGGTAAAAGGTAATGGATCGCCATTTTTTGATGTGACGGGGCCGATGTTTGTTGTATCCAATGTTTGGAGTGACCGGATTCTAACCTATGGAAACCCAGGCGCAGGAATGATTTCTCAGGTTGCAAAAGTTAGCTACAAATATGGGAGGTTACGAGCACAAGCTGGTGGGCGAGGCACTCTTGGCTTTGAGTCCGTTACGACGCAGGATTTGTCGTCCTATGTGACAACTACCACTGAGTACGAGCAGGTATTTCCGCTGACGGGGATGCCAAAAACAACAAAGAGAACAAAGAATAATGGTGTTGAGATATCGTCTGCGAGAAATACGTATGCAACAAGACCAGCTGCGCTTGGTGGAACAATTGTCTATGCCGATTGGCAGGTCGATGAAGCGAAAGATCTAAATGGCAGTCTAATTTCCGTTACAGCCACGCATGTCTATCCTGATGATTATGGGAATGGCGCAGTCAATTGGACGATAAAGAACGACGATGTCCTGACCGACTATCTGCAAGGAAAAAGGCGAGTTTTCTCCACAAGCGAATTTGGCAGCACGGTAGACAGTAAGTTCTTCGGTCGACTATCCGCGACTGGCGTGGCGAGCGACACCAACGGAGTTCCGATGCCAAGTCGTAGCTCGGCATATGAGTATTATGGCGTTTCAGATGGTGCGAAGAGACGCCTGCTGAAGGCGGAGATTGTTGAGCCGAACGGTAACGAACGGGAGTACCTTCGCACCTATTACGAGTACGATAGCTTTGGCAACAAAACACGATCGGTAACTCAGAGCTGTCATCTGGCACGACCGACAGGTAATTGTGCTGGCACAGCAGATGCGAGTAATCCGACGTTCATTGAGCGTGGCGCTACCGTTGAATTTGACGCTCGCGGACGATTCCCAGTACGTAAGAAGAATCATTTTGGCCAGATAACAGAAGAAATTCTGGCTCGCGATGCAACCTATCTTCCTACCCGGGTAAAAGGTGCGACTGGCATAGTCACGACAACTCAGTACACCACGATGGGACGCGCATGGCGGACCAGCGACACTACCGGAAATTGGAGCGAGAACAATGTACTTCGCTGTAGCAATGCGGAACCTTGTTTAAACGGCGCGGCATATCGAGTAGACGAGATCTCTGCAAGCGGTGGTCGTGGTATTAAGCACTATGATTTGCTTGGGCGAATCGTTGCAGAACAGGTGTCCTCGATAAATGAGCCAGCCTATGGTTTCATCACTACACTGTTCGAGTACAACATTGTTGGGCGCTTGGTGCATACCAGTTGGCCGTACTTCAGCAATTTGGGTAGCGCAACGCAATGGGAAAAGACGACGTATGACTTACTGGGCCGGGTAACAGAGGTCCGCCACGCTAATGGCTCCACCAATCGTAAAGTCTATGACAAATTATTGGTCACCCAAACAAATGAGCTGGGACAGGTTCGCGTTGAAAAATACAATGCCTTCGGTGAGTTGGATTCAGTCTTGGACAATGCTGGCAATACTGTCTACTACAGCTACGACGGTGCCGGTCGCCTTGATACGCTTTCTCGCGTCAACAAAGTTGGGCTGAACAATGGTCTACAGAGCGATTTGGACTACGACCGTCTAGGCCGCAAAACCTACATGTGGGACGCCGATAAAAGCCCCGGCATCCGAGGCGAAACCGGCTGGCGCTACGAATACAACGCGCTAGGTGAGTTGACCAAACAGACCGACCCCCGTGGCTACACCAGTGAAACGAAGTATGACGCCCTCGGTCGGTCCGTGAGTCGCATCGACAAGAGCAATACAGGGGCGCTGCTGCTCAATCACGTATGGGTTTATAACAATACCGACAGTCAAAGCTCACTTGCGGGCCAGCTCTTGTCGGAGCTGGACTCGGTGGCTGGCTTCTCCCGGACTTACACGCCGGATGCGCTGGGTCGTCCAGGAGTTGTGACAACGCGTATCGATGGCGTTGACTATAGCGAGCGCACGGAGTACGACTCTATTGGCCGAGTTGCCGTGCAACGCGACCTTACCAATAAAGGGCTGCGCTATGTCCGGAACATGTCAGGGTATGTTTACGAAGTGCAGGATGCCGACAACAGTAGCATTGTCTTCCAGCGTATTGAAGAGATGGACGCTAAGGGCAATGTTACCCAGGAGACGCTAGGCAACGGCGCCCGTATCAAGCGCAGCTATTATGCCGACACGGGCTTGCTGGAACGTATCGAAACCAAACGTAGCGGTAGCTCCATCCAGAATCTGTATTACCAGTGGGATGGACTTGGCAATCTGAAGCGTCGTACCGACACCTCGTTAGGGAAAAACCTGACAGAGGTGTTTGACTACGATGTCATGAATCGCCTGTTCTCTGCCGACGCCCGCGACGGCGGTACTGACGCCAGCAAGCTGATGACACTTACTTTTGACCCGGCCGGCGAGGGCAATATTCAGACCAAGAGTGACGTGGTCGGAAGCTATACGTATGAAAACAAGGAAAGTAGCTGCACACAGACAGCGCATGTCAAACCCGGGCCCCACGCGGTCAGTAACGCAGCTGGCAAAAGTTATTGCTACGATGCCAACGGCAATCAAGTTGCTGGCAATGGCCGCGCACTGACATATGCCAATACCTTTGACCTGCCGACCGAGATTGCCGGCACTAATGGGCACACTACCCGTTATAGCTACGCTATAAGCGGCGCCCGTTACAAGCGAACGGATACCGTCGGTAGCGATGTAACGACCACCTACTTTATTGGCAATGTTGAAATCGTCAAGAAGGCAGGCACTACGGAATACAGAAGAGCGATTCCCAATGGCATCGTAACTAACGGCAACCCGAGCTATATCCTCAAGGACCATCTGGGGTCTACCGATGTGATCCTGGACTGCACTGGCAATACCAATACGGTGCAATCCTTCTCGTTCGATGCGTTTGGCAATCAGCGCCAGGCAAGCAGCTGGTCGATACGGGCCGGAGACTTCAGTAGCTCCCTGTTGTCCGGCATGCGCTTGATGAGCCCCCGTAGCGACGCCAAAACGTTCCATGGCTACACCGGTCATGAGATGGTGGACGAGCTGGGCCTGATTCACATGAACGGCCGCATGTATGACCCCAAACTGGGTCGCTTCCTGCAAGCAGATCCCTATATTCAGGCGCCAAAAAGTTCGCAGAGTTTGAACCGCTACAGCTACCTGCTGAATAACCCACTCAATGGCACCGATCCCACTGGGTTCATGAGTGAGTGGCTACGAAATCCAGTCCGCGCAATGATGCGAAATTGGAGCCCCGAACACTCACAGATGTTTGTCAGCGTGGCTTCGTTCATGTGTGGCCCTGCCTATTATGTCTGCTATGGCCGTGGCACTTATGACAATGCTCGCGCCCATGGTGCAAGTCGGGGCGACGCGATGTTTGCGGGTGTCGAAGCCGGGATAACTGCTTACATCTCAGCGCAGATGTTTAATGCAATTGGTGATGCATTCAGTGGTGGAAAATACGGTAGCAGTTGGTGGCGAGCTGATGCCGCTGGTAAAGGTGCTTTTGGTGGAAACTTAAGTTGGACGGGCTATCTTGCTAAGGTTGGCGCTCACGGTATGGCAGGTGGTGTTATGTCCTACGTCCAGGGTGGCAAGTTCGGTGACGGGTTTGCGAGCGCGGGGGTAACTGAAGCTTCAGCACCGCTTATCGAATGGGGTTTGGGCGGTAATGGTCTAGGTTATCGTGCCGCCCGTACCACAGTGGCGGCAGTAATTGGTGGCACTGCATCTGAGCTAACTGGTGGGAAGTTCGCAAATGGAGCCGTTAGTGCAGCTTTTGCATGGAATTTCAATCATGAAGAGCACCGAACAATGGCGGACGAGCTCAAATATGCCCTAATGACAATGGAAGCCAAGGGATACAATCAGGAAGCTGATATGTTTAGAGAGTTTCTCGCTAAATACAGTGCCGATTTTTGGGATGAGGGGATGGTGCCAGATGATTGGATTGAACACTTTTGGACAACGTTCGAGTCCGGTGCCAGAGAGTCCGCGCAGCAGAGATATAGCAATATTGTAAATGGCTTACACAGCAATCCGGCGGAGGGTTTTGTTGCAGATTCCATTCCGGTGGTCGGCCCATTGCTGGGTTTATATTTCGACGGCAACGGTATGACCGAGTTGGTTGGATCAGTTGATGCTCAACGGGAGCTGCTGAAGATCATTACGCAGGGCACACAGTATGTAAATGAGCGTGGCTTCGAGAGTGAATTTGGCCATGGGTACCTGCATGGCAGGTCAGCCCAAGGCTTTGATGGCGATAACCCATTTATGCAGTAGGAAAAACTATGTTCCGTGCGTTGATTGTTGTGGTATTGCTCTTTACGACAGGGGTATCTGTTTGGCTGTTTCAGGAAAAACGAGCCAGCGTTGCTATTGCAAAGATGATGCTTGTCGATATTGAGCATTCCGCAGATGTCCTAGCGCTTTTAGAAAAAGACGAGTCAAGTTTCAAGAGTTCCGCTCAGCCACTCCTGTATCATGCATTTTTTGTCATAAATCAGTTGAGTGCGATGAAATTCGATCTGGATGATGTGGATGTAAAGCGTCTAGCCGGCATCTGTTATGTGCATCGTAAAATGAATGTCTGGTCAAATAGCGACGATGTTGTATTTGTTAATAGCAAAGCATATCTATCCAAAGAGGGCGTGGAAAATAAATGCAATTGATAGGCCCAGTAGCTTCGATTGGCGGAGCGTAATCCAGGGGATGAATGCAATACGGATTTCAAAACGGATTTAAGGGGTCAGGGCCCTCAAATTTACAGCTAACGAAGTGTAACTGGACGAACGGGACAGAGCGTGTGTTGCACGGTCAGTAATTGGGGTCAGAATCGATTTATGCGTTCACACAAGTACTTACGGCGATAAGGGACAGAGCCATTTGACTCTGACTAATTGACCTGAGTTGCGTGTAAGGAACTCAGGGCTTGGGGTGCGCCCCGACCTTCTGCGACAAATACAGGATAGCAGTAGCTCGTGTAGGAACGAGTAGCGCAGCGTAATCTTACGCATAGATTGCTTCCCTGCTCTGGGAAAAGAGGATTTGGTAAGCCTTCTTGATGGGGGCTCGCTGTGTCAAAGCGCGGTTGCGACCATATTTTGGTTTCGAAATACAGTGGGGGATTTATGAAGTATTTGCTAATTGTACTGTTGAGTTTGTTTGCAGGACGAGTAATGGCCGATCAGCCAACCTGTGCTACGACTGGCAGTGGCCCCTATTGCAGCTATACCGGTAAGGTAAAGTCGATTTATATCAATTCTGCCAATCTTATCTTGATTTCCTTTGATACCGGCTCTGTTACCACCGCCGCTGCGCAAGTTGGTATAACTGTCAGCAATGGTGACGCCGCTGCGTTTCTTGTGTCGGACAATGCCGATTTTGCCCATCTCTTTTATTCCACCGCGCTCAGTGCCCAAGCTACAGGCCGCCCGATCACTATACAGATGCGGGGAACGGTTAGCGGCTACATGAAGTTAGATCGGATCTGGCTGGCGCAGCCGTAAAGATCGGACGCAGTCACAAGCTGCGCAATTGCAAGTCGTGCTGCTCGGCTCGACTATTCAAAAAAGGCGAGCAGAGATTAGCAATCTGGCATTGCCTCGAGCTCGCCCATTGATCGGCCTTCATTGTTTGGTGTGCAAATGGCTATCCTTGCCAAACCGCGTACTCCGGCGGCGACCATTAGGTCGAGAGGTGGTCAACGATTTGCTCCTGATAACTAGTTGATGCGTTGGCCGCCGGCGGGTCGCCGTACACTCCTTGAAGGGAATTCGTCCGACGGACGAGTGAGAGGGAGTGTTTGCCATGTATCGCTTTGCGTTGCTGATAGTGCTTGCTGCTCTTTTTGGGCCTGCTACCGCTTCGGCCGAGCTGCCGGTGCAGCAATCCTGGCAGTGTCAGGTCGGCGGTATTCTGGTGGTGTCGAACACGCCATGCAGCAGTGGTGCGCAACCGGTCAGCGCCGCCACCTCGGTGATCTACCACTGCCAACACAACGGGGTATCCAGCTTTCAGCAACGGCCCTGCGGTGCGCATGACGATGTCGTGCATCTGTATCGCGATGAGCGGACCGCGGCAACGCTCGCGAGTGGCCAGAAAGTCCGCGCCGACACCTTGGCGCAAGCACAAGCCGCACGCTCAGCACCGGCAGCAAAGGGTGGTGGCGTTACGGTGGTCGGGGCGACCGCGTCAGCCAATCGCACCGCCGGTGATGGCAAGTCGGATGGTTATCGCAGTCCGAGTCGGGCACCGAAGAGTAATAGTGGCTATTGAGTATTTGGAAAAGAAAAGGGCAGCTTACGCTGCCCTTTTCTTTTTCGATTCAATTCAGAAACGTCGATTGTGGTGCTTCGTGCACTTTATGCGGGTGCGTTTGCCAGAACGACCAGTACTGACCTGACGACGGTGCGATATCAAACAAATGGAATGCGCAAGCGTGCTTCCAAGCCGCCTTCCGGCCGGTTGTGCAGTGAGATGCGCGCTTTGTGCATTTCGGCGATGCGTTTGACGATGGCAAGGCCAAGACCGGTGCCGCGGCCACCGCGCGCCGAGTCGCCGCGGGTGAACGGTTGGAACAGCCGTGGGATATCGCCTTCGTTGATGCCGGGGCCTTGATCCATTACCGACAGCACGACAAAGGTTTCTTCGATGCGGGTGCGGATGGTGACCGGCGGGCCGGCATAGCGCAGGGCGTTTTCGATCAGGTTGCGGACCAGCCGTTTCATTGCCAGTGCTTTGAACGGCACCGGTGGAATGTCGCCGAGATCGAACCGGACATCGCCTTCGTTGACGGTCGCGGCTTCACCGGCCATGCGCGCTAGTGCGTTCAGATCGCCGGGCTCGGAGCGCTCGTCGCGGCCATCGCGGACGAACGAAATGAACTGCGCGATGATCTCGTCCATGTCTTCGGTGTCGCGAACGATGCCTTCGCGCAAATCTTCGTATTCATCCGGCAGAAATTCGCTGGACAACCGAATCCGGGTCAGCGGGGTGCGCAGATCGTGCGAGATGCCGGCCAGCAGCATGGTGCGGTCTTGTTCGAGCTGATGAATGTCGCGCGCCATCTGGTTGAACGCCCGCGTCACCGCGATCAATTCCTGGGTGCCGGTTTCTTTCAATGCGCCGGGCGCGTCGCCACGGCCGAGTTCGCGGGCGGCAAATTCCAGTCGCCGCAGTGGCCGCGAGATCTGCCGGGCAAACACCCAGCCACCGAGCAAGGACAACAGCGAAATCACCGACAGATAAATCACCAGCGGCGGCGGATACACCGAATCAAACAGCGGCATCGGCAAGCGCAGCCAGACATCTTCCTTGTACGGCGAGCGCACCCAGAGCCAGAGTCCGTCGCTTTCTTCGATGCGCACTTCACTCGGAATCGGGCCATTCAATTGCCGGTTCAATTCGTCGGTCAGCGATTTGTACAGCACGGCATTGCCAAGTCCACGGGCATTGGCAGCGACGGTATTGAGCGTTTCGATATGGGTGGCTTGCTTGTAGCGCTCGGCCAGTTCCGGTGACAGCGGCGTGGTATCGCCGATGGCGTGCACCTTCACCTGCATGGCCACAAGATGCATCACTTGGCGGACAAAGGGCTGAACGATGTAAATCGATACCGAGTAATACGAGATGAACTGGTTGATCAGCAGCAGGCCGCCGATCAATAGCGCAATGCGCCCGAAGGTGCTTTTGGGAAGTAGTCGCATGGACGCGATGAGTTCTCTTAGCTTTTCTCCTTCTCCCTCGGGGAGAAGGTTAGGGATGAGGGGGCTGGCAAACGCGAGTCAGTGTGGCAAAAGGCTTCGTGCAAGCGGTTTTACACAGGCCGCTCAGCAAAGCTGCAAAAGCGGCGAAGAAAACTGCAATGCTCACTGCCCTCACCCCTGCCCCTCTCCCGGTGGGAGAGGGGAATCCGTTTAGCTGCCGCCACCGGCACCATCCGGGACAAACACATAACCGACGCCCCAGACGGTTTGGATATAGCGCGGCCGCTGCGGGTCGACTTCGATTAAGCGGCGCAAGCGCGACACTTGCACGTCAATCGAGCGCTCCAGCGCCGAGTAATCGCGACCGCGGGCGAGGTTCATCAGCTTGTCGCGTGACAGCGGTTGTCGGGCGTGTTGCACCAGTGCTTTCAGCACCGCAAATTCGCCGCTGGTCAGCGCCATCGGTTCGCCGTGCCGGAGCAGCTCGCGGGTGCCCAAATTGAGTGCGAAATCGCCAAAGCTGACGGTCACTTCTTCGGTGCTTGGTGCGCCCGGCACTTCTTTGGCCTGCCGGCGTAGCACCGCCTTGATGCGGGCCAGCAGTTCGCGCGGATTGAATGGCTTGGCGAGGTAGTCGTCGGCGCCGAGTTCGAGCCCGACGATGCGATCGACCTCGTCGCCTTTGGCAGTCAGCATGATGATCGGCATCTTGTTGCCGGCGCCGCGCAGGCGCTTGCAGATGCTGAGGCCGTCTTCGCCGGGCAGCATCAGATCCAGCACCATCAGGTGGTAGTTCTCCCGCTGCATCTGCTTGTCCATCTGCTCGGCATCGCCGACCGCGCGGGCTTGATAGCCTTGCTCGCGCAGGTAGCGCTCAAGCAGGCTGCGCAGGCGCAGGTCATCATCGACTACGAGGATTTTGGGGGTCTCTTCCGTTTGCATGCGGGCGTCTCTCGAGGGTTCAGGTACGGCGCGAGCCGGTCTTGCCGCGGCAGCTACCGCATCTGATCGGAGCAGTTGCCGGCCGTAGTGATAAGCTTGCGCGAACCGTTGCCGCCATTCCCGGCGGCCTGGTTACAAATTATGTCCTTTCTTGGACGCCCGCAACAGCAACCTTGCCAAGGAGAACTGCGTTGCCTGCCTGGTTTTTCCGTTTGATGCTGAATGTCTGGTCGCCGTTTCGTGGCGCCGGGATCAGGGTTCGCCATGTCAGCAAGGACTACCGCCACGTCGAGGTGGTGCTGAACGCTGGCCGGCTGAAGCGCAATTACGTCGGCACCCACTTCGGTGGTTCGCTGTACGCGATGACCGACCCGTTTTACATGCTGATGTTGCTGCACAACCTCGGCAAGGATTACTGGGTATGGGACAAGACCGCCAGCATCGATTACCTGACCGCCGCCAATGGCCCGGTGACCGCGCACTTCCGGCTCAGCGACGGCCAATTGGATGAAATTCGCTCGGCGACCCGCGATGGCGACAAGCATTTGCCGGAATTTCACATCGACATCACCGATGCTGCCGGCACGGTGGTGGCACGCGTGCACCGGACCATCTACGTTCGCCTGAAGAAACATCGTCGTCCCGTCAAGACTGATGATTCTGGTGATGAGTCTTTATAATCCGACCCCAATGGATGTGGGAAGTGTCGCAAGGGCGTCTGGAACGCCCGCGACCGGCCCATCCAACGCGTAGGTGTCTTTGAATTCTTTTGATTTCTTTGGCCTGTCTCATGCGCCGCCCATTGCGGCACCATGTGTCGGGTTGCGCGGTGAAGCCGCTAACCCGACCTACGCGATAACACCAACGGTTCCCACGATCGGCGTTTTTCCCGAATGCCGGCCCGCACGTAAAGGATTTGTCTCCCATGCTGGATATCGCGCAGCGCATTGCCGCCGAACTCAACGTCCGTCCGCAGCAGGTCAATGCCGCGGTCGCTCTGCTCGACGAAGGCGCCACCGTGCCATTCATTTCTCGTTACCGGAAAGAAGTCACCGGCGGCCTGACCGATACCGATCTGCGCAACCTCGAAGAGCGTCTCGGCTATTTGCGTGAACTGGAAGACCGTCGTGGTGCCATCCTGAAAAGCATTGCCGACCAAGGCAAGCTGACCCCGGAACTGGAAGGCCAGATCCGCACGGTGCAGAACAAAACCGAACTCGAAGATCTGTACCTGCCGTACAAACCGAAGCGCCGCACCAAAGGCCAAATCGCCCGTGAAGCCGGTCTGGAACCGCTGGCACTGGCACTGCACGGTGAGCCGTCGCTGGATCCGCAAGCCGAAGCGGCGAAGTATGTCGACGCCGACAAAGGCGTGGCCGATGTCACCGCAGCACTCGAAGGCGCGCGTTACATTTTGATGGAAGACTGGGCCGACGACGCGGCGTTGTTGGCCAAGCTGCGGACCAAGCTCAACCAGACCGCGCTGGTCGCCTCGAAAATGGTCGAAGGCAAGGAACAGGAAGGCGCCAAATTCCGCGATTATTTTGCGTTCTCGGAACAGATCAACAAAATCCCGTCACACCGCGCGCTGGCCTTGTTCCGTGGTCGCAACGAAGGCGTGCTGACGCTGACGCTGGTGCCGCAGCAAGTCGCCGAAGGCGAACGCGCCGATGCCGTCTGCGAAATGATGGTCGCCGAGCACGTCCATGTCGCCGACAAAAAACGCCCGGCCGATGCCTGGCTGATGCAAACCGCGCAGTGGACCTGGCGGATCAAGCTGGCGACCAAGTTCGAAACCGAATTGTTCAATGACGTGCGCGAACGCGCCGAAGCCGACGCCATCCGGGTATTCGCCAGCAACCTGCGCGATCTGCTGATGGCGGCGCCGGCCGGCGCCAAGACCACCATGGGCCTCGATCCGGGCCTGCGCACCGGCGTCAAATGCGTGGTCGTCGATGACACCGGCAAACTGCTGCACTATTCCGTCATTTATCCGCACCAGCCGCAGAACGAATGGAACAGCTCGCTGAAGCAGCTGTATTTGCTGTGCGCCAAATTCAATGTCGGCCTCATCAGCATCGGCAACGGCACCGCCTCGCGCGAAACCGACAAGCTGGCCGGCGAGCTGCTGAAGAATCATCCGGAGATCAAAGCGACCAAGGTCGTGGTCAGCGAAGCCGGCGCCTCGGTCTATTCGGCCTCGGAACTGGCAGCGAACGAATTTCCGGATCTGGATGTGTCGTATCGTGGCGCGGTGTCGATTGCCCGTCGCTTGCAGGACCCGCTGGCCGAGTTGGTCAAGATCGATCCGAAATCAATCGGCGTTGGCCAGTACCAGCACGACGTCTCGCAAGCGCAATTGGCCAAGATGCTCGATTCGGTGGTCGAGGATTGCGTCAACGCGGTTGGCGTCGATGTGAATACCGCTTCCGTACCGCTGCTGGCGAAAGTGTCGGGCCTGAACCGGACGCTGGCGAGCAATATCGTCGCCTTCCGCGACAAGAATGGCCGTTTCAAATCGCGCGCCGATTTGCTGAAAGTGGATCGGCTTGGTGAGCGTACCTTTGAACAAGCTGCCGGCTTCCTGCGCGTGATCGGTGGTGACAATCCGCTCGATGCCTCGGCCGTGCACCCGGAAGCCTATCCGGTGGTCGAGAAGATTCTGGCCAAGGCTGGCAAGAACTCGATCAAGGAAGTGATGGGCAATGTCAGCTTCCTGCGCACACTGAAAGTGACCGAATACACCGACGAGAAATTCGGCGCGCCGACCGTTACCGACATCGTTACCGAACTGGAAAAGCCGGGCCGCGATCCGCGCGGTGAATTCAAGACCGCCACCTTCAAGGACGGGGTCGAGAACCTCAGCGATTTGAAAGTCGGCATGCAGCTGGAAGGTTCGGTTACCAACGTCACCGATTTTGGTGCCTTCATCGACATCGGCGTGCACCAGGATGGACTGGCACACATTTCCCAGTTAGCCGATCGCTTCATCAAGGATCCGCGTGAGGCCGTGAAAGCCGGCGACGTGGTCAAAGTGACCGTCATGGAAGTGGACATTCCGCGCAAGCGGATCGCGCTGTCGCTGCGCTCGGACGCGCTCAGCATCATTGCCCAGGGCGGCACGGGTGCCACGCCGAAGAGCGGCGGCGGCAAGCAGCCGACCAGCTTCAGCAGCAAGCCCAAGCAGGACAAGCCGGCTTCGGTTGGCGGCTTTGGTGCGTTGCTGGCCGATGCCATGAAGAAAAAATAAGCCGATCGTGCCGGCCCGCTGCAGCGCGAGCAGCTATGTCGCGTTGCAGCATATTGTGCGCTATGCGGACAATCAGGCCGAACCGACGCGCCGCGCAGTGACCAAAATGGATCGCGGTCGTGATCGGCAAAAGTGGAGAGTTCAGAAAACTGTAAAAAAAGTTTGCGCAGCAAAAATTGCGGTGTTATAAAACCGTCGCTAGCGACACAAAGAAGCTTCGAGGACACGAAGCCCTGCAGACTGGAAAACTTCCGAAGCCCCCGTTAAAAGGGGCTTTTTATTTGCCTGAAGAAAAGTGGGAAGGAAGAAAAAATTCTCCGCTGACCGAAATGCGCTGCCACGAAATTGGCGCGTTCGATTTCAGTCAATCGCGCCGGACAAGTTTGTCAGCCGGTGCTCTCGGCACTTCCCCATCTGATTTCACAGATCAACTCAGCGGCTCCGGCGCAGGCCGATGCAGTCATGCCGTTGCAGACAAATCCAAGCATGCCTGCGCAGGTAAATTCAGGCGTGCCTGCGCAAACAAATCTATGCGTGCCGCCGCACTTTGCGGCTCTGCTTGCGGCGGGCGCGGATGGCTTCTTCCTGCCGGTAGCTGAAGCGCTGGTTCAGCACGATGAGGCCGGCGACGATCAACAGGGCGCCGGGGATGAAGCGGACGCCGGATTCAATCATGGCCAAGGCCATCAGGCCAAAACCGACATAGACATAGGGCAGTGCTTCGTAAACGGGTTTCGGTATCAGCATGATGGCCTCCGTAGGATCCCAATCCGTCGAGATTCGCTCGGTTTCTGCATGCGTGCCGGCGACTGCTCGCAAGATTTCCAGACCTTGGGCTAGTTGTAGCACCTTGAACGGCGTTTGCATCGCCGGCCGGAACCGCTAGAGTGGCAGTCCTTTCGCCCTCCAGCGTGTAAGACATTCGCCATGCACGGACGTACTTTCAATCTTTTGTTGGCCTTCTTTTGTCATGAGCTGCTGATTGCAGCCTATTACTTTCAATATGTTGTCGGCCTGAACCCGTGCCCGCTCTGCATCATCCAGCGGGTCGTGGTGTTCGCGCTGGCGGTCTGGTTTCTGGTCTTGGCGGCCATCAATGCCAAGCCGGGCACGCTGATGGCCAAGCTGGTCAATGGCATCGGCGTGCTGATCAGTCTGGCCGGTGTCGCCGCGGCTGGCCGCCAGGTCTGGCTGCAGTCGCTGCCACCGGCGGATATTCCGGCCTGCGGTCCGAGCCTGGAATACATGATGGACGTGTTTTCGGCCAACGAGATTCTGGCCGAGCTGCTCAAAGGCAGCGGCGATTGCGCCAAGGTCGACTGGACCCTGCTGGGCTTTTCGATGGGCGCGTGGATGCTGGTGGCATTTAGCTTGTTTGCGCTGATGTTCCTGTGGCGGGCGCTGCGCAAATAACGCGCGTCGCGGTTACCCGAAAAAAATCGCAGCTGCTGGCTGCGATTTTTTTTGAACCGGATGCTACCGCCGTTTGAATCGGCCAGCACTCAGAGTGGCAACTCGATCTGGTTTGACGGGCCCGGCAGCGCATCGGGATAGCTGTCGGCAAATGGCAAAAGAATGCGGAACACGCTGCCGCTGCCGAGGTTGGATTCCACTTCCATTTGGCCGTGCAACTGGTCGGTGACCAGAAAATACGACACCGACAAACCGAGGCCGGTGCCGCTGCCTTCATCTTTGGTGGTGAAAAACGGTTCGAACACCCGCTTGCGCACGGTCTCTTCCATACCGGAGCCATTGTCGCGCACCTCGACCACGCCGCGGCCGGCCAGCCGGTACAGGCGCAGATGGATTTGCGGATCATTGGTGGTGCTCAATGCCTGCGCGGCATTGGTCAGCAGGTTCAGAAAAACCTGCTCCAGCTGATTGCGCTGGGCGCGCACGCGCGGCAGGTTCGGTTCGTAATCGCGCTGGACCCGGATGCGGCGGAAATCGAATTTCTTTTTCTGGTTGTAATCGGTGGCGGCCAAACGCACCGCAGCGTCCATTGCGGCAGCCAGATCAATCGGCACCAACTCGCCGGTGCCGGGCCGGGCAAACGACAGCATGTCGGAAACAATGGCGGCGGCGCGTTCGCCCGCTTCCCGGATACCGGTCAGAAAATCCGGAATTCGCTGTTTTTCCAGATACTGGTGAATGATGCTGATATTGCTGCCGAGCTGTTTGGCGAGCTCGGCATTGCGCGGCCAGTCGAGCGCAATGCGACGCTCGATGTTCTGCGCGCTTTGCAAAATGGCGCCGAGCGGATTGTTGATCTCGTGCGCCATGCCAGCGGCCAGACCGCCGAGCGACAGCATCTTTTCCGACTGCACCAGCGTCTGTTCCATGCGCACCCGTTCGGTGATGTCATCGACCCGGATCACGACGCCGCGACCGCGCGACTGCAGCGGATACACCACCACGTCAAACAGATACGGCAGATCGTTCAGTCGTGCATGCATGCGGGTGGCGTGCTGCTGCTGACCGTAGCGGCTGGCTTCGGTCAGGCTGTCGATTTGGGCATCGAATTGCGGCAGCAAAATTTTCAGCGATTTTCCGTTGGCCTGACTGGCGTCGATGCCGGTCAATTGCGTTGCCTGCTGGTTCCATTGGGTGACCCGGCGCTGGGCATCGACGGTGATGATCACCGAGGGCATGCAATCGATGATGTCGGACAGCAGTGTCGACAATTCGCGGGCGCGTTTTTCGGCCAGATTGCGTTCGATAATCCGTCGCTGCAATTCCTCGGTGCGTTCCAGCATGCGGGTTTCGAGCAGGTTGCGGGCGCGCTCGACGGCGGCTTTCGATTCGAGCAGGGCATCGTCGGCCTGTTTGCGCGCAGTGATGTCGCGCACCAGTTCGATCAGACAAGGTTGATCGCGCCACCAGGCTTTACGGGCGCGCGACTCAACCGGCACCCGACGACCATCCGCGGCGCGATACCAGGTGTCGTAACTGATGGTGCGACCGCGTTCGAGGTAGTAACGGGTATGCGGGTGCTGACGCAAATAGCAATCGATATCAACGTCCCACAGCGTCCGGTTCAGCAGCTCTTCGCGCTTGTAGCCGAGCAGTTCGCAGGTGCGCCGGTTGACGTCGATGATCTGGCCGTCGAGCGTGCTGATCACCATCATGTCCGCGGCCGCGTCCATGAACTCGAGAAAATTGCGCTCCAGGCTGTGCAGCATGGCCTGGCCGCGGCGAACCCGCAGCAGCGCCAGCAGCAGCAGCACCACCACGCCCAGTGCGCCGATGATGGAAACCCAGAATTCCCAGGGCTGTGTGCGGCTGGTCTGCGGATGCCACCAGAGCAGCACCAGCGCCAGCGTGCCGAGCACGGTGACGACCGCGGCGCTGAGCAGCAGATACAGTTGGCGAGGCAGAAAGCGTCGGGACGGCAGGCCGAATGGCGTCATGGCATACGCAGGCTGGCGAGATCGATTAAGCGTAACTCAGCGCTGACCACTGCCGCCAGAGCTACCGGGCATCGATTCAGGTGTGTAACATCGGGTCAAAGGGCTGGAAGCCTAGATGTGTGTGGGGAGACACGCCGCCATGGCAATGTTGAAAAAAGCCGAAGCCACCCAGAGCCGGTTTGCTGGTCGTTTTGAAGCGGTTGACCGCTGGTTGGAAAACCGCAAGGGTCTGCTGGTGAGTTATCTGCAGTTGACCAGTGGTCAGGTTGCCCTGCCGAGCCGCAGCGCCATCGCCGAGTTCTGCAATGTGCTGGTCGATTATGTCTCAGCCGGTCATTTCGAAATCTACCAGGAGCTGCTGCAGCAGGCCGAGCGCACCAGCCCGGAAGCGGAAGCCGAAGTCAAAAGCCGCTATCCGCAACTCACCGCCAGTACTGATCTGGCGCTGGCCTTCAATGATCGCTACGCCGATGCCGAAGACGAGCTAATGATCCAGCATCTCGATGCCGATCTGGCCGCGCTGGGCGTTGCTCTGGCTGGCCGGTTCGAGCTGGAAGATGAATTGCTGGCGCTGCTGTTTGGCGATGAGGATTTGGCGGCGTGAGATCAAGCTCAGCGTTGAACAAGCAGGACGATAAGCGTTCAATGTCTGATATTTGGTTTCCACTCTTCGGCGTGTATCTACTCGTTGGTGCTGGCTACAGCTTCATAACGGCCAAATGGTTTCCGGGGTTTCCACCGCAGCTTGATGTCTTCATGATATTTGGGCACCCATTGGGTGCCTATATTGAGGGGATAATTGCAGCACTATTGGGCGCAGTTTTGATCTACTTTTCTTGGCGCGCGGCAGGCAAGGCTAAACGACAGCAATGATTAAACCGCCGGCATTCGAATAACGCAGTACATAAAAAAGGGCCGTCAGTGACGGCCCTTTTTATTGCAATACGTTCAGCGCCCCGGCGGCGAAAAGATGATGTGCTTGTGTTTGTCCATTTCGGCTTGCAAACCGCCAGACAGAAACAGCCCGAACATCTTGTAATCGGCAATCAGGGACCAGCGCGGGTAGGTGAACGTTGCCGGCCGGTTTTTCTCGATGCCGAAATGCGCGATCCAGGCCGGGCCGTAGCCGAGGATCAGTACCAGCCACAACCACGAATACAGGCCGAGCATCAGCAGGATGATCAGGCCCAGCGTTGCCGCTGTGGTGCCGACATAATGCAGTGCCCGGCAGGACGGCAAGCGATGCTCGGCCAGATAGTACGGCCAGAACTCGGCAAACGTTTGCAATCCTTTCGGGGTCATTTGTGGCCAGCCCGGAATGCGGGTTTCGTCAGAACTTATTTGCCAGCGGTTTTGATGTCGAGCAGTTCGACGTCAAACAGCAGCACCGCGTTCGGCGGAATGGTTTGGCCGGCACCGGCTTCGCCATAAGCGAGGTTCGACGGGATCACCAGTTGATACTTGGCGCCTTTGCTCATCAGCTGCAGCGCTTCGGTCCAACCCGGGATCACCTGGCCAACGCCGAATTCGGCCGGTTGACCGCGGTCCACCGAGCTGTCGAATTTCTTGCCGTCGACCAGCGTGCCGGTGTAGTGCACGACCACGGTGTCAGCCTTGGTCGGCTTGGTTTTGCCATCACCTTCGGTCACGACTTTGTACAGCAGGCCCGATTCGGTTTTGGTCCAGCCAGCTTCGCCTGCTTTGGCGGTCAGGAAGGCATCCGACTCGGTCTTTTTCTTCTCGTGTTCGGCTTTGGCCAACGCTTCCAGCTCGCCGCGGAAAGCGGTTTCAGCAGCGTTGATTTCTTCCGAGGTCAGACCCGGCTTGTCGGCCAGACCGTCGCGGAAACCGGCGGCCAGCGCGTCGTTATTCAGCGTGGCGCCCATGGCGCGGACATTTTCCATGTTGCCGCGGATCTGGTTGCCGACTTGCAGGCCGAAACCGTACATCGCGCGGTCAGCATTGCTGGTGAAAGTGCCAGCAGCAGCCGAAGAGGAAGTGGATTCGGCAGCTTTACCGCCGGCTTGAATGGCGTAATAGCCGGCACCGGCAATCACAGCCGCCAGCGCAACGCCGGCAATCAACATACGGTTCACAAAAGACTCCTGACGCAAAGAATTCGGTAGGTCCGCCTACGCGGCTCGGCGGCCATGCTACTAGGGCCGGTCGGCGACCGCCAGCCTGAGACTGTGCAGAACTGGCCATTTCTGCGCCATCCATGCCCCTGCCGCTTGGCGCCGGCTTCGGCGATACTGCCGGCCGGTACGACCGACAGGGAGCAGGCGCAATGGTGGCAAGGCAGACGGTATGGGCGTGGTTGCGGCCGCCGAAAGAGCGGGGCATCGCGCCCTGGCTCTATCTGGTTTATGCCCTGTTCCTGTTCTTCCATCACATTTTCCGACCATTCGACTGGGCGTTGCTCAGTCGAGATTTGGCCGTGCTGGCGGTATTTTTGCCGGCCTATCTGATCAGCTGGCGCTTGCCGAGCCGATGGCTGCCAGTGCCGACCGCGCTGATGATGGCGCTGGGCTTTCTGGCCGCCGAATGGAACCCCGGCGCGCCGACCCTGTTCATCTATGCGGCATCGCTGTCGGTCAATTACCACGAAACCCGGCAAGGCCTCCGCCATGTGTTGCTGGTGCTGCTGGTGTTGGCGGTCTGGTCCTGGCTGCGGCAACCGCCGATCTGGGTCTGGGCACCGGGGCTGGCGATGACGGCCGTGATCGGCTTCATCAATGTGTTCGAAGCCAACAATCGCCGTGGCCGCGAACGGCTGCTGCGTCAACAGGAAGAAATCGAATACCTTGCCGGCCTTGCCGAACGCGAACGCATCGCCCGCGATCTGCACGATCTGCTCGGTCACACGCTCAGTCTGATCACGCTGAAGGCCGAACTCGCCGGCAAATTGCTGGCGCGCAATCCGGACCATGCCAAAGCCGAAATCCGCGATATCGAAACCGCCGCCCGCGATGCGCTGCAAGAAGTGCGCGACGCCGTCACCGGCTACCGCGGCAGTGGTTTGCAACAGGAATTGAAACGGGTGGCGCAGGCGCTTCAAGTCGTCGGCATTGAGCAACAGATACAAGTGCAGGATCTGACGCTGCCACCGGCAATCGAGAATGTACTCAGTTTTGTCCTGCGCGAAGCGGTGACCAATGTCATCCGCCATGCCCGCGCCCAGCACTGCGCCATCCGCCTGTACCGCGCCGACCGTTACCTCGAACTCAGCATTCAGGATGACGGCAGCCAGCGCGCCGGCAATGAAGGCAACGGCCTGCGCGGTATGCGCGAACGGATCATCACGCTGAACGGCGAGTTTGAATTTGCCAGCGGTGATGGCCACTGTGTGCGGGTGCGAATTCCGATGACGCCGCAGTCTGCTCAAACAGATCTGGCTCAAGCTGTCGCCACGCAAGCCAATACGCAGAACCATTCGCACGCCCACTCACAAGACAACTCAGCAAACCAATCACAAAGCCAGACGATGCCACTGGCAACAACACCGAATCACAGTACGGCATCGTCAGCTGGCGCGGAGCCCGCGCCATGATCCGGGTGTTGCTGGTGGAAGATCAGGCCATGGTGCGCGGCGCACTGGCCGCGTTACTGGCGCTGGAAGCGGACATTGAAATCGTCGCTGCGGTGGCCAGCGTGCCGGCAGCCGAAGCCTTGCTTAGCGAGTGGGCAGCAACCGGCACGCTGCCCGACATTCTGCTCACCGATATCGAACTCGGTGCCGACAGCGGTCTGGATCTGGCGATTCGCGCCCGCGAACGCTGGCCGGCGATGCGGGTGGTGATTCTGACCACGTTTGCCCGCAGCGGTTTTTTGCGGCGCGCACTCGACTCCGGTGTGCGCGGCTATTTGCTGAAAGATGCGCCAGCCGAACAACTCGGCACGGCCATCCGCAATGTCCAGCGCGGCGGCCGCGCCATCGATCCCAGTTTGGCCGCGGCAGCCTGGGATGAACCGGATCCACTGACCGAACGTGAGCGCGTGGTGCTGAGGTTGGCTGGCGACGGCCAAGCCAGTGCCGATATCGCCCGCACCTTGTCGTTGTCGGAAGGTACGGTCAGAAACTATCTGTCGGAAGCCATCAGCAAACTTGGCGCCCGTAACCGTACCGATGCGGCACGACTGGCACGCGACAAAGGCTGGCTGTAGTACCTGACTCATTACAGCGTACCTGACTCATAACGTCGTGCCTGACGCATGACAGCGCGCATTGATTCATCACAGCAGGCATGACATATAACAGCACGCCTGGCTCAAACCGAGCACAGAAATCATGCTGCGCCCACGCTGACCGATATTTTTAATCAACACTTATTGCGAGTCGGCGTTGCCGTCATGTTGCTTGCGCACCGTGACAGTGCCGGTCGGCGCTTTTTTGTCCAGACCCTGACTTTTTCGCACCGCGGCAAACGCTTCGTGGGCGCAATCGGCGCTGGCGCTGCTGGCCAGACAGCGCTCGAATTCGCGCTGCAATTCCTCACCCACCGTCAGTACCGGTGGCGCCGCGACATAGCCAAGTGGACAACCGAGATCGGTACAGGCCGGAGCAGCTTCCGGTGGCTGATAAACCGAGGCAGGATGAAACGGGCGTGGCGACCGGCCACAACCGGTGACGGCGGCAAGCGCCAACAACAGCAGAGTGAAATGACGCAAACGCAAGCTCCGGCAACTATGCGGTTGCCAGCGGCAACACCGGCAAACGCATTGGGCTGGCTTGGAGCAAACCGCGCGCTTACGGTTCCGTTGTCTGGGTCACTTTTGTTTGTTCGTATTGCGCTACAACCAACGTGACGATTGCCAGTTTGTTTGCTGCGAGGCTATTTTGAACCCGCCACTTGGAACCTGACACGAGTCTGGTTCAGCCAGCGCCATCCATCTGCACCGCCTGCTGCGCCAGCGCTTCCAGCAACTGAGTGGTAGCGGGCGGCATGACCCGGTGCGCCATTTCCAGATACGCGGTCAGGGATTTCTGGATGGCGGCCAAGCGATCGGATTGTTTGTTGATCTGGCGCGCCTGCTGCGCCAGCCGTTGTTGAATCGCTTTCTCGCCGGCGAGTTCAGCATCTTTCAAGGCTTGATAGTAAGCCGGTATGGCCAGCAGCTTGGCTTCCTTGCGCAGTGCGCGCAATTCACCGACGTGATCGCCAAGGCCGCCGATGCTGGCTTGCAGCGCCTGCCATTCCAGCTTGCCAATGGCGCCGCGACCGCTGCTGCCATGCCAGTAGGCGTAGAGCAGGCAGTTGATATCCAGGCCATAGGTGTCCTGCAGCATCAGCAGCGCCTGTTCGACGCCGTTGAGGCAGTAGAACGACAGCGAGAACTGCCAGAACGCTTCGCTGGCGGTGGGTTCATTCGGTTTCATGAACGGGTGTTATCCGGTAACGGGCGCGATCGCATCAAAGCGGTCCGCGCAACAACAGGAACAGGCTCAGCAGCAGCAATAGCGCGCTGCCGACGGTCAGTATCGCGCGGCGCAGGGGCAATTGCTGCAATTCCGACACGGTCATGACCAGCAGCAATAAAAACCAGACGTTCAACACGGTACGTATGCCGGTGCTGATGCGGATCAGCAGGCTGTCGACACCCGGCTCGCGCCAGAGCATTTCCAGCACCACCAGCAGCAAGCTGTAGGCCATGGGTACCAGCGCCAGACTGATGCCACGACGCATCGCGCTCGGGGTCACCGTGCCGCCAAACCAGCGGCCGAGTTGGCGCAGCAGAAACGCCATGATGAACACATGCAGCAAACCGGATAAGGGACCGAGCAGCAGCGCCATGGTCAGCAGGCCTTGCAAGCCGGTGGCGGGCATGGTCGGCACGGTTGTCGGCAGAGTCCCGGATTGCGCCAGGGCAAACGTTTCCAACACCGCGGCGATGCCGGCCAGGATCGCCGGCAGCCATTGCGACAGGCGCGGCGGCCGGCCAATTTCTTGCCTTAAGACAGCGCGTGGTTTCAGCCACATGTCGCGCCAGATTGACAGCGGCGGCGCGTCAGGTGCGGACGGTCCGGTCGTGCCGGGTTGTTCGGTGTTCAGGTCTGACATTGTGGGCAATAACCGGTTGTGCGATTGGCGAGGCGCGCTTCTTTGATCACGCTACCACAGGCGTGGCAACGTTCACCGGCGCGGCCGTAAACATTCAGTTCCTGGGCAAAGTAGCCGGGCTCACCATCGCTGTTGAGAAAATCGCGCAGCGTAGTTCCGCCGCGGCTGATGGCGTAGCTGAGAATTTCCCGAATCACTTCGGCCAGCACCAGATAGCGCTCGCGGCCGACCCGGCCGGCTTGCCGCAGCGGATGGATGCCGGCGCGGAACAATGCTTCCTGCGCGTAGATGTTGCCGACGCCAACCACGACATGATTGTCCATCAGAAAACTTTTGATCGGTGCCTTGCGGCCGCGTGACAAGGTAAACAGATAATCGCCGTCAAACTCATCGCCAAGCGGCTCCGGGCCGAGCTCGGTGATGAGCGGGTGCTCCGCCATTTTCTTGGTGAACAAGAAACAGCCGAACCGGCGCGGATCGTGATAGCGCAGCTCATCGCCGCTGCCGAGCAGCAGCGCCAGATGATCATGCGTGCGGTATTCGTGTTCGGAATTGGCGACGTCGGTGATCACCCGCCACGAACCGGACATGCCGAGATGGCTGATCACGGTGCCGTGTTCGAATTGAAACAACAAATACTTGGCGCGCCGCTCCAGTGCCTGCACGACGCGGTTTTTCAGTTGCCGCGGCAGGTTTGGCTCGACCGGCCAACGCAGGCGCGCTTCGCGCACCAACAGGCGTTCGATTGTTTGTCCAACCACGTGCGGTTCGAGCCCGCGCCGGGTGGTTTCGACTTCCGGTAATTCAGGCATGCCGTTGACTCATGAATGCAATGCGGCCGGGAAAATGGGTTTGCTCACTGGCGACGCCAGCGCCATTGATAAATGCCGAGCCCGAGCAGCAATAGCAGCGGCAGCAATACCGGCAGGCCAACGCGATACCACTGCAACAACGCGGGCGGCAGCAACAGATCGGCGTCGGCGGCGCGATCATCGGTTGCGGCAATGGCATCTTCACCAAACGCCAGCCATTGCAGCAGCGCCACCGCCAGCGAGGCATTGCCGTAATTGTTGATGGCGGTATCCGCGGCAAAGTGACCGTCACCGATCACAACCACACGCTGGTGCTTCGGACCGAGTTCGCGCTGCAAGGCAAGCCCAAGCGTAAACGCGCCGCGCGGAGCATCGAGCGGCACGCTGGTTTGATTGGCATCGCTGACGATTACGCTGTCGCTGCTGCTGCTCAGAATGGCCTGGCCGGTGAAGCCATTGCTCGGGGTAAATTGCAGCGCCGCCGCCCACGGCAGCGCCGTCAGACTGGTGACGCCTTTCAGTGCCGGATGCGCGGGGTAATGATCCACCAGCGCAATGGCCGGATGCGGGCTGCCACGTTGCACGCCGGCCAAATCCAGCACGGTGCCGGGCACGCGACTGACGCCGAGTGCCTGCTCCAGCGGGGCAAAGCCAGTCGGTTCGTCGGGTTCGCGTAACCAGAGCAGGGCGCCGCCGCGATCCAGATACTGGCCTATGGCGCGCAGCTCGTCCGGCAGATAAGCGCTGGTCGGCGAGGCCAGCACTAACGCGCTGGTGTTGTCGGGAATACTCGAGCCTGCCTGAAGTTGCAGTGACAATGCGCGAATACCTTGGTTGCCAAGAAGTTGCTTTAGCGTGGCGAAATCACGAGGACTGTTGCCAAACAATCTGCGCTCACCATGACCTTCTAAAAAAACCAAAAATTGGTCGCTCCGCCGTTGCAAACGGACGAGCCAAGTAGCGGCTTTTCGAGCGAGATCGGACGTCGGCAATTTCAGCCAAGCCGATTGCCCGGCTACGCTTATCAGTAGCCCTTCGCGACCGGGCAAGGTGTCGCGTTCCGCCGCGGTTAGTTCGTCGGGGTGAACTCCTCCGACTTCGAGTTTGGAATGGTAAACCTTCAGGATCTGTAACGCCGCGATATAGTCACGCCGTCGTTCTGGATCGGCACTGACTGCTAGCAGGCGATCGAAATTAGGTAGAGATTGCAAAGAAATTTGTTCTGCGGGGCTCAATGTGGCTTCGCTTTGTGGTTGCCACCGCCACGGCAGCCAGCTGGCGCCAACGGCGAGGCCGAGCAGCAGCAGTGTGAGCAGGCGCGACGAGCGCGCCACGCGGGCGTAACGGCTGGCGATCAGCAGGCGCCACAGCGCCAGCAACAGCAGCAGATAAAACAGCGTGCCGGCAGCGGCAATGGCGCCGTCGCGAAAGCTGCGAAACAGACCGAGCGGCGTAGGCAGCAGCGTTTGCAATTCGAGCGCGGCGACGAGCGCCATGGCCAGATAACCGAGCGCCAAGGCGGCAGCCAGTGCCCGTACCTGCAGCGCCAGCCAGAGACTGAGCCAGAGCAAACTGAGTCCGAGCAGCAGCAAACCGAGGCCGGCACTGCACAGCAGCCACAGCGACAGCGCACTGGCGAATTTGAGCAAGGCCAATTGCAGCAACAGCAAAACCGGAACGGCGAGCAACAGGCCGCTGCCGACCAGCAAGGTCGGCAACAACCAGCGAGCATTGCGGGCAGCCGACAAGCGCCGATACGGTGCCTGCAGTGCCGAGCGCATGGCTGCGGCGAGCAGTGGTGCAGTCAACAGCAGCAACGCCGCCAGCACGCCGAGCACCGGCGTCAGCAAATCATTGCCGACCGACAGATTGCGCACGCCACCGGCTTGCAGCGCCAGATAGTTGTCGAGCTGGCCGCGCAGCAGCCAGGTTGCACTCAGTGCCTGCAGCAACAGCGCCGCCAGCACCAGCGGTTGCCGCAGCAGCCGAAGCAGTTCGCGGCCGATGCCGGTGTCACGGTTTTCTGAATGACCGGTGTCATGGTTTTCTGATTGAGTGGAAGTCATGGTCATCAGCCGGCCCGCCGCCACGGTGACGGCAGCGCGCTGACCGGGCCGTCGTGACGCAGGCCGATGGTGCCGCTGTCGAGCGCCGCCAACAGCAGCGCCCGTTCAATGCAATCCGGCAAGCGTTCAATGTGGTGACTGACCAGGATCACGGCGGTGTTCCGGTCGCGATTGAGCCAGTCGTTGAGCAGGGCTTGCTGCTCCGGATCGAGGCCATTACCCGGCTCGTCGAGCAGCAGCACGTCCGGCTTGGCCAGCGTCGCCAAGGCCAGCCCCAGCCGCTGCCGAAAGCCGAGCGACAACGAACCGACCGGCCGGGCAGCGACCCCGGCGAGCTGCCAGTCGGCCAGCGCCTCGCTTACCGCAATGGCCGGCAGGCCATGCAGGGCGGCGGCATCGGCCAGGCTTTCCTGTACGGTCAGCTCCGTCAGCTGTTCCAGCCCGTCGCCGGCCAGCGCCAGCCGGGCGGGTCGGGAAATCCAGCCACTGGCCGCCGGCAGCAGGCCAGCCAGCGCCAGCAGCAGGCTGGTTTTGCCGCCACCATTGGGGCCGAGCAGCGCCAGCTTCTCGCCCGGTCGCAGCAGAAACGTCACTGGGCCAAGCCGCAATGCGCCGCGCCGGAGCACCAGATCGGCCACTGCGAGCGCATCGGGCGAAGGCGCCTGGGCGCCGGGCACAACCGTTTCCGTCATTGCGGTACGCACGTCTTTTGTCAGGACAGAGGGCGCCAACTATACCGGACTGGCTGGCCAATTCGGGCGTGGCCGGCGGCCAGCTTGCAGCGCGTTGCCGGCCGGGTCTTAGATCGGAGCATTCCTTGTTCGGTCCGTGCCGGCCGCGTATCCTGCACACGCTGCAGCCGTTCCGGCTGCCTCCGGAGTTGTATATGTACGGTTTGCTTGATCTCAGCCTGGGTGGTTACATCCTGGCGACTTTCATCCTGACTCAAATCACCATTGCTGCTGTCACGCTGTATCTGCACCGCTGCCAAGCCCACAAGGCGATCGACCTGCATCCGATCGTCAGCCATTTTTTCCGGCTCTGGCTCTGGCTCACCACCGGCCAGAACACCAAAGCCTGGGCCGCGATTCATCGCAAGCATCACGCCCGCTGCGAAACCGAAGACGATCCGCACAGCCCGCAAGTGCTGGGCCTCGGTAAAGTGATGCGCGAAGGCGCCGAGCTCTACCAAAAAGAAGCGGTCAACGAAGAAACCCTGCGCAAATACGGTCACGGTACGCCGAATGACTGGATCGAGAACACGCTGTACACGCCGTACAACTATCTCGGCATCGCGATCATGTTTGTCGTCGACCTGCTGCTGTTCGGTGTGCCCGGCATCACCATCTGGGCGATCCAGATGGTCTGGATCCCGTTTTGGGCTGCTGGCGTCATCAACGGTGTTGGCCACTACTACGGTTACCGCAATTTTGAATGCCCGGATGCCGCGACCAATATCCTGCCGCTCGGCCTGTTCATCGGTGGCGAAGAGCTGCACAACAACCACCACACCTTCGGCACCAGCGCCAAGTTTTCGGTGAAGTGGTATGAGTTCGATATCGGCTGGGGTTATCTGAAAGTGCTGGGCTGGCTCAAGCTGGCCAAAGTCAATCGGGTCGCACCGAAACTGGTTCGTGAAGACAGCCGGCAACACATCGACATGGCCACGCTGACCGCCATCGTCAACAACCGTTATCAAGTGCTGGCGCAATACTCGCGCGACGTAGTCAAGCCGATCTGGAAAGCCGAGCGCGCCAAGGCTGAAGCGGCCATGGCCGACTTGCTCAAGCGCGCCCGCCGCGGTCTGTTCCGCGACGAACGCCTGCTCAAAGGCGTCGACAAAGAACGGCTGCAAAAAGCGCTGGCCGAAAACGAAATGCTGCGCAAAGTGCAGGAATTCCGCGAGCGTCTGCAACAGCTCTGGCAAAACGCCAGCCTGAGCCGCGACGAGCTGGTCGCCGCACTGCGCAAGTGGTGCGAAGAAGCGGAAGCGACCGGCATTCGGGTGTTGCAGGATTTCGCCCGGTCGTTGCGTGGGGTAGTACCGCAAGCGGCGTAATCTGTTCTAGTTGTAAAACAAACGGCCCGTTGGGGCCGTTTGTTTTTGTCGAAGAATCGTCGCTCCCCTGTGTTCGATTGTCTGCACGGTTTGGCAATCGATGGAGGTCGCCGGGTCTCGCCCCGGCGGGCGCCTCACTTTTCTTGCTCGTGCAAGAAAAGTAAGCAAAAGAACACGCCCCACGCGCCAGAATCGTTTCGTTGCTTCGGAAACTCCGCCCGTCGCTTCGGCGTTATCGGCTTCGGGCACGTGCTGATGCGGCGTCCTGCCTTATCAGCACTGCGCTGGCGTCCCTGCCAGCGCACCCGACCGCTAACGCCGAATCGCCGGCTGGCGCGAATGGGGGCCCCGGGATCTAGCTGGTTGAGGTTGCTTCGATTTTTCGTCTGGTCTTTTCTTTGTCATCCCCGCGTACGACTGCATGAATGCAGGAGGTTGAGCAACGCAGGAGCAGTTGCCGAAACGAGGACCCAGTGTCTCTTCTTGATTCAAAGTCGCTGGATTCCCGCCTTCGCGGGAACGACGGTTCATTTTCTTTTTTTGAGCTCTGTTTTTTTGCGCGCAGCGTGCCCTTGCTTTTTTCCCCGCCGTCTGACGAGCCGAGCAGCGGAGTGCAGTCTGGGTTAACAGCCCGTAACGCAGTGAAGGGGCGAGGCAGGAAGCCGAAGCCTTTTCAGACTGCACAAGGATGTGCTGTCTGAAAAGCCCCAGACGGAATGAGCAGCGCAGGGTACCGCGCGTTGTTCGCGCGGCGAGGAGTACAGGCCATGTTCTTTGGTGACTTTCTTGCGCCAAGAAAGTCACTCGGCCGCCGGGCCGAGACCCGGCAATCTCGCCAGCAGAGCCCACTCCAAATCATGAGCAGTACAGAATTGCCACCAGCGTGGGAACGACAAACCACAAATCACAAACCCGCTGCAACTGACAGAACCCTGTCAGCAACTCCGGTTATTGTTCACAGGCAGCCCGCGCGTCTGCGTGTACCATACCGGCCATTAACACTCCGGAATTGTCCGCATGACCCGTCGCGCTGATCGTCTGTTTGCCGTGGTGCAGTTGCTGCGCCGGGGCAAGCTCGTCACGGCCCGCCAGCTGGGCGAGCGGCTGGAGGTGTCGGAGCGGACGATTTATCGCGACATCGCCGATCTACAGGCCAGCGGCGTGCCGATCGATGGCGAAGCGGGGGTCGGTTATCTGCTGCGGGCCGGGTTTGATTTGCCGCCGCTGATGTTCAGTCGTGAGGAAATCGAGGCGCTGGTGGTCGGGGCGCGGCTGGTCAAGACCTTTGTCGGTGCCGGCCTCGGCCGTGGCGCCGAAGACGCCTTGTCAAAAATCGAGCATGTGCTGCCGGATGGCCTGAAACGCGAGCTGGAAAAGTCGCGGTTGTTTGTCCCGGAGTTTCTCGCCGACGCCGGGGTACAGGCGGTGCTGGAGCAGCTTCGTCAGGCCATCAATCAGAAGTCGGTGGTGCAGTTCGGTTATCAGCGCGAAGACGGTTTGCGCAGCGAGCGGGCGGTTGAGCCGCTCGGGCTGTTTTGCTGGGGCCGGACCTGGACGTTGGCCGGCTGGTGCGAGCTGCGCAATGATTTTCGCCATTTCCGGCTCGACCGGATCAACGCGCTGGTGCTGACCGAGCGCCATTTCCAGGAAGTGGCCGGGCGCTCGCTCAGCGACTTCTTCCGGGCGGTGGAAGCGCAGGAGCGCGACCGCAAGGCGGCCGAAGCCTGAAGCTGCCGGGCCCGGCCTGGTCGGGCTTTGAACATCGGCCGCGCCGACAAATATCCCCGACCCTGAGCGGCGCCAGCCGCTAAAATAGCGCCACCTTCCGTTTGCCCCCGCCCCGCCCATGGACCAGAACGCCCTGAAACGTCGCGCCGCCGAAGCTGCGCTCGCCTTTGTCGAAGAAAACAGCATCCTGGGGGTCGGTACCGGCAGCACGGTCAACTGCTTTATTGATTTGATCGGCGAACGCCGGTTTCCGCTGAAGGCGGCGGTGTCGAGCTCAAAAGCGACCGAGGCCAGACTGCGGGCGATTGGAGTTGAAGTGCTGGACTTGAACGACGCCGGCCCGATCCCGCTGTATGTCGATGGCGCCGATGAAACCGATGCCAAACGCCATCTCATCAAGGGCGGCGGCGCGGCCCTGACCCGCGAGAAAATCGTCGCGCAGGCGGCAGCAAAATTTGTCTGCATCGTCGATCAGAGCAAGCTGGTGCCGCAGCTCGGCAAGTTTCCGCTGCCGGTCGAGGTGATCCCGATGGCGCGTTCGCTGGTGGCGCGCGAAATCGTCAAGCTCGGTGGCGATCCGGTTTATCGCGAAGGCGTAGTCACCGACAACGGCAATGTCATTCTCGATGTCTGGCATCTGGACATCGTCAACCCGGCGGCGCTGGAGCAGACCCTGAACAACATTCCCGGTGTGGTGTGCAACGGCCTGTTTGCGCTGCGCCCGGCCGATGTCGTGCTGATTGCCCGGCCGGAGCAGATCGAGCAGATCTGAACCCGTTGGCAACGTTGTTGCCAGCATCACTCGCATTGCCTGCAGAGCGGAGGTCCCGGTCCGCAGGTCCAGACGCTATACTGCCGCCATGACCGAGTCGGCACTGCGCCAGCCGCTCCCGTGCGGGGCGCGGGCAGCAAGGAATGCATCGCGACGCCAGGGTTCGCGATGATTCGCCAGGCTCGGTTACGGCGTTGTCGGCTGCGGGGCTTCTGCCCAGCGCAGCCAGGCCAGGAAAGGTCGCGCTCTCCGGAGCTGGATTTGCTACAAGGACGCAGTCATGAACGCCCGCTTTTTACCCGGTTCGGGTTTCGGTTTTTCCCTTTCTTCGACAGGCCTGCTGTTGGCGCTGGTCATGGCGTTGCCGGCTGCGTTGCCGGTTAGCGCCGATGACGCCGGCAATGCGCTGGCCCAACAGGTGCGCGATCGCCCGACTGGCAAGGACAGCGTCACTGCCGGCAGCATGGTGCTGCTCGAACCCGGCCATCCGCCACGGCTGCGCCGCATGCGCACCTATCAACTCGAACAAACGCCCGATGAGCAATGGACGCTGATTCGTTTTTCCGAACCGGCCGATATTGCCGACACCGGTCTGCTGACGCTGGATCACGTCAGCGGTGAAACCGATCAATGGGTGTATCTGCCCGCGGTGAAAAAAGCCCGGCGCATTCCGGCGGATCGGCGCGGCGGCAATTTTGTCGGCTCGGATCTGATTTACGAGGATCTGCGTGACCGCAAAATCGATCAGGACGTGCATACCATCGTCCGGGAAGAAAAACTCGAAGGCCAGCTGTGCAAAGTGCTCGAGAGCGTGCCGGTCGACAAAAGCAATTCTGAATACAGCAAGCGAGTCAGCTGGATTCATCCGCAAACGCTGGTGGCTTTGAAGGTCGATTTGTACAGCGGGGGCGAGCAGCCGAGCAAACGCATGGAAGTAAAAAAACTGCAGAAGCTGCAAGGCTACTGGACTGTGCTGGAGCTGGTCGTCACCGATCTGAAAACCCAGCACAGCACGCGCATGCTGGCCGATCAGGTGCAGTACGACAAAGGCTTGTCGCCAACCCTGTTCACTCAGGCCGTGCTGGAAGACCCGATTCAGGAAGCGAGTTTGGCCAAATAAGCCGGCAGTACGAATCCGCAGCACCCGCCAACGTGACAAGGACGAGCAGAGATCGGCATGGCGCAGCATCGTGACGGTAGATCCGTCTTCTTCACCCCCGCTTTCATCAAAACTGCCGCATTCAGCCTTCGGCATCGCGGCTTGCGACTGGCGTTGCTGGCGGCAGTGCTGACAGCGAGTGCGAGCCACGCCGATGACGTGGTTGTGCGCGGTGAGTACGACAATTATCCGCGCGCCCAGCAAGTGGTCGCCGATCTGCGCAGCGAAGGCCGTATGGTCAGCCTGCTGCGCGAACCAACCAAACGCCGTGGCGACGCCGTCCAGCTGACGTTTTATCAATTGTTCGATGCCGCCGATTGGGCCGCGCGTAATTTGCAGCGCTACGGTTTCAAGGCCTGGGTAATTCCGCAGCGCGAATCCTACGGCTACGTCGTGCAAGTCGGCATTTACGGCAACAGCGCCGACACGGCGGCCACTGTGGCGAAATTGCGCGAGCTGGGTCATGCCAACATCCGCGTGCGCAAACTGGAATGGCCGGGTTATCGCTACATCGTTCAGGAAACCGTCGATCCCAATCGGCCGCTGCCGGATACCGGCAGTGTGGTCAGTGCAACTGTTCCCGCTATACCGAGCACAACATCAACGACAACCGCAGCACCAGCAAGCCAGGACGAGCCCGATAGTTTTACCTTTGGCGCCGAAGCCGACGAAGGCGCCGTGCTGGCGTTCGGTACCCAAACCAACTACGACGCGCTGCTGGTGCAAAATCAGCACAAGACGCCGAGTCAGCGTAACACCGGTTTCCGCTTTGACGAGCTGCGGCTGGAATACGGCGCGCTTGATGCCGAAGATGGCGGAGTGGTCAAAAGCAGTCACGCCATGCTGGCGCGATTCGGCTATGGCTTTCAGTTCGGTGATCACGTCGACGGCCGCATCGCCGCGCGTTTTGACGGCGCCAAGCAAGGCCCGGATCGCACCGTCAGCAGTTCCGAATGGGAGCCGGATGAAGCGTTCATCCGTTATCGCGCCGGTGATCACAAATTCACCTTGGGTGCTGTGCCGATCAACTGGGGCACGCTGGATGAGCTGGCGCCCGGCAATGTGATCGCGCGGCAGGACATGACCCGGTTTGTGCTCGACGATCTGAGCCGTCGTTATCGGGCCCAGGGCGTGCTGCGTTACGAAGGCTGGTTCGATCGCTTCAAACTCGATGTGGTCGCCATTCCGGTATTCGAACCGGCCGCGCTGCCCGATGCCGACAGCATCTGGTCACCCTACGATCAGCAGCGCGGGCAATTGCTCGGTGTTGAACCGAATCCGGTGCTCGCCACGCTGCTGCAGTTTGGCACCGTTGAGCCGGAGCCAGCCGACGAAGAAAATGATGGCGGCGGTGGCATCCGCTTGTCGCATCAGGGTCAGGGCCTGGATTGGGGTGTGTCAGTGCAACATGTGCGGCATACGACGCCGTATTTTGTCCTCAATGACACGGTGCGCACCGTGTTGCTGGGCACCGGCAATCCGGCGCAGGCGCTGGCCAGCACCACCGACCCGACGTTCACCGCTTGGCATCCGTTCACCGATGTCGCGTCCGCCGATGTCACGTTCAACTGGGGTGAATCCACCTGGCGCGCCGAACTCGCCTATCTCAGTGACTATCCAGTCACCACGCCGGATCTGCGCGCATTGACCGCGCCGGCCATTCAATACGGTTTTGGCGTCGAATTTTTCCCCGGTGATGGCAACACGAGGCTGAGCCTGCAGGCCGGCGGTTTGCAACTGAATCCGGATGAAGAAATCGCCGACCGCGAGCAAGTCGGGTTTTTTTCTGGCGAACTGGAAATGCTGTTTGCGGCTGAGAGCTGGCGGCTGCGCACCCGTTTTCTGGCGACCAGCGGCGAAGGTTTGAGCGATCTCTACGTCAATCCCGAGCTCGCCTATATTCGCGCCGAGCCGGACGAATTTTATATTGGTGTGCATGCGTTCAGCGGTGATGACGGCACCGCTGGCGGTTATCACGACGAGCACGACCTGTTCGTCATCGGCTGGCGGACCCAATTCTGATGAGTGCATCCCCGATTCGGTTTTTGCCCTGGCAACTGGCGGCGGCGCTGCTGGCGCTGATCCTGCTGATTCCGGCTGCGTTGCTGCCGTTTCTGCAAATCAATAACTCGCCGGAAATCTATCTGAGCAAGGATGAGCCATCGGTGCAGCTGCAGGACCGGTTGCGCTCGCTGTTTCCGGATTATCAGGTGATTGTGCTGCTATTCGAGCCGGCCGATATCAGCGCGCCGGAATTCCTGCACAAACTGGAGAGTCTGGCCCAGGATCTCAAGCAACTGCCGCTGGTGGATCGGGTGCACCGGGTTACCGATTTTGAGCAGATCGCTCGCACCGACGATGGCTTCGCGGTGCGGCCGCTGGTCGACGTCGACAAGCTGGACCAGCAACCGGTCACGCGCGAACGCCTGACCGCCGATCCGTTTGCGCCCGGTTTTGTCTTGGCCAAAGATGGCAGCGCCGCTGCGCTGGTGATCCGGCCCACGCATGTTCCGGATTCGCCAACGCGGCAGCAATTGCTGACGACCATCCAGCAAAAAGTGCAGGCGCATGGCTTGAGTGACGTACTGAAAGCGTCGGCCGGGCAGGTCAGCGTTGATGTCGCCGAATTTGAATCGATGCTGCATGACAACCTGATTTTTGTGCCGGCGACGATGGCGCTTGGGTTGCTTCTGATCTGGTGGTTGTTCCGGCGACCGTTGGCGGTCGTGATGGTAGCGGTGGTGATGGCCGCCGCGGCACAAAGCGCGCTCAGCGTGCTGGTGATAGCCCGTGAACCGTTCACGCTGGTCGCGGCAATTCTGCCGCCGTTCATGTCGGCGATCAGTCTGGCGTTCATGGTGCATTTGCTCGGCCAATTGCAGGCAGTGGCCGGCAGCAAACTGAGCCGGGAAGCGCAATTGAAAACGGCCGTCGGCCATGTGTTCCGGCCGAGTCTGTACGCGGCGCTGACCACAGCGGTTGGCTTGGGCTCGTTGGCGGTCAGCCCGATCCGGCCGGTGGCCTGGTTCGGTATTGCCGGTGGCGTGGCGGCGATGGTGCTGTTTGCGACTGTCAATTACCTGTTGCCGCCCTTGCTGCTGCGTTTTGACAAGGGCCAGTGGCCGCGCGAACCGGAAAATACCAAGGCACTCACCCGCATTACATTGCGCATCGCCCACTTTTCGATGCGTCGCGCCGGCTGGGTGGCCTCCGGCTTTTTGCTGGCAACGCTGCTGACGCTGCCGCTGCTGGCGAAGATCTACACCGAAACCGACATCTACCGATTTTTTCAGGACGACCATCCGATCAACGTTTCGACCCATGAAGTCGAGGCCAAGCTCTCTGGCGCCATGCCGCTCGATGTCGTCTTCACCGGTCCGGATCGCGATGCACTGACCGATCCGGCCCGGCTGCATTACATCGAAGCGTTCCAAGCCTACGCCGACAGTTTGCCGGCGGTGAACTACAGCATCTCGATGGTCGATTTGCTCAAGGAAATGCATTGGGCGTTTCAGGAGCAGGACAGTGGCGTGCGTCAGCTGCCAACCGACAAAGCGTTGATCACCCAGTACCTGTTTATTTACGACGGCAAGGATTTGTACGACCTGACCGATCGCGAGCTGAAAACCACCCGGGTTACGTTGTCGCTGACCACCCACAGCACGCGCGAACTGAAAGCGGTGATGGCGCAAATGAAAACCTGGCTGGCGGCGCAACCGGCCATCGATCTGCAGGTCGAGTTTGGCTCCGAGGCGCGCATCTTTACCGATCAGGAAGATCTGTTGGTGATCGGCCAGATCAGCGGGCTGTGGTTGTCGTTCATCATGATCTTCCTGTTTTTCGTGCTGATGTGGCGCTCGCCGCCGGTTGCCTTCATGGCGGTGCTGCCGAACGCCGCACCGATTTTCTTTGTCTTTGTCTTCATGGCGGTGGCCGGCGTGCCGCTAGACATGGCCACCGCCTTGATCGCCGGCGTCGCGGTCGGGGTCGCAGTCGATGACACCATTCATTTCATGGAAAGCTATTGCCTGCTGGTGCAGCGTGGTCGCAAGAGCAGCTACGCGCTGTTGCACACGCTGAAAGATTCCGGCAAGGCCTGCACCATCAACACGCTGATCTTGTCCTCGCAATTTGCCCTGTTGCTCAGTTCGACATTTGTGCCGACCCGCAATTTTGGCTTCATGACCGCACTGGGTTTGATCACGGCGGCCATTTTCGAATTGCTGCTGCTGCCCTCGCTGCTGACCTTGCTGGCGCGACTAAGCTGGTGGCAACACCATGTTCGCCATGCCCGCACGCCCCGTCATGAGCAGGTGGCCTGATGCGGCTGATGTCAGTGCGGCAGTGCACAAAAAATGTTGGCGTCGTAGCCTTGTTGCTGGTGACCACGTTACTGGTGACTACCACTGCGCAGGCTGGTGATCGTTGGGACTGGTCCGAAGGCAGTGCCGATGGCGCCGGCGGTGCAACGCGCGAGTTCTACAACGCGGCGGCCTCGCTGCGCTGGCGCCACGCCAACGGCGATTGGCGTGATCGCAATGGCGACGCCCAGGGCAAACTGCCGTATGCCGAAACTGCGGTTGCCAGCGGCAAAGCCGAACTCGCCGTCGCACTCGATGTGACGGCCTTGGTCAAGGCCTGGCTCGCCGGCAGTGTCAGCAATCGCGGCATGCTGTTGCAGGTCGGCAATGGCAACGGCGGCACCATACGCTTTGCCAGCAGGGAAAATCCGCAAGCCACATTGCAGCCGCGCCTGCAGCTGCAGTTTTCCGATGGTCAGCAAACGCTGGCGGCCAGCGCCGATACCCATCTGGATCCGTCCACGTACAAAGCCAAGGGCAAGACCGCCACGCTGACCATCAGCACCGGCGGTCATCCGGCTTTATTGCAATTTGATCTGGCGGCGCTGCAGGGCCGGCAAAACCGTTTGCAAAAAGCCGAGCTGCAATTGACCGCCGTCGAGCGCAGCGGCGGCACCAGCAAAGTGCAGGTATTCGCAGTCGATATTCCGGTGCCGATGACACTGGCGCCGCGCTTGGGGCTGGCCAGCCAGTTTGTCGGCGATGCCGACATCAAACGTCATCCCGATGTGATCTATGCCACCGGTTTTGATGACAGCGATTTCACCGATCAATGGCCGGAATTTCGCGGTCACTATTGGCTGACGGCGCGCGGTGAACAGTTCGCAGCGCTGCGCAGTAATGCGCTGCAGGTGCGTCTGGAAAAAGGCGACAACTACGGTGCCACCGGCAGCCTGATGTTCAAGCCATTGATCGGTGCCGAACCGGAGCAGATGTATGTGCGCTATTACCTGCGGCTCGGTGCCAATTGGCGACCGCGCAGTCAGGGCGGCAAATTGCCCGGCTTCGCCGGCACTTACGGCAAAGGCGGCTGGGGCGGTCGACCCAATGACGGCCGCAATGGCTGGTCAGCACGTGGCGCGTTTCTGCAACAGATTGGCGAGGGCAATCCGCTGGCCGGGCGCACGCCGATCGGCTCCTATGTCTATGAAACCGGCAAGAGTGCTGATTTTGGTGCGGTCTGGGCTTGGAGTGAAGGCGAGGGCGCGTATCTGGAAAACAATCGCTGGTACTGCGTCGAGCAGTTCATCAAGCTCAATACGCCGGGCCAGGACAATGGCGAATTGCAGGCCTGGCTCGATGGCCGCGAAGTGTTTCATCGCAGCAATCTGCGCCTGCGGCTGGTGCCGGAATTGAAGATCGAAAAATTCTGGTTTGATATCTATCACGGCGGCACGATGACCTCGCCAACCGATCAGGATTTGTATTTCGACAATCTGGTGGTGGCGCGCAGCTACATCGGGCCGATGGCGGAATCGGCGGCGCGCCTGTCAGGGCATGCCGGCGCCGCCCGGTAGTGACCAGTGTTCAACCTTGATCACTTTTTGCTGTTCGTCGACGACAAAGCTGAGCCCGCCGACATTGACCCGGCCCGGCACTTCTTCAATGGCGTTGGCTGACACCCGGCGCTGTTTCAGTGCGCTCAGCAAGTCTGCCTTGCTGAGCCGGCCACCCAGCAATTCACTGAGCAGCTGCACATCACCCTTGGTTCGATCCAGCGCCACCTGTGGCCGCCGGTAAGCATCGGCCAGCAGATAGAGCAACACCAGATTGACCAGCAGCAAACTGCCGGCGGCGAGGAAGAAACGCTGTCGCCAACGGCTGTGCTGGCGTGCCGATTCGGAACTGCGGTGATGACGTGGTGGCATGGTGGTGGCTGACAAGATCCCTCTCGTGCCGACTACTGTACGCAACCGGCGCGCCAGTCTCAATGGTCTCGACGCCGGCTTTCTGCTATCGTGCGCGCACGCAGGATGCGCTGCAGCACAGCCGTGGCGACCAGCCGATCAACCTGATCCGCGCCAGTCAAAACCACGCCGCTGCCAATCACAGTCCGGGTACGTGCCCACCGTACCTGTCAGGCGGAGCGATGCATGGAGCATCTCGCACAACATTTTTTCAGTTATTTCGAACTGCATCAGGCCTTGACGCCCGAGCAGGTCGATATCGCGCTGCGCTTGCGCTACGCCGTCTACTGCGAAGAGCTGGCCTACGAAGATCGGCACGCCTTCCCCGATGGCCGCGAAAGCGACCGTTATGATCCGCAATCCCGACACTGCTACCTGCTGCACAAAGCCACTGGCCGCGCTGCCGGTTGTTTCCGGCTGATCCTGAGCCCGGATGGTGTCAGCCAACTGCCGTTTGAGCAGGTCTGTGACGGCCATCTTGAAGCCGGGCCATTGGCGCCGAGCACCACCGCGCGGCAGCATTTCGGCGAGATTTCCCGGTTGGCGGTGCACAGCGATTTCCGCCGCCGGGCCGGCGAGCAAACCTCGCCCATCGGCATCGCCGGCGATTCCGATGCCAACCCGGACAGTCGGCACTATCCCATGGTCGCGCTGGGCCTGTTTCTCGGTGCCTCAGCGTTGGCGCTGAACCTCGGGCTGGAACGGGTTTACGTGATGATGGAGCCGCGCCTGGCGCGCTTGCTGCGCAGCTGCGGCATCGTGTTCACCCAGGTCGGTGAAGTCATCGATTACCACGGTCGGCGCGGCCCGTTTGTCATCACCGGCGAAGCGCTGTACCGGACCCTCGGCGGCGATACCCGCGAGCTGCTGGAAACCATGCGCGAGCAGCTGCGCCAGCAATAGATTCACGCGCCAAGGCCAATGCGCTCCGCGCTGCACTGACACCTGAACGTGCTGGCCGGCTGGCATTGGCTACACTCGTTGGCATCGGGCCTCACCGGACAGACAACATGGATGCGTTTGATTACTCCCGGGCGTTCTCGCGCAACATCGGCTGGGTCACCGAGGCCGAACAGCAAATCCTGCAGCGCAGCCGCATTGCCATCGCCGGTTTGGGTGGCGTCGGTGGCAGCCATTTGCTGACGCTGACGCGACTCGGTATCGGTGCCTTTCATATTTCCGACTTTGATCGGTTCGAGCAGCAGAACTTCAATCGTCAGGCCGGCGCGTTCGTGTCGCATCTGCATCAGGACAAATGCGCCGTGCTCGCGCGCATGGCCGCCGACATCAATCCGCAAGCCACGCTGAAAGCTTTTCCGCAAGGCATCAACGACGACAATCTTTCGGCCTTTCTCGATGGCGTTGATGTCTATGTCGACAGCCTCGATTTTTTTGCCGTCGATATCCGCCGCAAAGTATTCGCCGCCTGCGCCGCGCGCGGCATTCCGGCACTGACCGCCGCACCGCTCGGCATGGGCACCGCGTTTCTGGCTTTCCTGCCCGGCGGCATGAGCTTCGAACAATATTTCCGGATGGAAGGTCTGCCAAAAACCGAGCAGCTGGCCCGCTTCATTGCTGGCCTAAGTCCACGCATGTTCCAGCGGCCCTACCTGCAAGTGCCGGAGGCGGTGAATTTCAGCAAGGAGAAAGGCCCGTCAACCGCGATGGCCTGCGAACTCTGCGCCGGCGTCATGGGTGTGGAAGTGTTGAAAGTGCTGCTCAAACGCGGCCGCGTCACCGCCGCGCCCTGGGGCCTGCACTTTGACGCTTATCGGCAGCGCTACAAAAAAACCTGGCGCCCGTTCGGCAACGCCAACCCGCTGCAAAAAATTCTGATTGCACTGATCCGCAGCAAACTCAATCTGAACGGCTAAGCCGCTACTGGCCACCGGCGATCCAGCGGATTTGTGGTATTCGCGCCGAGCTGCGCAAAATGGGTATCGATCATGGTGGTCTCCACATGCTGATAGTCGAGCAGACTCTGTGCCGGGCTACTCAGGAGCAGCGATAGTGCGAGTGTCGCTACCGATTTTCAGCAGATGCGTGGCAGAATCATGGCGAGATATCGGCAATGGACAGGCCATTGTCTTGCCTCCTTGGCAATTGACTGTCAGCTCGGTCACCGCCCGTAACGCCCGACCTCAATAATCGATAATCTCAGGTAATTCTTTGAATAGTTGGAATTATTTCGACACGATTGAGAAATATTAAAAACCGCTAGGTGGAATGCCGCCTAATCACTAGTTAGCCGTTGGGGCGCACATGCATCTGTTTCGAAAAGTAGTTAGTATTGTTTTTGTTGTGTTTGCAGTAAGTAGCATTTCATATTGCGCTTATAGCTATGGCACTGCGGAAACTCGTGTCAAAGAGTTGTGCGGTGAAATTAAGCCCGGCATGTCAATTTCTGAGCTTCGCGCTTTTGGCTTGGCTAAAGGCTTAGGCCCTGAGCCACATAATGAGTCTGGTGTTAATTTTATGGTTGAGCGTAAAACGTACGGGCGCTACGGCTGTAAGATCGTTATTGAATCTGGAGTAGTTAAAGGAGCGCAATATGATTTTGCAGATTGAGCCGGCTAACAAGGCAATCAAGTCTCCAAGATATTGCTAGCACTTTCCATGCTGACGCAAAAGAAAAAGGCGAGGTTTCCCTCGCCTTTTTTCAATACCGTCATTGCTCACGGCAATTTCTTGTAGAGCTCTTCCGCTGCGGCCAGCTCGGTGAATTTCTGCTTGCTGTCGAGCACAGCTTTCAGCAGTTTCTTCGCTTCAGCTTTGTTGCCTAGCTTTTCGTTGGCGAGTGCCGCGTGGTACTTCGCTTCCACCATGGTCGGTGCAGCTTTCATCGCGGCATTGAATTGCTCCAGCGCTTTCTTGGCATCGCCAAGTTGCAGATAGGCATAGCCCTGAGTGTCCAGCACGCTTGCCTGAGTCAGTTTCAGCGCTTCCAGTTTGCCGAGGTATTTACGGGTGTTGGCCGCGTCGGCCTTTTCGGCATACAGCCAGGTCAGGTTGTTGAGCAGGATCGGATGATTCGGCAGCTTCTGCTCGATCAGTTTGTATTGCTCCAGCGCCTTGTCGGTTTGCTTGGCTTGCTGATGCAGGGTGGCCAGAGCAAAGCGGGCATCCAGATCATCGCTGTGGGACTTCAGCCAGTCCTGCACCGGCGCTTCGGAATTGGGCTTGCCGGCGCGCTGCAGTGCCATGGACTGGCTGGTGGCCAAACCCAGGCTGGGCTGCTGCTTGTAGGCTTTGTCGAAGGCTTTGGCCGCTTCAACATATTTGCCTTCCGCGACCAGCGCGTCGCCTTCCAGTTGCGCGCCGACCGACAGGGTCGGGAAGTCCTTGCTCAGCTGCGCGGCGCGGCTATGTGCCTCGGCGTAGCGCTGCATGCGCAGATCCAATCGCGCCCGCGCCACCGACGCCTGCCAGTTTTGCGGTTGCAGGCGCAGCAGATCATCGAGCGCGCTGGCAGCGCCTTTGTTGTCGCCGCTCTCTTCCAGCGTATCGGCCACGGCAAAGTAGAAATCGGCATTTTTATGATTGAGCGAAATCGCTTTGCGGAACGCCGAAATCGCCGAGCTCTGGTTCTTGGTGGCGCGTTGCGACAGGCCAAGTGCGAACTGGGCATCGGCCGCATCCGGGTTGGCCGCGACCATTTGCTGAGCAACTGCCAGTGCGTCCATGGCCTTACCAACCTGCAGCAGGCGCCGCATGTAGGCATTGCCGGCTGCCAGCGAACGGGTGTCAAACTCCCAGGCTTTCTTCTGCCATTCCATGCCGTGTTCACGGTCGCCCTTGGCGTCGTAGACCTGCGCCAGTTGCAAGGCAATGACGTTCAGCGACGGGCTTTCCTTGTTCAGCGCGTGCAGCTTGGTCAGTGCCTTGTCGAAATCCTTGCGCGCGACATCGACCCGTACCTGATTGAGCCGGGCGGTCAGGAATTCCGGTTTCAATTTGGCCGACTGGGCAAACAGTTCTTCGGCGCGCTTCAAATCATTGGTGGCCAGCTTGACCACACCGAGCATGTTGGCGGCGAGCGCGTTGTCCTGGTATTTGTCGTACAGCTTTTGCGCCAGCGCGACCGCCTTGTCGGTTTGCCGCTGTGCCATCAGGCTGGAGACCAGCATCAGATCGCTGATTTCCAGATCGGTGTTGTCTTTGGCGGCGGTTTCCAGTTGGGCGATCGCCGCGCTACCTTCGCCTTCCTGCAATTGCAGCAAGGCCAGACCGGTGCGCAGATTGTCGGCGTTCGGATCGATGGCGACTGCCTGCTCCATGATCTCGGCGGCTTTGTCGAACTCCTGCATCTGAATGTAAGCGGTCGCCTGATAGCTCAGCAACTGCACGTCCTGTGGACTGCGCCGCAGCGCGTCGGTGACCAGTGACAGTGCGGATTTTGGATCACGCAAGCCGAGCTTGGTTTGCACCAGCAGTTTCACGGCGCCCGGATGGCCCGGTCGGGTGGCGAGCGTGCGCGACAGCATGTCTTCGGCCTGACGCCAGTGCCGCTTCTGTACGTACAGATAACCGGCCAGCAATTGTGCTTCGGTGTAGTTCGGCATCACCGACAGCGCCTGTTCCAGCGTGTTGATCGCTTCTTCCGGCTTCTTCTCTGACACCAGCGCCTTGGCTTTCATGAACAGACCGACCGGATGCTTTGGCGTTGACGCCAACACCAGATTGATGTCCGGCCAGGCCTCTTTGACTTGACCGAGGCTGATCAAGGCCTCTGACCGCGCCAACCGGATGCGGGCGTCATTGGGCGACAGATCAACGGCTTTGTTGATCGTCTTCATCGCTTCGTCTTTCTGATTTTTCAGCACCAGCAATTCGGTCAGCAACAGATAATTGTTGGTAAAGCTGGGGTCGGCCTTGATGGCCTGATTGACCATGGCTTCGGCCTTGCCGAGATCGTTGCGCAGTCGGGCGATCTGGGCCAGGCCGTACATGGCTTCGCTTTGGTTGGCTTGCAGGCTGGTCGCTTGCAGCAAAATCTTTTCCGCGTTTTCGATATTGCCTTGCTGCAGGATGGCGAGACCACGCAAACCGAGCGCCTCGGCGCGCAGCGGCACCGGATCTTTGCTGTCTTCTTCAATCAGGTCGAGAATTTTCTGCGGCTGGTAAATGGACAGCCAGGTACGGCCGAGCATGCGCTGATAGCGATCTTTCGGGGCTTTCAGTTCGCGGGCCTTGTCGAGTTCTTTTTCGGCGGCGGCCAGATTGCCTTCCTGATAATAGAGTTCACCGAGCAGCAGGCGGGCTTCGACGCTGCCCGGCTTTTCCTGCAGCGCGTTGCGCAGTTCGATGATGGCAGCGCGGGTGTCTTTTTCTTTCAGCAGCTGCTGGGCTCTTTGCCAGGCGTCGCTGTAGTCATCGGCGAAGACGCTGCCGCTACAGACAGCGGCGAGGCAGAGGGCGAGGGCAGAACGGTGCAGCGACAGCGGATGATCCTTGCGTTTCATGGGGCGACTCCTTGTTGCCAAAGCAGGTTATTGCCAGATTATGTGTACAGCTTTTTTATCAAATTTAAAAAATTCCGATTTGCTTGCCGACGCGTGAGCCGTACCGACTTCCGATTGATGCCGAGTTTGTACGCGCCGCCGATCTCGCCAATCCGGCAATCTTTGGTGCGGCGCGTCGCGGAAGTTCAATGCTCAGTGACTGCGGGCCAGCTGATCGTTTTCGTGCAAGTGGTATTTGTCGACCAACGCGTACAGGGTGGGCCGGGTAATGCCAAGCAGTTCGGCGGCACGCGACATATTGCCTTCGGCATGTGACAGCGCCCGCAACACCGCTTCGGTTTCGGCCTGTTCCCGGACTTGCCGCAAATTCAGTGGCAGTTCGCGCTGCAGGTTTGGCTTCAGCTGCAGATCGTCCGCATTGATGTGGCTTTCTTCGGCCATGATCACGGCACGCTTGATCCGGTTTTCCAGCTCGCGAACATTGCCCGGCCAGCTGTGTGATTCCATCGCGTTGATGGCGTCATCGCGGAAGCCTTTGACGTGCCGGTGCAGCTGCTCGTTGAATTTTTGCAGGAAGGCGCGGGCGAGCAGGATGACATCGCCGCTGCGGGCCGCGAGTGGCGGAATGTCGACGGTGATTTCGCTGAGCCGGTAATACAAATCTTCCCGGAAGGTTTCGTGCTTGACCATGTCCGGCAGCACCCGGTGGGTCGCGCAGATGACCCGGACATCGACCGGAATTTCTTCCCGGCCGCCGATGCGCTCGATCACCCGCTCCTGCAGGAAGCGCAGCAGCTTGGCTTGCAGCGCCATCGGCAGATCGCCGATTTCATCGAGGAACAGCGTGCCGCCATCAGCGTATTCGATCTTGCCCTTGGTCTGGCGGGCGGCACCGGTGAAGGCGCCTTTTTCGTAGCCGAACAATTCGCTTTCGAGCAGGTTTTCCGGAATCGCGGCGCAGTTGATGGCGACCAAGCGGCTGTTGCTGCGCGGGCTCAGTTCGTGCACGGCGCGGGCGATGATTTCCTTGCCGGTACCGGAGTCGCCGAGCAGCAGCACGGTCAAATCGGTCGGCGCGACTTTTTCCACCATGCGGCAGACCTTCGCCATTTCCGGCGAGCCGGCGATGATGCCGGCGAGCGGCGCGCTGTTGGCTTTTTTCTGCAGCTGGCGGTTTTCGCTTTCCAGCGCGTGCAGATGAAACGCCCGCTGCACGATCAGGCTCAGCGCCGCGGCGTCGATGGGTTTCTGGTAGTAGTCGTAGGCGCCGAGGCTGATTGCGCGCAGGGCGTTTTCGCGCTCGTCGTTGCCGGTGACCACAATGATTTTGGTGTGCGGGCTGAGCCGCTGGATGGCTTGTAGCGTGGCCAGGCCTTCGGAGGCATTGGCCGGATCGGGCGGCAGGCCCAGATCGAGAGTGACGACTTGCGGTTCGAACCGTCGCAGCGCGGCGATGGCTTCTTCACGGTTGCCGGCGACGATCACTTCGCAGTCTTCAAAACACCAGCGCAGCTGGCTTTGCAGACCCGGATCATCTTCCACTACCAACAGCCGTTTCTGACTCCTGTCCAGGCTTCCCATCACTGTCTTCCCTGTGATCCAGACGCACGAAGCGTCGGGTGAATTCCGCGCCCTATCCCGGGCTACTGTGTTTGCTCAGCGCCAACCGACTCGCTGTCATTGCCGATGCGAACCAGCCGCAAGCTGAACTCCGAGCCCTGGCCGGGACTGCTGGTCACGGTGACATCACCGCCAAAGCTGCGCACCGTCTCGCGCGCCTGGTAAGCGCCGATACCCATACCGGCATTGCCTTTGGTGGTATCAAACGGACGGAAGAGTCGCTCGCGGATAAAGTCTGCATCCATGCCGCAGCCATTGTCTCTTATTTTTACAGTGACGTCATTAACCTCTGACACCACTGTCAAATTGACCTGACCCTCGCCTTCACAGGCCTCCTGCGCGTTCTGGATCAGATGCTGCAGCACAGCAAGCAAGCGCTCGCGATCGGCCCGTACCCGGGCGCCGCTGGCCGGGCCAGCCTGCGGCTCCGGTGTTTGTTTGCTGCACTGCCGCACCGCTTCGGCAATGACCTCGTCGATAGCAACTGCCGTGGTCGTGGCGGCCTCGACCGAACCCTTGCGCAGGGCGGCCAGCATTCGCTGCATCTTGCCGGTGGCATTGCCGACCGTCTGAATCGCGTCATCAATGAAGGCCGGGTTGTTCCGGTGGCGGTCGGCGTTGCTGACGATCAGCTGCAGCTGGGCGGCAACGTTTTTCAGATCATGCACGACGAATGCGCTCAGCCGGTTGAAGGCCTCGAACTGACGGGCTTCGACCAGCGCCAGCGTGGTTTGATACAGCGCCAAGTAGGAGGCGACTTGGGCGGCAGCGGTCTTCAGCAGATCGCGCACTTCCCAGTTGATCGGCCGGTTGGCGCGCGGCGCTGCCAGCAGCATGATGCCGGTCAGGTGTTCGCCGTGGCGCAGCGGCAAAATCAGCCAGGGATTGGGCTGATTGAACCACCAGTTTGGCAAGTCGAGCTCGGCGTAACGGTCAGGAAATTGCCGGTACTCGGCCAGCTCAATCACCCAGCCAGTGCGGCGCAGAAATTCCAGCAGGGCCCGATCCGGTTTGGCATCAAAGTCCTTGCCCGGTGGCATGCACCAGTGCTCGGCAAACTCGCAGTGCTGTTCGTCCTGACACAACCAGAGCATACCGGCCGGTGAGTCGACGATATCGGCCAGCGCCCGAATCGCCCGTTCGTGGATGCGGCCGCCGCCGTCCTCGCCGGCCAGTGTCCGGTTCAGTCGCAGCCATTCCTCGCGGTAGTCGTATTGATAATTGAAAAAGTGCTTGTTGATGAACACCTTGATGCGCGAGCGCACCTGGCCGGAAATCGCCACCACCAGCAGCGCGACCAGCGCCAGCGCCAAGAACACGATGCGCAGGGCGTCGCCAAATTCGGCATTGGTGCTGCGAATGTAAAACCCGACCAGCGCCATCAGCAGCAGATAACCGCCAGCGCCGAGCACCGACAACGAGCGCAGCATCAGCCCGCGCGAGATGAACAGATCAATCGACCAGCGCGGATTGCGGGCCACGGCTACGGCCAGCAAGGGCACCCCGACGGCGTAAACAAAACCACGCGCCGCTTCGATGTCGGCATCGATGCGGCGGAACAGCAGGGCATCGGAATACAGATAAAAGTCGTAGGCAAACACGCAGGCAAAACCGAGGCAGAGAAATTTAATTGCCCAGCGTTGTTCCGGTCGGGTCCGGCGATACAGTTGCTCGGTCAGCACGCCGCTGCTGAGCGCCAGAATCAGCATGCCGGTTTGCAGCAGGGGCAGGCCAAGCGTGCGGCTGATCAGCACATCGAGCGCCGGCCATATCGCGGCAATGGTCAGCACTATCGCCAAGCCAATCAGCAGCAGTTTCAGTTGCCGATACCAGCGCACCGATGCGCCTTCGGCCTGCACCAGCGGTTGCCACAGTTCGCGCAGCAGCAGCAACCAGCCGATATAGCGCAGCGATTCCAGCCAGCCATAAACCCAGGCCGTTTCGGTGGTTTCCAGCCAGTGGAATACGCTGGCCGACAACGCCCAGGCCAGCTGCAGGACCAGCACCAACAATAGCCAGTTGCCGGTCAGCCGGCCGCGCCAGCGAGAAGCCAACAACAGGGCCAGGACAGCAAAAGCCACTGCAGCGATGCCGTAGCCCAGCAAGGCAAACCAGCTGATGGAAAACGACATCATGGTGCGCAACTCTCCAACAGCGCTGAGCCCGTTTGCGGCGACAACGGCTGGCGCAAACACGGGAAAAACCGATCGTGAAAACGGTGATCATTCATGGCGTGATTTTTTCCAGCAAAGGCAACGCGTGCTTGATCGGAATGGCGTAGGTAATGGCGGTCGGATGATCGAGTGCCGATTCCTTGCTTTCTTTGACCAATACCGAATTGATCACGCCGACCACGGCGCCATCGCTGACCCGGTACAGCGGGCTACCGCTGTTGCCGGGATAGGCGATCGCATCGAGCTGATAAATCGGATAAGGGTCTTTCAAGCGGCGAATGGTAACGGCATTCAAATCGGACGCGGCCGAGGCCGGAATGGCGACTGGCGCAATATTCGACACCATCGCTCGCGTGGTGGTTGGATACAGGCCGAGGATATGGCCGAGCGGGAATCCGGTGAACAACAGATCATCGCCTTCCCTGACTGGCGTCTGGGCATCGATGGTCATGGCCGGCAGCGCCGGTCCTTCCAGTCGCAGCAGCGCCAGATCGTATTCCGGTGCCGATTGAATCACCCGCGCCGTCCGGGGCTGGCCCTGCTCGCCAACGCCGACGAAAACCACCAGCGTTTCGTGTTGCTCTTCTGCCAGCGAGGTCGGGATCACGTGGTAATTGCTGAGCACATAACGGCCATCGCCCACGACAAAACCGGTGCCGCGAATGACCGCCGGCGGGCGTCGGGTCGGCAGCAGCGTACCGACACCGACCACAGCCCGTTTTGCGGCAGCAATGCGGGCCGGCACCGGATTGTCGTCGCTGCTGGCGGTGATGTCGTCGCGACTGTCGGCAGCGTCCGCCGCCAGCGCGGTGTTGACCGGCAAGGTGCAGATCAACATGGTGCTGACCAACATGGCGCGAATCCACGCCGCCAGCGCAACCCGCCCCATCCGTCCGCGCAACCGCTTCATTCTGTTGACTCCGCTACCCTGCGTTCAGTCCGGTACTGTGGCCGAGCGCGGCAGCGGAAACAAGCCCGCGCTGCCGTTGATGCCGTCGTTGATGTTGGCGTCGTGCTGGTTACCCGCACTCCCGCTGCCGGTGCCGGCGTGGGCAGGGTACAATCCGGCCGGCACCAGCGTGGTGCCAGGGACCAGCGCGGTCGGCGTCAGCGGCGCCAACGGCAACATGCAGCAGGGAGAGTCACGGATGAGTTCGGCGTTTCGTTTTGCCTATCGGTTGCGGCTGTTGCCGCAGCGGCATCACGTTTTCATTTTTCACCGCGTTGTCGCCGAGCGCGATCCTTTGATGCGGCTGTTGCCCACCGTCGCCGAATTCGCCCAGCAACTCGAGCGCATCCGCGCCGCCTTCACCGTCATTCCACTGGCCGACAGCCTGGACCGGCAACCCGATGGCACGCCAACGGCCAGCATCACGTTTGATGACGGTTATCGCGACAACCACGAACTGGTGTTGCCACTGCTGCAACGCCTGCAGCTGCATGCCACGTTCTTCATTGCCACGGCGTTCACCGACGGCGATCTGATGTGGAACGACTGGCTGACCGAAGCGGTTCGTCAGCATGCCAGCGGCGAACTGGATTTGACCCAAGTGGGCCTCGGCAAAACCCTGCTGAGTGACGACATCGAGCAGCGCCGCAGTGTGCTCGGGCCGCTGCGGCAGAAACTGAAATACTTGCCAGCTCCGGCGCGGATGGCCGTGGTGGCGCAGCTGCGCAGCCTGGTGCCTGAGCCGCCGCGGCTGATGATGAATGCCAGCGAATTGAACGCCATGCAGGCCGCTGGTATGACGCTCGGTGGCCACACTCATGATCACCATGTCCTGGCGACACTGACCACCGATGAAGCGCGCTGGCAGATTCAGCACAATCGCCAGCGCCTGACCGAATTGCTCGGCAGCGCGCCGACGCTGTTTGCTTACCCGAATGGCAAGCCCGGTCAGGATTACCGCCGCGAACATGTCGAGCTGGTTCGTGAAGCGGGCTACCGCGCCGCCTGGACTACCGAACACGGGGCCTGGAATGGCCGCAGCGATTGCTTCCAGATTCCGCGGTTTACCCCGTGGCGCTGGGATGGTTTGGGCTTTGCCCGGCAACTCGCCGAAATCAGTTTCAAGACGCCGCAGTTGTTGCCGGCGTAAGGGCCGATTTGGCTAGTTCGTGGTGAGCAGATTGGCAAGCGCAACACGGTTTATGAATCGCTGACCACGAGCCGCTCACCGCGAACTACATATCACGAACGGTTTAAAGTCAGCCGTTCTCTTCCAGCCACAACTCCAGCACCATCAGAATCCAGTTCAGCTCGCCGAAGAACGAGGCGTGGCCGGTTTCGTGCTGGTGCCGGGCGTGATCGATGAAACTGGGCAGGAAGATGTCGCGCTGCTTCAGCGCATCCAGTTTGCTGGCGACCAGTTCGCGCAGGCCGGCGTGTTCGCGCAGCCAAACGCCGAACGGCAAACCGAATCCGTGTTTGCTCTTGTCCAAGGTTTCGTCGGCCAAAAAGCCGCGACAGGCTTCTTTGTAATAGTGGCGCAGCTTCTGGCCCGGCAGTTTACGCTGGGCCGACAGTTGCAATGACAAATCGATCAGGTCGTCATCCAGCATCGGATAGCGCACATCGATACCCGCCAGCTCGCACATGCTGTTGACCTTGACCAGATCGTTGTCGGCGAGCGTGAACTTCCAGTCTAGATAGAGCGTGGCATCGAGCGAATCCTCGGCGTCGGCTTCGCGGTAGCGTTCGCGCCAGAGCTGCAGCGGATAGCGCTGATCGCTGTGCGCCAATTGCTGTGATGTGAATACTGTTTCCGGTGCATGCAGATGCAGGAAGTTGTAACTCTGCAAGCGATCCGGCATCGGCACTGCCGCTTGCCGGATATAGCTCTGCACTTTGCCAAACGGGCCGGGCCAGCGTGAGCTGTCATCGGCATGCGAGCCGGAGCCTGCGAGCGTTTCGCTGAGCCGGCGCAGGCCGCCCGGCAGCCGCCAGTAATACTCGAACAATTTGTTTTTGGCGTAACGGGAGTTGCCGGCAAACAGTTCATCGCCGCCGTCGCCGGCCAGCATTACCTTGATGCCGTTTTCGCGGGCGAACTTGCCGCAGAAGTAGGTCGGCAGCGCGCTGGAATTGCCAAACGGTTCGTCACCGTGCGCGGCGATGGTGGACAAAGCCGCCAGCGCCTCATCCGGCTCCAGCTTCAGCTCGAAATGTTCGGTGCCGAAATGCTTGGCCGACAGCCGGGCATACGCGCTCTCGTCGTATTTGGGATCACTGAACGCGATATTGAACGTCGCCGGCTTCGGCTGCGCTTTTGCCAGCATGCCAACCACACTCGAACTGTCCAGGCCGCCACTCAGAAACGCGCCGCAATTGTCACTGCCACGGGCGCGTCGCACGGCGGATTCCAGCGCCGGTAGCAGCAGCGCTTCGCTGTTGGCCGGTTCGGCGTCACCGCGATGATGGAAGCGGGCCTTGAAGTAGTTGTCGGTGCGCAGTTTGCCGGCCTGCCAGTGCAGAACATGGCCCGGTGCCAGTTTCTGGCAGCCCTGAAAAATCGTGTCCGGGCTCGGCACCATATGAAAATACAAATAGTTGTACAGCGCTTGCTGATTGATCACCGGGCGCCGACCGGCATGGCGGGCGACATCGGCCAATTTGCTGCCGAACAGCAACTGGGCGCCGTCCTGCCGGTAAAACGCCCGGCGCACGCCGGTGCGATCAATGGCCAGCCAGAGTTGCTGACTCTGGGGCTGGGCGACGACCAGCAGAAAATGTCCAAGCGCATCGGCGAGGCAGGCACTGCCATCGCGGGCAAATCGACGCTGCAGTTTCGGCAAAATCTCGTCCGGCGCGCAGATGGTGTTGCGCCAGCGCAGATCACCAAACAACAAAATCTGCCAACCGTCGTGGCTGAATGCCCGGGCTCCGTGGGCAAGCACCTGTAATCCGGCCGGATCCGTGATGTGATTGAGCGGTTGTGGCGCGTTGCCAGCGGCGGTCAAAGGCGGGGCACTGCCAGTGCCGGCTTGGCCGAACAAATAAGTCATGTTGGGGTTCCTGGCGGCGATCAGAGCGGCGTCGGGGTGGGCGTATCGGTGGTCGCGTTGGTCGAAGCCGAGCCTTCGGTTGGCGCCGGTTTCGTTGCTGCACGTTCGGTTGGTGCAAGTCCAGTTGGTGCAAGCTCAGTTACTGCGGGCTTCGGCACGACAGATTCCGGAGTGACTGCTTGCGGAGAGGCTGCTTCCGGAACGACTGTTTCCGGAGAGACAGCGCCCGGCAACACGCCATCTGGCGAGACCGGTTCAAACGCCGGCGTCTTCGCGATTGGGGCCGGCTCGGTCCAGACCTTGGCGGCGATCAGCCGGTTCTTCAAACCGGGCAGCGGATACTTGAGCTCATAAGCGCGGTGCGCTTCGGCGAGCGATTCCGGCCAGCGTTTTTGATCAGCGAGCAGCAAGCCCAGGTTGTAATGGCCTTCGGCGTAATCCGGCTGGATTTGCACGGCCATGCGGTACTGCGCTTCCGCCTCGTTCAGGCGCTGATTCTGGTGCAGGTAATAACCGAAGATCATCCGCGACACGGCATCGCGTGGTCGCCAGGCCACGGCGCGGTAGAAATAGCATTCCGGCCGCATTTCGCTGGTCCAGTCTTCCGGCTTGTGCAGCTTGAGCCAGCGCGCCAACGCCATCAGGGCGCGGTGGTGATTGGGAAACGCGCGCAGCGTGTAACCAAAATCGACTTTGACTTTGGAATTGGGTTTGTAGGTCGACAATTCCTGTTCCGGCCGGAAGTGGAATTTTTCGACGATGGACAGCTTGTGCGCGAAATGATCCGGGTTGGTGTAATCAAACGGACCGTAGGAGTTGGTGAACTCGCCGCAGTCGGGCGGTAATTCTTCGGCGTGGCCGGGCGTCGGGGTGGCGAGGGTCAGCGCCAGTCCGGTCAGCATGAGGGTGGCAAGCCGGCGGCCAAAAGCCCAATCCAGCCCGCGCAAGCGAGTGTGCATCCGTAAATCCATGACAGTTCGTGCATCCATTGCTGCGTCGGTTCCCGCCGTAAGATGGCGGCAGCGCCTGCGGAAACCGGGCAGGCCGCGGTCTCAACAAATGACCCGCAATCGCCCCGGCACGCCTGATCAAGGTAACAAGCTTGCCGGGCTGCGGGCAAGCTTGTCCGGTCGTGACCGGGTGATGACAACGGCGAATCGGGCCGCGCCGGAGGCGACGTTCCGGGCATTCTCCTGTATCCTGTGCGCCCCGGTCAGGGCCAGCAAAATCAGGCCGCCGCGCGGCGCCAGTGCTGACAACCGACCCGGGCAACTCAATGGATTCGTGGAAAGGAAAGCAAGGACATGACAGTAATGGCTGATGTCACCCGGGTGCTGGGCGAAGTGCTGGCGCTGGGTGAGCGGGCAAAGCAACTGACGGCGGATTCGGCGCTGCTTGGTGCCATGCCGGAATTTGATTCGATGGCCGTGCTGGGCGTGATCACCCGGCTGGAAGAAGTGTTCGGCATCAGCATTGCCGATGACGAAATCTCGGCCGAAACCTTTGAGACCGTCGGCAGCCTGGCGGCATTTGTCGAGCAGAAACGTGGCTGAGTGGCCGCTGACCCGGACCGTTCGGCACGGGTTTGCAGTGGTTTGCTCGGAAAGCGGCCACCGCCATTCAGCGCGCACGCGCATTATGCGGAACTGAACCATTGAATCGCGGCAAGGATGCCATGTCAGACGTCTTTTTCCTGCCCGGCACAGCCGGTCCTCTGTTGGCAGTGCATTGGCCCGGTCGCGCGCAGCGCCAACCGGTCCTGCTGCTGCCCCCGCTGCTCGAAGAACTGAACAAATCACGGCGACAACTGAACCAGCTGGCGCGCGCGCTGCACGGCGCCGGTCACGGTGTTTTGCTGGTCGACTGGTTTGGAACTGGCGACAGCGCCGGTGATTTGGCAAACGCCAGCTGGTCGCAATGGCAGGCCGATGTCGCCAGCGCTCGGGCGTTTCTGCAGCAACAGTATGCGCAGCGTCCGGCGCTGTGCGCGATTCGCGGCGGTGCGCTGCTGCTGCCGGAACACGCAGATTGCGATTGGCTGTTGTGCGCGCCCATCCTGACTGGCCAGCAGCAACTGAACCAGTGGCTGCGGCTGAAACTGATGGCGGCCAGAATGGCGGGCGAATCGCTCAACAACGAGCAATTGCTGGCCCAGATTGCCGCCGGCGGCGTCGAAATTGCCGGCTATCTGTTGACGGCGGCGTTGGTCGAACCGCTGCGGACGGTGAGCATCAGCGCCCCAGCCGGATCGCTCGAGATATTTGAAATCGGCGCCGGCGAACAACCGCTGCCGGCGCTGCAAACCTTGCTCAATGGCCAGCTGCAACACTGGCATCCCATTGCCGGCGATGCGTTCTGGCAGACCACCGAAATCAGTACCTGTCCGGCGCTTGATCAATCCGTGCTGCAAGCCTTGGCGGCGCGTGCGGATGCGACGGTCAGCGAGGCGATCGTATGAACGCCAATGCCACACGCAACGATCACATCAACACCGATCATCCGAGTGTCGAACACACGAACACTAGCCTAATGAGCAGCGAACGCGTACTGACTTTCCCCTGTGCCGAGGCTCAACTCATCGGCATCCTGCACGAACCCGCCGCGGCTGACAGCCCACTCAGCCACACCGGGGTGGTGATCGTGGTCGGTGGCCCGCAATACCGGGTCGGCAGTCATCGCCAGTTTGTTTTGCTGGCGCGGCAGCTGGCCGCGGCCGGGATTCCAGTGCTGCGTTTCGATTATCGCGGCATGGGCGACAGCACCGGCGAGGCGCGCGATTTTGAACAGATCGATGCCGATATCCGCGCTGCCTGCGATGCTCTCTGCGCCGCCAATCCGGCGGTTCGACAACTGGTGCTCTGGGGGCTGTGTGATGCCGCGTCGGCGGCGCTGTTCTATGCCCACACCGATGCCCGTGTCGCTGGGCTTGTGTTGCTCAATCCCTGGCTGCGGCAAGCGCAGGCGCAGGCAAAGACGGTTATCCAGCATTACTACAAGCAACGCTTGTTCTCGGCCGGGCTCTGGCGCAAATTGCTGCGCGGGGAGTTCGACTTTCGCGCCAGTCTGCGCAGCCTGCTGACAACGCTGCGGCAAGCTAGTGCCGGCAACCGCGCCAGCGCGAATGCTGCGGGCACAGAGACTGGAATGCGCGGCAGTTTGTCGGAGCGGATGGCGCAAGGCTGGCAGAAATTCAACGGACCGATCCAGCTGATTTTGTCCGGCGACGATCTGGTCGCCCGAGAATTTGAGACGGTCAGCAGCCAGCAGCCGGAGTGGCGCGGCCTGTTGAGCGCCGCGCGCGTCCAGCAGCTGGCCATGCCGGCCGCCAACCACACTTTCGCTCGCGCGGAATGGCGCGATGCGGTGGCGACAGCGACCCGCGATTTTGTCCTGGCGCTGCCGAGCAAGGCCGGGCCAACCTAATCATCATGCTGCCGCGCCGGGCGCGGTGGAAATCAGCAAGCAAGGAGTGAGTTCGTGCCAGGATTGCATGCTCTGCGACGTATCCTCAACGCCAGCCGTGATGCGGCCCAGCATGGCGGCCTGCCGGTCACACGGCAATTCGCCGAAATGCTGGTGCTGAAATTGCTGCGCGATCTCGGCCCCAATTATTATCACGTGGCCCGGTTCTGGCGCCGCGAGATTCCGTTTCGCAACAAATGGCGCCACGCCAACGAGCGCGAATACGACGAGCTGTTGTTCGCTATCAATCCGCCCGCTTACCAGAAAATTTCACAACATAAGGTGACCGAAAAGGCCACGCTCTCGCTGTTTGGCATTCCAACGCCGACTTTCATTGGATTCTTTCATCAATTTCGTGGTGCAGATCGTCACAACCTTCCGTTGACTTGTAGCGATGATTTGCAGCGAGTGCTCAAGGCCATGGCTGGCCAGCGGGTCTGCTTCAAGGCAGTTGAGGGCTTTGGTGGGCTAGGTTTTGTTGCTCTTGATGTCAATAGTTCTGGGGAAATGCTGCAGCACCCAATCAGTGGCCAGCAATGGACGGTCGACGGGTGGGCGCAGCATCTGCTGCAGTCCTCAGCAGGATGGCTGCTGGAGACCTATTTGACGCAGCACCCTGATTTGGCCGCGCTGAATGCCAACTCAGTCAATACTTTGCGGATATGGGTGTTGGAACAGCACGGGAAATTTACCGCGCATCACGCCGTATTGCGCATTGGTCGGGCCGGTAGTCAGGTTGACAATACCACCAGCGGAGGACTAGCGGTGGCTGTCGATATTGTGACTGGTTGTTTGCTCAATGGTATCGATGTGCGCAAACCGGGCAAAGTGATCAGCCACAATCCAGACACTGGCAATTTGTTGACAGGTGTGCAGCTGCCACATTGGAACGAGGTTTTGCGCTTGAGTGAGCGTGCATTGGCGGTATTTCCCGAAATGCGTTTCGCTGGTGTTGATGTAGCAATCACGCCTGAGGGTCCAGCCATTATCGAACTGAACGTATTTCCTGACCGCATTACGGCTGTCCGCTGGGATTTGCCACACAAGGACTTTTTTGAGCCAGCGCTACGGTCTGATGTGGCGACCGGCCGGGCCAGTGACGGTGGCAAATAACGTGACTGAATCCGTTCTGGTTTTCGAAGCACAAGCCATCGGCATGATCGGCGTGATACGTTCGCTTGGCCGTGCCGGTTATCGGGTTCATGCCGCCAGCGCGCACCCGGATGCGCCGGGCTGCCATTCGCGTTTCGCGCAGGTGGCGGTGGTGCATCCGCGCTATCAGGAGCCGGCGTTTCTCAACTGGCTGGCGACCTATGTGCGCGAGCAGAACATCGCCGCCATCATGCCATCTGAAGCATTTTTGCTGGCGATTGAACCGGTGTACGAGCAATACCGCGCCTTGTTGCCGGATGCGCCCGACGCCGAGGTGTTGTATCGCTGCTTTGGCAAAGCCGATGTTCAGGCTTTTTTTTCCAGCCACAGTAATCCCTCCGTGCAACAGCAGTTGCCGCGCGCGATTGTGGTGCGCCGCAGTCAGCCGCTGCCGGATGCAAATGGTTTTCGTGACTGGCAGTGGCCGCTCTATGTCAAAACCGATGGCCGTCACGCGGATCGCGATCAGCAAGCCGGCGTGCGCGCCGTGCACAGCGCCGAGCAACTGGGCTCGGCATTGGCGGCGGCGCTGCTTAGTCATGATCGCTGTCAGGTGCAGGAAACCGTGCCCGGAGTCAAAGCCACCGTGAACCTGTGGCGCCACCGCGGTGAGTTCCGCGCGGAAAGCATGTGCGTGGCCATGCACGAAAATCCGCACACCGGCGGCTTGACGGCCTACCGGAAAATCTGGTGGCACGAAGCGATGCTGGCCGATGCCAAGCTGCGGTTGAAAACGCTGAACTGGCAAGGCGTCGCGATGGTGGAATACAAATGGGATGCGGCCAGCGGCCGGTTCTGGTTTCTCGAATTGAATGCCCGCTACTGGAATGCGCTGAATCTGGATTTACTGGCCGGCAAGGATTTTCCGCGCTGGCAACTCGATGCGTTTCTCGGCAAGGCAGTCGTGCAGGACCAAGGCCCGGGACCACTCGGTTTTCGCGCCCGCTACACCGTGCCAGCTGATATCGGTTGGCTGATGTCACGTTGTCGTGATTCCAAGGTGACCGTTACCCAGAAGCTGGCGGCGCTGGTCGAGTTTGTGCTGTTGGCGATCAATCCTGCCGTGCATTCGGATCTGTGGTTCAAAGGTGATCGCCGGCTGTATTGGCGGGCCTGGCTGAAATTCCTGCGCCAACTGGGGCAGTCGTCATGAAGCATTCCGGCAAGCGCCGACTGAAGCTGGCGATACTCGCCTTTGCGCAGACGTTCGGGCTGTTTGCGCTGGCGCGTCGATTCACCCGCGAGCAGGCGCGCATTCTGTGCTATCACGGGTTTGCCTATCGCGATGAACATCAGTTCATTCCGCAGCTGTTCATGCAGTCGAGTACATTCGAGCAGCGGCTGCAGCAAATCGAACGCAGCCAGTTCACCGTGGTGTCATTGACCGAGTTGGTCGAGCGGCTGGAGCGTGGCGACTCCATTGCCAATCTGCTGGTCATCACCGTCGATGATGGCTGGACCGGCTTTGCCCGCTTTGCCCTGCCGCAATTGCAACAGCGGCGCTGGCCATGCACCTTGTACCTGACCACCTGGTATGCCGAAAAGGAGCGGCCGGTACTGAACGTGCTGCGCCGTTATCTCGCTTGGCATGGTGTCAGCTTGCCGGCCGAGCAGTCCGACAATGCCGCCGAATACGCCGCGCTGCAGGCCGCCGCTGCCGCGGCGCAAATCGATTTGCGCTGCCCCGATGGCGAACTGTTCCGACTCAGTCCGCTTCCTCACTTTGCCGCGCTGGCGCAACAACCGGAACAGCCGCTCGACATCCAGTTGCACACGCACCGGCATCGTTTGCCGCTGGCACCGGCCGCACTGGCCGATGAGCTGCAACAGAATCGCCAGCGCATCGAAGCGCTCAGCCAGCGCAGCGCCGAGCATTTTTGTTACCCGAGTGGCGAATACACCGCCGCGCATCTGCCGCTGCTGCGCGCCAATGGCGTGCGCAGCGCCACCACCACGCAACTTGGCTTGGTTCGTCGCGATTGTGATCGGCTGCAATTGCCGCGAATTCTTGACGGCGAAAATTTGCACCCGCTGGAGCTGGCGGCAGAATTGTCCGGTTTTATGACGCTCATCCGCCGTTTACGCGGCAAGCCGGTTGCGTTGAACCATTATTCTGAAGAGACGAGTCCGGCACCATGACGGCAGCAAGTTCAGTAAATGTAGTCATGGCAGCCATGCCGCAAGTGGTGCGCCGGGCATGAGCGGAAAAAAAGTCGCAGTCGGCTCCGCCATCATGGTTGCCAAGCGCTGGGCGGTGCGTCTGCTCAGCCTGGTCAGTACGATGATACTGGCGCGATTGCTGGTGCCGCAGGATTTCGGCGTGCTCGCGCTGGCGCTCAGTTTCAGCATGCTGTTCGAAGTGCTGGCCGAATTCAATTTTGATCTGGCGCTGATCCGCAAAAGCGAAGTTGACGACAGCCATTACCACACCGCCTGGACCTTGAATGTCATCGGCAACTCGGCCATTGCCGCGGCGCTCGCCGTGGCCGCGCCGTTGTTCGCTACCTTTGCCAAGGTGCCGGAAGCGACGGTAGTGCTGCAGGTCATTGCGCTGTGCTTTTTCTTTGATGGCTTACAGAACATCGGCATGGTGGCGTGGCGGCGCGAATTGCAGTTCAGCCAGGAATTTCATCTCGAATTCTGGCGCAAGGCGCTGGAAGTGTTGGTCGCGGTGTTGTGGGCGCTGTACTCGCCGTCAGTGTGGGCACTGGTCGCCGGCATGTTGGCCGGTCGGCTCAGCGGTTTGCTGCTGAGTTTCTGGCTGCATCCGTTCCGGCCCCGGTTCAGTTTGCTGCACTGGCGCGAGCTGGTCGGTTTTTCCGGCTGGGCGATGGCGTTCAATTTCGCCGTGAAAGTAGCGCAGCGTACTGATCACTTTCTGATCAGCCGGATGCAGGGCGTCACCAGCGTCGGTTTTTATTCCAATGCGCAAATGTTGGCGTCACTGCCCACGGTTGAGTTGGTGATGCCAATCAGCCGGGCGCTGTTCCCCGGCTTCAGCGCCATGATTGGCGAACCGGCGCGGCTGCGTGACACCTATCTGCAGGCTTTGTCGGGTTTGCTGTTGCTGGCGCTGCCAATGGCGGTCGGTCTGGTTTTTGTTGCTGACGCCGCGGTACTGCTGCTGCTCGGTGAACAATGGCTCAGCACTACGCCGCTGGTGCAGGCGCTGGCATTGGCGCAGGTGGTGGCCTTGTCGGCGGCCAGCAGTGTGCCGCTGCTGATGGCACTCGGCCGCATGCGTGGCCTGTTTTTGCGCGCGTTGGCGATGATCGCCTACCGGCCCTTGCTGATGTATGTCGTGCTGACCTGGCATGGTCTCAACGGCGCGCCGTGGGCGGTGCTGGCTTCCGTGCTGATCCAGGTCAGCATCGACAGCTGGCTGATCCGGCGGGCGCTGGATTTCACGGTGCTGGACTGGCTGCGTCGCACCTGGCGGCCGTACGTGGCGGTGCTGGTAATGGCAGCGGTGCTCTGGCTCAGCCTGCCAGCCGCGGCGCCGGTCGGTGTATCCGCCGCGCTGCTGCGGCTCGCTGTGGCGGTCGCGCTGGCGGCCCCGGTTTATGCCGGCACCGTGCTGCTGCTGTGGTGGCTGGCCGGGCAACCGGCCGGGCTGGAGCGGATGCTGGTGCAGGCCGTGAAGCAGCGGCTGCGGCCGGCAGCGGTTGGCTGATGGGCGGCGGCTTGAAGGTGGTGGCGTAAGGGTGATGCAGTCGGCAATGTCGAGATTGCCCAGCGCCGAATGACGTTGCGGCTTGAGCCGGACCCATCGCCGGACTAGGCTTGGACTTCGTTCCCTTGCTGTCGACCGCGCTGATGCACGATCTCCCGGGCCGGCTTGAGGCGCTGCTGGCACAAGCCGACGAGCTGCTCACCGCCGCCGCTGATGCCGCCACACCGCTGTCACAGCGCACCCGATTGGTCTGGCGTGGCCGCTGGCTGGAAGCCGGCAGCCGGCGCTGGCTGACCGAACAGGCCGATATCGACCCGTTGGCGCACCCGGCGCTCAACGCACTCCCCACCTTGCTCGCGCTGGCCGCTGCTGCCGGCGCTACCCCCTGGTCACAACTCGATGTGCCGGAACGGCAACTGGCCGAGCTCGCTCTCGGTTCGCTGCGCGGGCTGGACCGCTTCAGTGGCCGGCGCAGTGAAAACCTGCCGAATCAAGTCGGTGACATACTCGCCGCTGTGGTCAAGCGCAGCATCGACCCCGGCACCGGCAGTCAGCAACTCGGCGAATTGCTGCGCAGCCACGCCACCGACGTGCGCCCGCTCGAGCAACAGCTCATCAACAAAGAACGGCAAAGCCGCCAGCAACAGGACGCCATGCGCGGCGTCAGCCGGGCGCTGCAGACGCGCATCGGCGAACATGTGCTGCCGGATTTTGCCGTGCAGTTTTTTGATGGCGAATTGCGCAAGCTGCTGCAGATCGTTCACGTCCAGAGTGGCGAAAGCAGCACCGCCTGGACGCAATTGCTGCAAGCCGTGGACAGCCTCATCTGGGGTCTTACCGAACCGGACACTGCAACGCTGAAAGCCGCCTATGGCACCCGTGTGCGCGACGGTCAGCGCCATTTGCGCGAACAGTTCGGGCTGATTCACCACAGCCAGCCGGCGGTCGAAAGCTTCTTCGATACCCTCGATTATTTCCTGCTGATGCGGCAAAGCGGACAAACGCCGGCGCTGCCTGTGCAACCGTGGCCGCAAAGCAGCGACAGCGACCAGGGCTGGACCCTGACCGGCGATCCGCTGCTGAAAGCGCGAGCGCTGCGGGTCGGCGATTGGGTGGCACTGAACTTTGACCAAGGCCCGGTGCGCGCTCGCCTGATCGACAAAGACATGCAGCGCGGTGTTTACCTCTTCGCCAATCTGTCCGGCTTGCGAGTGTCACGGCTGACCCTGAACGCACTCGCCACCGAATTTGCCGAACAGCGCATCCGGGTCATCGACGCCCGCCCGATGTTGCTGTCCGCGCTGCCGGTATTGATCGAAGAACTGGAAAACCGGGTGCTGCAACTGCAGCTCGACGCCAAGAAACTTGAAGATCAGCAACGCAAACAGGAAGCCGAGCGTTTGCAGCGCGAACTGGCCGCCGTGCGCGCTCGCCAGGCCGAAGCGCTGGCGCAGCAACAAGCCGAACGCGAAGCTCAGGCCAAAGCGGAAGCCGAGGCGCGCCTGCTGGCGGAATGCAAACAGGATTGCAAACGGCTGCAACCCGGTGCCTGGATCGAGCTCAGGCAAGACGGCAAAGAGATTCGCGCCCAGCTCGCGGTCATTTTGAATCGCACCGGCGAACTGCTTTTTGTCGACAGTCAGGGCCGCAAGATCTTGCAAGCCGACATCGACAAACTCGGTGCCATGCTGGCCGCTGCCGAACTGCGCATCAGCGATTATGGTCGCGCACTGGATGATGCCCTGCAGCAACTCGTTGCCGATCACCGGCAGAAAATGGAAGAGTGGCGTTGAACGCCTGCCAGCAAAAGCTACCCGCACTTTTCAGTTGCGCCGACCGGCGGCGCAGGAGCCAACCGTGAGCGATTTCGACAAACGGGAAGATCCCCGCCTGCGCCGTCAGGAGCGCGCCTTCATTCGCGTGCTGCTCGGTGATGGCGCCGCGCTGCCCACCCAAACCGAAGACATCTCCCGCGGCGGCTTTCGTGCCCAGTTCAGCGAAGCCATCGCCGAGTCCAGTATCCACCACGTGGTGATCGAACTCGAAGCCTCCAAGCTGCGCTTTCTGCTCGCCGCTGAAGTGCGCTGGTGCCAGCCAGCCGCAACTGGCGGTTACTATGCGGGCTTTGCCTTGCTCGATGCTCGTGGTACCGATTATGAGGCTTGGCGTGCGTTTGCTGAGGCTGATGCGGAGAGCGGAGTGTAATCGGCTTCATAGTTAAAGGGCTCCGACCCGATAATTCCTCATAATTCCGAATGCGCTTCAATGGCAAGGAGTTCATAAATGACTATGTTCAGAAAACTTGGTAAGAGCTTTCTGATTGTTGAGTTTCTCGCCATTAGCCTACTGCCTTTTTCGGTAGAGGCGGAGTCAAAGCTTGGCTTGGCGAATGACACATTTAAAAATACTCCGTTAGCTCTACTCGATCTAACGTGCGACCATAAAGAATCTCTTTCCCTTGTTGATGAGGTGGGCTGGAATATATTTCTAGTACTGGAGGATTGCGTCTCACCAATTCTTAGCCGAGCTTTGGTAGACGCTTATGCTGCCGCTTATTCCGATAAAGTAACTGCAGGCAAGGTTGACTTGGCCGCCATCTTTGAGTGCGAGCTGCAATCAAAAGATGGTTTGTTGCACAGGTTCTTTGCGGCAAATAGGGAGATTTACTTTGAACTTGTTTCAAAGCAATATGGTGCTTCAGAGCTAAAGAGATATGATGAGTCGTATTGGCGGGATACTGATTACTATATTCAGCAGTTTATTGCGCAAGGGTTATATGCGCGCTTAGCTAAAGAATTCAAGTTGGTTAACATTGGTGATGGCGACGATCAGAAGAGTGCTTTATACATTTCTTTAGAGCACGCCGGTTATACGACACCTGAGTCTAAGGCTCGTTGGGTCGTGATGTCGTATGCGGCGAAAGTTGCGAACCTTCCGTTTCCATTAGCATTTGAGTGAGATCTTGTGCGAAGAGAACGCGCGGAAGGTTGATTGTCGGCTCGGCGTAGGGTGGCTTCGCGAAGCAAGCCACCATTTCACGCTCAGCATATGCAGCGTAATTCGAAATGGCGGGTTGTCGCTGCGCGCCGAACCCAGCCTACGCGTGGGCAAAGAACTCCGGAAACAGCCGCCGCCCCGGCTTGCCAAAACACGCGGTGCCGATCTGGGCGGGATTGTCGAGATTGATTTCGATGACTTCCGGGCCGTGTTCGGTGATGGCGATATCGAGGCCGGCGATGGCCATGCCGGGAAAGCTGGCGAGGGCGTCGCAGGCGAGTTGTTTGGCGGCGGCGAAATGCGGCAGCACAAGACCGGTGACGGCAATGCCGGAATCCGGGTGTTGGGGCAGCTCGCGGCGAAACAGATCGCCGGTGCTCAACTGTTGCAACAGGCCGGTTTGTTCGCCGACGGTGCAAATCAAACCACCGACTGCGGTGTTGTCGACCATCACCTGCCGCCGACCAATACGCAGAAGCACGCCCACCACGCGCAACTGATTGGCTTCGCTGCTGTACCGGAACAGAAAATATTGCTCAGCTTCAGATTCAGCGGCGAAGTGGGTTGGAAAAAAGCTCAGTTGAGCGGCAGGTCCAAGGTTTTGAAAATCATGCGGCCGGGCTTATCAAAAGAGGCAAATCCCAGAATGGACGGACTATTGGTATTGATTTCAAGAACCGCTGGACCGTCAATGCCGATTGCGATGTCTAATCCGGCAATGCCCGTCTCCGGCAGTCGACGCAAGGTTTCTACTGCCAGTTGCAGCGTCTCTTGCCAAAATGGCAATTGAACATCCGCGCAGCGCAGTTCGGTACCCGGAAATTGCGAGTACTGACGGCGACAAAGGTCTCCAGTCGTAATTTCCAGTGGTACACCACGCTGCTCATCCAGCTTCACAATGAGACCCCCGGCAGCTGTGTTGTCGACCAATGCGCCCGGGCTGCCGACCCGCAAGAAAGCGCCCACAACCTTGATATCGCGAGCGGCCCTTGCCACAAGTACCCGAATGGTATTCACCGAGCTTTCATTCAACGCAGCTAGCTGCGGGTGTTGTTCGAAGCGTGATTCGATGAGGTAGCCATGTTTATGACTTGCCAGCAAACTAAAAATTGAACTGGTCGGTTGCAGATTCGCCTGCCGACCGCTTCGCAACAAAATTTCAGCACCATTCCCCACCACGGTGAAAGCATGGCAGTCTTCGCCACCACTGCCGTGGGCGTCCTTGATGATGATGTCGCTGCCCACGTACCCAGCCAAAACTGTAGAAAGATCGTTGGCATCACAAAGGCGCTGGCCGGTGCTGGACCATCCCTCGTTTGTATGCAGATAGCCAATGAGGTGTGGCGTCGGAATTCCGGTCTGCAAGAACAGGCATTTTTGGATGGTTTTAAACCGAAATGTGGCTCGGTGCGGGTTCAGTCTGTCGCACAGTCGGTCATATTCTGGAATGCTGAAGTGATGCCATTTTTCCTGCCAGCGCAAAGAGCGACGATAGCATCGTGCAAAATAATAGTACTGAATCGAGTGCCCTCGCAGCAGGCGCAAAGTGATTGCTTCCAGGATCTGGCGCCAAGCCGGAATGCCGTCACGAGCCGCATGCCAGCGAGCCAGCGCGACCAATGTAGCGAAATTCATCGGTTGCATAAATCTCGGAGGTTTACTGTCGTTGAACATTAGCTGGCCACTTTGCTGATGATGTAACGAAACTTGCCATTGGCCTCGGTGGCGATGTGATCCACCACATTGACGCTGACCTGCACGCCACTGCCGAGCCGTGCCTGCATGCCGCGCACAACCTGTTGCTGTTTGCTGGCGTTCCAGCTGTTGCTGACAATCAGCACTTCCAGCTGATTGATGCTGTGCTGGATGATCCGGAAGGCATCAACGCCGTCGATATCGCGCACCACGTAAATCAGCGCCAGCCCATGCATTACGGTGCCATTTTCCGCGACCACGAAATCGGTGCTGCGACCTTCCAGATTGGCAATCAGCGGCAGACCACGACCGCAACTGCAACGCTGATCCGACAGCACCGCGACATCGCCGGTACGGTAGCGGACAAACGGAAAATCGCCAGTGCGCAGATGGGTGACCGTAACTTCGCCGGCAACGCCGGGCGGAGTGGGCAGGCCGTTAGCACCGATGGTTTCGATGATCACGTCTTCGGCCATGATGTGCATGCCGCCATGCGGGCATTCATGGGCGAGAAAGCCGGCATCGCGACCGCCGTAGCCATTGGCCACCGGTGCGCCGAACACCCGCTGGATTTGTTCACGTTGTTCCGGATATAGCCGCTCGGAGGTGACGAACGCCACTTTCAGCTCAGTATTGTCCAGCGCGATTTTCTGCTGCTCGACAAACTTGCCGACCCGCGCCATCGCCGACGGATAGCCGAACAGCATCTGCGGTTTGAACTTGCGGTATTCGCCGAGGAAATGCCGAATGCCCGGTTCAGCCAGATCAAACGCCGGCACCAACTGACTGCGCAGCAGCCAGTCGCGCAGTTGCTTGACCCGATCTTGCGTGTTCACTTCAATGGGTGAACCCCACAACACCAGTTCGCGATCACCGATATCGACATCCCACCAGCGGGTCACGCGCCATTTGGCGGCGACATCGTGATCGGTGCGTTCACCGAGAAAAAAAATCAGCGGCTGGCCGCTGGAGCCGCCGGTGTTGTAGCGCTTCAACCGGGTGGCGCCACGCGCTTTCAACTGCTCGGTGTGGGCGCGGATGGTGGGCTTGTCGAGCAGCGGCAGCTTGACCAGATCGGCGGCGGTCTGGATATCGTCCGGGCGCAGGCTACGTTCGGCAAACAGCCGCTGGTAGTACGGCACCTCCTGGGCAATGCGGCGCATGAACTGCTGCAGCCGCTGCTGCTGCAGCTTCTTCAGCGCGGCGGCATCGAGCCACTGGCTTTTTTCCAGCTCCCGGCGCAGGGCAACGCTGCGATGGCCTTTCAGCTGCTCATGCAAGGGAAACAGCAGCTGACTGCAAAGACGGGTGTAAAGCGACATCAGCTCTTGCTCCCCTGACTGATGGCCGGATTCAAGGCATTGGCAAAACGCGGACCGACGGGCGCCGCTCCAGTTGCGGTGGCCGCAGCGGGCTGCTTGTGCACCAGCACATCCAGGATCACCACAATCGCGATCAAATGGTAAAGCAAGTCGAAATAACACAGTCCGAGGAAGACGCCGCCGGTACAGAACGCCAGCAGCGAGACCTGCAACATGTCGGCCAATTGCGCGGCCCATTCCTGATTGCTGCGTTTGGCGATCCGGCGGATGCTGAGCGCGCGAAACCAGGCCATCGCGATCAACAGCAGGAACAGGAACAAGCCGACAAAGCCATGCTCGCCCAGTATCTTGAAATACAGCGAGTGGGCATCGTGAAAATCTTTCGGGTCCGGCGCGTAGCGTTCAAATGCGGCCGGGTCAAAGGCATCAAAGCCGCCACCGAAAAACTTGTGCTTGGCCAAATTGAACGCAAAACACCAAGCGTTGACCCGGCCGCCAGCGGACGGATCATGGCTCTGAATTTTTGCCGTCATCTGTCCGCACCAGGTCGAGGTGTCGGTGTTGCGGGTGATCTCGACGTTGGCGACATCAACTTTCATGGTCGCCATGCGCTGGTGCCAACTGTCCGGCAGGAAGAAATACAGCAGCGGCAACAGCACCAATGCCGCCACCGTGATCGGCAATTTGTGCGGACTCTTCCACCAGAAGTAAGTGCCCATGACAATCGCCGCCAACAGCGCGCCGCGTGACTGGGTGCCGAGCGCGGCAACAAATACCAGCACCATCGCGGCGGTCAGACCGTGGATCTGCCATTTCTTGCTGACTTGCAATTGGACAAAGCGCAGCAGCGGCAGAATGGTCAGCAAGGCGAGACCGAGCTCGTTATTGCCTTCGAAGAAGCCGCCGGGCGGGCCCCAGACCCGTGAACCGCCGCCGGTCAGCAAAGTGAACAAGCCGCCTTTGATGCCGAAAAAACCGATCGACAGTGAAATGACGGCAATCAGTTGCAGCAGCCGTTCGCGGGTATTCACCAGCATGATGGTAATGAACGTGAACAGCTGAATCTTGAAAATCTTGTCGAACTGAATCCAGGCGTACTGCGTCCGGTCATTGACCAGAAACGTGACCAGCCACCACAGCACCATCAGCAGATGCACGATGACGATGCTGTTCATCGGCAATTTCTTCGGCTCTTTGCTGAACAGGTAGCCAAGCATGAACAAGCCGCCGACGGCCATCGCCACCGGCCAGTGCGCGGTCAGGCCCCAGCCGAGTTTGTGCGGCACCATGTAGGCCACCCAGCACCAGACCAGCAAACCAAAAAAAGGCCGGAACAATACCAGCGGCATCACGCCGAGGATGGCCAGCGCAATGACGTAATCACGCATGACGCAGACTCCGTTGACTGATGGCGGCACGATAACACTGTTGCAGCCGCGGCCAGACACTGGTCCAGCTGAATTCGGCGGCGCGCTGCTGGCCGGCGTGAATCAGCCGCTGCCGCAAGTCTTCATCGCGATGCAGCCGCAGCAGAGCTGCCGCCATCTGTTCCGGTGCGCGTGCCGGCACCAGCAGCGCTTCCTGATCCGGTCGACACAATTGCGGCACGCCACCGACCAGGGTGCTGACGATCGGCACGCCAGCGGCCATCGCTTCGATCAGCGAATTCGGGCTGTTGTCGGCGGTGCTCGGGTTCAGCACGATGCGCGCCGACTGCAGCAGGCCGGCCACTTGCTCGCGCGGCAGCCGGCCAGCAAAGCGCACGGCATCAGCGATGCCAAGTGCCTGCGCAAGTTGCTGCAGCGACTCGCGTTCCGGGCCTTCGCCAGCCAGCGTCAGCCGGGCGTCGTGAATCTCGCTTTTCACCAGTGCAAACGCCTGCAGCGCACTGGCGTTGTCGTACAGGGCTTCGAGATTGCGGGTGACCACGATGTGCAGCTGTGATACCGGATTTGCTGCCGGTTTGAACAGGCTGTTGTCGAGAATGTTTGGCACGATCTCGGCGCGTTGACCGCGCGCGCCGAACACCTCTTGCAGAAATTCGGTCGGTACAGCCAGCACGTCGGTGATGCGCAAGGTTTTCTGCACTCTTGGCCAGGCGGTGGCGAAAAACGCTTCGGCCAGACCGCCGCGATAATTCAGCAGCACCGGCCGGCCGCGCCAGTGAGCGATATGCAGCGCCGGCGCCGCAAACAGATACCAGGCCCAGCCGCTGTTGCCGAGCACATGCACCAGATCATTGCGGCCGCTGCCGCGCCACAACCGCAGCAGATACGGCAGCAAACGGAAACCGGCGCGCAGGCCGGGTACCGATGCAATCCACGCCGGTTGATACGGTGCGTTGTTGGCGACCACTTCTACCTGCAGGCCTTCGCTGCGCAGACAGCGCACCAGCGCTTCGGTTTGCAAGGCCATGCCGCCGTTCGGCGGTGGCAGCGGGCCGACCACCAGCACACGCGCCGGCAGTGGCGCTTGCAATGTGCTGCTGCGATGCGCGTTGTCGGCGACCGGCGCTGTGGTCACAGCAGGCGAATTCATCGACGGGCGTTCCGGGCGGCGTCGGCGTAGACGGTTTCGTAACGGGCGATGCTGCGGGTCCAGTTGCGTTCCTGTTCGACGAATTGGCGGCCGTTGGCCAGCATCGCCGGCCACTGTGCTTGCGCGGCCAGTGCCCGTTCGATGGTGGCGGCCAGCGCCGGCACATTGTCGGCGGCAAACAGAAAACCGGTGTCGCCATCACGGATCAATTCCTGATGACCGCCGACATCGGAAGCGACCACCAGTTTGCCTTGCGCCATCGCTTCCAGCGGCTTCAGTGGCGTGACCAAATCGGTCAGCCGCATCCGGTGGCGGGCGTACACCAGCAGATCGACCAGACTGTAATAACGGTTGACGTCGTGATGCGGTACCCGGCCGGTAAACACCACCCGATCGGCAATGCCCAGCGTTTGCGCCTGCGCTTTCAGCGCGGCCTCCTGCGGGCCGCCGCCAACCAGCAGCGCACGCAAATCCGGATACCGGCCTTTCAGTTGCGCGAGCGCATCGAGCACCATGTCCAGACCTTCGTAGCCGTAAAACGAGCCGAGAAAACCGAGCACGGTTTTGCCTTGCAGACCGAGCTGTTCAGCCAGCGCCTCGTCTTTGCGATCAATCCACTGGAATTGATCGATGTCGACGGCATTCGGAATCACCGTGATGCGTTCTGCAGCGATGCCGCGGGCCATGATGTCGCGGCGCAGGCCTTCGCAAATGCAGGTGATCGCATCGGCGTGCTTCAGGGTCCAGGTTTCCATGGCGCGGGCGGCGCGGTAACGCAGGCTGCCTTCCTTGGTGGTGCCATGATCGACGGCGGCGTCTTCCCACAGCGCGCGCATTTCATAAACCCAGGGCAGACCGTTCTCATGCGCGACCGCAGCAGCGGCCATGCCATTGAGGCATGGCGAATGCACGTGGATGACATTGACCTGTTCCTGTGCCAGCACTTCCCGCAGCCGTGCTTTCAGGGTGCGCACGACATCCCACTGGTTCAGCACCGGCAGCTTGGTCAGTGCGCCGGGCGCGGTGCGGTAGAATTTCAAGCCGTCGAATTCTTCCACCGACGCTTTGGCATCGTAATGCTTGCTGCTGGTGACGTGGACGGTTTGCCAGCCGCGCGCGCGCTGCTCGCGCAAAATGGCGCGACTGCGAAAGGTGTAACCGCTCTGCAGCGGCAGCGAGTGATCAAATACATGCAGTATGCGCATGGCCAGCAAACGTTCCTTTTCTAGCAATAGCAGTGATCGGCAAACCGATCTGATTTCAAAAAACGGTGTGGTTTGACAAACACGTTTGTCCAGCGCGTTGGCGACGCGTTGTCCGGTTCAGGATACCTGCGAGTCCTGCAGTAACTTGTGCTGCGACCGGCGCCATGATTTGCGCCAGGCCAGCAACTGCCACAGCAGAACACCGAACAGCATCAGCTCGATCAGGGCGGCGCCGAGCAGGAATGCCTTGAGTCGACCGACGGCGGCAACGGTGTCGGCATTGTCCTCGGTCACCAGCATCTTGAAGCCGGGCATGGCACCGGTCAGCAGGCCGGCCACTTGTTCCGGTAAACGGCCGAAGCGGGCGGCAAACGCCACCACCGCATTGCTGTCGTAACTGAGCGGATCGTTGCCCCACCACAAATACCATTCATTGGCGCCGTTGCGAAAATAGGTCAGCGCTTCCGCGTCATCATGAAAGCCGAACCGGCCTGCTTCCAACCGTTCCCAGAGGATGCTCTGCGGGCTCTGCAGCAGACGCTGCCGAAACTCCAGCGCCGACAGACCTTCGCCGCTGTTGGCATCGCGCGGATAAAAGCCGTTGAACACATCGATCATGCGCCAGCGCTGCGCCGCTTCGTCCCAGATTTCGTTGAAGGTGTGGCCCCAGCCACCGAAACCATCAAATGAGAACGACCATTGCCGGACCGGAATATCGGCGGCATAACCGAGCGCATTCAGCACCTTGGTGTAGTCGGCGCAATAACCGGCACCGCTGCGTTCGATGATCTGCAGCGTTTGCAACGTCGGCTTGGCAATCATGTTGCCCTTGCGCGGCCGGCCGGTCAGCGCCTTGGCCAGCAACAGGGTTCGTGACCAGACGTTGAGATTCGCCGGTTGCTGCAAGCCATGCCACTGCTGCAGTGCGCTGGGCACCGGCGCGTGTTCGCGCTGGAAATCGGCCGGCCAGTTGGCCGGCGTCCAGTCGAAGTCGCCAGCCTTGCCGCGCTCCGCCAACAGGGCATTGCGATAGCGAGTGACTTCGGTGCCGTGCTGATCGCGCAAGATCGGCAACACGACCACGAGCGCCAGCACCAGCATCGCGAACAGCGTGCTGGCGACCCGTTGCCAGTGTGGTCGTTTGCTCATGGCGATGGCGTCCGTCGCGGTCTTACCAGGCCAGACCGAGGTACTGACAGGGCAGATCGCTGATGTCTTTCAGCGGCGCCAGATCGATCAGTTTGTGCTGGGCTTTCAGCAAGGGTTTCAGTTCCGCGTGCACCTGCTTGTCGCCGCTGCCGAGGATCAGCACGTCAGCGTGTGCGACCACTTCTTCCAGGGTCGGCCGCAGCAGTTCGCCGATATGCGGAATATGTTCCTCGATGTAACGCTTGTTGGCGCCGAGCAGCCGCGACAGATGCACTTCACCGTCATACACCGCCAGATTGACGCCCTTGCCGAGCAGGCGCTCGGCCAGCGTCACCAGCGGGCTTTCGCGCAAATCATCAGTACCCGGTTTGAAGGCGAGACCGACCAGCGCGACTTTGCGCGAGCCGAGTGACAACACCTTGTTGATGGCGTGATCAATATGCACGCGGTTCGACGGCAACATGCTGCCGGTCAGCGGCAGATCGATGTCGTGGTTTTTGGCCATGTACATGGTCGCGCGCAGATCTTTTGGCAGACAGGAACCGCCGAAGGCAAAACCCGGACGAAGATAGGCAGTCGAGATATTCAGCTGCTTGTCCTGGCAAACCAGTTCCATCACTTCAAACGGATTGACCTTCAACGGCTCGCACAGGCGCGCGACTTCGTTGGCGAAGGTGATCTTCAGCGCGTGGAAGTTGTTGCAGCAGTACTTGACCATTTCGGCGGTGCGAATGCTGGTGCGGTTGAACTGGCAGGGCAGGTGGCCGAACAGATCCTTCAGCACTTCTGTGGCCCGATCGGAGTCGGTGCCGATGATGGTGAACGGCGGTTTGTCGTAATCCTTGATCGAGCTTCCCTCGCGCAGGAATTCCGGTTGGAAGCCAACCGAGAAATCGACATTGCGCTTCTTGCCAGACTGCTGCTCGATGAGCGGTACCAGCAACTCTTCGACCGTGCCGGGCACCACCGTTGAACGGAAGATGAAGACATGGTGCCGGTCTTTGTTTTTCAGCGCTTCACCAAACTGGCGGGCGATGCTGAGCAGGGCACCCTGATCCTGGCTGCCGTTATACGATGACGGTGTGCCGACGCAGATGAACGACAAATCGGTTTCACGCAGCGCTTCGCTGACCTGATCGGTAACGGTGGCGCGGCCACTGCTGATGACCTGCGCCATCAGCTCCTGAATGCCTTCCTCGACAATCGGCGATTTGCCGCTGCGGATCAGCGCCAGCTTGTGCGGATCGATATCGACACCAAAAACACGGTGACCGTCACGGGCCAGACAGGCCAGCGATACCGCGCCAACATAACCGAGACCAAAAATACTGATATTCATGATGCGCTTCCCTGTTCACAGTATCGGTCGGCTGCCTGCGGCAACGACCGGGAAAAAAACTTTAAAAAAATGAGTAAACTCAAGCCCTGGCTGGTGCCGCGTTGCCGCGTCGCAGGCTGGCCTGCTTCTGCGCTTCGGCCAGTATCGCATCCAGTCGCAGCATCGATTGCGGCCAGTGGTGATGCGACAACATGCGGGCCCGACCGGCTTCAGCCAGTTGCTGACGCTTGTTGCGATCCTGCATCAGGCTGAGCACCGCCGCTGCGATGTCATTGGCGCTGTCAGCGACCAGCAAATGTTCACCGGCAACGCAATCGACACCATCGGCCGCCAGCGAACTGGTCACCACCGGCACGCCCATCGCCAGCGCTTCGAGAATCTTGTTCTGGGTGCCGCGGGCGATGGCAAGCGGCGCCACCATCACGGCCGAACGCCGGACATAGGGTTGCACTTCCGGCACCGAGCCGGTCACGATGACGCCCGGCAGTTTGCCCAGTGCGCGAATTTCCGCGCTGGGATCGGCGCCAACGATGACCAGCTTGGCACTTGGCCGCACGGCCTGGATTTTCGGCAGCACGTCCTTGCAGAAACGCACCATGCATTCCTGGTTTGGGTAGTAGTCCATCCGGCCGATAAAGCTGATGGTGTCGTCGTCGTAATCGCTGCCGTCCGGTGCGAACACGCTGCTGTTGACGCCGTTCGGAAACCAGTCGCTGGCCAGCCCCGGCGACAGCTCGCGCAGCGTCGCCAGCTCCATGCGGGTGGTGGCCGTGCAGTAATCAAATTTGCGGCTGAGCCGGCGCTCGGCCCGCTCCATTTTCTTGCCTTCCCACCAGTAACCGAGATTCAGCGGGAACGGTTTGTAGTGGGCATACTCCAGCCACTTCTGGGAATCCATGTCACCGAAATCGAGCACCTTGACTGCGTCGTCAATATCTTCGACATACTGGGCGACAGACGAGCAGTGGACGAAAATCAGGTCATAGCGATGTTCGGCATGCAGTTGCCTGATGCGTTGCTTCAATTCGGGAGAATAGAAATAGCCCATCGACGACGGCGTCGGCACCGGTAATCGAATAATCATCCGCAGCGTTTGCCAGGGCTTGCTGACCACCGCGCATTCGGTATGAGCACAGAACTCGCGCAGACCTTTGCCTTCATCGGCCTCGGCGGCGGAGCGCGCCAGCGAGCAGACATGCACTTCATGCTGCTGCGACAGATGCTTGATCATGTTGAACGGCCGAATCTTGCCACCGCGCTTGGGCGGGAACGGGAATCGGTGACAGACATACAGAATTTTCATGGCGAACTCGTCAACGCAGTCGCGTCAGGCAGCGACTTTCAGCAAATCTTCTTTCACCTGCTCGACGCTGTGACCATCGAGATACAGGCGACACCACAATTCCAGATTCAGCAGCGCCTGCAGGTGATCGGTGTGATCGGCCTGCTGGCTCAAATGCTCCTGCATGACCCGTTGCACCGCCGCCGGATCAAACAGGCCGCGGGCGGCAACGGTTTCTGCTGACAACACCTGCTGCATCAGCGGCAGCAACTGGCCGCGCAGCCAGGCGCCCATCGGCGCGCCAAAACCGCGCTTCTTGCGATACAGGATTTCGTCCGGCAACAGCCCACGCAGCGATTTTTTCAGCAGCGATTTCAGTTCGCCGCCGCGGACCTTGATCGAGGCCGGCATGCTGGCGGCCAGCTCCAGCAGCTCATGATCCAGCAACGGCACCCGACATTCCAGCGACACCGCCATGCTCATCTTGTCGGTCAGCAGCAGCAGATCGTCCGGCAGCTGCGTTTGCGCGTCGACTTGCAGCAGACGGTTGATGTGGTCCGGGTTGTTGGCGCGGGCAAAAGCCTCGTGCACCGGATCGCGGCTGTTGTGTGACTTATGGCCGCCGGCGTCCTTGGCCAGCAGGGCGCTGATGGCGTCCGGCGCGAACACCTGAACGTAGCTGCGGTAGCGATCTTCAAACGGCATGTCGGCCGACAGAATGAAACCGCGTGCCAGCCGGGCCAGATCCAACCAGCGATTATGGCGATCCGATGGCAACCGCTTGGCAATGGCGCGCAAGCCACTACGAGCCATGGCCGGCAGTTTCTGATAGCGGCCGGCATAGTGTTCGCCAAGATAACGGCGATAACCACCGAACAATTCGTCGCCGCCAACCCCGCTCAGGATCACGGTGACATCGCGGCGGGCAAATTCCGACACCAGATAGGTGGTCAGAAAAGCCGAGTCGGCCATGGGTTCATCAAGTTGCCACAGCAACTGCGGCAGCAACCGGGCGACATCCGGCTTGACCAGAATTTCGTGGTGCTCGGTGCCAAACAATTCGGCGACTTTGCGCGCATACGGCAGCTCGTTGTAGTAACGGCTGGCGGCATCGCCATCGAAACCGATCGCGTAGGTTTTGACCGGGCCGCTGGCGTGCTTGGCCATGTAAGCCACGACAGCGCTGGAGTCGATGCCGCCGGACAGGAACGCACCGAGCGGAACGTCGGCCACCATCTGCATCGCGATGGCGCGATCCAGTTCGGCGCGAACTTTTTCCTGCCACTCGTTTTCACTGTACGTCGCCAGTGAACTGCCAATCGACCAGTAATTTTTTAGCCGGAGTTCGCCGGCCTTGATGATGGCGACCGTGGCCACCGGCAATTTCTGGATGCCGGCAAACAGCGTCTGCGGCGCGGGCACATAACCCAATGACAGATAGGCCGGCAAAGCGTCCTTGTTCAACTCCGGCCGGATGCCGACCGGGAACAGGCTTTTGGCTTCCGAAGCAAAGCTGAAGGACTTGCCATCAAAATGGTAATACAGCGGTTTGATGCCGATGCGATCACGGGCGACGATCAATTGTTCGCTGCGGCCATCCCACAACGCGAACGCATACATGCCGTTCAGCTTTTGCAGCAGCGTGTCGAGACCCCATTGCAGATAACCCCAGAGGATCGTTTCGCAATCGGAGTGCGAGCGGAACACGTGGCCGGCTGCTTCCAGTTCACGGCGCAAGGCCTGAAAATTGTAAACCTCGCCATTGGCAACCAGCGCCAGCTTGCCGGCTTCGGCGACAAATGGCTGGTGGCCACCGTTCAGATCGATGATCGACAGCCGGCGCATGCCGATGCCAATCGGACCGTCAGTAAAGGCGCCTTCATCGTCGGGGCCGCGATGGATCATCGCATTGCCCATCGCGGTCAAACGCTCGCGCGGAACCGTCTGGCCGTCAAACCGCAGTTGTCCGTAAATGCCGCACATGATTAGACCGACTCCGGCGACGTATTGGCCAGGAAGCGGGCGAACATCATCAGCGTCCACAACGGTGCGCTGAAGTCACGCAGCCCGGACTGATGTTGATCGAGTAGGGTTTGCAGATATTGCCGGTTGAACAGACCGCTTTCCGCCAGTGGTCCGGTCAACAGTTCATTGCGGATGCGTTCGCGCAGGGGGCCGCGGAACCAGCTGGCCAGCGGCACGGCGAAGCCCATTTTCTTGCGGTACATCAAGTCATGCGGCAGATGCGGCGCCATGGCCTGCTTGAGCAGATATTTGCCTTCACCGTCGTGCAGTTTCAATTCGGGCGGCAGACCCGACATCCATTCGACAAAGCGGACATCAAGGAACGGTACCCGCACCTCGAGCGCGTGCGCCATCGAGGCGCGGTCGACCTTGGTCAGAATGTCGCCGACCAGATAGGTTTTCATGTCGAGATACTGGATCAGTGACAGCGGGTGCTCGGTCGGCGCGTTGGCAGCATGCGCGCGCATGACTTCGAGCGCGCCATAACCTTGCAGCGTCGATTTCAGTTGCGGGCTGAACAGATCCCGGCGCATGTCATCCTTGAAAATACTGACCGCGTGAAAATAGGCCTCAACGCTGTCACGTGCCAGACCTTGGAAGGTCGCCTTGGCCCGGATGAAGCGCGGTGCGAAATCCAGTTTCGGGTAGACCTTGCCGAGAAAGCCGAAGACATTTTTGCGCAGACCGAGCGGTAGCCGCTGACGGACCCGCTCTTCCCGCATGTGCCAGAGGTAGCGGCGATAACCGGCGAGGTTTTCGTCACCACCGTCACCCGACAGCGCCACGGTGACCCGTTCACGTGCCAGCTGACAGACCCGATAAGTCGGCAGTGCCGAGCTGTCGGCGTAGGGCTCGTCGTAGAGCCGGGCCAGTTCGTCGATCAGCGAAAAATCTTCCGGGTCAACTTGGCGGACGCTGTGATTGGTATGGTAACGCTGGGCGATCTGGTTGGCGTATTCAGACTCGTTGAACTTGGGGTCGCCAAAACTGATCGAGCAGGTGTTGACCGGCTCGCGACTTTCTTTTGCCATCATCGCGACGACAGCGCTGGAATCGACGCCGCCCGAGAGAAACGCGCCGAGCGGCACTTCGGCCATCAGCCGCACGCGTACCGCTTCCTGCAGCCGCTCAGCCAGTTCATCGCGGGCCGCAGCGGCACTGGCGACGGCAACCGGTTCAAACGGCACATCCCAGATGACTTTCGGGCTGTTGACCCGGTCGCGGGTGATGAGCAAAGTCGAGGCCGGTGGCAGCTTTTTCGCATTGACAAAAATCGTTCGCGGTTCGGGCACGTAGCCGTAGGCGAAATAATCTTCGACGGCGATCGGGTCGAGTTTGCGCACCATGGCCGGGTGAGTCAGCAGCACTTTCATTTCGCTGCCGAAAATCACTTCGCCGGTTTGCAGCTCGGCGTAGTACAGCGGCTTCTTGCCCATGTGATCACGGGCCAGAAAAAGGCAGTCATGCCGGCTGTCAAAAATGGCGAAGGCAAACATGCCGCGCAAGCGGCGCACGCAGTCTTCACCCCATTCCAGCCAGGCGTGCAACAACACCTCGGTATCGGAGTGCGTGTGAAAGTGATGGCCGGCCCGCATCAACTCTTTCTGCAGATCAAGAAAGTTGTAGATTTCACCGTTGAAGACGATGACCACTTTCTTGTCGTCGCTGTACATCGGTTGCTGGCCGGAGGCCAGATCGATGATCGACAGGCGGCGGTGACCCAGACCAACGCCGCGGCCGATATACAGACCGGATTCGTCCGGGCCACGATGGACAATGCTGTCGGTCATCCGACGCAACAAGCCCTCGTCCACCGTTCCGGGCGTGCGCAGGTGAAACAGACCGGCAATACCGCACATAGCGTCAAATTCCTTTTGGATGAGCAGCGAGCAATTGATCGTACAGCGCCTGATAGCGCTCCATCATGCCCGCCAGACTGAATTCGGCAACGGCGCGCGCGCGCGCCGCAACACCATGACGACCAAGCAAGGCGCGGTCATCGACATAACGCCGCAATGCTGCGGCCAGCGCTTCCGGTTGCTCGGCCGGCACCAGAAAACCGGTTTCGCCGTCGACCACCAATTCGGCGTTGCCACCGACCCGGGTAGCCACGACTGGCAAGCCGCTGGCCATTGCTTCCAGCACGGTATTGGAAATGCCTTCGGCGCGGGAGCCAAGCAGAAAAACATCAGCGTGACGCAGGCGCTGGGCGACATCACTGGCGGCGCCGGGCAGTTGCACACAGTCACGCAGGCCAAGCGCTTCGACAAACTGGCGGCAAGCGTCCAGCAGCGGCCCGTCACCCACCAGCTCAAGCTGCATGGGCTGTTGCGGTCGCAATTGCCGGATGGCGGCAAAGGCCCGCAGCACATTGAGCGGATCCTTGACGTCCTGCAAACGACCGACGCTGATGAAGCGCAGCACCTCGTCGCGCTGACCGGTATTGGCCGGCGTGAACCGATCGCAATCGACACCGTTGCAGATCACCCGGACCTTGTCGCTGGCGATGCCGACCGAGTCGCGCAAATACCCGCCCAAATCCTGCGACAGCGCCACCACGGTTTGCGCCAGCGGCAACAGCCAGCGGCGCAACATTTGATAGCGCTTGTTGCGGCCATCGAGATCGCCGACATCGCGACCGTGTTCGCTGTGCAGCCGCGCCGGCACGCCGGCCAGCCACGACGGCAGCAGCGCTTCCAGTGCCGACAGATTGCGGGTGTGGATCAAGTCCGGCTGCAACTGGCGCAGCAATTTGTACAGCCGCCACCAGACCGCGAGATCAAGTCCCGGCTGTTTTTTCAATTCGAAAATTTGGACATCGCTACGCTGCAGCCGGCGCGCGAATTCCGGATCGTGATCGGTCACGCAGATGATGACGTGCCGATAACGGCCGGTCGGCAAATGATTGATCAGGTTGACGACGCCATTTTCCAGACCGCCGACCGCGAACCGGAACAGCACGTGCGCCAATAACGGCCGCGGTTCGGTCATGGCGTGACACTCCCGGCTTCGGCCAATTCTCGCAAGCGTTGTTGCAAGACCGGCAGCAAACCGGCCAGCCGTTGCTCCAGCTCGGCATCGGTCATGCTGCTGGCACGGGCAACGATCAGGTGCAGCGCCGGCGCTGGCCGACGGGCCAGACGTGCCTGCATTTGCTGCCACTTGGCGCGCCAGTCCCGGCCTTGCACGCTGTCGGCAAACACATACAGGGTGTGCACCAGCAGCGCTTCGCCGGCCGGATTGCCGAGCCGCAGGCCATCAGCTTCTACGCCGCTCACAATCCGGCGATCCGCTTGCAGGCGGCGCCAGCGTTGCTTGTCGTACACGCGATGTTTGTCGTTGACCAGTTCATGGCCGCGGCTGTCATTCGGAAAATAGCCGATGATGACTTCGAGCTCGTCGTCGCGCAGCACTTGCACCTCAGCGGCGCCGAGCAGTTGCGCGCCGAGCGGCTCGCTGCTTTGAACTTGCCACGATGCCGGTAGCGACGTGATGGCCAGCATTGGTGCCGTGTTCGCCGCATCCGTGCGCTGCAGCGCTGCCGGCAAACTGACCAGCAGCAACGCGCCGATCAATACGGCGTAAGGTTGCCGGCTCCGGCGTTCGGTTGTGCTGCTACCAGCGCCCGGTGCGTCCGGACCGCCATCGGAGAAACTGCGACCCAGCGCAAACAGCAGGAAGATCACCACGCCGAAGAAAATCCAGCCGTAGATCAGATGATCGACTCCGACCGCGTATTCGTTGTTGGTCAGGTGGGCGGTCAGGATGATGCCGAACGCGCGCACGCCATTGGCAATGATCGGTACCACCGTGCTCAGCGCGATAAACAGTGCGCGACGGCGATAGGAACGGTATTGCAGATACGCATAGACGGTACCGAGCGCCAGTGAAGCGATCAGGTAATTGATGCCGCTACAGGCTTCCTCGACCAGAAAATCGCCGTTGGGCAGCGCGATAAAATGACCATCGCGAAACACCGGAATGTCAAACAGCCGCAGCAACCAGACCGCCATGTCGGCGGTGACATCCTGCAGCTGCGGCACCAGAAATTCGCCGAACGGCACCATGAACCAGAGATAGAGCAGCGGGAACAGCAAACGCCGGCAAATCTCGGTACCGAGCACCGTCCACACCAATGCTTGCACGCTGAGGATAAACGCAAAATGCGCAGCCACCGCAACGCCGGCGAGTTCTGCCAGCAGCAACAGCAGGCTGGCGGCCAGCAGCAGCAGCAGCCCCAGTGCGCTGGCTTGCGGAGTCAGCGTGGTGACGTATTGCCGGCGTTCGTAAACGAGATAAGCGCTGATCAGCGGAATGACCAGACAGTGATTGAAGGTCTTTGACCGCCACCAGATGGCAAACATGTCCTGCGCCAGTTGCCACTGGGCAAACACCAGCAGCACGATCAAACCGATCAGCAGCGTCAGTGCTTTCGCCCAGCGCGAAGCTGACGACGTGGTCGGCTGGTTCGGGGTAGGCAGTATCGTGGCGTCGGTCATGGTTTACCCCAGATGCCGCGACAGCATCGGACCAAGCAGGCGGGCAACCGGCAGCGGCAGCCGTTTCCAGGTCTCGATGAACAGTTTGTATTTCGGATTGAGCGGATTGACATCCGGCATCTGTTTGGCCTTGACCAGAAAATATTCGTAGGCCAGTGGCTGCGGCTCAAAGCCCCAATTCTTTTTGAAGTGATAAGCGCCGGTGTCAATTTTGCTGCGGCCGTAATCGAACAGTCTGGCGCCACGCTCACCGGCGTGTTTCATCAGCGCCCAATACAGCATGTCGTTGCCGGCCAGTTGCCTCGCCAGCATGCCACCGCCGCCGTAGTACGGCAGCACTTCGTCGCGGAAATAGAAACTCATGACGCTGGCAACCGCGGCGCCGTTTTTGCGCACCGTCAGAATCTCACAATCATCGCCGAACACGTCGCGCAGTACCCGGAAATAGCGGCGCGGAAACACCGGCGTGCCGAGATTGCGGACACTGGTGTCGTAGCAGTCGAGAAAGTCGTTCAGCTGTTCGTCGATGCTGTGGTCCAGACCATTGCCGATGGCCTTGCGCACCATGGCCCGCTGTTTGCGCGGAATGGCATTCAGATCCGCCTCGGCATCACCGGTCAGGGCGCGGCGAAAGGTCACGTGCAGCGATTTGCGCGGCCAATCATCATGTACGGGCTGGCGGTTGCGCACTTCGAGGGCATCAACCTGCAGTGACGTGGCGAGTTGTTGGGCTGCCTGATCGAGCGCCTGCTGCACGTCGTGATCATCGCTCAGGATGCCGCCATACACACAGAACGGCAGCGCCACCAGGTTGTGACCGAACAGCAGGCTGCGCACCTCTGCCAGCGGATAAACGCCGACCAGTCGCTCGCCGCGTCGGGCACAGAGAAAATGGCTGCGGTGACCGAGTCCTTCGGTCATCACCCGTTGCCAGCCTGCCAGATGGAAAAAGCTGCCATCCGGATGTTGGCGGACGTAGGCATCCCACTCGGTGGCGAGCGCGGGGCTATACGGTTGTATGCTGATTGGTGTCACACGCACATCCATGGCGTCGGTTATCGCTGGCTGGGATCACTGCAAATCGATGGTCGGAGCGGACTGCGGCAGAAAAATTTCGTCCATCCGGCCCCACTGAAAATCACTGAGCAAACGTTGCAAGCGCGGCGCCATGCGGCGCAAATTCAGGTAGTGGCGAACCCGGGTACGCAGATCCAATTGATTCGGCCGCGGCTGGGCCGGATCAATTTCCCACGGGTGAAAATAAAACACCGCCGACATCTGATCGCGCCGGTTGACCCGTTCGATCAGTTTGCGCGACAGCGCATACGGGAACAGCCGGAAATAACCGCCGCCGCCAGCCGGTACATTGCGACTGCCGAACTGCGCGGTGGTGACCGGCACTTCCAGCAGGGTCGGTGCCCGGGCCGGAAAAAACGGCTGCCGCGGCGCGTCCGGAATGCCGTAGAGATCGTGATGAACCGGATAAATGCTGGAGCTGTAGCGATAGCCGGCGGCCGCCAGTTCATCCAGTGCCCATAAATTGGCGCGGGTGATCGAATAGCTGGCGGCGCGATAGCCGGTGACGCTGACCCCGGCCATGTCTTCCAGCAGGGTTTTGGTCTTGCGCACATCGGCGGCAAACTGTTCGCGATTCTGCTGGTGCGCGCGGGTGTGTTCGTAGCCGTGGCTGGCGAGCTCGTGGCCATTGTCGACAATGCGTTTGATCAGCGCCGGGCAACGCTCAGCGACCCAGCCGAGCGTGAAGAAGGTGGCCCGGATGCCCGCGTCGCTGAACAACTGCAGCACCGTTTCGGTGTTGCGCTCAACCCGCAGCGGGGTTTTTTCCCAGTTTTCACGCGCGACATACGGCTCCATCGCGGACACCTGAAAATAGTCCTCGACGTCGACCGTCATTGCGTTGCGCAGCAATCCAGCTGCTTGTTGCGAGTCCTGCACCATCCACCTCAAAACTGCATGTTCAGTTCGGCGATGACTCGCCCTTCGTCGTAACTGCGGCCACCACGGTCGCTGTCCTGTTGCACTTTTTGTACGCTCAAACTGGTGTAACTGCGCTTGGACAGGTCGATGCGAAGACCGAGGCTGGCGAGCTGAAAATCTTCTTTGGCGCCGTCGCTGGTAAATTCGCCGTGCTGCTCACGGTACTGACTGAGCAGGCTGGTACCGGCTGCAAGTGGCCAGCTGAAGTTGATCGCACCGCCGTAACTTTCATTGTCGAGTTCATCACGGACCAGGTACTGGCGGTCTTCTTTCGACAAGGTGAGGTTGATCGTAGCGCGACGCGCTTTCCAGACCGTACTCAGGGCGCCACGGTGGCGCTCGAATTCATCGTCAGCGATGGCAAAGAAGTTGACGTTCTGACCAAGCACTTGATGGGTGACTGGATCAATTACGGGGTTGCCATTCTGGTCGATAAATGGAACGAACTCCGTGTGGTCGAGCACCAATTGCTGCTCGGTGGTCACTTCTTCGTTGTAGCTCAAGGAACTGGTCAGCGAACGGCCACGAAATTTCGCGCTGGCGCGCCAGCTCGGGCCGGCAACCAAACCGATATCGGTGTCGCGATAACCCAGCGAAAAATCAGTTCGACGGCTGGGCTTCCAGTTCATTTCGGCATCGCTGTAGCCACTACCAGCCAGCGCCGACAAATTGAACCGGCGATTGGGTGACCATTGGAAACCGCCGGCGCTGTAATCGCCATTGCGATCGCTGTCGAAGCCACCCAACTCGCTTTCACTGCGGCCGGCCCGACCCAACACCGCCAGGGTGGTGCTGAGCTGGTAGCTCAGATCAATCTGGGCGCTGCGAAAATCCGGATCGGCCAGCGTTTCCGATTTTCGATCAATGTATCGACGTGTGCCGACCACGCTCCAGTGCAGACCGGTGTTCATGGCTTGATTGTCCAGCCGAACCCGATAGTTCTCGGTGGTGGCGTCGTGCAATACGTCGTTGCGGTTTGGATCATCGCGATCAAATTCGCTGACGCCACGCTCGGCCCGCGCTTCAAAGAAAATGCCGTTGCGGGCACGGTGACGCAGATACGGCGCGATGGTATAGGTCGAATAATCGGTGCGATCGCCAGACAGCGCGATGTTGTCGTAGGAACCGCGATTGCTGTCCGACACCAGCCGCTGCCCGGCGCTGCCGCCGATATCGACATAGAACAGCGATGGCAGCAAGGTGGTGGTGGAGCTCAAGGTCAGCTGCGGATTGCTCTGGGTGTGATCACCATCGGCAATGGCGGCATCGTGGTAATACAGGTTCTGCGACGAGGCATTCAGGTTCATCCGGAACGCGTCGCTCTGGCCGCGCAGGGTGAAGCCCGGGGTCAGTTCGGTGACCCAGTCGCTCTGCGGATCGGTTTCGCTGAGGCCGATGTTGTCGGAGTAGATCTCCCGCAGGGAAATCGTCGGCGTGAAATCCCAGTGCCCAGCCTGAGCGGCAGGGACAAGCAGGAACAGCGGCAGCAACGACAGAGCGAAAGGGCGGGCGCCACGCATGGGCTCAGTACCCGTACCCGTAGCCATAGCCGTAATAGCCGGGGTCCATTTCGTGCCGGGTTTTGTTCAGCACGAAACCGACCGCGGTTTCCGGCAGTGCGCCGAGCCGCTCCAGCGATTCGCGAACATCGGAGCGGGTGGTCCGTTCCGCTTCGACCACAATCACGATCTGGCCCATCAGATGCGCCAACACGCAGGACTCGGTGGTCGGCAGCAGCGGCGGCGAATCAAAAATCACGATGCGATCGCGATAGCGGCTGGACAGTTGTTCGGTCAACTGCTGCATCGCGGTCGAGGCCAGCAATTCGGTCGACAAATGGTGCGGCGTGCCAGCCGGCAGAATGGTCAGCGTCGGCAGTTCGGTTTTGATCAGCAAGTCGCCGAGATCGAGCGTCGGGTCGATCAAATGATCAACCAGACCTTTTTCGGCGCTGAAACCGAGCAGGGCACCCAATGACGGGCGCACCACGTCTGCGTCAACCAGCAGCACGGTCTTGTCGCGTTCGGCGGCAATACTGAGCGCCAGATTGGCCGCAGTGAAGGTCTTGCCTTCGCCCGGGTGCGAGCTGGTCACCATGATCAGGTTGGCGTGCTTGAGCACGCTGGTGCCCTTTCCGGCTGCGTTCATCAGCAGCGGCCGTTTGATATGGCGATACTCTTCCTTGATTTTGCTGCGGGTGCTGTCCGGCACCACCATGCCGGCTTGGCGCAGTCGCTCTTCATCCAGTTTCAGCAGCGGCAGGCCGTGCTCTTCCGAGCGGTGCAGCACCGCTACCGGGCGTGGCGGCGCTTCTTCCCGTGCGTCGACGACATTTTCCGCTTCGGTTTTGCTGGTTTTGTTTTCTTGCTGGGCCAGACGGGCGGCAGCGCGTTCGATCAAATCCATTTGCCTGTCCTCACATCATGAGCCGAGTAACGCGCGGCCGGCGGTCTGCATGTACAGCAGTCCTCCGTAAACCGGTAACAACGCGAGCCCGAGCCCGAGGAAAACCCAGTTCTTCATCCGGCGAATACTTTCCGCGCGCGGACTGAGCACCATCGACACGGTGCCGAGCACCGGCACCTGCAGCGCCTGGGTCAGCATTTTCGGATTGTCGAACGTACTCAAGATTTGCGAAATCAGCAGCGCCACGGCGAAACCGACGCCGAGTCCACCAGCCAGCACGCCGGACAGCAGCAGCGGCCGGTTCGGACCGCTCGGCTCCGGCGGTACCCGCGGCGGGTCGATGACCTGGAATTTGACGTCGCTGGTGTTCTGATCGCGATCCTGGGAAATACGCGCCTGCTCGCGTTTGGCGATCAGTTTGTCGTAGTTGTCTTTGGTGACATCGTAGTTGCGGTTCAGACCAGCCAGATCGGCTTCCACCTGCGGCAAAATGAATACTTTTTTGTCGAGCTCGGTGGCACGTGCCTGGTAGTCCGCCACCTTGGTGCGTAGCGAGGCGCTGCGTGCTTCCGCTTCGCTCAGCGAGATTTTCAGCTGTTGGTAAACCGGATTGGTATCGATCGGGCCGTTGTTGGTAAAACCGCCACCAGCCTTGATTGCTTCGGCTTTCTGGTTTTCCAGTTCGGTGATGCGGGCGCGGGTGTTGACCACGTCCGGGTGTTTGTCAGTGAACCGGGTCAGCAGCTCGTCGAGCTGTTGTTGCAGGCGGCTGATGCGACCATCAAGCTCCGGAATATTGGCGCTGACTTTCGGTGCGGTGACCATGCCGAAGGTCGGGTCTTCGCCTTGCAACTGGCGGCGCAATTCGTTGGCCAGGTTTTCCGATTGCCGCAGCTCCAGTTGCGCCTCTTCCACGGCTTGCCGGGCTTCCTGCAGACGCTGGTAGTAGTCCTTGCCCTGCTCCGGCATCAGGCCGAGGTTTTTCCGTTTGAATTCTTTCAGGCGGTTTTCCGCGTCCTGCAATTTCTGCGCATATTCGTCGATTTGATTGTCGAGAAAACGCTGGGCGCTGTCGGTGTCCTGGCGGGAATCGCCGAGCGCCTGTTCGATGAACAGATTCAGCAACGACTGCACAACCCGTTTGGCCTGGGTCGGGTCATCGGCCTGATAGCTGATCGAATACAGATCGTTGTTGCCGGCACGGCGGAACTGGATGCTTTCTTCCAGTTCCTTGACCAGCTCTTCGAATTCGGTTTCGTTGGTGGCTTTCAGATCCAGATCGGACGAGCGGATCACTTTTTCCAGATTCGGCCGGGCCAGAATGGTTTGCTGCAGCTGACGGACCCGTTCCGGTGCGGCGACCGGCACTGTCATGTCGCTCAGCAGCGGTTGCAGCATCGAATAGGTATCGACCTGGACCCGGGTGGTGGCCTGGTATTGATCCGGCATGTGCATGACAAAGGCCCAGCCGGCGATGCAAACCGACCAGGTAACCAGCAAGGCATACCAGCGCTGGCGCCAGATCCCGCGCAGATAACTGAGGATTTGCTCAATGACGTCCTGCATGTGTGCGTTCCGTGCAAGTCAGGGCCGCTGGCGAGTCGCTTCCGATGCGTACCAGCGGCGAAAAATCAGAAGAAGGCTTCGGGAATGATGATGACGTCGCCGGGCAACAGTTCGGCGTTGGCACTGATGTCGCCGTCCTTGATCAGGTCTTCCAGCCGAACGCTGTATTGCTGCTGCTTGCCGCCAACGATGCGAACCACCAGGGCGTCATTGCCATCAGCAAATTCGGTCAGCCCGCCGACGGCAATCATCACGTCGAGCAGGGTCATGTTCTGGCGGTAGGACAGCGATTGCGGCTTGGCGGCCTCACCCACTACCCGGACCTGCTCGGAATACGGGCCGACAAAGCCGGTCGCGGTGACGGTGACGATAGGGTCCTTGATATAGGAACCGAGCGCTTTTTCCAGATCCCGGGCCAGCTGGGTCGGGGTCTTGTTGGCGGCCATGACGTCTTCGACCAGCGGAGTGGTGATGCGGCCATCCGGCCGCACCGTGACGCTGGAACTGACGTCCGGGTTGCGCCAGACGAAAATGCTGAGACCATCGCCCGGGCCAATCAGGTACTGGTACTGGCCGGGGTCAGTGGTGAACGGTTGATGCGGGGCCGCGCTCGGCAGCGGCTGGATGCCACTGCAGGCGGTCAGGAGGCTCAGTGCAGCCAGGCTGGCGCACAGGCGACGGGTGAAAATTCGAGTGGCGTGACGCATACGAGGGGTCCCCTTTTTCCTTTGCTTGCCGTTGGGCTCCGTCCCAAGGCGGCTATTGTGTGCGCCTGTTATGAAATTGGCAAGAAAGCTGACAACCGGTGTAAATGCTGCACTGCAGCGCCAATTTGCAACGGACGTCTAAACGTGCGAAAGTCGGCCTCAATTTCCCGCCGTTTCCGTCCTGTGAGGTTCACCGTGAGCACCCGTCAGTCGCTGGGCAAGGAGCGCATCCGCTTCCTGCTGCTGGAAGGCATTCATGCCAAGGCCGTCGATTACCTGAAAGCCGATGGCTACACCAACATCGGTTATTTCGAGAAGTCGCTGCCACCGGATCAGCTCGAAGCCGAATTGGCCCAGGCCCACTTTGTCGGTATTCGCTCCAATACCCAGCTGACGGCCGAGCTGCTCGCGAAAGCGACCAAGCTCAATGCGGTCGGCTGTTTCTGCATTGGTACCAATCAGGTTGATCTGGATGCCGCCCAGAGCTTGGGCATTCCGGTGTTCAATGCGCCGTTCGCCAATACCCGCTCGGTCGCCGAACTGGTGCTCGGCGAAATCATTCTGCTCTTGCGCCGGGTGCCGGAAAAAAGTGCGGCGGCGCATCGCGGCGAATGGCAGAAAGCGGCCAACGGCTGCTTTGAAGCGCGCGGCAAAACGCTCGGCATCATCGGTTACGGTCACATTGGCACCCAGCTCGGTATCCTGGCCGAAAATCTCGGCATGAAGGTGCGCTACTACGATGTCGAGAACAAATTGGCACTCGGCAATGCCCAGCCGGTGTCGACGTTGGACGAGCTGTTGGCGACCGCCGACGCAGTGACCCTGCATGTGCCGGAAACCGCGCAGACCAAAAACATGATCGGTGCCAGCCAACTGGCCAAGATGAAACCGGGCGCGCTGCTGATCAACGCCTCGCGCGGTACCGTAATTGATATTGAAGCCCTGTATGGCGTACTGAAAAGCGGACATCTCGGCGGCGCCGCGATTGACGTGTTTCCGAAAGAGCCGAAGTCGAACAAGGATGAATTTGTCTCGCCACTGCGTGAATTCGACAACGTCATCCTGACTCCGCATATCGGCGGCTCGACCCAGGAAGCACAAGCGGCGATCGGCATGGAAGTGATCGAGAAGCTGGTCAAATACAGCAACAACGGTTCAACGCTGTCGGCGGTCAATTTCCCGGAAGTCTCGTTGCCGACCCACGTCGGCAAACACCGGCTGTTGCACATTCACCGCAACGAACCGGGCATCCTGCGTCAGGTCAACAATATTTTCGCCGACGGCGATATCAACATCTCGGCGCAGTATCTGCAGACCAATGCCGAGATCGGTTATGTTGTGACCGACATTGATCAGGAGTCGAGTGATCTGGCGTTCGAAAAACTGAAAGCAATTCCGGGCACGATCCGGGCGCGTTTGTTGTACTGAACGCGGCAGGCAAAAAAAAGGACGGTTCACCGTCCTTTTTTTTCGTCAGTCAATACCGACGGTTAACACCGGCCGTCAGGCGGGTAGTCGCCGATCATTGCAAACGGAACAACCGGACCTGGCCTCTGGTCTTGGCATCGATGAACCATTCGCCATCGAGCATGTCGCCATCGACCAGATCGTCGGAGGTCGGGTCGCCCTCGCTGTAGCTCAGCTGCAGATGCACCGAATGGTTGACGCCACCACTGCCATCGTATTTCTTGATCAAGCTGACCACATCATTGGTCATGGTGCCGCTCAGTGCGGCGCCAAGGCCGGTCGCGGGTTCACCACCAAAGGTCTGCACTTCGATCAGCCGGCCGCTGATGGCATCGCCCTGGCTTTCCAGCACCACCGAGAAGCCGACGTTATCGGTTTCGGTAAACTGCGGTCCGCTGGAGTAGATGCCAACCCACAGACCATCGAGTACGCCATCGGCGTGGGCCAGTTGGCACAATCCAAACCACAGAAACAATCCGTACATCAGTCGCGACATGACAGGCTCATCACGGGAACATTGGAAACTGGCAAGATAGTGGCTTCTCGGCCACTTGGCCAGCGAGGCAGCAACAAAGTTAGCCTCGTGAAGAAATCGGAGTGGACATGGCGAGCCTGACGGCATTTGTGACCGGCGCCACCGGTTTTGTCGGTACCAATCTGGTCAAGCTGCTGACCGAGCGAGGCTGGCAGGTGCGGGCGTTGTGCCGGCAGCCGGCGCGCGCCGGCTTTCTCGACCGCTTTCCGGTCGAGAAAGTGCAAGGCGAGCTCGATGATGTGGCGCGCTTGGCGCAGCTGATCCCATCCGGTGTCGATGCCGTGTTTCATGTTGCCGGCGATACCAGCATCTGGCCACGCGAACGTGTGCAGCAATACCAGACCAATGTCATCGGTACCCGCAACATGGTCAACGCGGCGTTAGCGGTTGGCGCCAAACGGTTTATTCACACCAGCTCGATTGCGGCGTTTGGTCTGCGCGATGATGTTGTCAACGAACACAGCGCGCCGCTGGGTAAGCAAGCGCCCATTCATTACTACCAGACCAAGGCGCTGGCGGAAGAAGAAGTGCGCGCCGGTATTTCGCGCGGATTGTCGGCAAGCTTCATCAATCCCGGTCATATCCTCGGCCCGTTTGACACCAACAATTGGGCGCGGCTGTTCCTGCTGACGGCGGCCAAAAAACTGCCGGGCGTGCCGCCGGGCTCGGGCATGTTTGCCGATGTCCGCGAGGTGGCAAAAGCGCATCTGGCCGCGGTCCGGTATGGTGCCGTCGGCATGAATTATTTTCTGGGTGGTGATGAAATCCGGTTTCTGGAGTTGCTGCAGCAGGCTGGTGCAGCGCTTGGCGTACCGGTGCCAACCCGGCCGTTACCGGCGCCGCTGATCTATCTGGTCGGCGCGATCAAGGAAACCGCTGCCGCCGTGACCAACAAGGTGCCGGATGTGACTCGGGAGGGCGCGCGGATCGTCTGTTCGCAAGTGCGCTGTGACAGCTCACGTGCTATCACCGATCTGGGTTATCAGCCGACGCCGCCCGCGCAATTGCTGGCGGATACCCTGGCCTGGTTGCGCGACGAAGGGTTGCTGCGCTGAAGTGCGGCAAGCGGCTGGGCGAGCGGAGATAGCGCCGACGCTATACCGTGTCGCCTTTCAGCAACGCTATTTCCGCATCGCTATTCCGCAAATAGCCGCGCGCCAGTCTGGCTGCTGATGCTGAAATAGCCACAGACGCAGTCGTGGGTTAGCGAGCGGAATTGTTCCTGGGTTAACTGGATCAAATCTTCGTGATCGCCGGCTTCGAGATAGACCGTGGTTTTGCGGCGCAAACTGTCGTCGATCACGGTTTCGATATCGTAGGCGGCGCCCAGTGCCGGCACCGCGCCGTTATCGCAGTCGGAAAAGCATTGCACCACGTCGTTTTCATCAACCAGCTGAAAATGCCGGCCCAAATGCTGTGACAGATGAAACAGGCTGAGCTGGCGGTCGGCCGGGATCAACGCCAGCAGATGTTGACCATCTTGATCCTGCACCAGCACCGCCTTGATCATCTGTTCCAGCGGTACGCCACAACAGGATGCCGCCCGGGCGCTGCGCTCGGCGTAGGGATGCGGCAGCAGCGAGTACTGCACGCCTTGCCGATGCAGATAGCTTTGCATCGATGGTGCGATCGCCATGGCAGTGACTCCTCGACAGGGGAGGGGCAGTCTAGCGAGCACGGTAGCGGCTTAGCCGTTTTCAGAAAGCAACGGCCTAACCGAGTGAGGGATTGGCATTTATCGGCAATAAAAAAGCCCGACCGTGGTGACGGTCGGGCTCGTTTCCCGCTACAGCTTAGGGCAGGGCTGGGGTGTTTTCCGCGAAGTACTCATGGCTGTCGGCATTGTCGAGCGCGCCGGTCGGGTTGCTGATGGCCAGACTCTTGGCGGCCGATTGACCGTAAGCGCGGTCATCGGTTGCCGCGACCACATTGAAGTGGCTCAGCTCATGGACAATGGTGCCGCCCTTGGAGTCGGTGCCGGACAGTGGTGCGCTCCAGAATGCCGAGCACAGATACACCTTGTACGGTTGGGTCGGATAGACGTACGCATAAGCGCTGTCGGTGCAGCCGCAGTCGAACACCAGCGGTTTGGTGTCGAGCGCATCATCGATGTTGACGAAATGGTTGGTCGCCGTGGTCCAGCGTGAGCTGGTGTAGGAGCCAAACCAGGTTTTGTAACGCTTGCTGCTCGAGCGATTGGCGGTGGCAGTGTTCTGCAGATAGCTCTTGGCATTGGTCGCCATGGTGTTGGCGGCGTTGACGGCGCTGGCGATGGTGCTGCGACGCGATGTGCTGCAATTGCTCGAGTAGCCCACGCTTTGCATCACGACCTGACCGGTCTGCACTTTTTCACTGAGTTGTTTTTCAATCAGCGATTCGCTGGCGGCTTGCACCCAGATGGTCACTGACGGCGAGGTGCCGATGCCGGCAACCTGCTCGGCGCCGGCCTTGTTGGCAGCCAGACTGCCACGATCGATCGGCAGGAAATGCTGCGGCGCGTATTGGATGTTGTAGTTGCCGGTGACGGTGAAATCGAACTGGGTCGACAGATCGATTTTCCGGCTCAGTGTCTCGCCTGCTTTCAATACCAGATAGTCGGCTGCGGCCGGCGCACCGCGTTTGTAATGCTTGCCGATATACAGCACGTCGCGACCATCGCGATTGACTGAAAAGAACGACGCTTCATCGGTTTCACCGGGAATGTCCCACTTCAACAGGCGTACAGAACGGCGACCGTTGTTGGTGATTTGCACCGTGAATTCGACGTCATCACTGGCGTTCAAGCTGGTGCGTACCGGTTGCAGCTCGACCGACAGATCGCTATTGACTTGCTGGGCATTGGCGCCGCTGGCCAGCAGCAGCGCTGCCAACCAGAGCATGGGTTTACGGAACATGACTGTCTCCCTCGATTTTTTTGTGATCAGCCCAACGACCGATTCGGGAGCACAGCCTGATGCAGCGCACAGGATGTCGCGACCAAGCCAGCAGATGGGCCGGTTATAGCGGCAGCCGCTCGCCATTCCGCGTGCGAGCTGCCACTGCCCACCGACCCCTCCGCTGGTGTGCGGAACAGAAAATGGGAGAGAGTGCCGACTACTGTCAAGCGTTGTGCCGGGGAAAAACACAATTCGGGAGCCAATCGACAGGAAAGGCCCTGCGCCAGCGACAGGGCGATACAAAAGGCTACGATTCGATACCGAAGTTGGCGGTGTATACGGCAATTCGAATTGTTGCCGGTGGCATCGAAAAGATGCGTGAGTGGCTGGTGCGCTGCCTGTGATGCCGCGAACAGAACGACGTCAGCAAGATGCGCTGGGCAAAACTGGAGCGTGCATAGCAGGAAGGTGCGAAGCAAAAAAAGGCGAACAGGAAAAGCGCGAATCGAATCGTGAACGCGCGAATAGGCAATGAGCGGTTCAGGAAAAACCGGAACACCAGCGTTGAAAACAAAAACGCCAGCAGGCAGTGCCAGCTGGCGTTTCGAAAATGCTTCAGGTCTTTAACGCACTCTCTGCTGTTTGCAATCGCCGCTGTGACCTGCGCGGCGACGCGCTACCGGACATTGCGTTCCGGTTTTTGCCTTACAGCTTCGGAATCTTGATCGTGCTGATCATTAGCGAACCCGACAGCGCAAACATCAGCACCAGCGGATGCAGCACGCCGGGGCCGAGTTGCCATTGGCCGAACCACAGTGCATCACCGAGGTTGCCCTGACCGGCCGCTGCTGCCAGTACGACCACCAGCAAGGTCGAACTGGGAATCGGTGTGCCTTCAAAATGTTTCACTTTGCCAGCTTCTTCGCTCATCGCCTCGGCGGTGATGTTGTAGCGCGCCAACCGGCTGACGCCGCAGGCGACAAAGCAGAGCAGAATCAGCGCATCCCACAGGCCATGCATGCCGCTGCTGTAGGCAATGGCCGCCGGCGCAACGCCGAACGAAATGATGTCGGCCAGCGAGTCGAGTTCGCGGCCCATGGCCGATTGTTCCTGACGCCAGCGGGCGATGCGGCCGTCGAGAATATCGAAGACCAGCGCCAGCGGAATGAAGCCGGCGGCCAGCAGCAGGTAATCGCGCTGCTGGGTCTGCAGGAAGGCCATGGCAGCGAACACGGCACCCATGCCGCAGAAAGCATTGCCGAGGGTGAACCAATCCGCCAGATGAAAATTGCGGATCATGGAGAAGGGCTTTTTGCCAGTCATCGTATCGTTGTTTGCGTCACGGGTAAGGGAGGTTCGGGCTGGTCAGAGCCCGCATCAGCTTAGTGTAACACCGGCGTTTCGTCCGGTGCGCGGTAGAACCGGCTGATGTCGTGCATCACCTGTTGCATGGCGCGTTGACGGCTGAGCAAGGCGGCATCGGCGGCCTCGTCGCTGACCGCCTGACCACGGCCATCGGTGACCTGCGGCCGGAACCCGGCATCGGTGCTGAGCGGCAGCGTCAGGATGTAATCGGCATCCAGATAGCCAACCCGATCCCAATCGGAGACCAGCACCTGCTGGCGCGCCGGGGCGGCCAGCAAATCAAAACCGAGGCTGTAATCGCTGACCGGATTCTGTACACCCAGTCGCGGCATCAGTGTCGCCACAACATCCATGTGTGCCGACAGCCGATCATCGACTGCCGCTGACTCGCCTGGCAGCCACAGCACCAGCGGCACGTGCAGCTGGGCCGGGACAAAGGCCGAGTTGTGGCCCCAGCGACCGCTGTCCATGAACTCTTCGCCGTGGTCGCCGGTGAATACGACCACGGTATTGTCGAACAGCTTTTCCTGTTCCATGTACGCCCACAGCGGCGCCAGTGCCTGATCCAGCGCCCGCGCGGAATTGACATAGCGATCGCGAATGCCGTTGATGTCGCGTTTGAACGAATCGACATCCATACGGGCGTAATTGAATTCGCGCAGATAATCCGGCCGGATCGCCGCGTCATCCGGGAAGGTGTAGCGAGCATGGGTGGACTCGAAGAAATTGAACAGGAACAGTGGCTGCTCCGCGTGCCGCTGTTGCAATTGTTCGATCAAACGCTGGCTATTGCGCCGATCCCGTTCCCAGCCTTCGCCCTTGTCATCAACGTGCAGACGGTTGCTGTCGATATTGGCAAAAATGGTCCGATCGAATTCCGGGTAGGTGAACGACTGCGCGGTGAAAAGCTGCATTTCATAGTGCTGTTGCTGCAGCACATCGATGACGGCCGCACTGCGGTGCTCGCCGAGAAAACTGAACCAGTAATTGCCGGGCAAGCCGTAGAACAGCGAGAACATGCCCATGCGGGTGCCATTGCCGCCACTGAAATGTTGACGGAACTGGCGACCGCGCTGCGCGGCGTGCCAGGTCGCCGGCATGATGTCCGGATCCAGCATATCGGCACGCAGCGATTCGGCAACCAGCCAGATCACGTTGTAACGCTGTGCCGGTACAGTGACCTGCAAGGGCCGCTGCGGATAATGCAGTCGACCGCTGACGCTCGGGCCGTCGACCTTCACATTGGGCCGCTGAGCCAACCCGATGCGTTTGCCAAAACTGCGGAAATAGGTTTTGTCATACATCGGAAAACTGTTGGCAACGGTCAACACGGTACCGGGACCGCGCAGATCGGCAATACCGTAAATAATGCGCTCACCGAGCAGCGCCACGATCAGCACGATGACGCCATAACGACAGACGCGGGCATTCAGCCAACGCTGACTGATGCGTCGTGCCGCCAACCACAGCAGCAGCAGCGGCAGCAACAGCAGTGCCGTCACTTGTGCGCTCATGCTGATGAAACTCATCGCATCGCCGCCGAGCGAATCAATCCCGCCCGGCGTCAGCACCAGATTCAGGACAAAGCCGTTCAGATGGAAGCCATAAATCGGATACAGCCGGCTGTCGATCAGGGTCAGCACAAACACGATGCCGGCCAGCAACCAGAACCAGACGGCGGCAGCGCGCGGCAGTTTGAATCGATTCAGCAACCAAGCCGGCAGCAGGGCAACGGCCAGATACATCGAAGCATAGGCCAGCAGCGCCATGACACTGAACGCGACGGTCGTCGGGTTGGCGCCGGCACTATCGGGCAGCATGTCGGCCAGCAATATCGCTTCGACCAATACCGTCAGCAGCGCCGCCCGTAGCGGGACTCCTGCTTGCAACAGCTGACGAAGAAACGAAACCAGTTTGCTCATGACACGCTACCAACCCAGAAAAAAAATAATGAACACAACAACCGTACTGGAAAAAAACAACACCCCGCCATCATGACGGGGTGTCGATTAACGCGGACTTAGCGGGCCCTTGCTTTGGACCGTGTGCGATCCCGCTCAGTTCACCTTGGCAGCCAGCTCGCCTTTGGCGTAACGCGTGGTCATCGCGTCCAGACTCAGCACCTTGATTTTCGAGGCCTGACCGGCGCAATTGAACTGCTCGTAACGCTCTTTGCAGATGCCCAGCATCGCCTTGGTGGATTCGGCGAGGAATTTGCGCGGATCAAACTCTTTCGGGTTCTTGGCCAGGAAGCGGCGAATGGCACCAGTCGAAGCCAGGCGCAAATCGGTATCGATATTGACCTTGCGAACACCGTGCTTGATCGCTTCCTGAATTTCGCTGACCGGCACGCCGTAGGTCTCGCCGAGATCGCCGCCGTACTCGTTGATGATTTTCAACCAGTCCTGCGGCACGCTCGACGAGCCGTGCATGACGAGGTGAGTGTTCGGAATGCGGGCGTGGATTTCTTTGACGCGGCCGATGGCGAGAATGTCGCCGGTCGGCGGCCGGGTGAATTTGTAAGCCCCGTGCGAAGTGCCGATGGCAATGGCGAGTGCGTCAACGCCGGTGTCCTTGACGAAGCGCGCGGCTTCTTCCGGATCGGTCAGCAGCTGCGAATGATCGAGCGCGCCTTCGGCGCCGTGACCATCTTCCTCACCCATCATGCCGGTTTCCAGTGAGCCGAGGCAGCCGATTTCCCCTTCAACCGAGACGCCACAAGAGTGCGCCAGTTCGACCACCTGCTTGGTCACGCGCATGTTGTAGTCATAGTCTTTCGGGGTCTTGCCGTCTTCGCCAAGCGAGCCGTCCATCATCACCGAGGAAAAGCCCATCTGAATCGAGCGCTGACAGACCGCCGGCGAGACCCCGTGATCCTGGTGCATGACCACCGGGATATGCGGAAACTCTTCAATCGCCGCCAAGATCAGGTGGCGCAGAAACGGTGCGCCAGCATATTTGCGGGCGCCAGCCGAGGCCTGGATGATTACCGGAGCGTCGACCGCATTGGCCGCTTCCATCACCGCGCGCATTTGTTCCAGGTTGTTGACGTTGAACGCCGGAACGCCGTAGTTGTGCTCGGCGGCATGGTCGAGCAATTGCCGCAGGGTAATCAGTGCCATTTCGTTATCTCCTCTCCATTCGGTAAGTCATTGGGTGCCGATCACTTTGCCCGTTCGATCAAAATCGCAATCGCTGGCAATTCCTTGCCTTCCAGAAATTCGAGGAAAGCGCCGCCACCGGTTGAAATATACGACAGCTTGTCGTTGATGCCGTACTTGTCGACCGCCGCCAGCGTGTCGCCACCACCGGCCAACGAAAATGCCGGCGAGTCCGCTATGGCGAGTGACAGCGCCTTGGTGCCTTCACCAAATTGGTCGAACTCGAAGACGCCAACCGGGCCGTTCCAGACGATTGAACCGGCTTTCTGCAGCAGCGCGGCAAATTGTTTGCGAGTTTCCGGGCCGATATCAAAAATCATGTCGTCGGCGGCGACGTCTTTTGCCGCTTTCACGACGGCCGGTTCGTTGGCATCGAACTTCTTGCCGACCACCACATCGACCGGCACCGGAATATCCGCGCCGCGCGCCTTGGCTTGCGCCATCAGCGTTTTCGCCTGTTCGACCAGATCGGCTTCGTACAGCGACTTGCCGACCGGGAAACCGGCGGCGGCGAGGAAGGTATTGGCAATGCCGCCACCGACGATCAGCTGATCCACTTTCTGCGCCAGCGCTTCGAGTATGGTCAGTTTGGTCGAGACTTTCGAGCCGCCGACAATCGCGACCAGCGGCCGTTTCGGGGCGGTCAGCGCTTTCGTCAGCGCTTCGATTTCGGCGGCCATCAGCGGACCGGCACAGGCAATCTTGGCGAACTTGGCGACGCCATGGGTCGACGCCTCGGCGCGGTGGGCGGTGCCGAACGCATCACCGACATAGACATCGCAAAGCGCGGCATAAGCCTTTGCCAGTTCGTCGCTGTTTTTCTTCTCGCCTTTGTTGCAACGGACATTTTCGAGGAAGACGACTTCGCCAGTGTTGGCTTCGACCCCATTGAGGTAATCACTGGTCAGCCGCACCGGCACGCTCAACCGGCTTCGAAACCAGTCGACAATCGGTGCCAAGGAATCTTCCGGCTTCAGTTCGCCTTCGGTCGGCCGGCCGAGGTGCGACATCACCAGCACCTTGGCGCCTTTGTCGAGGGCCAGCTGGATGGTCGGCAGCGAAGCTTCGAGCCGAATCGCCGAACTGATCTTGCCGTCCTGAATCGGTGCATTCAGATCTTCCCGGATCAACACGCGTTTGCCGTGCAGATCCAGATCGGACATCTTGATAACGTTCATGTGGTTTTCCGTAAACGAACTATTTGGCCTTCATCATCGCAATTGCGGTGTCGAGCATGCGGTTGCTGAAACCCCATTCGTTGTCGTACCAGGCCAGCACCTTGACCAGACGGCCGTTGACCTTGGTCTGGGTCGCGTCAAAAATCGACGAGAACGGGGTGTGGTTGAAATCGACCGAGACCAGCGGTTCGTCGTTGTAAGCCAGCACACCTTTCATGGCACCGGCGGCCATCGCTTTCATCGCGGCGTTGATTTCGTCTTTGCTGGTATCGCGTTTGGCAACAAAAGTCAGATCGACTACCGAGACATTGGCAGTCGGTACCCGCATCGAGAAGCCGTCGAGTTTGCCATTCAGTTCCGGCAGCACCAGACCGACCGCTTTGGCGGCGCCAGTCTTGGTCGGGATGATATTTTGCGCAGCAGCGCGGGCGCGGCGCAGATCCTTGTGGTGACCATCGACGATGTTCTGATCGTTGGTGTAGGCATGCACGGTGGTCATCAGGCCGTTTTCGATGCCGACCAGTTCGTTCAGTACCTTTGCCACCGGTGCCAGGCAGTTGGTGGTGCACGACGCGTTCGAGACCACGGTCATGCCGCTGTTCAGCAAACCATGGTTGACGCCATAAACAATGGTGGCATCGACATCTTCGCCACCCGGGGCCGAGATCAGGACTTTTTTGGCGCCGCCAGTGAAATGGGCCGATGCGGCTTCCTTGCTGGTGAATTTGCCGGTGCATTCGAACACGATATCAACGCCGGCATCGGACCATTTCAGATTGGCCGGATTGCGATCGGCGAACACCCGAATGCGATCGCCATTGACGTAGATGTTGTTCTCGTCGCAGGTCACGTCGGCATTGAAGCGGCCATGCACGGTGTCAAAACGGGTAAAAAAGGCTTCATCCTTGATCGGGTGTGAGGTATTGATGGCGGTGACGATGATCTCGTCACGACGGGCGTGTTCATAAATCGCCCGCAGGACGGTGCGACCAATACGACCATAACCATTGATACCGACTTTGATTGCCATTGCAAAGCGCTCCTGACTGCAATTCAGATAAGACAAACACAACAAACGAAACCATCTTCAGACAAAAAAACCATCTTCAGACAAACAAAACCATGTTCGGTCTTGACCACCGCTGAGTGGCCACGACCGTGATGCGATTAGGCCAGCAGTTCGCGGGCGACGGTGACGACGTGCTCGGCGGTGAAACCGAACTGCGCCATCAACTTGTCGCCGGGCGCGCTTTCGCCAAACGTGGTCATGCCGATTACGCGGCCGTCGAGCCCGACGTATTTGTACCAGCCATCGACATGGCCGGCTTCAACGGCGATGCGTTTGCGCACCGACGACGGCAGCACCGATTCGCGATAGGCCGCATCCTGCCGGTCAAACACATTGGTCGACGGCATCGAGACGACCCGCACGCGCCGGCCGGCTTCGCGCAGCGTCGCCGCTGCGGTCATGGTAATGCCGACTTCGGAACCGGTAGCGATCAGGATCAACTCCGGTGTTCCTTCGCAATCGCTCAAGGTATAGCCACCGCGCGCGATATTGCTGAGCTGGCTGTCGTTCCGGGTTTGATGTGGCAGGTTCTGGCGCGAGAACACCAGTGCGCTCGGGCCATGCTTGTGCAGCAAGGCTTCTTTCCACGCTACCGCTGACTCAACCGCGTCGCAGGGCCGCCACAGGCTCATGTTCGGGGTGCCGCGCAGATTGGCCATTTGCTCGATGGGCTGATGCGTCGGGCCGTCTTCTCCGAGGCCAATCGAGTCGTGGGTATAAACGAAAATGGAACGCTGTTTCATCAGCGCGGCCATGCGCACGGCGTTGCGGGCGTATTCCATGAAAATCAGGAACGTACCGCCATACGGAATGAAACCGCCATGCAGCGCGATGCCGTTCATGATCGCGCTCATGCCGAATTCGCGGACGCCGTAATACAGATAGTTGCCGCTGGCATCTTCGTTGCTGACGCCTTTCGAGCCTTTCCAGATGGTCAGGTTGGAGCCGGCCAGATCGGCCGAGCCGCCGAGCAATTCCGGCAGGTGCGGCGCCAGCGCGTTGATGCTGTTCTCGCTGGCTTTGCGCGAGGCAATGGTGGCCGCTTTGCTGTTGGTTTCGGCGATCCAGGCATCGGCCTTGGCGCTGAAATCGGCTGGCAGCTCGCCCTTGATGCGACGGCTGAATTCGGCAGCGAGGTCCGGATGGGCTTTCGCATAGGCGGCAAAGCAATGGTTCCAGTCGCTTTCCAGTTTCTGGCCTTTTTCTTTTGCATCCCAGGCGGCGTAAATGGCGGACGGAATTTCAAACGCCGCGTGCGGCCACTTCAATTGCTCGCGGGCGCCGGCGATTTCGGCATCACCGAGCGGCGCGCCGTGACATTCTTCTTTGCCGGCTTTGGTCGGCGCGCCAAAACCGATCACGGTCTTGCAGCAGATCAGCGTCGGCTTGCTGGTTTCGGCGCGCGCGGTGGCCAGCGCCATTTGAATTTCGTCGGCATCGTGACCGTCGACATTCGGGATCACTTGCCAACCGTAAGCTTCGAAGCGTTTCGGCGTGTCGTCGGTGAACCAGCCTTCGACATGGCCATCGATCGAAATGCCGTTGTCGTCATAAAAGCAGATCAATTTGCCCAAGCCGAGGGTGCCGGCCAGTGACGCCACTTCATGCGAGATGCCTTCCATCAGGCAGCCGTCGCCGAGGAAGACATAAGTGTGGTGATCGACGATGGCGTGGCCGTCGCGGTTGAACTGCGCGGCCAGCATTTTTTCGGCAACGGCCATGCCAACCGCGTTGGCCAGACCCTGACCGAGCGGGCCGGTGGTGGTTTCAATGCCCGGCGTGTAACCGTATTCCGGATGGCCCGGCGTTTTCGAATGCAGCTGGCGGAAATTTTTCAGATCATCGAGCGAGACGTCATAACCACTCAGGTGCAGCAGTGCGTACTGCAGCATCGAGCCGTGACCGTTCGAGATCACGAAGCGATCGCGGTTCGGCCAGTTCGGGTTTTGGGGATTGTGCCGGAGCGCGTCGCTCCACAGCACTTCGGCGATATCTGCCATGCCCATTGGCATGCCGGGGTGACCGGATTTGGCTTTCTGAACGGCGTCCATTGCCAATGCACGGATGGCATTGGCCTTCTCAAAACGACTGGGCATCAGGGGCGTCTCAGTTTGGCTCGGCGCAGCGGGGGCGATGAGCTGGCGCAGGGGGCTGGCGAAAAAGCGCGCTATTTTCGCTGAACGCGCCGGTCAGGGCAAAAGCTTTCCCGTTTTCCCGCCAGCTTCCTTAATTGCACATGTGTCTTATATAGGAGGGCAATGCCTGCCCCTCGGGTCGCCACGGCCCTGCCGATGGCGCAGCGCAGCAGATGTATCGCTTTGTGGTGGTGTTGTCATCTTACCGTAGCAATGTGACGCAGTTCTCATTTTGACCTCCCCAGCAGGCCTAGTTTCGCCCCCCGGCAGCGGTCATGGAGGTTCGCCATACCGGGAGATAACCCGGAGGCGGAGGCCGACTGCCAGCAACTGCGCCAAGGAAGGGCATGCAGCTGATACTGGCTGGATTGGTTCCGTTTCCCCCGTCTTTGCGTTGTAGGCGTTGGGTTGGGCTGCGTCGGTTTTGGTCGCATGTCGTCGGCAGGCTGGCGTCAACCCGGTTCTCTCAACCCGAGAGGCCCAGGGCACCCTACAACACAACATCGGGGAAACACTGCAATGTCAGTCATGAACAACAAGATGGCAGCCGCCATCGCTCTGGCCCTGGCGGCCAGTGCGCCGGCTTGGTCTGCCGACCGAGTCGAGCTCAGTCTCGACACCCTCGCCAGCAACAATGTCGTCGGCCAAACCTCGACCGCCATGGCCAAGTCCGGCGGCGGCAACGCGATGACCGCGCTGCTGGCCCGCGACGAGTCGTTTGCGCTGAAGGCAGATCGTAACTTGGGCGGCGGTGAGCGGCTTGAGCGCGGTCAACAAACCTTCCGTGGCCTGCCGGTCTGGGGCGCGGAATACACCGCGACCCGCGACAAGAACGGTATTTTCACTTTCGTCTCCGGCACCGTGTACCAAAACCTCGGTCGCGACGTGACCAGCGTGACGCCGCGGCTTGATGGCAAGGCTGTCAGCCTCCGCGCCAAACAAGCCTTTTTCGGTCTGAAGCCGCAAGTTGGTGGTCGCAATGCCTTGAAGCAAGCGCAAGTGCTGCCGGCGGTTGAGCACGAGAAAGCACCGGAACTGATGATTTTCCAGGGCGATGACGGCCGCGCCAGCCTGGCCTATCGGGTGACGTTCTTCAGCAAAGGCAAAAAAGGCCAGCTGCCGAAACAACCGGTGATGTTCATCGATGCCAACACTGGCAAAGTGCTGTTCCAGTACGACAACCTGCAAACCGAAGAAGCCGGTTCCGGCCCCGGCGGCAACGCCCGCATGGGTCAGATCGAGCACAGCACCAGCGGTACCGGTTTGGCCGGCGCCACCATGGTCACCAAAAGCGGTAGCACCTGCTCGATGAGCAATACCGCGACCCGGGTGATGAACGCCAACAACGGCACCAGCACCAGCAGCACCACGCCGGTATCGTTTTCCTGCACCACGACCGCCAACCGTTTCGTCGAAGCCACCGTCAACGGCGGCTACGGCGTGCTGAACGACATCCTGTTCAACGGCGCCAAAACCGTTGAGATGTACAAGACCTGGTTCAACGTCGCGCCGCATCCGCATTGCTCGGGTACGCTGCGTCAGTACGGTCACTACGACAGCGGCCTCGACAACGCGTTCTGGTCGAATTGCACCATGGCCTATGGCGATGGCAGCAGCTTCCACCCGCTGGTCTCGATGGATGTGGTCGGTCACGAAATTTCGCACGGTGTTACCGAAGCGCGCTCGAATCTCGCCTACAGCGGGCAGTCGGGTGGCTTGAACGAATCGTTCTCGGACATCGCCGGCATGGCGGCGATTTACTACGTTGGCGGCAACGTCGACTGGAAAATCGGTTCGATGATCAAGAAGACTTCGGGTCAAATGCGCTGCATGGATGATCCGACTTGCGATGGCCGCTCCATCAAGAACGTGGCCAATTACACCAGCGGCATGGACGTGCACTACAGCTCGGGCGTGTACAACCACGCGTTCTACCGGCTGGCCACCACGGCGGGCTGGAACGTCAAGAAAGCCTTCGAAGTCTATTACCGCGCCAACAACAACTACTGGACTTCCAGCAGCACCTTCCAGCAGGCCGGTGATGGCGTCTGCAAAGCGGCGATCGATCTGGGCTATTCGGCCACGGACGTCAAAGCCTCACTGACGGCGGTCGGTGTTACCGGCACCGCGTGCGGCGGTGGCGGTGGCGGGACGACCACCACGCTGAGCAACGGCGTTGCGCTCGGTAGCCAGGGTGCAGCGGCCGGTTCGGGCCTGAACTACAAGATTGACGTGCCGGCTGGCGCCAGCAATCTGAAGTTCGTCACCACCGGTGGCAGCGGCGATGCCGATCTGTACGTCAAGTTTGGTAGCGCGCCGACCTCGTCGTCGAATGACTGCAAGTCGGAAGGTAGCACCAGTGCCGAGAGCTGCACGATTGCCGCGCCGTCGACCGGCACTTACTACGCTCTGCTGAGCGCCTACTCGACGTTTTCGGGCGTCACCATCACCGCGTCGTACAGCACCGGCGGTGGCGGCGGTGGCAGCAGCGAAGTCGAGCCGAATGACAGCACGGCAGCGGCCAACAGCGTCAGCACCAGCGGCACGACGATGAGCGGCAACATGGGCAGCAGCACTGACAGCGATTACTTCAAAGTCACGCTGCCGGCCGGCGCCACGCTGACCGCGACGCTGACACCGAACACCAGCTCGGACTACGATCTGTACATCTACAACAGCAGTGGTACCCAGGTCGCCGCCAGTGAAAATGGCAGCGGTGCGGTCGATACCGCCAGCAACACCAACAGCACCACGGCGGCCTCGGTTCGTTACGTCCGGGTCAAGTACTACAGCGGTGGCACTGGCGCCACCAATGGCAAGTACACCGTGAAGCTGACCTGGTAAGCCGCCACCGCAGCTTTACCAAGAAGGACTTTACAAAGTCGTACCAAAACGCCCACCACCTGGTGGGCGTTTTGCTTTTCAAGGCACCACTCACTTTGTGTCCTTGTGCAGCGGATTTGTCGAATTTTGTACAGCCATGTTGACGGTGGCGGCACTCGGGTATGCTCTGCGGCAATTATGTGAACTGAATCACGTTGTCGGCTCATGGATCTCAGTGCTCGTGCGGTTCTGATTTTGGCGGCAGCCGTCGTGACCACGGCCGCAACGGTCATGCTCTATGTCCGAGCCAGTCGGCGCGTGTACCCCGGTTTTGGTTTCTGGACACTGGCGATGCTGGCTTATCTTGCCGGCCTGGCCGTGTTTGCCTTGAAAGATGTCTGGAGTCTGGCCCGGCCGCTGGCCAGCCAACTGCTGGTGGCGGCGCCATTTTTGATTGCGCTGGGGTTTCGCCGGTTTTATCAGCAGCAATTGCGCCTGTCATTGCGCTGGGATGTCAGTCTGCTGGCGCTCAGTTTGCTGACCCTGTTGCTGCTGCCGGTGTTGACCACGACGGCCGGTCAGCAGGTTGGCGTGTTCTCGCTGTTGTATGCCGCAGCCCATCTGTATCTGCTGGCACTGCTGATGTGGCTGCGCGACGGCCGTCGCAACGCCACGCTGCGCGCTTACGCGCTGGTGCTGCTCGGCGTGGCGGCCTTGTTCACCTACCGCGCCTTTGTCAGTTTCTTTCTGGAGCCGGGCCACGAGATTTTTTTTGAAGATGCCTCGGCGCTGCTGCGCATGGCCTGGAATGCCGTCGCGGTGGTGTTGACGCTGTGCCTGTTTCTCGTGCTGACCTTTGAGCGCACCGAGCAGGAGCTGGTCCGGACCCAGCAGCAACTGCGCCAGCTGGCGCAATTTGATTCCCTGACTGGCGCGGCCAGTCGCAGCCATTTTCTGGCCTTGGCCTGGCAAGCGGTGCAAACCAGTGCCCGGCAAGCTGCCGCGACTTTGGTGATGTTCGATCTCGATCACTTCAAACGCATCAATGACAACCACGGTCACGCCAGCGGTGATCAGGCGCTGCAGCAACTGGCGATGACCGTGCAGGCCAACCTGCGTGCCGGTGATGTGTTCGGCCGACTCGGTGGCGACGAGTTTGCCCTGTTGCTGCCGGCGACAACACCGGCGGCAGCGACCAGTGTCTGTCAGCGCATTGCCGAGCGCCTGAAAGCGGTGCCACAAACCGACAACGCCACGACCCTGACGCTGAGCATGGGCGCGGTCACAGTGACACCGCCGGAAACCATCGAGCGGGCGCTGGCCCGGGCCGATGCGGCGCTTTATCGCGCCAAGCGCGAGGGCCGTGATCGGCTGATCATCGATGACGCCGCTGCCAGCGCCGGGCTGTACGCTTCGGATTGATGATTCATCGCGGTCGAGTGCTCCTGGCATCGCCGTTCGCACCGAGCCCGTCATCGAGGCCGTCACCGAGCCCATCATCCAGCCGCCACCCGCTGCCATCCATCCACTTCAATCTGCCGGGCGCCGAGACCGTTGATTCAAGGCGGCAAGATTTTGCCGCCCGCGCAGGCTATCCCGTTCGCCATTCAAGTCAGCCGGCACGGCGCCGATAGCCTGTCAACAGCGCTCGCGGAAAAGACTGCTAGTGTTAAGCGGCCGACAGAGGCCCAGTTCGGCGGCGGAGAAAAACAATGAGCATGCGCAATTATTCGGTCGGCCAACGCAATGTGGTCGGCTTTGGTCTGTTGACGGCAGCGATGGTGTTGCTCGGCATCGTGGCCCTGGTCCAGATGAGCAAAATCCAGGATGCCTTGGTCGAGACGCGCGATGTCTGGCTGCTGGGCACCAAGGCGCTCGGCGAGATTCAGTCCGTACACGCGCAATCCAGAGCCGACGAGCTGCGCGCACTGCTGTCCAGCGCGGTCAGTGATCAGCAGCACCAGCGCGATGAGGTCAACCAGATCCGGACCAGTCTGCGGCAACCGGAAAAAGCCTACGACGACACCATCATCGATGACGTCGATCGGCGCAATTTCGATGAGTACCGGCGTCTGGCGCAAAGCTATCAAACGAGTGCCGATGCGGTTTTTACCGCGATCTCCGGTGGCCAGCACGAAGCGGCGCTGAGCAAGGGCCTTGGCGATTCGGAGCAAGCATATACGGCGCTGGCCAAGCATCTGGCGATGATGGTCGATTACAACAGCGATGGCGCCAAGGCGGCCGGCATTGCCGCCGATGACACGGCCAGCGCCGCGCGCTGGACGGTCATCGTGCTGCTGGTGTCGGCACTGATTTTCACCGTGCTGACCGCCAAATTGCTCAGCAGCAGTGTGACCGGTCCGCTGGATCTGGTGGTGAAAGCGGCCGAACGCGTGGCCGACGGCGATTTGACTCACAGCATCGGCGTCGATGGCAACGACGAGCTGACCCGGGTGCAATCAGCATTGCAACGCATGCAGGCCAGCCTGCGTGAAACCATGCAGCAGATTCAGGGCTCGGCGGTGCAACTGGCCTCGGCCGCAGAAGAGTTGCATGCGGTGACCGATGGCGCCAGCAAAGGCATTCAGCGCCAGAATGATGAAATTCAAATGGCGGCCACGGCCGTGACCGAAATGTCGGCAGCGGTGGATGAGGTGGCGCGCAATGCCAACCACACCTCCGATACCTCGCGGGCAACCGAAGGCACCGCGGCCGCGGGACGCAAACAGGTACGCGATACCGCGCAGGCGATTGATCAGCTCGCCGGCAACGTGGTCCAGACCAGTGAATCGATCAAGACGCTGGCGCAGCAGGCCAGTGATATCGGCCGGGTGCTCGATGTCATTCGCGGCATTGCCGATCAAACCAACCTGCTGGCGCTGAACGCCGCCATCGAAGCGGCGCGCGCCGGCGAGCAGGGCCGCGGTTTTTCAGTGGTGGCCGATGAAGTGCGCGCGCTGGCCCAGCGCACGCAAGCCTCGACCCGGGAAATCGAGCAGATGATTGCCAGCATCCAGCAAGGCACCCAGGGTGCGGTCGGGGCAATGGAACAAAGCAACGAGCAGGCCCAGCGCAGCCGCGCGCTGGCCGAATCGGCCGATGACGCGCTGGAAGAAATCACCAAGATGGTCAGCCGGATCAATGAAATGAATTTGACCATCGCGGCGGCGGCCGAAGAGCAGGCGCAAGTGGCGCGCGAGGTCGACAAAAACCTGATCGCGATCCGCGACATCGCCAGCCAGACCGCCACCGGCGCCGAAGAAACCTCGGCCGCCAGCAATGAGCTGGCGCGTCTGGCCAGTTCGCTGAATGCGATGGTCAGCCGGTTCCGACTGCGCTGATCGGGCGTGATAAACCGCGTGCGCCTTGCGGTCCGTTGCCAATAAAAAACCGGCTATTGCCGGTTTTTTATTGGCGTCTCGGCCAGTTTAGCGAAAGCGCGTCTGCCAAGCCTGAAAGTCGCTGCCCTGCGCGGCCATCACGACAAAGCCGACCGAATAGTTGCCGCCTTCACGCGCTTGGCACCAGCGCACTTCAGCGGTCAGCAAATAGGGTTGGCTGCCATCACGCAATTCAATCAGCACATCCAGCAGCAGCCCGGGCGTCAGTTCGACATTGCTGAGGGCGTTGAACCCGCTGCTGGAAATGTCGTGGGTATTGGCATGCAGCACCGCGGTCGTGGCCACCGAGGTTGGCACCTGACGCAGGATCTGGATATGCACCGGCTCGGCGCTGGCGAGTCGATTTTCCTGTCGCTGTTCCTGTTCCGGTTTGTTGCTCATGAGCCGTCCTCGTCACTCAAGAATTGCCGGCGCTCGCTGACCAGATTCTGCAAGGTGTTGTCGAGCGCCGAGCCGGATTCAACCACCCGGAAACCGTCGACCAGCACCAATTGAATCAAGGCGTCTATGTCATGCTCGGCCACTTTCTGGCCCTGCCGGTCGACAAACAGATAATGCTGATCGCTGGCCCGTATCATGGCCAGATAGCAGGCGCGGAAATGCTCTTGGTCGCGGCGCAATTCGACCAGCGCACCACTGCGTAACGTGGCGATCAGGGCGCGGGCCTTTTCCTGTTGGGTGGCCAGCAGCGCAGCCTGTTCAGCCTGTCGCCGTTCTTCCGCGATTCGTTCGGCCCGTTCGGCCGCTTCGGCTTGCTGGCGTTTGGCAAATTCAGCGGCCCGCACCGCTTCTCGCTGTCGCATCGCCTGTTCAGCGGCTGCTTGCTGCTGTTGCTCGGCCTGTTCGCGCTGACGGGCCTGGGTATCGCTGGCGGAACTGAGCAGCGCTTTCAAAAGATGTGGCAGTTGCGGCAGCAGGGCCTGAACCGGATCACGGTCCGGCAGGACCCGGGCTTTGTCTTCCTGCATCAGCGCGTGCAGTTCATTGGGTGAAAACGCCGCGACCCGGCTGCCGGCAAAATCGGCCAGCAAAACGTAATTGCCTTCATCGAGATGGTTGGCGACCCGGACCCGCAACCAGTCGTTACCGCGTTTGAGCAGCAGGCTCTCGCCCCGATCCGGCACCGCGCCCCGATTGCTTGCCGCACTGCTGGCGGCCGCGACATCATCCGGCTCGTCGAGTAATTCACCCAATGGCAGGCCGGCATCCGGCAGGTTGCGCGCCCGCGCCGCCAGCAACGCGGCAAAGGTTTCCGGAAAGCGCTGACCCTGCTCGCTGGTGCGGGTCTGGGCCACGGCTTCGCGGATGCGCCGCATCAACCCCGGCAATTCGGTCTTGACCGCCTTGCCGAGCTCGTCCGGGCTGGCCTCGCTGGCGAACCGGACCATGGCCTGAATGTCGGCGATCGCCTGTTGCCAGAGTGGATGCTGCATGCCGACTTTCAGGTGCAGCAGCTGCAGGTATTTGCGCCAGGTTTCGTCGAGAAAATTGACCACGCTGGCAGGCACCGGCTGGCCCCAGACGGCTTGCCGGATAGCCCGACTGGTGTCGGCCTGGGCATGCAGTGTGCGCCGGCTCTGATCTTCCTGTTCCAGCAGCCGGTGATCGCTGTGCCTTTGCTGGTCGTGCACGTTACGCAGCAGGGCATACAGCGACTTCAGCAGCGGCAACAGATTGTCCGGGCCGGCACCGGCAATGGCCTGTTCCGCCAGATTGTTGAGTCGGCTGTGCAGGCGTTGCGGAAACTGGGCACTGGCCGGGTGGGCGGACAGGCTGTAGCTGCGGCCGGTCAGTAGCAGCTGGTGCAACAGCCGGCGCAGCGGCTGGCGGGGCGAATGCCAGAACTGCCAGTCGGTGAGGCTGGCGGTGGCGACGGTGAACCAGAACGGCCGCATCGCCTGCAGATAGGTGGCGTCCAGTTCATCGCTGTCGCCGACCTGCACCGCCAGCGCGGCGGCCAGCAGCAGCACCGCGTCGCTGCGGGTCTTGGCCGGGTGCAGTGCCCGCACCAGCGCGGCCGGCTCGGCAAAAACCTCGGCGGCCAGCAGCTCGCGCCAGTTGGCAGGGGGAAATTCCCGGTTCAGCGCCGCCAGGCGGTCGAACAGGGCATCACTGGCCGCTATGGGCATGGGTCTCAGTTTCCTAGCTGCGCCAGTCCTTGGTCGCTGCGGGGTCAGCAGTCGGGGTTGGGGGGTCTAGTCAGCGTAGCTGAGCTGGCCGCGCTTGCCCCGGTAAATTGCTTCGGCAAATGGTGTCGGCACAAAGGGGTCGGTGCATACGGTCTCGGCGACGCCAGCGGCGACACCGACACCGACACCGACAGTGAAACCCCCAAGCCGCCGGCCGTCACTGCTCAAGCTTGAGCACGGCCTCCCAGTGCCGCTTCTCCACCGGCGTGATCGACAGCCGGTTGCCCTTGCGCAGGATCAGCAGCTCGGCCAGCGCCGGCGTGGCTTTCAGCTCGTCCAGCGGGATGAACCGCTTCAGGTGCCGAACGTAACTCATGTCGCGCAGGACCCAGCGCGGGTTGTCCTGTTTGGAGTCTGGGTCGAAATAATCCGAGCGGCCGTCGAACTGGGTCGGGTCCGGGTAGGGCTCGGAGCTGACCTTGGCGATGCCGGCGATGCCCGGCGGCTTGGCGTTCGAGTAATAGAAAAAGCATAGGTCGCCGACTGCCATGCCATCGCGCATGAAATTGCGCGCCTGATAATTGCGGACGCCATCCCAGCAATGGGTCTGCTTGGGTGACTTTTTCAGGTCATCGAGACTGAACACATCAGGCTCGGATTTGATCAACCAGTAGTTCATCGGCGAGTGCTTCCAACAATTGATTCCAACACGGGCTGGCGTCGGTACACGACCGTCGCAAAATTTTCAAGAAGTAAGAATTGCATCACTGACTTGACGGAGGTAGAGTCGCATGCTCCGTCGGACGGACGCGCTGTATAAACCGTCCGCGGATTAAAAAACAACAATTTGGCACGGCGCAAGTCGATGTCTTTTCCTTTTGTCGGTGACAAGCAGTGATGATGAAGCGCAAACCGGACCTGTTGATGGTCCTCGCGGCAGTACTTCTTGTAGGTGTGATTGCAACCAGCCTGCTGATGGATTCAGCACCCGAAGACAGTGATCAGGTAGCGACCGGATTCGCCAAAAACAGCGCCAATGATGTGGCGCTGGGTGCCCGCTGAAGCCAGCAACACGCTGGAAATTCAGTGGTTCACGCAATAAAGAGTAAGTGTCGTTTTACTACATCTAGTCGGTAGCGATGCCTTGAACCGGCAGATCGTGTGGCTCACATGCGAGCGTCTCGATCTGCTGCCAATGGTAACCCACTCCGATCAACCGTGGCCTGCTGGCGAGTGAATGCCGGCGGTACGCGAACGTGCGGTCATAAAATCCCCCACCCATGCCCAGCCGATTGCCTTGTCGATCGAATGCGGTCAATGGCAGCAACACAACATCCAGTTGTCGACTTGCCAACACAGCACCACTAATGGGTTCCGGAATGCCAAACCGATTGCGTTTCATTGGCGTATTTTGCGCGTAACGACGAAACCATAACCGCTGCGGCGCCAACCGGGTCACAACCGGCAAATACACCTTCTTATTGTTCGCCCACAGTCGCCGAATCAGCGGCATCAAATCGAGCTCACCATCAAAGGCCAGGTAGACCGCAACGCGCTGACAACGGGTGTGTTGAAGCGACGGCCAAATCTGCTGCTGGAAACGCTCGGCCGCTGCAGTTCGTTCGGCCAGACTCAGGGCCCGGCGCCGGCGCCGCATCAGGGCGCGCAGCGCTTTTTTATCGGTCGGATGATTGCTGTCGGGAGTCATCGGCTCGTTGCTGGCCACCATGGCTCCGCCGGAGTGGGGATACCGATAAGGAAGAAGAGGGGACGCCTGCCGCCTGTGCCGTCCGCGGGTTTAGCCCTGGAACCATAGGCTCCAAGGGGGTGCATCTGGCATCGGATCAGGCTTTCCGGTCGAAACGGACTTGCACAACACCAACGGCACAAACGCACCCGGTAACGCGATTATCGGCTCGAGGACATGACGCCGCTCGCGAACACCGCAGCAGGCGCCCTTTCTAACTCGTAACTTGTTAAACCATACCTAATCAGGAAACAGAAAGCCCGGATACCGGTCCAGCTTAAGCCCATTTTACCTGACTGTTATGACGGATCGTTGTGGCCGACCCCGGTTGTTTTCCACCTTACTCAGCTACTACGGGCCGGATGACCGCTCGGCCCAACCCGCCGCAGGCCGCGGTTACACCAGCACTTCAGAACGCCGGCACGCCGGTGGCGGCGGGACACGCTGACTGAATGGGGAGGATTCGGGCCGTTACAAGTGTCGGCAGAACAAAGGGGTGACAACCATAGCTCTGCAGGCAACATCCGGGGCAGGCAACATCCGGGACAGGCAAAACTTGGGGCGGGCAAAACTTTGGGGCGGGCAAAAACCGGCGGCTGGCAAAAAGACCGGCACCGGCGTGCGATCAGCTCAACCCAGCTCCAATTGCCGGGTCGCCTTCAGGCTATCGTCAATTTTCTCCTGCATCCGGCGCAGCCTGTCGGTCAACTCGGCACCGGCATTGCCGGCCTGCTGCAGCTGCAGCAGCTCGTGGGCCAGATTCAGCGCCACCATCAGGGCAATTTTCTCGACCCCGGCGACCTTGCCGACATCGCGAATTTCGCGCATGCGGCCGTCGAGTTGGCGCGCCGCTTCCAGCAACTCCTGTTGCTGCTCAGGAGGGCAGGCGACTTTCAGCTCGCGGTCCAGCAGCCGCAGGTTCAGGACATTGCTCATGGCCAATCACCGCGCATCCGAACCGCCATCATCGACCACGTTCTCATCCGCGTTGCTCCAGACCACGCAAGCGGGTCAGCATGGCTTCGACTTTGTGTGCCGCCAGCTCGTTTTTTTCCAGCAAACGGCTGCGCTCCGCAGTCAGTTCGGCGGTTTTGGCCCGGAGCTGGGCGTTTTCGCTCTTCAGTCGCTGGAACTGGCTCAGCAACTGATCCAGCTGCCCTTCCAGTTTTTGCAGATCGGCCTGGTTCATGATGACCGCAGTGGGAAAAAGATCGGCGTCACTATAGGGCTTCGGCCCCGGCCGATGCAATTGCCGACCCAGCCCGGTTACCATGTCGCATCCGCCTCTGTTCACAAAACCGGAACCATGGTCAAAGTCGCCGATTATGTCCGCCGCCGTCGCCGGCTGATGCAACTGCTCGGCAAAGGCAGTATTGCCATCATCCCGTCAGCGCAGGAAATCATCCGTTCCCGCGATACCCATTTCCGCTTCCGTCAGGACAGCGACTTCGCCTATCTGACCGGTTTTCCGGAACCGAATGCGGTGCTGGTGCTGATCCCCGGTCGCGTGCACGGCGAGACGGTGCTGTTCTGCAATGAGCGCGATCCGCTGGCGGAAACCTGGCATGGCCGTCGCTACGGCCCGGAGCGTGCCGCCGCCGCGTTTCAGTTTGACGATGCCTTTCCGATTGATGACATCGACGAAATCCTGCCGGGGCTGATGGAAGGGCGCGATCGCATTCACTATGCGCTCGGCCACAATCCGGATTTCGACAATACCGTGATGGGTTGGCTGAACACGCTACGGGCGCAGGTGCGCAAAGGCGTGCATCCGCCCGGTGAAATCATCGATGTCCGGCATCAGTTGCACGATATGCGCTTGTTCAAGGATGCTGCCGAACTGAAACAGATGCGCGCTGCTGCTCATGCGGCGGCACAAGGGCACATCCGCGCCATGCGGTTTGCGAGGCCCGGCGTCAACGAAGCGCAAGTCGAAGCTGAGCTGGTGCACGAGTTTGCACGTCACGGCGCCCGGCACACGGCCTACAACAGCATCGTCGCCGGTGGCGAGAATGGCTGCATCCTGCATTACGTCGAAAATGATGCCGAACTGAAAGCCGGTGACCTGCTGCTGGTCGATGCCGGCGCCGAATACGAGTGGTATGCCTCAGACATCACCCGCACGTTTCCGGTCAACGGCAAATTCACCGCGATTCAGCGCCGCTGCTACGAATGGGTATTGAAAGCGCAGCAGGCGGCGATCGAGCAAGTCAAACCGGGCAATACCTGGAACCAGATCCATGACGCGGCAGTGCGCACGCTGACCCAGGGTTTGATCGATCTCGGTGTGCTCAAAGGCAAACTCAGCGATCTGCTCGACGGCGAAGCCTACAAGCCTTACTACATGCACAAGACCGGCCACTGGCTCGGCCTCGATGTGCACGATGTCGGCGATTATCAAATCGACGGCCAACCGCGTGTGCTTGAGCCGGGCATGGTGCTGACAGTGGAACCGGGGCTGTATTTCGCGCCCAGCAACAAAGGCCTGGCAAAAAAATTTCACGGCATCGGCATCCGCATTGAGGACGACGTGCTGGTGACCAAAACCGGTTTTGAAGTGCTCAGCGCCGGAGCGCCGAAAGATCCGGATGAAATTGAAGCGTTGATGGCCGCGTGAACATGACGGACGCGCAAAACAATTTTGATGTCGTCATCATCGGGGGCGGGCTGACCGGTGCCGCGCTGGCATTAGCGTTGACGCAATCGCCGCAAGCCTTGCGGGTGGCGCTGCTCGATGCCAGCCCAACCAGCGCCAATGACTTGCCGTCATTCGATGAGCGGGTGCTGGCGCTGTCGGAAGGCAGTCGGCGTTTGCTGGTGCAGCTCGGGCTCTGGGACACGCTGGCGTTTGAGGCCTGCCCGATCCGGACCATTCATGTTTCCGATCGTGGCCAGTTTGGTCGCACCGTGTTGACGGCGAGTGAACAACAACTCGATGCGCTCGGTCAGGTTATTGCGCTGCGCGTGCTCGGTCAGCAGTTCTATCGGGCGCTCGGGCAGCGTGCCGGCGTGACTCGCTTGCACGGCAAGCTCAGTGCGTTTGTGCAAGGCGAAGATGGAGTGCAGATCACGCTGCAGCACGATGGCGCGGCGCAGCAGCTGCAGACGCGAGTATTGCTCGGCGCCGATGGTGGCCCGTCCGGTTTGCGAGCGATGGCTGCTTTGCCGGTGGATGTGATTGATTACCAGCAGAGCGCGGTGATCGCCACCGTGCGTGCCGAGCGCGCGCATCAACACTGGGCTTACGAGCGGTTTACCGAAACCGGCCCGCTGGCACTGCTGCCGATGACCGACAACCGACTGTCATTGGTCTGGACGCAAACGCCGGATGAAGCGGCGCGCTTGCTGACGCTGACTGACGCGGAATTTTTGCGCGAACTGCAAAGCGCATTCGGCTGGCGACTCGGCAAGCTGATGCAGATCGGCGCGCGCGAGAAATTTGATTTGCGCAGAATGCGCAGTCCGGTGCGCCGGCAAGGCCGCATGCTGCTGATGGGCAATGCTGCCACCACGCTGCATCCGATCGCCGGTCAGGGTTTCAACCTCGCGCTGCGCGATGCGATGGCGTTTGCCGATCAGGTCCGCGTTCAGCAGGCCGCCGGCACGGACTGGGCCAGCCCGGCTGCGCTCGATGCCTTTGTCGGCTCGCGTCAGACCGACGCCGATGCAGTGGCTGGCGTCACCGACAGTTTGGTTCGTTTGTTCAGTAACCGGTATCCGCTGTTGCGGCCGCTGCGGGCGCTGGCTCTGTCGGCGCTTGATGCGCTGCCGGCGCTGAAACGTCAGGTGGCTGGCGGTGCGATGGGCCTACGTCGTTAGCGGCGGCGTAGTTCGTCAACGACGCTTCTTGGCTTTCCGGCACGGGGCTTTCCGCAAGACCCAGCCTTTCCACAAGACACCCAAAGGCGGGGCCGCGTGAGCGCGCGCCCGCTACGTGCCGGCAGGGCGTTTGGATCAGCGCCGGGGCTGGCGTCCTGACGCCGGTTATGTCCTAATCCCCGCCCCTTTTTTCTCCCTGCCGGGCAGGGGTCGTATGGGTTCAGGAGTTTTCGGCATGACGGCATCGCAACAGCCCACTTCGCCAGCGCCGGCTGGCCAGCGTCAGGTCTGGCGCACGCCGCAGGCCGGCGATCTGGCCCAGCTCAGTCTGCAAACCGAAGCCTTGCCGGACTTGCCGGCCGATGCAGTTCGAGTCGACGTCCGGGCGGTCGGGCTGAACTTTGCCGACATTCTGGCCCTGACCGGCATGTACTCGGCGGCACCAACCGGTGCCTTTATTCCGGGTCTGGAGCTGGCCGGTGTGGTCAGTGCGGTCGGTTCGGCGGTGACGGAATTCAAGGTCGGCGACCGGGTCATGGGTTCGGTGCGCTTTGGTGCCTATGCCAGCGTGGTCGATGTTGCGGCCGACCGCTTGCAGCCGCTGCCGGACAGCTGGAGCTTCGCCGAAGGCGCAGCCTTTTTTGTCCAAACCTTTGCGGCCTGGTATGGCATCCATCATCTCGGCGCGGCCAAGCCTGGCCAGCGCGCACTCATTCATTCCGCCGCCGGCGGCGTTGGCCTGCAGGCGGTGCGGATCTGTAAGGCACTCGGCATCGACGTGGTCGGCACGGTCGGCAATGTCGACAAGGTCGAGTTCCTGAAATCGCAAGGGGTCAGCGATGTGCTGGTCCGTGAGCCGGATTTTGCCGCCCAGCTCAAACGCGAGCTGGCCGACAAACCGATCCATCTGGTGCTCGATGCGGTCGGCGGCAAGGTCCAGGAGGCCTCGTTCAAGGCGCTGGCGCCGACTGGCCGGCTGGTCGTTTACGGTGCCACCGTGTTCGCCCCGGGCGAACGCAAGATGCGCCGCTTTCATATGCTGCTGGAATACCTGCGCCGGCCGCGTTACGACGCGCTGTCGATGATCAGCGAAAACCGGGCGCTGCTGGCGTTCAACCTGATCTGGCTGTGGGAACAACGCGAGTTCTTCGACGCGATGATTCGGGAAATCGCCACCCTGAAGCTGCCGGCGCCGCATGTCGGACACCAGTTCCGTTTTGACGAGGCGCCGCAAGCGCTGGAGCTGCTGCGCAGCGGCCGTTCGGTCGGCAAGGTTGTCCTGACGCGCTGATCGCAATGGCCGTTTCTTTCCTTATTACTGGCGCCGCCTGTCGAGCCCATCGAAAAGGCGGGATTCGCCATTGCCTTTGGTCGAACCTCCCGATAGCATGGCGCCCCTTTCCCGAGCGGTTAAAATTTGACCGACTGCAGGTGCAGGATCGGCAGCGCATGGTTGCGGCTGGCCGCTGCGCCGGCCGGTCGGTTGCCATGGCATGAACGCATTCACCCTTCCGATTCGACGCTGGCATGCCTGGGCACCTGGCGTCGTTGATGCGGCGGCTTGGCAGCAGTGGGCCGAGCAGGGCGCTGCCGTGTTGCCGGCAGCAACCGCTAACGCGCCGGTCGAGTTCGTCGAGCCGATGTTGCGCCGGCGGCTGTCGCCACTGTCTCGGGTTGCCTTGCACTGCGCGCACGCGGCGCTGGCAGGCGAGCGCGCTGAACAATTGATTTTTGCTTCGCGTCACGGCGAGCTTGGCACCACGGTGAATTTGCTGCGCCAACTGGCGCAGGGCGAAGCGCTGTCGCCGATGGGGTTTTCGCTGTCGGTGCACAACAGCGCCGCCGGTTTGTACGGCATCGCCGGCAAAGATGCGACCCCGGCCACGGCGATTGCCGCCGGTCGCGACAGTTTGCTGGCTTGCTTGTTGGAGGCGGCGGCAATGCGGGCCAGCGGCATCAACGCCGTGTTGATCAGTTATGTCGAACAGGATTTGCCGGCGCCGTACCAGCCATGGCAAGACGCGGAAGCACCGCTGCTCGGGCTGGGCTTGTTGATTGCCGATGGTGGTGTGCCCTTGCAGCTTTGCCGTGACCCGAACAATTCAGCCTATGCCTCGCCGGCACTGGCGCTGATTTGTGCACTGACTGGCGCACTGACAGGCAAGAACGCAGCGATACTGGTCGGCGAGCAATCGAGCTGGGTCGTTCGTCATGGCTAGACCGGTCAACGAACTGGCGGTGACCCGCGCTCCGACAACGCTGTGGCAGCGACTTGGTCGGCAGCTGAATTATTGCTGGCGAGTGCTCGCCACCGGCTGGTGTTTTTTCAGTTTCAGTCTGGGCGGTTTGCTGCTGACGCTGACGGTGTTTCCGATCACCCATTTGTGCTGGCGCGATCCGGACCAGCGCCGGGATCGGGCCCAGCGGGCGATCCACCAGAGTTTTCGGTTTTTTATCGGCCAGATGATCTGGCTCGGTGTGATGAGTGTGGAGCTGCGCAATGCCGAACGCTTGCGTGAGCTCAACGGCGTGCTGGTGCTCGCCAATCACCCGACCCTGATCGATGTGGTGTTGATGATCAGCCTGATGCCGCGCGCCGATTGCATCGTCAAGGAAGCGCTGTGGCAGCACCGTTATCTCGGCGGGGTGGTGCGGGCGGCGCAATACATTCCGAACCGCGGCGCCGAGCAACTGGTGCAGGACTGCGGCAAGGCGCTGGCAAAACAGCGGCCGCTGATCGTGTTTCCGGAAGGCACCCGAACCGTGCCCGGTGATCCGTTCAGCTTTCAGCGTGGTGCGGCCCATGTGGCGCTCGCCACCGATTGCGAAATGGTGCCGGTGATTCTCACCTGCAACCCGCCGACGCTGACCAAGGCGACGCGCTGGTATCAGGTGCCGGCGCGTCGGTTTCACGTTCGGCTCGATGTGCTGGAGCCGATCCGGGCCGAACAGATCATTGCCCGTGGCACCGAAGCGCCGCTGGCATCGCGCCAGCTGACCCGCTGGCTGCAACAGTTTTTTTCTGACGCCGTTGCCAAGCGTGATGGCGAGGCGTCGGCAGTAGAGTGATACGGAATCGGTGGCCGCACCGATCACCGTTTGGCAAGTGCAAAACGAAGGTAGCAAGCAGGCATGAACGCATTGGAACTCGAGCTCAAACAGCTGATTATCGACACGCTGGCGTTGGAAGACATGACGCCGGACGATATCGATAGCGCAGCGCCGTTGTTTGTCGAAGGTCTGGGGCTCGATTCGATCGATGCGCTTGAACTGGGCGTCGCGGTGCAAAAGAAATATCAGGTCAAGCTGGACGCCAACAACAGCAGCAACAAGGAGCATTTCCGCTCCGTTCGTAATCTGGCCGCGTTCATTGCCGGTCAGCAGCAACAGGCCGTATGAGGTAAGCACCATGAAAACCCAGACTGAAATTTTTGAGGCCTTGAAAGGCATTCTGGTGGATGTGTTCGAAGTCGATGGCGACGCGATCACCATGGAATCTCGCCTGTACGAAGAGCTGGATCTCGACAGCATCGATGCGGTTGATCTGGTGATCAAGCTGCAGGAACTGACCGGCAAGAAAATCAAGCCAGACGAGTTCAAGCAAGTCCGCACTGTCGGTGATGTTGTGCGCACCGTGAGCGGTTTGCTGCAGGCTGCCTGATGCGGCGATTGCTGCAAGCATTGGCCGTTGGCCTGCTACTGCTCTATCCCGTTCTGGTCTTCGTCGGTATCCAGCATTGGTCGCCGCGGACGCTGGCGACCTTGCTATTGCTGGCGCTGTTGCTGCGCGTGCTGACGCTGCGCTCGACTCAAGCTTGGCGCGATTGGCGCTGGCCGATGCTGGTGGCCGTGTTGTTCGCCCTCTGTGCGATGCTGCTGAACAGCAGTCAGTGGTTGCGCTATTACCCGGTCATCATCAGTCTCAGCATGCTGATCTTGTTTGCCGGTTCGCTGATCTGGCCACCGTCCATCATTGCCCGCATTGCCCGGCTTGAACTGGGCGTCGAACTGGATGCCCGTGAAGTTCGGTACACCGCTCGCTTGACCTTGATCTGGTGCGGTTTCTTCATCATCAATGCCACCGTGGCGCTGTTGACGAGCTTGCAGCCGAATGTTGCCATTTGGGCGCTCTATAACGGTCTGCTGTCCTATCTTTTGATGGGCTCGCTGCTGTTTGGTGAGCGCCTGTTCCGGGCGCGTCTGCGCGATTGGTTGGCGCCGCAATGAGCCATTCCGTCCCGACGCACGACCGCGCGGCGCTGCAAAATACGGCGTCGTCTTCGTCCCGTTCACTGAGTTCGTCGGTGTTGGCTGACTTGTTTGAGCTCGCTGCCTTTCCGCACTGGCCAGGCTTTGCTGATCGCACCGTTTGCCGGCGTGCAAACGCCGCCATGACTGGCGCTGATTTTCTGGCGCGGGTCGAGAATGTGCGAGCGCGACTGTCGTCTACACAACTGTCATCGACACCAAGCCAACGCTGGCTGCTCTGGTGTGAAGACAGTTTTGAATTTGCGGTCGGCTTGTTTGCCCTGTGGCAGGCCGGCCATGGCGCCGTGTTGCCGCCAAATGCGCAGCCGGAAACGCTAGCGCAGCTGTTGCCGGACTGTGCTGGCATCCTGAGTGACCATTTGCCGACAGCAATTCCCACGCAGCAAACGACAACGGCAGCGATGGTTAGGCCGCCGCAACCGATTACGGCTGACGCGTTGGCCTTGCAGCTGTTCACGTCCGGGAGTACCGGTAAACCGAAAGCGGTGCATCGCACACTGCGTCAGTTGCAAGCGGAGTTGCAGGCGCTGTCGCAGCAGTTTCCGCTGCCTGATGCGACCGTGCTGGCAACGGTTCCGCATCACCACATATATGGTTTGTTGTTTCGCCTGTTGTGGCCGTTGGCAAGCGGTCGCTGCTTTGTTGCCGAGACGGAACACTATCCGGAACCGCTGCTGGCACAAATTGCCACGCATGCACCGTGTTTGTTGATCAGCAGTCCGGCCCACTTGAACCGGTTGCCGGCGGCGACCGATTTGACTCGGGTCGCGCCAGCGCTAGTTGCCACATTCAGCTCGGGCGCACCGTTGTCGCGGGACTCTGCCTTGCTGCTGCAACAGCAATGGGGGGCGGCGCCTTACGAAGTGTTGGGCAGCACCGAAACGGGCGGTGTCGCCTGGCGCCAGCGTGATGCCGCCAGCAGCGATGAGCGCTGGCAGTTGTTACCGTCGGTGCAGGCCAGACTGACCGCTGACGGCGGCTTGCAGGTGCTGTCACCGGCCGCCGAACGTCAGGATTGGTGCGATCTTGGTGATCGGGCGGTGCTCCGGGATGCGCGTCATTTCGAGCTGTTGGGGCGCGCTGACCGCATCGTCAAAATTGAAGCAAAACGTTTGTCATTGACCGAGCTCGAGCAGGCTCTGGCGACCCACCCGGCTGTTGCCGAAGTGGCGGCGCTGGTATTGGACAGCCCGCGCAGCATCGTGGCGGTGGTGATACGGCTGACCGCTACGGGGCAACAATCGCTGCATGAGCAGGGCAAGCGGGCAGTGAACGAGCAGCTGCGCAACCACCTCGCGGGACGCTTCGAGCGGGTGTTATTGCCGAAACGGTTTCGCTACGTTGCCGACATGCCGAGAGACAGCCGTGGCAAACTGACCCAGCAGGCGCTGACAGCTTTGTTTGCTGCCGATAGCCATGACGGAGTGCCGCAATGACCCGCATTGCCGCGGTTGAAAAATTGCCGAGTCTGATACAGACCGAGCAGACCGCTGCCGGACTGGTGCTGACACTGAACGTGCCGGCGTCGCTGGTGTATTTCCCCGGGCATTTTCCGATGCATGCGATATTGCCCGGCGTTGTCCAGATTGACTGGGCGACTCATTTTGGTCGTCGTCATTTCGGTTTCACTGGCCGCTTCCAGAAAATGGAAGCGCTGAAGTTCCAGGCCATCATCGAACCACAACAGCAGATTCAGCTGACTCTGGATTACCGGGCTGCCACCGGCAAATTGCTGTTCAGCTACGACTCCGAGCGCGGCCGTCACAGCAGCGGTCGCATCGTGTTTGCCGACCCAGCCGCGACGAGTGAGCATGCCTCGTGACCACGCGACCGGCATTCCTGATACCGAATTTCAATCATGGCGGCGCGTTGCCGGCAACGGTCGCCGGCTTGCGCCGCTTTGGTTTGCCGATACTGATCGTTGATGACGGCAGTGATGCAGCGGATCAACAGGTGCTGGATCAGTTACAGCATCAGCCTGACATTCATATCGAACGTCTGCCGGTCAATCGCGGCAAAGGCGCCGCCAGCATGCACGGTTTTCGCTGGTTGCAGCGCAATGGTTACAGCCATGCTTTTCAGATCGATGCCGATGGCCAACACGATCAGGCCGTGGTGCCACAATTTCTGGCGGCCTGTGCGGCGGCGCCAACGGCGTTGATTGCCGGTAAGCCGGTCTATGATGCCAGCATCCCGAAAGCGCGCTTGTATGGTCGCAAGATCACCGATTTCTGGGTTGCCATCGAAACGCTGTCGTTGGCGATCGAAGATGCCATGTGCGGCTTCCGCATTTATCCCCTGGCCAGCACCTGTGCGTTGATCGACCGGGTCGGTATTGGCGAGCGCATGGATTTTGATATCGAGATCCTGGTCCGTCTGTACTGGGATGACGTGCCGCTGCAGTTTTTGCCGCTCGCCGTGACCTATCCACTGGATGGGGTTTCCCATTTCAAAGCGCTGCGTGACAACCTGATGATTTCGCGCATGCATGCCGGTTTGTTTTTTGCGATGTTGCCGCGGGCACCGCTGCTGTTACGGCGGCGCTTGCGCCGCGTTTTCTCAACGCCGCGTGCACGCGCAGTATCAGCCCAGGTCAGTGCAACTGAGCCGAGCCATTGGTCGGCCAAGCCGGAGCGCGGCTCGACGGCCGGTATCGCGTTTCTGGTCAGCTGTTACCGGCTGTTTGGCCGTCGGTTTTTTTCCGCGCTGCTGTATCCGGTGATGCTGTACTTTGTTCTGGCGGGCGGCAGCGCCCGCCGTGCGTCGCAGCAGTTTCTGCAGCGCGCACATGCGGCCGGCAGCCCGGCATTGCCGACACCGCCGACCTGGCGTGACAGCTGGCGCCACTTTCGCTGCTTCGGCGAGGCCATGCTGGACAAGATCGCGGCCTGGCGCGGTGAGCTGGATGCGCACGATGTGCGGTTCGAGCAACAGGCCGAATTGCTACAGCTAAGGGCCAGTGGTCGTGGCGCGCTGTTGATAGGCAGTCATCTGGGCAATCTGGAATTGGCGCGCGCCCTGAGCACGCGTCAGGATGGTCTGGTGGTCAATGCGGTGGTCTTCACCGAACATGGCCAGCGCTTCATGGACTATCTGAAACAACAGCATCCGGATGTCGCAGCACATCTGATCGAAGTGCGCGACATGAGCGCGGACACGGCCATGCTGCTGCGGCAGCGGATCGATCGGGGCGAGCTGCTGGTGATTGTTGGCGACCGGACGCCGGTGCACAGCCAGGGGCGGGTGCAAATGCAGCCGTTCTTGGGCGCGCCCGCTGCGTTCGCACAAGGACCATTCATTCTGGCCAGTTTGCTCGATTGCCCGGTGTACCTGTTTTTCTGTTTACGCCAGGGCAAACAGTTTGAACTGATTCTGGAGCCGTTCGCCACCACGCTGGCCGGCCCGCGCAGCGCGCGTGCCCAGATGTTGCAGGACGCGGTCGCGCGCTATGCCGAGCGGCTGGCTTTTTATGCCAGGCAGGCGCCACTGCAATGGTTCAATTTTTTCGATTTTTGGCAGCGGCCAGAGGCTGAATACAGCAGCCGGAGTGCAATTCATGACAGCAGCAACTGAACAAGGGTTTGCCGGCAGCCGACCGCCGGTCTTGGTGGGCGGCCAGCGCCTGACCATCGAACAGCTATGTGCCGTTGCCGAACGGCAGCAGGATTTGCAATTGAATCTGGCGCAGCGGGCGTTGATCGACCAGGGCGCTGACTTCCTGCGACGCTATCTGGCCGACAGCGGCATTATTTATGGCGTCACCACCGGCTATGGCGACTCCGTGACGACCACGGTACCGGCTGAACTGGTGCAGGAATTGCCGCTGCATCTGACTCGCTATCATGGCTGCGGACTCGGCCGTTACCTGGACCCGGTCGCGACCCGTGCCGTGCTGGTGGCGCGCCTGAACTCGCTGGCACATGGCTTTTCCGGCGTGCGCTGGGAACTATTGGAACGCTTGCAGTTGCTGATCGAAAAGAACTGGTTACCGTTGATACCGGAAGAAGGTTCAGTCGGTGCCAGCGGCGATCTGACGCCACTTTCCTATGTCGCCGCTGCCTTGGTCGGTGAGCGCGACCTGTTGGTGGACGGTCAAAAAATCCCTGCTGCCGAGCTGCATCGCCAACACGGTCTGGCGCCGCTGAAGCTGGCGCCGAAGGAAGGTCTGGCAATCATGAACGGCACCGCCGTCATGACTGCTTTGGCGGCGCTGGCATACCAACGTGCGGAATACCTCAGTCAACTGTGCAGTCGCATCACCGCATTGGCCTCGCTGACCATGCAGGGCAATCGCGGCCATTTTGATCCGCGCTTGTTTGCTGTTAAACCGCATGCCGGCCAGCAGTTGGTGGCGGAACGAATTTGGAATGATTTGGCGCCGGGGCAACCGGAGCAGGGCCCACGACTGCAGGATCGTTATTCGATTCGCTGCGCGCCGCATGTGATCGGTGTGCTGCAGGACGCGTTGTCATGGATGCGCCGGGATATCGAGAACGAACTGAACAGCGCCAACGACAACCCCATTATCGACAGTGCCGAAGAAGCGGTGCTGCATGGCGGCCACTTTTACGGCGGCCATATCGCCTTCGTCATGGACAGCATGAAAACCGCGGTCGCCAATCTGGCTGATCTGCTGGATCGGCAATTGGCGCTGCTGGTCGATCGCCGCTACAACCATGGTTTGCCGCACAATTTGTCCGGCGCCCATGGCAGTCGTGCCGCCATCAATCACGGTTTGAAAGCGGTTCAAATCGGCGCGTCGGCCTGGACTGCCGAAGCCCTGAAGCTGACCATGCCAGCCAGTGTGTTCTCGCGCTCAACCGAGTGTCATAACCAGGACAAGGTCAGCATGGGCACCATCGCCGCACGCGATTGCTTGCGCACGCTGGAGCTGACAGAGCAAGTCGCGGCGTCGCTGCTGATGGCGGTGGCGCAGGCTTATGATTTGCGCACCGCTGCCGGCGAGTTGAGCGCCGAAGCGCATGCCCCGGCATTGACCGAAACGGTTGTCAGCGTGCGCCAGTTCAGCGGTTTCATCAGTGAAGATCGCATGCTGGAGTTTGAGCTGCGGGCGCTGACGGCTGCGGTGCAGCAGCGGCAGTTCCGTTTGTACTCGGTATGAGCTCGACGGAATACCCCGAGAACACTTTGAGTTTGGCCAACCGGATGCGACCAACGTGAGCACAGCGCTGCGCGAGCAGGAAATCGAACTGGAAATCCCCTTTCATGATTGCGACATGATGGGCGTGGTCTGGCATGGCAATTATTTTCGCTATTTCGAAGTGGCGCGCTGCGCGCTGCTGCGCAGCTTTAATTATGACTATCTCCAGATGCGTGACTCCGGCTATGCCTGGCCGATTGTCGATGCCCAGATCAAATACGTGGGCTCAGCCCGGTACGAGCAGCGCATCAAGGTGCTGGCGAAGTTGGTCGAATGGGAAAACCGCTTGCGTATCGACTATCTGATCCGGGCCGCCGACACCGGTGCCCGCCTGACCCGTGGTTACACCATTCAGGTGGCAGTGGCGATGGCCAGCGGCGAAATGCAGCTGGTGTCGCCGCCGATTTTGCGCGAGCGGCTGGGGTTGTCGGCATGAACTTTCGCCTGCTGTTCATCATCAGCGTGTTTTCCGTGTCGGCCACCGCAGCCGAATTGACGCTGCCGGCGCTGACCGCGCAGCTGGCGCAGCAGACTCAGCAACAGCCCCAGCAACGGACACAGTTCACCCAGCTGAAGACGGTCGCCGGCCTGAGTCGACCATTGCGGGCCTTCGGTGAGGTGTTGGTGGTGCCGGGTCAGGGCGTCTTGTACAGCCTGAAAAAACCTTTGCCGGCGCGCTACGGCATTGGTCGCGACAAACTGATACTGGAAGAAGCGGGTCAACAGCGGCTGTTGCAGGTCAGCGAGGCGCCCTGGCTGCGCACCCTCGGCCGCTTGTTGCACAGCGTGCTGGCCGGCGAGCTGAGCGCACTCGAGCAGGATTTTCACTGCGAGCTGAGTAGCGTCCCCGGCGGCTGGCAACTGACTTTGACGCCGCTGCATGAACCGCTGACGCTGGCGCTTCAGCAGGTGCAATTGACCGGTTCGGCGCATATCGACACGGTCGTGATCCGCGATCGCAACGGTGATCGCACCGAGCTGCAGTTTCAGCCCGCGGCTTCTACGCCACCGAGCGCAGACGAGCAGGCTTTGCTGGAGCAGTTGCGGTGAAAGTCTGGTTGGCGCCGCGCATACTGCTGTTCCTGTTCGCCTTGATTCTGGCTGCGGCTTTCGTTGGCCAGCGCCTGCGCGCCGGTGACGCGTTCAGCACCGATCTGCTGGCGCTGTTGCCGAGCACCGAGCGTGAGCCGCTGGCCGAGCAGGCGGCCCAGCAAGTTCAGGCCACAATCGGCAGCCACAGTATTTTTTTGCTCAGTCATCCGGACCGGGACACGGCCCGGCGCGCCGCCCAGCGCTTTGCTGACAGCTTGCGGCAGAGCGCGGTATTCGAGCGTATCCAGTTCGAATTGCCGGCGACTGCACAAGCGGCCGTGATCGAAGCGCTGTTGCCGTATCGCAGCGCACTGCTGACGCCGGCCGATGCCCAGTTGCTGCAGCAAGGTGGCGAGGCCTTACAGCAACGCGTGCTGCAGGCGCTGTATTCACCGCTGGCGGTGGCGGTTCCGGGTGGTGACCCGTTAGGTTTTTTTGCCAACAGTCTGCAAGGCTTGTCGGCACGGAGCGGTGGCGCCCGGCCCGATGACGGTTTGCTCGCATTGAGTCATGACGGCCGCTACTACGTGCTGGTTGATGCCATCTCGTCGCGTTCAGTATTTGATGACCAATATCAGAACCTCGCCATGGCCGCGCTCAATCAGGCCAAGCAAGTGGCGCAAACCGAAGCAGTGGAGGTGATCGGCACCGGCACGCTGTTGTTTGCCGCGCAAGCGCGCGCGCAAGGCGAGCGTGATTTCAGTGTCATTGCCAGTATCAGCACCATCGGCGTGTTGCTGCTGGTGTTGCTGGTTTTTCGCCGGGTGCAGCCGCTGCTGCTGATGCTGGCCGTGATCGGGGCATCGTTGCTCGGTGCTACCGCGCTGTGCCTGCTGATCTACGGTCGGTTGCATTTGTTGACCTATGTCTTTGGCACCACACTGATCGGCATAGCCGGCGATTACGCGCTGCATTATCTGACCTTGCATGCGAGCAGCACGCACTGGGATGCCCGCGCCGCGATGCGTCAGCTGTTCAAACCCTTGACGGTTGCGATGCTGACGACCTTTGCCGCCTATTTGGCCATCGCCTTGACGCCGTTCAGCGCGTTTCGTCAGATCGCGTTTTTCTGCATGCTCGGCTTGCTCTGCGGTTATGTCGCGGTGTTGCTGCTGTTGCCAGCGGTACTCGCGCAGGCCTCGGACTGTCCGCCGCGCGGTTTGGCCTGGATGACTGCACTGCATGACCGGCTGTTACGGCTTCGGCAAAAACGGCGGCCACTGCAACTGGCGATTGCGCTGTTGGTGCTGCTCGCCTTGCCCGGTCTGTACTGGCTGCATGCCGATGATGATATTCATTTGCTGCAGAAATCCGATCCCGGTTTGCTGGCGCAGCAGCAGCAAATTGCCGCGCTGTTGCAGTTGCAAGGCAACAGCCAGTTTTTTCTGGTTCGCGCCAACTCCGCGGAGCAATTGCTGCAGCGGGAACGGCAATTGACGACCGCGCTGGCAGCAGCGCGCGCGCAAGGTTTGTTGCTGGGCTGGCGCGCGCTATCCGACGGGCTGCCGACAACCGAGCAGCAGCAGGCGAATATCCGTTTGTTGCAGCAAGTGTTTGCCGATGGTGGCAACCTGAACAACAGTCTGCGCCAACTTGAATTCACGAGTGGCGAAATTGCCGAGCTGCAGCAGCGTACGCTCAGCAGCGCGCTGCTCGATCTGCCGCATTATTTGGCCTTGCCGCACAACCGGCTGTTGCAGGCGCAATTGCTGCAAACCGGAACCGAGCACGGTAATGCTGCACCAGCAGCGAACACACATTCCGACGAATTCGCCAGCATCGTGCTGCTCGATGGCATACACGATTTGGCCGCGGTCGCGGCGATTCAAGGCGATGGCGTACTCTGGGTCGACAAAACCGCCAGCATCTCGGCACTGTTTGCCCAGTTCCGTCAGCAAGCCAGCCATTACGTGCTGCTGGCTTACGGTGCGACGCTGCTGTGGCTGTTGTGGCAGTGTGGCGCTTACGGCGCGTTCGTTCGCTTATTGCCGACCGCTCTCGCCAGTGGCATGACGCTGGCCATGCTTGGCTATCTCGGCCAACCTTTCAATTTGTTTACCGGTATCGCGCTGTTGCTGGTGCTGGGCATCGGCATCGACTATGCCCTGTTTCTTGCCGAAGGCGAGGGCCATGAACCGGTCAGTCTGCTGGCGATTTTGCTGTCGGCGCTGACCGCGGTATTGGGTTTTGGTTTGCTCGTTGGTGCCAGCTTGCCGGCGGTCAGCGGTTTTGGTTTGACGGTTTTGCTCGGCGTCTTGCTGGCGCTGATGTTGGCGCCGCTGACGCTGGTGCTGAGCAAGGAAACGCCGTGATTCGCGCTGGTTCTTTCTTTTGTTTGCTGTTGCTTGTGCTGGTGTTGCCGGGCTGCAGTCATCAGCCCTGCGTCCGCTGGCCGGGTGCCGCTGCCTGGTGTGCAGCCGCGCTGCCCGCCCAGCCGGCATTTGCCAGTCGTGAAGATATTGTCAGCGCCGATGCCCGTGGTCAAAAACTGCAAGCGATGGCGAGCACGGAGTGGACTGCAACGCGCTTTACCCAGGTGGTGCTGACGCCGCTCGGTCAGCGCTTGTATCGCTTGCAATACGATGGCCGTCAGCTGCAGTTCGAGCGCGGCTTGTTGCCGGTGCCCATTCTGCCGGAACAATCCTTGCTGGATATCCAGCTGATGCTGTGGCCGCTTGAGCTGCTGCAGGCAAACTTGCCGCGCGGTTGGCAACTGCAGGAACAGGCCGATACCGGGCGGCGTGAACTGCGTGCCGGGGAAGAATTGTTGGCAGAGGTTCACCGGCTGGCGCCGGACGAACTCGAATTGATTCAATACCGGCTCGGTTATCGGGTCCGGGTTCAGACTCTGGATCAGCAAGCGAACCTTCCGGTGGAAGCGCGCGTCCCGGTGGAGCCAGCGCGATGACGGTCGCGCGTTTTTATCTGTCGGCGCCGGGACTGGTGTGTCCGCTCGGCAGCGATCCGCAGACGATCTGCCAAGCCCTGTTCGCCGGCCAGCATGGCTTGACCGAGGCGCACGGTTGGCTGCCCGATCGCGCGGTCTGGCTTGGCCAGGTTGATGCGGAGTTGCCGGCCATTGCGCCGGCATTGGCGGCGTTCGATTGTCGCAACAATCGCTTGCTGCTGGCAGCGCTGCAGCAACTGCAACCCACGCTGGCACCACTGCTGCAACGCTATCCCGCCGAGCGCATCGGCGTGGTCATCGGCTCCAGCACCTCCGGTATTGCCGAAGGTGAACGCGCCATTGCCGAGTACGAACAGCGCGGACAATTTCCGGCCGGTTTTGCTTATCGCCAACAGGAAATTGGTGCGCCGGCCTTGTTTGTCGCGCGTCAGCTGGGCGTTCGTGGCCCGGCTTATACGGTTTCGACGGCGTGCACGTCCAGTACCCGCGCCATGATGTCGGCGCGGCAGTTGCTGCAGGCCGATATGTGCGATGCCGTGATCGTCGGTGGTGCCGATTCGCTGTGCCGGTTGACGGTGCAAGGTTTCGCTGCGCTGGAATCGTTTTCCCGCGGGCAATGCCGGCCATTCAGCGCCGATCGCGATGGCATCAATATCGGTGAAGGTGCCGCACTGTTTGTGCTGAGCCGGGAGCCGGGGCCGGTTGCGTTGGTCGGTGCCGGCGCCTCGGCCGATGCCTACCATATTTCCGCGCCGCAACCTGACGGTCTGGGTGCCGAGCAGGCCATGCGTGCCGCGCTGCAAGACGCCGGACTGACGCCGGCCGCCATTGATTATCTGAATCTGCATGGTACCGCGACAGCCAAAAACGACGAGATGGAAGCGCGCGCGGTGCACCGGCTGTTTGGCGCGGCGCTACCATGCAGCAGCACCAAGGCGCTGACCGGTCATCTGCTCGGCGCGGCCGGTGCAGTTGAGCTGGCGTTCTGTTATTTCGCACTGCAACAGCAGCAGCTGCCGGTACAATTGCGGCCGCCTGTCAGTGATCCGAATCTGCCAGCATTGAATCTGGTCACTCAGCCGGCAGCCGCCAGGCTGGCAACAGCAATGAGTTGCAATTACGCGTTCGGTGGCAGCAATGTCGCGCTGGTGTTGGCGCGCACGGATGCTGGCGAGCGGCAATGAAAATGCGTGTGATCACGATCACTGCATTGTGGTCACAACACTGACGCGCGGGAGGGCATAGTGGCACTCGATTTTTCCCGCTGGCACATAGCGGAGTTGTTGCCGCACGCCGGTGACATGATTCTGCTGACGGCCGTCGAGCATTGTGATGACGACCGGATCGTCGTGACGGCCGTGCCGCATGCCGGCACTATTCTGGTCGATGAGCACGGAGTGCTACCGGCCTGGATCGGTATCGAATATATGGCGCAGGCCATTGCTTGCTTTGCCGGGGTCCACGAGCGTGCACGCGGTGCCGCCCCGAAAGTTGGCTTTTTGCTCGGCACCCGCAGCTATGACAGCAAGGTTGCGGTTTTTGCGCTGGACAAACCGTTATGGATCAGCGCGCAAAAGCAGTATCAGGAAAGCAACGGCCTTGGCGCCTTTCTCTGTCGCATTGAAGATGAAACCGGTTTGCTGGTTGAAGCCAGCATCAATGTGTTCGAACCGCCGGAACTGGAAACCTATTTATCAGGACAACAATCATGACGGCTATCGACCAGCCCCAGTCCCTCACGACACCATTGCGCCGCATTCTGGTTACCGGCTCCAGTCGCGGTATCGGTCGGGCCATTGCCCTGCAATTGGCGCGCGAGGGTTTTCAGGTGTTGGTGCATGGCCGTGCTGACAGCGACGCGCTGCGCGCCACACTCGCTGACATCGCAGCGGCCGGCGGTCAGGCCGCGCCGCTGATTTTCGACATTGGTGATCGCGCCGCAACTCGCGCCGCCATCGAGCAGGCACAGACCGATGGTGCGCTGTACGGCGTGGTCTGCAATGCCGGCATTGCCCGCGACAACGCGTTTCCGGCGATGACCGATGAAGACTGGGATGGTGTCATCCAGACCAATCTCGACAGTTTCTACAACATTGTGCAACCACTGGTAATGCCGATGGTGCGGGCCAAAAAAGGCGGTCGTATCGTCACGCTGTCATCGGTGTCCGGCATTGCTGGCAATCGCGGTCAGGTCAATTACAGTGCGGCCAAAGCCGGCATCATCGGTGCGACCAAGGCGCTGGCGCTGGAGCTGGCCTCGCGTAACATCACGGTCAATTGTGTCGCGCCGGGCTTGATCGATACCGAGATGCTACAGGGCGTCGAAATTGATGAAGCACTGAAACTGGTGCCAGCCAAACGGCTCGGCAAACCGGAAGAAATTGCTGCCGTGGTGGCATTTTTGTGTAGCGACAGCGCCGCCTATGTCACCCGTCAGGTGATTGCGGTAAATGGAGGCATGGTATGACGCCCAAGCGTGTCGTCATCACCGGCATGGCCGGCATCAGTTCGCTTGGTCATGACTGGGACAGTATCAGTGCCAATTTGCGCGCGCGGCGCAGTGGCATACGCTACATGCCGGACTGGGAACGCTTTGATGGTTTGAATACCCGGCTCGCCGGACCGGTAACGGATTTCATCGTGCCGGCGCATTACTCGCGAAAAAAAATTCGCAGCATGGGCCGGGTTTCGTTGCTGGCGACGGTGGCAACGGAGCGGGCCCTGCAGGATGCCGGCCTGCTTGATAATCCGATCATCAAGGATGGTCGCATGGGTATTTCCTATGGCGCGTCCGCCGGCAGCATGGAACCGGTCAAGGCCTTCGGCAACATGCTGAGCAATGGCTCGATGACCGGCATCACCTCATCGAGTTACATCCAGATGATGGCGCATACGGCACCGGTCAACGTCGGGGTTTTCTTTGAACTGAAAGGCCGGGTCATCACCACCAGTTCGGCCTGCACGTCCGGTTCGCAGGGCATCGGCTATGCCTATGAAGCGATCAAGTACGGCAAACAAAAATTGATGGTCGCCGGCGGCGCTGAAGAACTGAGCGGTGCCGAAGCGGCGGTATTCGATACGCTGTTTGCCACCAGCACCCGCAATGAAAAGCCGGAACTGACGCCGCGACCGTTTGATCGGGATCGCGATGGTCTGGTGGTTGGCGAAGGCGCGGGCAGTCTGATTCTTGAAGAGCTCGAACATGCGCAGGCGCGCGGCGCAAAAATTCACGCGGAATTGGTCGGCTACGGCTGTAATTCCGATGGCGCCCACATCACCCAGCCGGAAGCGGAAACCATGGCGACCGCGATGCGGCTGGCGCTCGATGATGCCGGGCTGGCTGCCGCCGCGGTGGGTTATGTCAATGCACACGGCACGGCGACTGAACGTGGCGACGTGGCCGAGTCACATGCAACCGCGGCAGTGTTTGGCAAGCAGATGCCGATCTCGTCGCTGAAAAGTTATTTTGGCCACACGCTTGGTGCCTGTGGCGCGCTGGAAGCCTGGCTGTGCATCGAGATGATGAATCGCGGTTGGTTTGCTCCGACCATCAATCTCGATAACGTCGATCCGAATTGCGCTGAACTGGATTATCTGGTGGGTGACGGACGGCAACTCGACTGCGAGTTTGTGATGTCAAACAACTTCGCCTTTGGCGGCATCAATACCTCGTTGGTGCTGAAACGCTGGTCGTGATGGCCTACAGCGCAGCAGGTTCAGTGCCGACGAGCGCAGCTAACGATTACAGAAAGCAATCACAGCAAACGATCACGGCAAACGATCATAACAAATAGGCGCAGCAGGTAATCACGGCAGCGGATTGCGATTGGCTTTCAGAATCCAGGCCACGGCGAACCCGGCCAGCACCGAGTGTTCGCGGCGGACCAGCGGGCTGTCCAGAAACACGGCGTCACTCAAGTCGTAATAGCGGACAAACGCGCCAAACCAGAAATTGCCTTCGCGCCGAGTCAGCCCGAGTGCCCAGCGCCAGCCGCCAAAGCCGCCTGCGGCATCGTAGGCGGCACGGTCGCTGGTGGCATAGGCAGGGGCCACGGCATAGAAAAAATCGTGATAGCGATTGTCGCCGTAGCTTGGACCCAGCGTGCTTTCAAACTGCCAACGCGTGTTGGCGTCGGTTTGCCAGCGCTGACTGAAATACAGTTGTGGCGAGACGGTGTAACCGGCATTGCTGATCCGGGAAAAATCGGTGCCGATGACTTTGCGAATAGCTAAATCCGCGCGCCAGATCTGGTCATCAGCTTCACGAAATGTGTATTGAATCGACGGCCCCAGTTCGCCGGTGGCATCCAGATCCGGCATGCCGGCGCGGGCGTCATTGTCGTCGCTGTCAACCGGCGGCGTCCCGGACAGCGACAATTCGATTTTCAGATCATCGCGCTCCAGCAGCTTGCCGTGAATGAAATTGCGGTCGACATTCAGTCGCTCGCTGCGGTAAACGAAATAGGGAAACGGCAAGACATAATCACGGGCATCATCAGCGCCAATATAGTGCGGGATATGCACCGCTGTGCCGCCGATGCCGAGTTCCCATTCGGCCTGAGTTGATTCGGTGTGGCGTGCGGTATCGCCTGCGATTTCGCCCGTGACTGACGTTGACTCAGCCGCCGCAGTCGAATCCGGTCCGAAACCGGAAGCGGGTGCCAGCTCGGCTTCACCGGCGGCAACCGTGCTGAGCCAGCCACTGAAGAGAAAACCGTGCACAACGATCAACACTCGGCAACCACCCGATTGCCGCCAGCCTTTTTTGCCACCACGCATCACATGCCACCGATCAGGAAACCGCCGGCAGTTTCGCACGGTGTTGGCAGGCTGTCATGCCATCGGTGATGGTGCACCGACTGGCGGCTGGCGCGAGTGATCTCCTGCGTTTGGCTGAAGCGCTATACTGTCGCCGGCAAACGGTTGGCAAAAAGCCGGCCGCGACTATCCGGTGGCAAGCGCTAGGCGTAGACAGGCACACAACAAGCATGCAGACAACAACCATGCAGGCAAAAACCGCGCAGGCAATAGCCACGCAGCGAACAGTGGAGCAATGACCGTGCAGAGCGAAGTGCTGATTGCCGGCGCCGGTGTGGTCGGCCTGACCACCGCCGCGGTCGCGGCGCGTGCCGGATTCAGCGTGACCGTGATCGACGCCCGGGCGGCACCGACACCGTGGCAGCGTGAGCGTTACGATCAGCGCGTCGTCGCCCTGACGCGGGCCAGTCAGCGCTTGTTGCAGCAGCTCGGAGCTTGGGACGGCATTGCGCTGCGCCGCGTCAGTCCCTACACCGCGATGCAGGTCTGGGACGGTCAGGGTAGCGGCAGCATTCGTTTTGCGGCGGCGGACATTGGCGAGCCGGATCTGGGCCACATCGTTGAACTCTCGGCCATCGAGGCGGCACTGCTCAGCGTGCTGCAGCAGCAGCCGGCGGTGACGCTGCGGCGCGCTTGCAAGGTCAGCGCGGCTCAGGCTGAGGCCGATGCGACGGTGGTCAGTCTGGACGACGGCCAGACGCTGCGAGCCAAATTATTGATTGCGGCGGACGGTGCCCAATCCGGGTTGCGTGAAGCGGCCGGCATCGCACTGACCGAACACGATTACGATCACCACGCGCTGGTGGCGCAAATCCACTGCGAGCGGCCGCATCAGCAAACGGCCTGGCAGCGTTTTACCGAACACGGTCCACTGGCTTTGCTGCCGCTCGCCGAGCCGCAGCAGTGTTCGATTGTCTGGTCGCAGCCACCGGCACAAACCGAGGCCATGTTGGCACTCAATGATGAAGATTTTTCCGCCGCGCTGACCCGCGCTTTCGAAGCGCGCCTGGGCGCGTTGACGGTGCAATCGGCGCGACTCAGTTTTCCGCTGAAAATGCGCCACGCGGATCGCTATCTCGGTGAGCGCCTGTTGCTGCTCGGTGATGCCGCCCACACCATGCACCCGTTGGCCGGGCAGGGACTCAACTTGAGTCTGGCCGATGTCGCGGCCTTGGCGACGGTGCTGGAAACGGCCAAGCGCCGGCAGCTGGATCCGGGTTTGCTGTCCGTGCTGCGGCCGTTCGAGCGCGCCCGCCGCGCTGACAACAGCGCGATGCTGGCGCTGGTCGGTGGCTTCAAGAATCTGTTTGCCCGCAGCGAGTTGCCGGTGGTGCTGGCGCGCAACGTTGGCATGTCGCTGCTCGACCGGCATGGCTACGCCAAGAGCTGGATCAGCCGACGCGCGCTGGGTTTGCGCTGAGCGAGCCGGGCCGAAAAAAACGATGTCATGATTTGCCGCTATGCTTGACCGGGCGCCGAGAACCGGCGGTTTGGGGGCATGGCTCGAACATGATCGTGGGACGCGACCGTCGCAGTCAGCGCGGCAGCCGGATTGAATCGGCCAACTATCGGCTGTTCCTGGTGGTCGCCCACGGCAGCTCGCTCGGGCTGGTCGCCCATATCGGTTTCATTCCGCTGTTTCTCTGGCTGGGCGTGCCGGTGCTGGCCTGGTTCAACGTAGCCAGCGTCGCAGTCTGGGCGTTGGCCAAATGGCTCAATGTCCGCGGCGAGCACCCCTGGGCGATTCAGCTGATCACCATCGAAGTGATCCTGCACGCGCTGCTGGCGACCGCGCTGCTCGGCTGGGCCAGCGGTTTTCCGCACTACCTGGTGACCCTGGTCACCTTTACGATGTTCAACTACCGGCTGCGCAACGCGCTGGTGGCGCTGCAGGCGATCGCCATCGTCTTGCTGTACGCCGGTTTGTTCCACTGGACCCATGCCGGCGGGCTGATGGCGCTGCCGGACGCCACGCTGGCCTGGCTGCAGTTCGGCAACATCCTGATCAGCTTTCTGACCCTGGCGCTGGTCAGTTTCTACTTCCGCGAGGCCTCGCTGCAGACCGTGCAGAGCATGGCCGAGCTGGCTCACACCGACCAGCTGACCGGGCTACCGAACCGCCGAAAACTGTGGGAGCGGCTTGAGGGTGAGCACTTACGCAGCCAGCATCAGGACCGGCCGTTTGTCGTCATCATGGCTGATATCGATCACTTCAAAGCCATCAATGACCAGCACGGCCACGAGGCCGGCGATGCTGTGCTCTGCCACGTCAGCGAGCTGCTCAAAGCCTGTCTGCGCGAGCAGGACACGGTCGGCCGCTGGGGCGGCGAGGAGTTTCTGCTGATCCTGCCGCAGATGAGCAAGCAGGATGGCGTCCGGGCCGCCGAGCGGATGCGCGAGGCGGTCGCCAAGTCGCCGCTGCTGCGCGATGGCAAGGGCCTCAGCGTCACGCTGTCGTTCGGGGTCGATGACTGTCCGCCCGGCGCCGATCTCGACCGCTGCCTGCGTCAGGCCGATACCGCGCTGTACCAGGCCAAGGCCGAAGGCCGCAACCGGGTGCTGGCGGCCGAGACCGGCTGAGTCGGCGCCGGCACTGGTCCGGCTAGTCTTGATCGGCATTTGGTGAAAAAGCCTGCTTTCGCCGTGGTTATGTCAATGCCGAGCCGGGCCCGGATCGGTATAATCCGCGCCACCTTTTTGCCCCGCTTCCGTCGGGGCGGTTCTTTACAGGAAAGCGCCTGCCATGGGTCAACGCACCCCGTTCTACGATCTCCACATTGCTGCCGGTGCCAAGATGGTCGATTTCGGCGGTTGGGACATGCCGTTGCACTACGGCTCGCAGCTGGAAGAGCACCACATCGTCCGCAAGGACGCCGGATTTTTCGATGTCTCGCACATGACCATCCTGGAAGTGCGCGGCGCCGATGCCAAAGCCTACCTGCAACACCTGCTGGCCAATGATGTCGACAAGCTGAAAACGACCGGCAAGGCGTTGTACAGCGGCATGCTGAACGAGCAGGGCAAAGTGGTTGACGACCTCATCGTCTATTACCGCAACGATCAGTACTACCGCGTCGTGGTCAATGCCTCGACCCGCGACAAAGACATTGCCTGGATGGAAAACCAGGCAATGGGTTTCGCCGTATCGGTGGAGCACAACTGCGGTCTGGCGATGCTGGCGGTACAAGGTCCGCAGGCGCGCGAAAAAGCCCATATCGCACTCGGCAAACTGGCCACCGATGGCGTGAAAAATCTCGGCGTGTTCTTTGCTGAGGAAGTCGACGGCTGGTTCATCGCCCGCACCGGCTACACCGGTGAAGACGGCTACGAAATCATGATCCCGCTGCAGCATATCGATAGCTTCTGGAAAGCGCTGATCGCGGCGGGTGTTGCGCCTTGCGGTCTCGGCGCGCGCGACACGCTGCGGCTGGAAGCCGGCATGAACCTGTACGGCTCCGACATGGACGAGACCATCAGCCCGCTCGAAGCCAACATGGGCTGGACCATTGCCTGGGAACCGGCCGAACGCAATTTCGTGGGTCGCGCCGCGCTGACCGCCGAGAAAGCCGCTGGCGTTAAACGCAAGCTGGTGGGTCTGGTCATCAACGAGAAAGGCGGCATTCCGCGTGGCCACCAGAAAGTGGTGCTCGCCGACGGCAGCAGCGGCGAGATCACCTCCGGTACCTTTTCGCCGACCCTGCAGCTCGGCATCGCCATGGCGCGGGTACCGGCCAGCGTCACCGACACGGTCAGTGTCGAAATTCGCGGCAAGCTGGTGCCAGCCAAGGTAGTAAAAGTGGGTTTCGTTCGTAACGGCAAATCGGTGCTTTAATTTCGGTCGGTTTGTCGTTGCTGTTTTCGGTGCCGGCGCTGGCCGGCATTGCTTGGTTCCATAACAACTTTTTACGCTGAGGATACAGACCATGGCGCATTACCCGAATGAACTGCATTACGCCAAGTCGCACGAATGGGTGCGTCGTGAAGAAGACGGCAGCTACACCGTTGGCATTACCGAGCACGCGCAAGAGCTGCTCGGCGACATGGTTTATGTCGAGCTGCCGGAAGTCGGTGATGATGTCGCCGCTGGCGAAGAGTGCGGCGTGGTCGAGTCGGTCAAGGCCGCGTCCGACATTTACAGCCCGATCACCGGTGAAGTCGTCGCCATCAACGAAAAGCTGGCTGATGCCCCGGAAAAAGTGAACAAAGATCCGTACGGCGCCGGCTGGTTGTTCCGGGTCAAGGCCTCGGACGAAGCCGAGCTCGACGATCTGCTCGACGCCGAAAGCTATGCCGAGCATGTCGAGTCGGAAGAGCATTGATCTGTCCCGGCGAGCGTAGGGTGCGTCATGACGCACCGTTATCGCGGCTGGATTGACCAATGCGTGACGGGTCATGACCCGTCCTACGCGATCATCAATGCAGGTTTTCCCAGCCCCCGCCAAAACGGGGGCCGTTCTTTTTACTGTCATACAGTCAGGTGAAACATGAGTGCCACGCTGTCCCAGCTTGAAAAACACGACGGCTTTATCGCCCGTCATATCGGCCCGAACGAGGGTCAGACTGCCGAGATGCTGAAAACGCTCGGCGTGGCTTCGCTGGACGCGTTGATGCAGCAAATCGTGCCGGAACAAATCCGGTTGAACGGCCCGATGGCGCTGGCACCGGCCAAGAGCGAGCACGAAGCGCTGGCCTACCTGAAAAAAATCGCCAGCAAGAACAAGATTTACAAAAGCTTTATCGGCATGGGCTATTACGACACCGTGACGCCGCCGGTGATCCTGCGCAACGTGCTGGAAAACCCGGGCTGGTATACCGCCTACACGCCGTACCAACCGGAAATTGCCCAGGGCCGTCTGGAAACCCTGCTGAATTTCCAGCAGATGATCGTCGACTTCACCGGTCTGGATATCGCCAACGCCTCGCTGCTGGATGAAGGCACGGCCGCCGCCGAAGCGATGGCACTGGCCCGGCGCAGTTCGAAGAGCAAGAGCAACCAGTTTTTTGTCGATGTGGATACCCATCCGCAAACCATCGACGTGATCCGCACCCGCGCCGAAGCGTTCGGCTTCGAAACGGTCATCGCGCCGGCCAGCGAAGCGCTGAAGCACGATTACTTCGGTGTGCTGTTGTCGTATCCGGGTTCGAGCGGTCAGGTCAATGATTTCTCCAGCTTGATCACCGCGCTGAAAGATCGCAAAGCCGTGGTCATTCTCGCTACCGATCTGCTGGCGCTGTGTCTGCTGAAATCGCCGGGCGAACTCGGTGCCGATATCGCCATCGGTTCGGCCCAGCGTTTTGGTGTGCCGTTTGGTTTCGGTGGTCCGCACGCTGCGTTCATGGCCGGCAAGGACGAGCACAAGCGCAACCTGCCGGGCCGCATCATCGGCGTGTCCATCGACAAGCGCGGCAACCGCGCGCTGCGCATGGCCATGCAAACCCGCGAGCAACATATCCGTCGCGAAAAAGCCACCTCCAACATTTGTACCGCGCAAGTGCTGCTGTCGAACATGGCGGTGATGTACGCGATGTACCACGGCCCGCAAGGCCTGAAAGACATCGCCGAGCGCACCCATCGCCTGATGAGCATTTTTGTTGCCGGCTTGCGCGCCAAGGGCGCCCATGTCGACACCAAGGCGTTCTTTGACACCGTCACCGTCGATGTGGGTTCGGTGCGCGAGCAGGTCTACATGCGTGCGCTGGCGCACAAGATGAACCTGCGTCTGGTCGGCGAGACCAAACTCGGCGTTTCATTCGACGAGAAGACCACCCGTGACGATGTCGTCGCGCTGTGGGAGGTGTTCCTGCAGGATCAGGCGCAAGGTCTTGATGTTGCGCAGCTTGATGCACTGTTCGCGCAAACCGGGTTGCAAGACATTCCGGATCAGTTGCAGCGCAGCAGCGCCTACCTGACCCACCCGACGTTCAGCCGCTATCACAGCGAAACCGACATGCTGCGTTACCTGAAGCAGCTGGAGAACAAGGATTTCTCGCTGACCCACGGCATGATCCCGCTTGGCTCCTGCACCATGAAGCTGAACGCCACCAGCGAAATGATTCCGGTGACCTGGCCGGAATTCGGCGACGTGCATCCGTTTGTGCCGCTCGTGCAGGCGCAGGGTTACCTCGAGATGATTCACGAGCTCGAAGCCCAACTGCGTGCGATCACCGGCTTTGATGCGATCTCGATTCAACCGAACTCGGGTGCGCAAGGCGAATACGCTGGTTTGCTGACCATTCGCAAATACCACGAGTCGCGTGGCGAAGGTCATCGCAATGTCTGCTTGATCCCGCAATCGGCGCACGGCACCAATCCGGCCTCGGCGCAAATGGCGAACTTCCGCGTAGTCGTGACCGCCTGCGACAAGGAAGGCAACATCGATCTGGCCGATATGGAAGCGAAAGCCAAAGAGCACGCCGACAATCTCGCCTGCCTGATGATGACCTATCCGTCGACCCACGGTGTCTACGAAGAAAGCGCGAAACAAATTTGCGATCTGATCCACTCCTACGGTGGTCAGGTGTACATGGACGGCGCCAACCTGAACGCGCAAGTCGGTCTGACCGCGCCGGCCCGTATCGGTGCCGACGTTTCGCATATGAACCTGCACAAGACCTTCTGTATTCCGCACGGCGGTGGTGGCCCCGGCATGGGACCGATCGGTGTCCGCGCGCATTTGGCGCCGTTCCTGCCGAACCACGCCGTAGTGCATCTGGAAGGTCCGAATCCGGGCAACGGTTCGGTGTCGGCAGCGCCGTGGGGCAGTGCGTCGATCCTGACCATTTCCTGGGCCTACATCACGATGATGGGACCGCAAGGGCTGAAGCGCGCCACCGAATACGCCATCCTGAACGGCAACTACATTGCCAAGCGTTTGGGCGAGCATTTCCCGGTGCTGTACACCGGTCGTAATGGTCGCGTTGCCCACGAGTGCATTCTCGACATTCGGCCGCTGAAAGAAGCCAGCGGCATCAGCGAAGAAGACATCGCCAAGCGCTTGATGGATTACGGCTTCCATGCGCCGACCATGAGCTTCCCGGTGGCCGGTACGCTGATGGTCGAGCCGACCGAAAGCGAATCGAAAGAAGAACTCGATCGCTTCATCGACGCGATGATCAGCATCCGCAAGGAAATCGACAACGTGCAGAACGGCGTCTGGCCGCTGGACAACAATCCGCTGGTCAATGCGCCGCACACGCTGGCCGATATCACCGAAGGCGAGTGGACCCGACCGTACAGCCGCGAACAGGCGGTGTTCCCGATGCCGGCCCAGAAGCACAACAAGTTCTGGCCGAGCGTCAACCGCATCGACAACGTCTACGGTGATCGCAATCTGTTCTGCGTTTGCCCGCCGATGGAAGACTATCAGGCCTAAGCGCGGCCTAACCGCTACAACAAAAGGCGCGGTGGTGTGTCAGCACGCCACCGCCTTTTTTTTTTGCCTTTCTCGCCGTCTTTGCCAGTATCAAGCAGTGTGAGGGAATCTCTGATTAGGCCATCACTCTGTCATTCCGGCGAAAGCCGGAATCCATTTCTATTGAGAAAATAGACCCCAGCTTTCGCCGGGGTGACAGCATGATTTCTATTTCAGGGCTTATGCAGGGCTTTCTTGGTATCAAAACGGTTAGTATCAGGTTGGTCAGCATCAAAACTTTTGACCGATTGCATCAAAAGCTTTTGCCATGCCGCGGTGCCGATTCTTCTAAGCTGTTCGGCAGCGCTTCCGGTTTTGTCGTTGTCATCACTGCCGCCGTTGCATTCCAGCACTGGCCATCGCTCAAGGAGAGTCATCATGAAACTGTATTACAGCCCCGGCACCTGTGCCTTGCTGCCGCATATTGTGTTGAAGGAACTCGGCCTGACGGCGAGCTTGAGCAAGGTTGATCTGGCCAGCAAGAAAACCGATGACGGCCAGAATTATTTTGACGTGAATCCGAACGGCTATGTGCCGGCGCTGCAACTCGACAACGGCAAGGTGCTGACCGAAGCCAACATCATTGCCCAGTATCTGGCCGACCAAAAGCCGGGCAATACCCTGTTGCCGGCGGCCGGCCAGTTCGAGCGCTATCAGCAGCAGGAATGGCTCAACTTCATCACCAGCGAAGTGCACAAAACCATGGGCGCTTTTTTTAATCCCAAGCTGCATCCGGAAACCCGCGCCGCGCTAAGCGAGCGTCTGGGCCAACGGCTGAATTACATCGTCAGCAAACTCGGCAGCAATGACTGGCTGACCGGCAGCCACTTCACCATTGCCGACGCCTATCTGTTCGTGGTGCTGAACTGGTGTGGCTGGGTCAAATTTGATTTGACGCCGTGGCCGGCGCTGCAGGCGTTTCAGCAGCGGGTGGCCGCCCGTGCCGCAGTGCAAGCGGCGATGGCGGAAGAGGGCATCGGCAAGTAACGGTCGCCGTGCCACCGTTGCGTGTTCATTTGCAGTACGACTGCGCTGCAGTACGATGATCTGCAATACGATTTGCTGTAGCAGCAAGCATGACAAAGGGCGCCAGTTGGCGCCCTTTGTTTGTTTGGCGTGCTGCCGCGCCTCGTTACGTCAAGCCTCGTTAGGTTACGTCACGCGCAGTGCGCTGGATCGGCGAACTGCAGCAATCAGCAATCGTGAGCCGTGATGACGATTGCCCCTGAGCACTGCCGACCGGGGTGCGCTTTAACAACGGGGTTTACCGCCACAGCAACGTGCGTCGTCAGCGCAACAATCATCAATAGTCTTTTTTCTTGTTCTTGCCTTTGCTTTTTTCCTGGCCACGGTTATTGCCGTAGCCATGTTTTTTGGCCAGCCCCGGTGGCAGCCGGTGATAGGTGTCTTCGACCACGAGCCAGGGACCGTCAAAGGCACTGGCGCGGATCCAGATGCCGTCGCGCAGGCGCCAGTAAAAATCATCCCAGAAATAGAAACCCGGTGAGCCGACCACAACATAGACGCCAACACCGCTGTCGAACATCAGATCGTGGTCATGGTATTTCTTGCGATAGCCGTGCGCCGGGGCATGGTCAGGCGGGCCGCCACGGACGACGACAGGACCAGGGCCGGGACCGCGATCCGGGTAAATGTCGACATAGTGGTGGCAGGCGGTTAGCGACAACGCCAACATGCCGGCGAGGACGGTGGTTTTCATCTGTGTGCTCCATTCGAACGATGGTTGGCGTGGAGCATAGTGGCTGGCCGGCCGCTTTCCTATTGCGGTGTTCGCAATTTTGCCGATCTGGTGCCGAACGTTGCCGGTGGTTCAGGCGTGTCGCGCGTGCTGATGCTCGCGCTTGTGCTCATACATGCGCCGGTCCGCCAATTCGAGCAATTGCTCGGCATCCAACATGCCAGCGTCCAGCGCGGCATAGCCGATGCTGGCGCTCAGTTGCACGGGCTGGGTCGCCAGCAGAAATGGCTCGGTAAAGCAGTCGCGGTAGCGCTGGCTCAGCAGCTCCGCCGTGGCAGCCTCATTGCCTTGGAACAGCACCACAAATTCGTCGCCACCGATGCGGGCAATCATGTCAGTGCTGCGGCCACGGGCGCGCAAGCGGCGGCCGAGTTCCGCCAGCAGACAATCACCGGCCTGATGGCCATGACAATCGTTGATGGGTTTGAATCCGTCCAGATCGAGAAACAGCAGCGCGACCCGATGACTGCGATTGCGCCGGTGGCGTTCGCCGGCGGCCGCCAGCTCATGCATCAACGCAGCGCGGTTGTACAGACCGGTCAAGGCATCATGTTGGGCACGGTGCAAAATGTCGGCTTCACTGCGCTTGCGCTCGGTGATGTCGCGCGCAATGGCGTAGAGCAGTTTGCTGCCGGGTGCCGGTGCCGGCGTGGTCCAGTTGAGCCACAGCCAATGACCGTCCTTGCAGCGGTAGCGATTGTCAAAGCTGATCGTGTCGACACCGGTTTTGAGTTTGTCGATTTCCGCCAGCGTGGCGGCCAGATCTTCAGGATGCACCAAATCCAGAAATGGCTGCTGCAGCAGGTCGGCGCGGTCATAACCGAGCGCGCGAACAAAGGCCGGATTGATGTCGTGAAACCGGCCGTCAGTGTCGGCAACGCAGAGCATGTCGAGCGACAGCGAAAAGAAATTGCGCCACTGCTGCACCAGCGCCTGAGCCTCGGCGAGTTGCTCGGCCATGTGCCGGTTAAAGGCGCCAAAGGTACGGGTCAGCGAATCGAGCTCAGCCACCCGACCCTGCAGGATTTCAAACTCCTGAGCGCCGCGGCGAAGCAGTGCCAGTTGCTCGGTCAACAACTCCATCTGTTCCATGCGGGATGGTCCGGATCGGGTGACCTGCCAAGCATAGTTCATGCGGCGCGGGTCAGCGCGTGCCGTTTCCGTACACCGGCACCAGCTGGAGGTTGATCCGGCGCGTGTCGCGCCGGCTGGCGGCGCCCGACTCAGCCGCCCCGGCGCAGCTTGCGCTGCAAGTCAAATCGCTGTTTCAACAACTGCCGTTGTTCCGGGCTCAATTCGCGAAAGCGTTTCACTTGTTCGCGCAGTTGTTTCTTTTGTTCGGGCGTCAGCTGCTGCCAGCGCTTGTGCATCTTGCGCAGGTGTTTGCGCTGTTCGGGACTCAAGTCGCGCCAGCGTTTGAACTGTTTGCCGGCGCGCTGTTTCTGCTCCGGTGTCATCTGGTTCCAGCGCTCCAGGCCCTGGACGATGTGCTGACGCTGGCTGTCGGTCAGTTGCGGCCATTGTCCGGCAAATTTCTTCAGCTGCTTTTGCTGCGCGTCCGGCAGCGCATCAAACTCGGCCGGCACGCTGACCGTCGCCGGCGCGTTGGTGCTGACCTCATCGGCGCGCGGCGCGCTGCCGAGCAGCGCAGCCGACAGGCTCAACACCAGAATGGCGAGAGGGCGCATCATCATTTCTTCTCCACTGCGGCCTGGGCGTTGCTGGCCGGCACGGTCGTTGGTTCGGCAGGGCGCGATAGCGCCGGCTGGTCGGTGGCAGGTTCGTCCGCGTCCGCCGGTTGCACCAAGGCACTGTCAAAATCGTCGGGCAAATTGAGCTCGCCCTGGTCATTGCCGTATTCGCCAAGAAACTCCAGCAATTCCAGACTCAGCTCCGCATCCGGGCCGCCCGCAGCCTCGCTTGCCAGCAGGCCCGAGCTGAACAAACCCAGCAGCATTGCCAGTCGCCAGCCTCTCATGTTGTCTCCGTGGTTCGCGTCAGCACGCGCCCTGAAGCTTACGGCAACTGACCCCGGCCGTCTCTTTCCGGACCGCCGGGACACCCCGTTTCGACGGCAGCGCACCCGGTGCCTGTCGTCTCAAGGCTGATAACGGTCCGCTGCCCCGGCCGTTGACCCCGGCGGCAAAATTTTCCGCCAGCGGTCAACGCTGGCGCCGCTGGCGCGTGAACGGTAGAGTGCCGCGCCCGAGGGCCGGTCTGCCCCTGTCTGCACGCTTGCCGCGCCGACCTGAATCCGTGATGGAGTACAGCCAATGAAACCTCTTTTGTTCGGGGTGCTATGCGCGGGCCTGCTCGGCCAGGCGCCGGTGCAAGCGTTTGACCAATCCGCCGACGAATTGCCGGGCCTCGGCCACGCCAGCCTCGGCTGGCAGCAGGACAGCGACGAAGGCGATTCGGCCGCCCTGGCGCTGGCACTGCCGCTCAGCCCGGTCTGGTATCTGAATGCCAGCGCGGTCCGCGCCAACAGTCAGATGGCCACGTTGAGCGGCAGCGAGTCGGTGCAGGCAACCAGTACCCGACTCGGGCTCAGTCTGGAGCAGAGCGGCTGGGGTGGCGGGCTGTCGCTGCTACGCTATGACGACGACATGCTGCTCAAGACCGATGAAGCACAACTGGCACTGCGCCATCGCGGTGAGCAGCTGGAGCTGGGGCTGGAGCTGTCCAAGCGCTCGCATGAGGTCTCGGTGACGCTGCAGTTTCCGTTGCAAGTGCGGGAATACAGCGAGAGCTTTGACAGCAGAGGCGTTGGCGCGAATATCGCCATCAGTAGCGAAAGTGGTCTGCGCGCCTACGGCGCCTTGCAGCAATACGATTACGATGATGCCCGCGTGTTGAGTGATCAGTTTGGACAGTACTTGCTGTCACATCCGCGGCTGTATCTCGCCATGCTGACCACGCGCCAGCTGGCACAAGGTGGTCTGGCAAAACGCAACGGGTGGCTGGGGGTCGATGTGCCGGTGGCAGAGCATCTGCTGACCTTTGAGCATTTCGTCAGCGTGCCGGAGCTGGATGATGGCAGCTTCCGCACTGACAGCGTGACCTTGGCGCTGAACCTTGGTGAGCGCTGGGGGCTGGATCTGAATGCCGGTATCAACCGCGGCGAGCAAGGTGATGACATCCGCTTTGCCGGTCTGACGGCGCACGTATTTTGGTAAACACTGGCCGGACTTTCCGGCCACTGCATTGAAGACAGGAGCACCGTTCCGGTGAGCGACAACACAGCACAATTACCCCGTTTGCGATTGACCAAACACGAGGAGCGCCGGATCAAGGGCGGCCATTTGTGGGTATACAGCAACGAGGTCGATACAGTCGCGACGCCGCTGAAAGCGTTCGAGCCCGGCCAGCAGGCAGTCATCGAAAGCGCCACCGGCCAGTTTCTCGGTGTGGCCTACGTCAACCCGCATTCGTTGATCTGCGCGCGCATCATCAGCCGCGATCATCATGTGCTGGATCGGTCGCTGCTGGTGCACCGGATCAACATTGCGCTCAGCTTGCGCGAGCTGATGTTCCCGTTGCCGTATTACCGGCTGGTTTATGGCGAGAGTGATCTGTTGCCCGGGCTGGTGGTGGATCGCTTTGGCGATCACCTGGTCGTGCAAATCACCACCGCCGGCATGGAAGCGGTCAAGGACGACATCATTTCGGCGCTCGACAAAGTGCTGAAGCCGGCGTCGATTTTGCTGCGCAATGACAGCAGCGCCCGCGCCTTCGAGAACCTTCCGAGTGAAGTGGTGGTCGCGGCCGGCAACCCGCCGCAGGAAGTCGAGTTGATTGAAAACGGCGTGCGCTTTCTGGCGCCGCTGCACGACGGCCAGAAAACCGGCTGGTTCTATGATCAGCGGCCGAATCGGGAATGGTTGCGCGGTATCGCCAAAGGCAAACGCGTGCTCGATGTCTTCAGCTATGTCGGCGCCTTTGGTGTGCAGGCACTGAGTTTTGGCGCCGCCGAAGTCTGCTGCGTCGATGCCTCCGAATTCGCCCTCGACACCGCTGAACGCAATGCCGCGCTCAACGGCGGCGGCGAGCGCTTCATGACCGTGCAGGGCGATGCGTTTGAAGCTCTGAAAGAACTGAAAGCGGCAGACGAGCGTTTTGACATTGTCATCGTTGACCCGCCGGCCTTCATCAAGCGCAAGAAAGATCTGGCCGAAGGCGTCAACGCCTATCGCCGCATCAATGAACTGGCGATGCGACTGTTGAACAAGGACGGCCTGCTGCTGGCCGGTTCCTGTTCCATGCATCTGCCGCGTGAAGAACTGCATGAGGTTGTGCGTGCGTCAGGCCGCCATCTCGACCGTCATGTCCAGATTCTCGCCGAAGGTATGCAAGGCGCAGATCATCCGGTGCATCCGGCGATTCCGGAAACGCGTTATCTGAAAGCGTTTTTGGCGAGGGTGGTGTTGCCGTAATGTTTGGCTATGAGGCTGAGCGGGTCATAAACTGCCCAGCCTCCTGTTCTTGATACGGTGATGGTGCGTCAAGACGCACCCTACATCACTGAGGCGAAAGTTGATGCAAGCAATTCAGTTTCTCAGACGGCATCGCAAAGTAATTGATTTCACTTGTGCGATCAGTGCCGCTGGGTTTGTTGCCGAATTAATCTATACGCATTTTTTCGGCCCGGAAAAAATGACTGCGGTTTTGGGTGGGGCGATCGTCATCCCATATCTGTTTTTTACGGTTGCGTTTTTCCCGGGTTGGTACCTGAGCTGGTTTCAAGAAGATAGAGATTCAATGTTCAATCGGCTCAGAAAGGCCTTTTTCTGGCTTTCACTCGCCATCGCATTGATTATTTGGGGCAGCATTTTTTCTTGGCTACTTGTTGGTTGAGCGAGTAGCTCGGGCTGGAAATGCCAACACCCCCCTACCGCAACGGAAAGCTCTGCCAGTCCAGCCAATCCAGCCGTAACCGCAGTTGCTCACCGTTCACTTCAAACAGCACAAACTCTTCGCCTTGTTTGACTTCAATATCCCGCACCAGCCCACTTGCCTGCCGGGCATTGCCGTCGGCATCACGCCATTGCAGCTGTACCGGTTGTTTGCGCACGGCGGCGGCTTCCAGTTGGTCGTGCCATTCGCAGTTGATGGGTTGGTAGCGGCTCATGGTGCAGTCCGTTGGTGGCGCAGGCCTCTATAATGGCGCACTTGCTGTGAGAGTGCTGTATGTCCCTGGCCACCCGCTTTGCTGATCTGACCGCCTTGCTGCGCCAGTACGAACCGTTCTGGCGGCCGTCGCCGTTTGTCCATCCGGTGCCGGCCTGGTGCGCGGACTATCCGGCGTTGGCCGCTGACTGCCACGCGTTGACCGATGCCGCGCTCGCTGCGCTGGAAGCGGACCCATCCGCGCTGATGCAATGGCTGATCGCTCGTGAACCGGCGCTGGCGGCGCTGCCGCCCTTGCTGGAAGTGCCGACATCCGCGCCGGCGGTAACGGACTTGCCCAATCTGTGGGCCAAGGACATTCCCGGTCGCAAATGGCAGCAGATTGCCGCCTTCGCCGCGCAGGTGCCAGCACTGGAACCGAAACTGGAATCGGAGCTTGAACTAAAACCAACAGCAGCCGGTACGCTGCTGGATTGGTGCAGCGGCAAGGCGCATCTGGGTCGCACGCTGGCGCAGGTGCGCCGGCAGCCGTTGCTGGCGGTCGAGCGTGATGCCAACTTGTGCGCGGCCGGCGCGGCGCTGGCACAGCAGGCTGGCGTGGCGGCGGAATTTGTTTGCGCCGATGTACTGCAGGACGAGCCTTCCCTGCCTGCATCAGCGCAAGTGCTGGCGCTGCACGCCTGTGGCGATTTACATCGTCGCTTGCTGCAGCGGCTGGCGCAGCAACCGGTGCAGGCGCTGACGCTGGCGCCGTGTTGCTACCATTTGTGGCTGAAAGAAAACTATGTGCCGTTGTCAGCGCTGGCGCGCGGCAGGGATCTGCAACTGGATCGCAACAGCGTGCAGCTGGCCGTGCAGGAAGCGGTGACTTCATCCCATCGCATTCGCTCACGCTCGGAAACGCTGGCGGCGTGGCGGCTCGGTTTTGACAGCCTGCAGCGTGAACTGCGCGGCAAAGACGAGTACCTGACCACGCCATCACTGCCGCAATCGGTGCTGCTGGAAGGCTTTGAATCGCTGTGCCGGCGTATTGCCGCGCACAAAAATCTGCCGCTGCCGGCGAACGTCGATTGGCCGCATTATCAGGCGCTCGGCGTCGAGCGTCATCGCCGTGCCCAGCGACTGCAAGGGGTTCGCCATGGCTTTCGGCGCGCCATTGAATTGTGGTTGGTGCTGGATCTTGCGCTGTATCTGGAGCAGCTCGGTTATCAAGTTGAACTGAGCGAGTTTTGCCCGCGGGAATTGACGCCACGAAATCTGTTGCTGCGCGCCCGCGCAAATCAATCCGCTGCAATCCGCCACCACCGGAATGCGCAACCGAGTCAGCCATGAGCACACAAGAATTTCAGATTCATATCACCGAGCCCGGCCAGATTGCGGTCGATGTACTCGCGGCCCGATCCGGATTGCCGAAAGCACGCATCAAGGATGCAATGGCCAAGGGCGCGGTCTGGTTGAAACAGCGCGGCAAGGAAAAACGGCTGCGCCGGGTCAGCACTGAATTGCTGCCGGGCGATACCATTTCACTGTATTACGATGCCCGCCTGCTGGCGTTGACGCCGCCGACACCGATCAAGCTGGCCGACGAAACTCAGTACAGTGTCTGGCTGAAACCGGCCGGCGTGTTGGCGCAAGGCACCCGTGAAGGCGATCACTGCGCCATGCTTCGGCTGGCAGAACTGGCGCTCAACCGGCAAGCGTTTCTGGTGCACCGACTGGATCGGGAAGCCAGCGGGCTGATGCTCATTGCCCATACTGGCAAAGCGGCGGCAGCGTTGTCGGCGCTGTTTGCCGAACACACGGCCGGTGCGAGCGTGATCGAAAAACGTTACCGGGTCGAAGTGCGTGGCGAGTTGCCGAGCGCCGGGCAAATTGATCAGCCACTCGATGGCAAAGCCGCCAGCACCCGGTTCACCCGGCTGAGTTTCGATGCCGAACGGCAATGCAGTATTGCCGAGGTGGTGATCGATAGCGGTCGCAAGCACCAGATCCGCCGGCATCTGGCGGGTATCGGTCATCCGGTGCTGGGTGATCCGCAATACGGCGAACACAACGCCGATCCGCGCGGCTTGCAGTTATTTGCCGTGCAGCTTAAGTTTGTCTGCCCGCTGAGCAAGCGGCCGCGCGATTACCGCTACCAGCCCTGAGGCAATCGTGCCGACCGGGCGGCGGTACGGTCGATGGCCGAATGAAAACAAGGACGCGTCGTGAACGCCAAAATGCTCCCGCTTTGTTTGCCGTTATTGCTGGCGGCCTGCGCCAGTTCGGAAAAGGTGGTGGTCGATGCCGCAACCACTCCGCTGACCGATCTGAACGTGATCCGGGTCGACATTCCGGCCGTGCTTGATCGCGCCAAAGCCCATCCCTATGCGGTGCCGCAAGAAGACGGCTGTCCGGTTCTGCTCGCTGAACTGGCAGAGCTGGATGCGGCGCTCGGTCCCGATGTTGATGCGCCGGAGGAAGACGAGCCGGACCCGACGCTGCTGCAACGTGGCAGCGAAGAAGTCGGCAAGGCGGCGATCAAAGTGGTGCGCAGCGCCGCTGAAGATGTGGTGCCGTTTCGCAGCTGGCTGCGGAAGCTGAGTGGTGCCGAGCGTCATTCGAAAAAAGTCAGCAAAGCGATTGCTGCTGGAACAATCCGGCGGGCGTTTCTGAAAGGTCTGATGGTAGCGAAACACTGTGAGCTGCCGTCACCAACATTACCGTCACCGAGCACGCCAATGACTGCTCCAGCAAGCGCTCCGACAAATGAAAGTGAAACGCCGGTCACGCCGCCAGTGCAGCCCTGAGCGCTGTTTGTTGTTGCTGGAGTTTGTCCGCCGGGCCAGCCATTGATGGCGACGTAATTCAGTGACAGCGACGCTGCCTATTCATGGTAAGGCAACTCAGCAATGGTGAGGTATTCCGTCATGGCCGACGTAGCGTAGTCACTTTGGCGTAAGCCAGCGCTGGCGGATGCTGGCCAGCGTGCCATTGTCGCTGATGCGCGACACGCCAAGATTGTATTGCGCCAATGCCCATTCACCTTGCGGATGCACCGTGCTGAAACCGAGATAGGCAATCTGGATGCTGGGGCTGTGGAACGCGACACTGACTTTGTTGCTGACACCGGCCGCATGTGGCCAGTAATCGTCACCGGTCAGATCATTGGTCATGACCAGCGCCGCATCCAGTCGACCGGCGGCCAGCATCTTCAAGTTGGTTTGCTCTGCACGATGCGCGTCGAATATCGCGCCGCGTGCCTGCGCGGCCAAGGTGGTGGCCGGGTATTCGTATTCCCGGACCACGCCGATGGTAACGCCGGCGCCGAGTTCGGCTTCACTTCTTGCCTTGAGCGGTCGCTTGCGGTTTTCGAAATAGGTGGGCGTTACCGAGAACAGCGGCGTATCGGCAAATTTGACCTGACCGACTAATTCTGGCGCGGCCGACATGCTGAAACAGGCGACCGCACTGCCTTCGATCACCTGCTTCTTGCAGCGGGAATAGGGCACCACCACCAGCGTGATGTCGACGCCGGCAGCAGCGAACGCGGCGCGGACAATGTCATTGGCATAGCCACTGCCATCCGGGCGCGAGAACGGATCGGCATTGTCTTCGACAAAAATTTCCAGCGGCGCCGCCGCTGTGGCTGACCCTGCCGGCACCGGTATGAATGCGGCGAACGTCAGCAGGGCGCTGAGCAGGACCGCTTTGCGTGCAGGTGGCAACGTTGCCTCGCCCATTCGATTGTCTGACTGCTTCATTCTATAGCCATTGGCCGCCGTTAACTCAAGCGGGTGTGGCGCTGCAGACATGTTCGTTTGCCTGCCGATTTGCCTGCCGATACGGACGGTCGTGAGGCTTCACAGGTGCGTGCTGTCGCGGCTGGCTGCAATTGTCACAGCACATGCTGCTGCAGGATTCGGCTGGTCAGGCTGCGGCGCAAATAGAAACCGCGCGGCAGAGTTTTGATGCGGACACCATCGGGACCGATGGCATCGGTCAGGATGCTGGCGTTGGCGGCTTTTGGCCGCAGCTGCAGATATTCGCCGTGGTGGGCGCTGATGCTCTCGACTTCGCCGAGCTGGATTTTTTCGGCAATTTCTTCGTAGTCGCGCTGCAGTTGCCCGGCCTCTTCTGCACTCGGTTGCCAATAAAACGCGCTGCCGATCCGGCGCTCGGCAAGCGTTAAGTCATCGCGATCCTGCACCGGTAACCACAGCACTTTGCTCAGCTTGGCGCGGACCAAGCTGTGTTCCCAGCGCGGCAACTCGCCGGGTTGCAAATGAGCAATGCAAACCCAGGTCGATTCGGTCGGCAGGCCATCAGCGCCGAAAGGCAGCGTTTTCAGTTCAATGCCGAGTGCGGGAAAATCCGGCTGGGCCAGTGAGCCGCTGCTGGCGCCCAAAGCACGCTCCATCAACTGACCGAGCCAGCCTTTGTCACGGCGCAAATCCGCCGGTGTGGTCAACTCAAACCGGGCAGCGAGCTCGGCCAGTGGCAAGCCGGCGAGCGCGTGGGCGCGCGCAAGCAGTTCGGAGGCGTCACGGGGTGGCGGGATGCGCATCGGTGGCTCGCTCGCGGCTCAGCGGCGCGGTGGCACGGGCTGAAACCAGTCCAGAATCGGCCAGCCATTGTGTTCGGCCTGCTCGCGCAGGATCGCATCGGGCGTAACGGCGTAGGCAAAATGCGCGTGTTGCAGCAGCGGCAGATCGTTGTGCGAATCGCTGTAGAAATGCAGATCGCTGCTGTCGATGCCTTCGGCCGCGCAGAACGCTTGCAGGCGTTGCACCTTGCCTTCGCGAAAGCAGGGAATGCCGGTCAATTCGCCGGTGAAAATGCCGTCGCGCAATTCCGGCTCGGTCGCCAGCAGATCACCAACATCGAGCAGCTCGGCGCTGGCCGCGGCGACAAACCTTGTGGTCGCGGTGATGATGACCACGCGATGGCCGCGCTCGCGGTGCCAGTCAATTCGGGCCATGGCCTGACTGCGCAGGCGCGGCGCAATGCACTGGGCGCCGAATTCGCGGCGCATCGCCAGCAGATCCTGTTCGCGTTTGCCGACCAGAGGGCCGAGCACGACGCGGGCGGCGGCATGAATATCGAGCCGGCCGGCAAGATAGTCGGCAAACAAGGCGTCCTTGTTACGCAGATGGTCGCTACCGACCAGGCCGCGACTGAACAGGAACTCGGCCCACAGCTGGTCGCTGTCGCCTTCCAGCAGCGTGTGATCCAGATCGAACAAGGCAAGCGTCATGGTGATGGGTTTTCGCGTTGGGTGTGCGGTAGTGGTGCAGGTCTTCTCTGCATGCCTCGCCCTTCTTCTTCAATACCGACTCGTCGGCGACGGCTCCTGCCGTCTTGCCCCGGCAAGGGCAAACGGGAAACAGTGACACCCGGCAGCGGACCAGTTGGGATGAAGCGGAGGGCGAAGCCGCCAAACTCTCCTGCGGCTATTGCACCGCATCAGAGAACTAATTGTACCTGTTCTCGTAATGGTGGTTGCTGGCCACGCCACCCTGTGGAAGAATCGATTGCAAGTACACCCGGCAGGAAAGCCGGCATGATTGACGCGGAAGGGTATCGCGCCAATGTTGGCATCGTCATTTGCAACCGTGATGGCCAACTGTTCTGGGCGCGCCGCAAGGGTCACGATTCCTGGCAGTTTCCGCAAGGCGGAATCAATGCCGGCGAATCCCCCGAGCAGGCGTTGTTCCGGGAACTGCGCGAGGAAACGGGCTTGACCCGTAATGAAGTGCGGGTGCTGGGCAGCACCCGTGACTGGTTGCGCTATCGGCTGCCGCAGAAATACATGCGGCACGATTCCAAGCCTTTGTGCATCGGCCAGAAACAGCGCTGGTTTCTATTGCTGTTGACGGGCGACGAGACCAAGGTCGATTTCTACAGCACCGATCATCCCGAGTTTGATGGCTGGATGTGGGTCAATTATTGGTACCCGGTCCGGCAGGTGATCGCGTTCAAGCGCGAGGTCTATCGTGCGGCACTGGCCGAGTTGCTGCCGTTTGCGGCGCAGCTGAGCCGGCAACGTGACGGCGGCACGGTCGAGCCAACTGTCGGCCCGCGGCCAGAAGGCCAGCGTAAGGAAGGCCATCGTCAGCACCATCGCCGGCGACGTAATCGTTAGCAGGTAGCGGGCAAAAAAAACGGCAACCTCGGGTTGCCGTTTTGCATTGTCTGATTTGCAAGGCGCGATCAGGGCGAGAATTTTTTCCGCAACATATCGTACAAACGCGCTGTCGCGGCCAGCTCGGTGCCGCTCAATTTTTCCTGCGTCTGCAGTTGCTTCATCAGCGAGTCGATCTGGGCATCGATGGTCAGCGGCTTGGCCGGTTCGGCCGGTGCCGGCGCGGCGGCCGGGGCGGGGTTGCTGCCCCATTGCAGGTTCTTGAAGCTGTCCTGCAGCTCTTGCTGACGCTTGCGGTGGGATTCTTCGGCGTCGTATTCGCGCTGCTTTTCCAGCCGCAATTGTTCGGCCTCATCGGCGGCGCGTTTGGCTTCCAGCCGCTTGCGCTCTTCCATGACTTTCATGCGCTGTTCTTGCACCAGCCGGTTTTGCTGCGCGACCTTTTCGTTTTCGGCTGCGACCACCGCTTCCTGGGCTTTGATTTTTTCCAGCTCGGCTTGCTGCTTTTTCACCGCCAGTTCTTCTTTGGCGATGGCATTGAATTCATCGATGCGCTGTACCAGGGCGTGATACATGGTTTTGATCCTCGCTTGCAGAGCGCTCAGGCCGAATTTCTGGTGGAAGTCGTTGGCTTCGGCCAGGAAGCGCAATTCTTTGATCAGTCCTTCAACAAACGCCGGCCGGAACCGCTGTTCCTTGTCGAGCCGGGCCAGTGCCTGTTCGTATTGTCGGTGGGCGTTTTGATACCACTCGGCCTGACCGAGATCGTCGGTGCGCAGATGAAAGCGGGTCAGCGTGGCGGTGACCTGCTCCCAGCTGAAGTCGTCGCTTTGGCAGCGGGTCGACAGCTCGGTGATGGCGGCCTTCAGCGCATCCTGTTCCTTGTAGGTGCTTTTCCAGTGGTCCCAGGCTTTGCCCGGATCTTCCTTGACCAATTCGCGCAGGTAGCCGAGGTGGCCACGCCATTCACCCAGGCGTTCTTTTAGTGCCGGTTTTTTTTCGTTTTTGTCGTCGGAGGCCATCGGGGCGGTCGGGTTGTCGTTGCGGTGGGAGGTAAAACTGGGAAAGCAGTCACAGGATTAAAGCAGCCCAACCCGGTAATCGGCAAGCGCTGGCCGCATCGGCCGGCATTTCGCCGGTCCATTTTGGTGGGTAGATGCCGGTCGATTCGGTGGTTCAACCGGCGAGCGCGTGCGCCAGCAGCTGGGTCACGCGCCGTTCGGACCAACCGTCGAGGGCCCAATTGCTGACAAAGCCGCAGTGGCCACCATGTGGCGTGACTTCCAGCGTCAGCTGTGGCGGTTTGGCCACCGCCAGCCAATCTGCAACCGGGATGACCGGATCGTCGGCCGCGACGATGACATGGGTGTTGACCGGTAGCGCCGCCAGTTTGGCCGCTGTCATCGCATAGCCGTTGAGGTAATCGAGCAGACTCGGGTACTCGGTATGGTGTTCGACAAAATGCGCGGTCAGCTCGGTCAGGCTGCTGATGCGTTGCCAGTGCGGATTCGGAAACTGGCCCGGATAGACTGCCGCTTTGCGGTACAGCGACTCCTTCCATTTGCGCAGAAAATAGGCCCGGTACAGCAGCGGCCCGGTTTCCAGTGCCTGCAGCGTCGCGGCCGGGCTGATGACCGGACAGACCGCAACCACGGTGCGCAGCGGTGACAAAGTCGATGCCGACTGAGCTGACGCGGACAGCGCAGCCAGTCGCAGCGACACCCGCATGGCGAAATTGCCGCCGAGCGAAAAGCCGGCCAACGCGAAAGAGGCTGGCCGCAGCCGCGCCACGGCATCGGCAATGGCCAAGGCGACTTCTTCGTCGCGGCAGGAATGAAACAGTTCGGGGTTCAGATGATGGCTGTCGCCGTGGTCGCGCAGATTCAGGCGCAGCACATCAAAGCCGGCCTGAAACGCTTGGCTGGCGGTGGCCAGCAGATACAGCGAATCGCTGGAGCCCTCCCAGCCATGGAGCAAAATCACCAGTGGCCGCGGCGTGTTGGCAGCAGCCGGGTGTTGCGACAACCAGCCGAGCAACTGGGCCGCGCCGCCGTGCAGCAGCAAAGGCCGGCCGTGCTGGCGCAGCGCTTCGGCCGCCGTCTCGATGCGGGCACGACGGGGCGGCAGGCGCGACAACACGCCTTGCAGGTGCGGATTGCGCAGCAGGCCGCGCGGTGCGAATGAGGTGGTGATGTCGGTCATGGCGGGTTGGTTCCAAGCATGCTCCGATTATACGGAGCACAGCCAGAGCCGGTCATGATGATCCGCTACAATCGTGATCGGCCTTCGACTTTCCGACTGGTAACCGACCATGACCGCGCAACAAACCGTGCAACAACATCTGGCCAATCTGGTGGAAAGTTTTTCCAAGCACATTCCGTTTCACCGCACGGTTGGCCTGCATTTTGAGCAGGTCGACCACGAACGCTGCGTGCTGAGCTTTGCCTCGCGCGACGAACTCATCGGCAATTACATCCAGAACATTCTGCATGGAGGGGTCATTGCCACGGTGCTCGATGTCGCGGGTGGCACCATGGCGGCGGTCGGGCTCATCCACAAGCACGGCGACGCCAGCGAAGCGGAAATCCGCGAGCGCTTGTCGAAGCTGGGCACCATCGATCTGCGCATCGATTATCTGCGGCCCGGCCGAGGCCAGCATTTCCGTGCCGATGCGGTGTTGCTGCGCGGTGGCAACAAGGTGGCGGTGGCGCGGATGGAATTGCACAACGACAGCAATGAACTGATTGCGGTGGGTACGGGTACTTATCTGGTGGGGTAGTTTTGTGAGGTATTTGTGGTTTACCGTTTTTACGCTTCTAATACTGGCCTATGATCAGTATGCCTATGCGGCTCGCTGCATCCCTGCAGATGATTCTATGGAGTACTATCTGAAGGAGCCTCGTCACGATCTTGAATCGTCGGATCTGGTGGCTAAGGTTGCGATTGAACGCTCGTTTCTCAATGTTGAACGGAGCGATGGTTCGATTGGATCTGAGCGCACCATCTACGTCGCAAAAGTTCTCTCGCTATGGAAGGGGCCGCTCAATCCCTTCATTGAGCTGACAAACGCCGCCCCGGGAGCCAGAGACTTTGAGCTAGGTAAACAATATCTTTTGTTCGCCAGGCTCGCGGATGACGAGCTCTATTTTGCTCATTGGTGTGGTGGGACCGTTGATGCTGTTTATGCCAGTTTCAAACAAAGCAAGCTCGGCACTCCCTCATATGATGTGCAGTAGTCTCAGCGTATCCAAAACATGACCGAACATCGACGTGGTCTATTACTGGCCGGCAGCGCCTATTTGATGTGGGGCCTGGTGCCGATTTACTTCAAGGCGGTGGCCAGCGTGCCGGCCCATGAAATTCTGGCGCACCGGATTGTATGGTCGATTCCGATTGCCATTTTGCTGATTGTGGCGCTGCGCCAGCCCTGGCAGCTGCGCGAGATTGTCAGCAAACCGCGGCTATTCGGCACGCTGATTCTGTCGGCGCTGCTGGTCAGCACGAACTGGTTTATCTACACCTGGGCGGTCACCCATGAGCGCGTGCTCGATACCAGTCTGGGCTATTTCATCAATCCCTTGCTGACCATTGCGCTCGGTGTGCTGGTGCTGCGCGAGCGTTTGTCCGGGGTGCAGAAGCTGGCGCTGCTGCTGGCCGCGTTTGGGGTTGGCTGGCTGATCTATGCCCGCGGCACGTTGCCGTGGATTGCGCTGGGCTTGGCGCTCAGTTTTGGTTTGTATGGGCTCATCCGCAAGCGCACGGCGGTCAACGCCATCAACGGTTTTTTGATCGAAACCGCAGTGCTGATGCCGGTGGCGCTGATTTACCTCAGCTGGCTGCATGCCGGCGGACAGGGCCAGTTTGTGCATGCCGGCTGGTGGCTGTCGCTGCTGCTGGTATTTGGCGGCGTGGTGACGGCGGTGCCGCTGAGCCTGTTTGCTGCCGGGGTCCAGCGCATTCCGCTGACCACGTTGGGTTTTTTGCAGTATCTGTCACCAAGCCTGGTCTTCCTGCTGGCCGTTTTTGTTTATCACGAACCGTTCGATCATGACCGTCTGGTCAGTTTTGCTTGCATCTGGACTGGCCTCGCCTTGCTGACCGGCCATAACCTCTGGCAGCGGCGTTAGCAGGATCGGCCAGGACCGGCCAGCGGCGCGCGGCTGCCCCGGGTCTATTTGACCGACTACACTTGCTTCATCTTGTTCGGTGCCAAGGCCAGCGGCACCCAACGACACCGAGTGATGGATAACCGTGGGGGCAACCATGCTGCTGATTCCGGGATTGGAGTTACGCAACGCACACATCGCTTTGCCCAATCCCAAACCTGATGATGACGAGCCGCTGCTCTATCTGGATGCGCTGGAAACGATTGGCACACTGGTCGCCGCCGGCGCCGAGCGCGTGCACCTGATCGACGCTGACGGCGCCCAGGACAGCGAACCGGTCAATACCGATATCGTCCAGCGGCTGCACAAGGAATTTCCGAAACTGGCAATCGAAATCACCGGCGGCGTGCGCAAAATCGAGCATGCGGAATTGTGGCTCGATGTCGGTGCCAGTTTTGTCGTGCTGACCTGGAAGCTGCTGCGCAATCCGGAAGCCACCGGCGATCTCTGTGCCGAGTATCCGGGCTCGGTGGTGGTGGCGCTGGAGGCGCGTGACGGCATGGTGCAAAACGGCGGCGGAGTAGCCGTCGCGGCCGATGAATTGGCCCGGCGCTACAGCGAGGAAGGTGTGGCCGGGATTTTCTACACCGAGCTGCATGCCCCCGGCGAACGCACGGATCCCTTGCTGCCGGCTGGCCGGTTGGCGCAGGCTTGTGACATTCCGGTGTTCTGCAACGGCGGCATTCATGATCTGGACGCGATTGCCAATTTGCGCAAGGCGCCGCAATCGGCGCTGGCCGGTGTGGTGGTGGGCCGGGCACTGCTGAATGGCCAACTCAATTTTGCCGAGGCCAAAGCGGCAATGAAAAAGCGCTGACTGACCACCAGCAACCGTGTCGAACGCTTGCTGACGAGCCGGCAAGCCGGTAAAACCGGCGCTGACACAAATTCGCAGGGGATGCACAGGTGAATCACCAGCAATCGGTAATGACGCGGGCGGCAGCGGCGATGCTGCTGGCTGCTGCCGTCGTGGTCGGCCAGCCCGCGCTCGCGGCCAATCCACCAGCCAATCCGCAGGCACAGGCGCCGAACAACGCCGCCAATCCGGCGAATTCCACCAACGCCGCAACCGCGGAATACGTGCCGCTTGGCACGGCATCATTCGGGCCGAATGATCACGGCTCCTACGCTTGGTTTATCGAGGTCAAAACCCGGCAGGTAGTGATGTGTCTGGTGCACAACCCGCAGTCGGCCATCGAATGCAAGCGACTGCCGATTCCGCCGCCTTGAGTCAGGTTGGCCGGCTTGAATCGGGCGGTGTAATAAAAAAGGGCTGCCACAGGCAGCCCTTTTTTTGGTTACTTTTTTCGAGCGGTTGATTCGTTGCAGGAGCTTGAAGGCTTACCAGGAGTGCGGCAGGTTTTTCTTCAGCACCAGATGGCCGTCAGCATCCGTATCGACATAGCCGCCCAGCTTCAGATCCTTGAGGATGCGGGCAACCATTTCCCGCGAGGCGCCAACCCGACTGGCGATACTCTGCTGGGTCAGTTTTTCCTTCATCACCCGCTGGCCGTCCTTCTCTTCCGATTGGGTCAACAGCAGCACCGCGATACGGCCATACACATCCATCAGACCCAGCCGGCGAATGGTCTCGGTTGCCTGCAACAGGCGATCGATCAGATCGCTCATGACGTTGGCGGTGAAGTCGGGGTAGTCGCGCAAGCATTGCTTGAAATCCTGATCCGACATCAGGCCGAGCCGGCTGTCGTCCATCGTGACCACCGAGGCCGAACGCGGAATGCCCTGGATCACCGACAGCTCGCCAAAGACTTCGCCGCCTTCGTGAATGTTGACGGTGATTTCCTTGCCCTTCTCGTCGTCCAGATAGACCTTGACCCGACCGGACAAGACGAAATACAGGCAATGGGCCGGATCGCCCTCGCTGATGATCTGGGTTCGCTTCGGGTAGTTGCGGATATGGATGTGGCGGCCGAGCTGGGTCATCTGCTCGGGCGACAGGCCATTGAATATCTTGAAAGTTGCCAGTTCCATGTCCGTGGGGGTGGCCGAAGCGTCTGTCATAAGGGTTCCTTACAAGACCGCAGATGGGCCATGAGGGACAACGTAAATAGTGCACACCATAGCATTGGCAAAGTACAGCTGGGCAGGGGCAGTCCCCCGCCCTAGACTGACAGGGTAATGATAATTGAGGTTATGACTGTGAAGCAGGGCATAGGCATGGCATTGGCTTTGGTGCTGGTCAGCGCGATTCCGGTCGCGCCGGCGCAAGCAACGCCGAGCGACCGTGAGAATGAGAGCATGCCCTACCAGTATATCTATCTGGCAGATTTTGCCCGTCTCCGCCATCACGCCGAGCTCGGTAATGTCGATGCACTCTTTCAGCTGGGGCTAATGCACTACGACCCGCCGGAGAGTTCCGGTATTGGACAAAGCTATCGCCGCGCATTTGCGCTGTTTTTTGAAGCGGCACTGCGCGGCCACACGACGGCGCAACACAATGTCGGTGCCATGTACTGGAACGGCGACTACGTTGCCCAGAACCCGGTCGAAGGCTACGCCTGGTTCCTGCTGGCGGCGAGCAATGGCGACAGCGCCGGCAAGCGCAAGCAAAAGCTGCACGCGCCTGATTTGACGGCGCAGCAAATCGAAGAGGCCAACGTTCGGGTAAAGGATTTGCAGGCGCTGCTGGTCAAAGCCAAACACAATCGCGATTACGATCCGCATCACTACAACATTCACTAGCGGAAGCCTATTCACCAGCGGAACAGCCTTCATTGGTGGACATGAAGGCGGCAATAATCAACACCGTGTCAGCAAGTTCTTTCCCGATTGACCTCAATTAGCCGGATCAGCCGAGTCGCCGCCGGCGATCAGTTTCAGCCGCGCTTCAGACACTTTTTCCGGTTGCAATTCACAGACCCGGTGGGCGTGACCAAAGCCCTTGACGGCAATTTCCTGCAGCGGTTCGAACGGATAGCGATCCCGGGTCAAGGCAAACACCGGATAGCTGACCAGCACTCGGCCGGGTTCGCAATGTGCCTGCAACCGCGCTGCCAAATTGACGCCGCTGCCGACTGCGCGATAGGCGAGCACCAGACCGGAGCCGAAATTGCCGACCGTGGCAAAGTCCTGGTGAATGCCGATCCGCAGCTTGATGTTGTGATCGATGCCGGCATCCAGCCAGCTGCGCTGCAAGCGTTGCATTTCCCGTTGCATCGCCACTGCCAGCGCGACCGCGCGCTCGGCCTGATCTTCTTTTTCCATCGTTTCGGGCGCGCCGAACAACACCACCAGACCGTCACCGAGTAACTCGTTCAAGGTGCCGCCAAATTTTTCCACCAGCGCGCCCATGCCGCCGAGGAATTGATTCAGCAAGTCGGTGATGATCTCCGGTTCGAAGCGGTCGGTCAGCGCGGTGAATTCGACCAGATCGGCAAACAGCACGGTGAGCCGGCGCCGTTCGGCTTGTAGCTGTTTGGCATCCGGATCGGCCAGCAGTCGCTGCACCAGCGGCGGCGGAAAATAGCGGGCCAGCCGGTTGACAGTTTCCTGCACCACGCGGGCTTGTTCGCGCTCGCGCCTGGCGGCGTTGACCTCGTGCAGCGCCAGCAGGTTTTTCACCCGCGCCACCAGTTCGCTACGCTCGACCGGCTTGCCGATGTAATCGTTGGCGCCGGCGGCGAGACCGGTGGCCACGTCTTCAGGTCGGTTGCGCGCCGACAGCATCAGAATCGGCAACTCCTGCTGACTGAACGTCTCACGCACCCGGCGGGCAACATCGAAGCCGGACAGTTTCGGCATCATCACATCGAGAATCAGCAAACTGAACGCCTGCTGGCCGAGCGCATCGATCGCCGCCTGACCGTCACCAACAGTGACGATGTTGTAACCCTGCATGCTCAGGCAATCGGCGACCACCTGACAGTTCAATGGTTCGTCGTCGGCAACCAGAATGGTCGCGGCGTTGCCGAGTATCGGTGCCGCGATCGCTTTGCGCAGCGGCAGCAATTTACCGGGCGCGGCCGGTTCGCTGCGAGCCTTCTTGACCTGGGCACCGGCACTCGCCAGCGGCAAGGTGAAACTGAATTGCGAGCCGTTGCCTTCCAGCGAATGCACCGCCACTTTGCCGCCGTGCAATTCCACCAGTTTTTTCACCACTGCCAGACCGAGGCCGGTGCCGCCATGCCGGCGGGTGTTGGCTTCGGCCACTTGCTCGAACGGCAGAAAAATGCGGTCCAGCTGATCGGTCGCAATACCGATACCGGAATCCGCCACCTGAATTTCCGCCATGCCATCGACCACGCGCGCGGTCACGGTGACATGACCCTGCGGCGTGAACTTGACCGCATTGCCAACCAGATTATGCAAAATCTGCTCGAGCCGATTTTCATCGGCATCGAGCGGTGGAAAGTCGGCCGGCACCGCATTGACCAGCGCCAAGTCCTTGTCACCAGCGAGCGGCCGTGACAGCGCCAGCACCACCGCGACCGAGGCTTGCAAATCGGTCGGGCTGCGCTCCAGAGCAACGCTGCCGTGCGACAGCTTTTTGAAATCCAGAATTTCGTTGACCAGATGGGCCAGTCGGCGGCCGCTGTCGGCGATGAGGGCCAGATGATCGCGCGCCCGGTCATTCATTTCCCCGGCAACGCCATCGCGCAGCGATTCGGCAACGCCAATGATGCCGTTCAGCGGCGTCCGCAGTTCGTGCGAGGTGTTGGCGAGAAACTCGTCTTTCAGTTGGTCAATGCGGCGCAGCTGATCGTTGATGCGTTTTTGCGCCGCCACTTTCCGGATATGGCTGCGCCACAGCCACCACGCCGCCAGCAGCAGCAGCAGGGCATAGCTCAGGTAGCTGTACCAGCGGGCAAACCACGGCGCCTGAATGAAAAAGCGCAGCTGCACCGGCGTGGCGCTCCAGACGCCATCGGCATTGGCGTTGCGCACTTCAAACAGATAATGGCCGGGGTTGAGATTGGTCAGTCGCAATTCATTGCGGTTGCCATTGCTGGTCCAGTCTTTCTGCAAACCGCTCATGCGCCAGACAAACTGGTTCTTTTGCGGATCGCGATAATCGAGCGCTGCAAACTGCAGATGCACGTCGTTCTGATCCGCGGCCAGCTGCCATTCGTTCTGCTGTTGGCGCAGCGGCTGATTGTCCGGATTGCGAACCTCAAACCCGGTAATCAGGGTGCCGACCGCGCTGGTGCTGCCGCGCAGATTGCGCGGCTCCAGCACGGCGATGCCGGTGGTGCCGCCAAACCAGAGTCGACCATCGCTGGTGCGGGTGGCGGCGAGGCCGTTGAATTCGTTGGTTGGCAAGCCATCGCTTTGATCAAAGCGGCGGAAGCTGTTGGCGACCGGATCGAATTCGGCGAGACCGGCATTGGTACTGAGCCAGAGTTTGCCGTTGCCATCCGGTTGAATGGCGTAGATCACGCTGTTGGGCAGACCGTCGGCAACAAACCAGGAATCAAAGCGTTCAGCGCCGGCCCGGCGATCGGCCGCGCGCCAGCGATTCAGGCCGTTCTGGGTGCCGATCCAGACGTCGCCACTGGGGTCGGTGTAAATCGCGCGCACGACATCATTGGACAGGCTGCGCGGGTCGTCATCGCGGTGACTGAAACTGCGCACGGCGCGGCTGTCGTAATCAAAACGCTGCAAACCGGCGCCTTGGGTGCCGAAGAACAACTGGCCGTCAATTTCCGCCATGACCCGCACCAGTGCCCGCGGAAAGCCTTCTTCGTTGACCGGAAAACTGCGCAGCACTTCCAGTCGTTCCGGATCGATTTCCAGCACGCCTTCACCGACGCCGACCCAGATCCGGCCTTTGCTGTCTTCGCTGATGAGAAAAATCCGGTAGCTGCTGAGCTTGCCGCGACTCATGGCCGGATGGCTGATGATTTCGGTGCGCAAGGTGGCCGGATCAAAAACCGCCAGTTCCCCGGTCGTGCTGCCGAGCCAGACTCGCTGTTTGCGATCCACCAACAAGGCCTGCAAGCGCGGCGGGAACACGCTGCCATCGCGGTCACTGAAGTTGACGTAGTGCACCACTTCGCCGGTACCCGGATTCAGGTGATCGAGTCCGGCCAGCGTGGCAATCCAGATGTTGTCTTGTTTATCGCGGGCCAATTGCCAGACAAACGGATCCGACAACGAGTTCGGTTGATACGGCGAATGAATGACCCGGCCGATCGCAGTGCGTTCCGGGTGCGTGGTGTTGACGCCGCCGCCGAGCGTGCCAATCCACAGCAGCCCGGTACGGTCTTCGTGCAGGGCATCGATTTCATCAAAGCTGATGCTGTGTGGATCAGCGCCGTTGCGCCGGAACACATCAAAGCCGGAGCCATCCGGCAACAGGCGCGCCAGACCGCCACCTTCAGTACCGATCCACAAACGGCCACCGCGATCACGCAGCAGCGAGCGCACGGCATTGCTGGGCAAACTCAGCGGATCATGCGGATCATAGCGGTAGTGACGGAATTGTTTGGCCTCTGGCGCCAGATAGAACAGGCCGTTGCTCAGCGTGCCGACCCAGACGCCATTGTCGGCATCGCTCCACAGCGCGGTGATTTGCTGCGGCACCGTGCCGCTTTTGCTGGTCAGCGGAAATTGTTCGAGGCTGTCGTCGACGGGATTCAACCGGGCCAGCGTCGCGGCACCGATCCAGATACGACCATCGGCGGATTCGGCAAAAGCATTGACGAAGCCGGCCGGAATGCTGTCGCGATCGAGCGGGTTATGCTGGTAATGCAGAAAATCATTTTGTTCGCGCCGGTAAACATCGATGCCGCGTGGCGTGCCAATCCAGAGCCGATCCTGGCGATCGCGAAACAGCGTGTTGATGCGGCGATGGCTGATTGCGCCCGGCGCATCGGACGGCACGAAGCGGGTCAGTTGCTGGCGGTCGGCGCTGAATCGGTTCAGGCCATTCTGGGTGCCAATCCACAGTTCGCCGTGACTGTCTTCGGCGAGTGCCAGCACCATGTTGTCGGTCAGCGTGTTTGGCGCGCGCGGATCGTTGCGGTAGCTCTGGAATTGATAACCGTCGTAACGTTGCAGGCCATCGAATGTGCCAAGCCAGACGTAGCCATCGTGGTCCTGCACGATGCTGGTCACTGAGTTCTGCGGCAGCCCGGCGCGGCTGTCGAGATGGCGAAACGCCACCGTTTCTACCGCCATGGTTGCACCGGGCAGCAGCGTCAACGCCAGCAACAGGCGCTTGAGGGCCGCGCTCGAGGCCAGCCAAGTCAAATTCGGTACCGCACGCATCATGAAATCATCCGCAGAAAACAGCTTGATCCTAGGCTAGGCAAGCGGTTCACCCAAGCAGAATCGCCCGCAACAACGGCATTGGACAGGAAATACGCGACTGTGCACGAACGCACAAGAGCGAAAATTGCCGCCATTTCGGGCTGTGCAGTTGCAATCCAGCGCCTATTCTTCAAAGCACAACAGGCTGGCGGTCGGGTAAGGGATGAATCTGAACGAGTTGGTGCGCCAAGCCGGCCGGCTGTACAGCTTGCCGGATATCTGCCTGCGGCTGCAGGAGTTGATCGCCCGTCAGGCCAGCGTGCTGGAAATCGCCGACCTGATTGCGCTCGATCCGGCGTTGACCGCCCGGCTGCTGCGGCTGGCCAACAGCTCGTTCTACAACTTTCCGGCCCAGGTCGAGTCGGTGTCGCGGGCAGTTCGGCTGATCGGCACCAACGAGCTGTACAACCTGGCGCTGGCCACCTCGGCCGTGGCGGCCTTCCAGCGGGTGCCGCGCGAGCTGATGGACATGGACAAGTTCTGGGAGCACAGCGTCTATACCGGCCTGATCGCCCGCGGCCTCGGCCGGCGCAGCGGCTTTCGTCAAGGCGAGCGCTTGTTCGCCGCCGGCCTGCTGCACAACATCGGCCTGTTGGTGTTGCTGGAACAGGCGCCGAGTGAATGTGCCGCAATGCTGCAGAAAGCCGAAGGCGGCATTCGGCCCGATCTGGAACAGGCCAGCTTCGGCTTCCGGGTAGCTGATCTGGGTCACGCGCTGATGACGCTATGGCGCTTGCCGACCAGTCTGACCGAGGTGGTGCGGCATCAGCATGAACCGGAGGCAGCCAACGGCGAGCGGGTGGCCTGCGCGCTGGTTCATGTCGGCATGTATGGCGCCCGCCATCTGCAGGCCGGGTTCAGCCCGGAGGCCGACAGCCCGCTGCTGGCGCCGCTGCGCAACGACCGGCTGCAACTGGCCAGCGCCGACACGGTGCTGCTCAAAGAAGCGCTCACTTCGGCGCGCGACTGCGCCATGCAAGTGCTCAACATCATCGCGCCCGGCGCCGCCGTGGTCGTCTGAACCGTCGTGTCCTTTCTGCTGTGGCGCGCGATGACGGCCGCCGGCGCAAGCTGCTAGCCTTGGCAGACCCAGACACCCGTTCCGGTTCACCGCCATGAAACTGTTCTATTCGCACGCCTCGCCCTACGCCCGCTGCTGCCGCGTGCTGCGGCTGGAAAAGCAACTGGCCACACAGGTTGAAGAAGTGCTGGTCGACCCGCTGCAGAACCCGGCCGAGCTCATCGTCAGCAACCCGCTTGGCAAAATCCCCTGCCTGCTGCTCGACGACGGTGACACGCTCTACGACAGCACCGTCATCAACGACTATTTCAACAGCCTCGGTCAGGGCCCGGATTTGCTGGCCGCCCACAAGACCAGCTGGCAGGTGCGCAAATGGCAGGCGCTGTCGCAAGGCATGCTAGATGTCGCGGTGGCGCTGCGCATCGAAAAGACCAAGCCGGAGCCGCAGCAGTCCGGCTTCTGGATGGAACGGCAGCGGGCCGCGCTCAAGCGTGGCCTGGCCACCCTGCAGGCCGACCGGGCGCTGATGCCGGCCGAACCGGGCCTGCTGGACCTGCACATGGCCTGCATGCTGGCCTATCTGGCATTCCGTCATGAAGATCTGAACTGGCAACAGGACTACGACCGGCTGGCTGACTGGTATCGGGACATCAGCCAGCGGCCCAGTTTGGTGGCGACCGAGCCGAAATAACGCTGGGCCGGCAGCTGCCATGCCCGAATTGACTGCGACGGCCGCGGTTTTGCCGGCGATTGCCGTTCTGCCCCGCCACATTCGCGGAGCCAGTAACCGACAAGCCAAAGGCCGCAATGTCATAAGCCCCGCGCCCGGCATTTGCCGGCCGCCCTTCCCGGCACCGACGGCAGTCGCTAGAATGCGCGCCGGTCTTGCCTTGCGCCAAACACGCGACAGGGCAACCGTTGGGGATATAGCTCAGTTGGTAGAGCGCGTCGTTCGCAATGACGAGGTCAGGGGTTCGACTCCCCTTATCTCCACCAAATCCGAAACAAAACGGCCCGCATTGCGGGCCGTTTTGTTTTTGCCTGATGCCATGCCGGCAACGGGCTCTGCTACAGTCCATGCCAGTTCTGTCCGTGCGCTCGCTTGCTGGAGTTCCCCGCGTATGTCTGACAAGGCATTGGAGGCGCTTTATCCCGTGGAAGGGGAGTACCGGCTGATTGCGATCAAGCTGGCGGAAGCGCGGCAGTTGTTCAATACGCTGGATCCGGCGCCGTTTGAAATGCGCGAACTCGATGCCGACGCAGCGGCCTGGCTGCTCGATGCCGGCCGCGAACTGCATCGCGAACGCAAACTGAAAATCGTCTTGTATTTGCCGGCGCCCGATGCCCGCATCGCCGATGCCGACATGCGCGGCGCGATTCGCCACTATTTTCATTACCGTGCGATGAAATACCGGCAACATCTGCGTCACCTGTTCCGCATCGGCCGGCAGTCGCTGGCAGTGGGTCTCGCGTTTCTGATCGCCTGCGATTTTGTCGCCCGTTATTTGTTGAACGGTCCGGCCGAACATCTCGGCCTGGTGCGCACCGGCGTCAGCATTCTCGGCTGGGTAGCGATGTGGAAACCGGTGGAAATTTTTCTGTATGAATGGTGGCCGATCCGGCAGGATGAACGCACCTGCGAACGGTTGATGACCGCGCCGGTGGAAGTGCGGGAGCGCAAGTCCGGTGCGATGGCGACACCGGCTGCAGTGTCGACGCTCAGCAGTGCCAATGCGCAGCCTTGACCACCGCTGCCCCAAACGGTAAATCGGAAAATGGCGGCCGATATGGTGAATCTGCACGGTGGACCAGTACGGTGTGCCAGAACGTAAACACCGATAAAGACAAACCCAATAACGACAACAACAATAACGATAGCAATACAAATACCGCACTGATGCCGAAACCGGTGCGGCCCAGTTTCCACCACACACACTGACAAACCAGCCAATGACCGAATCCGCTGCTGCCACTCGCCTGCCACCCACACTGAGCCGCTATGCCTGGCTTTCGGTCGCGGCGGCGCTGTCGACCATGGCACTGAAACTGATCGCGTGGTGGCTGACCGGTTCGGTCGGCCTGCTGTCTGATGCGGCGGAAGCCAGCGTCAACCTGCTGGCCGCATCGTTTGCCGTGTTTGCGCTGCGCGTTGCCGCCTTGCCTGATGACGACAATCACCAATACGGCCACGGCAAGATCGATTACTTCGCCGGCGGTTACGAAGGCGGCATGATTTTGCTGGCGGCGGCGACCATCGGTTATCTCGCCATCGACCGCTTGTTGCATCCGGCCGCGCTGGAGCAAATCGGTTTTGGTGTCGTGTTTGCTGCGCTGGCCTCGCTGATCAATCTGGCGGTTGGTTTGCTGTTGCTAAGGGTCGGTCGCAAGCATCGTTCGCTGACGCTGGAAGCCGACGGCCACCATTTGCTGACCGATGTCTGGACCTCGGTCGGTGTACTGGTTGGCCTGGGGCTGGTCGCGCTGACCGGCTGGTGGTGGCTCGATCCGCTGGTGGCGCTGCTGGTCGCGGCCCATATCCTGATTACTGGCGTGGGCCTGCTGCGCCGGGCCATTGCCGGCCTGATGGATGAGGCGCTGAGCACGGCCGATCACGACATTTTGGTTGGTGTGCTCAATCGACTGGTGCCGGCGCCGCTGCAATGGCATGCGCTGCGACACCGGCAATCCGGTCGTCAGGGTTTCGCCACCGTGCATGTGCTGGTGCCGGATGAGTGGACCGTGCGCCGTGCCCACGATTTGTCAGAAGACATCGAAGACGCGGTGGCGGCCGCGCTGCCCAGCGTGCACATCAGTATCCACCTCGAACCGCTCGGTGACCCGCGCGCCTACACCGATCATCAGCCGCATCAGCGCTAGCAGAACCCGACCTTTATGCCCCGTGCCGGCATGGCGCCGCACCGACGGTTACAGCGAACGAGGCGGCACTTTGTGAGTGCAAATGGCAGCCGCTGCCATCACTACGGACGTCCCAGCTTGTGCAAATAGCGTTCGACAGACGGCAGTAATACCTGTAGGGTGACGGCTGCATTCGTTTCAAGCAGTGTAGTCACCTCGTGCTTCATCCCGTGTTTTGTCCCGTAAAGCTTCGGTTCACCGGCAGTCCTTCGAACACATTCGCTACGTTTCTTGAACGCTTGTTGGCTGATTCGCTCAGCAAAAAAACAGGCTCTCAGCCTATTTCTCTGATTTATTGAAAGGAACGTAACAAATGTCGACTCAAACCGGTACCGTCAAGTGGTTCAACGAAGCCAAAGGCTTTGGTTTCATTACCCCTAGCGATGGCAGCGCCGATCTGTTCGCGCACTTCTCGGAAATTCAAAGCAGCGGTTTTAAATCGCTGAATGAAAACGACAAAGTCGAATTCACCGTCAAGCAAGGCCAGAAAGGCCTGCAAGCCGCTGGCATTCGCGTTGTGAATAACTGATTCAGCTAGTCGCAAAAAAAAGGCCCGCATTGCGGGCCTTTTTTTTGCCTTTTTAAACCTTCTCCCCTGACGAAAGAAGGTCGGGTTGAACGTGTACTTGCAGTTTACTTTGGTGCTTGGCGTAATTCGAGATTGCCGGGTTGCGCCCCGGCGTGCGCCTCACTTTTCTTGCTCGTGCAAGAAAAGTAAGCAAAAGAACACGCCCCAGCGCGCCAGAATCGGTTTGGTTGCTTTGGGTAGTCCGCCCGCCGCTCACATGCCAGTGTCTTCGGGCACGCACTGATGCGACATCCTGTCTTATCAGTGCTGCGCTGGCATCCCTGCCAGCGCACCCGGCCACTGTCACGTGCCCGTCGGCTGGCGCGAATGGGGGCCCGGATTCTAGTTGAGTCAGTTGCTTCGGCTTTTCTTCTTTTGTTTGTCATCCCCGCGTACGACTGCATGGATGCGGGAGGTAGAGCAAGGCAGGAGCAGTTGCCGAGGCGGGGACCCAGTGTCTCCGCATTTTTCAAAGTCTCTGGATTCCCCCTTTCGCGGGAATGACAGGTTCCTTTTCACTTTTAGCCTTAGCCTTAGCCTTAGCCTTAGCCTTAACCTTTGCGCGAAGCGTGCCTTTGAATTCCCCGCCCGTTCGACGAGCTGAGCCGCGGAATGCAGTCTGGGTTAACAGCCCGGAGTGAAACGAAGGGGCGAGGCATGGATGCCGAAGCCTTTTGTGACTGTACAAGGATGTACTGTCACAAAAGCCCCAGACGGAATGAGCAGCGCAGGGAACCGTGCGCAGCACGGCTCGGAGCCGGGCATGTTTCTTTGGGACCTTTCTTTCGCAAAGAAAGGTCCTCGCCCGCCGGGGCGAGACCCGGCAATTCTGATGATTGTAACGAGGCGGGATCGAGCGAGCTGAGTCGAGACGGGCCACTCGAAACGGGCTAAATAATCAAATCCCCAGCGAATCGCGCATTTGGTAATACCATGCGCCCAGTGCCGTCGCCGGCACCCGGAACAAGCGGCCACCCGGAAACGGCAAATGCGGCAGCTTGGCGAAGGCATCGAAGCGGTCGGCTTGACCGCGAATCGCTTCGCTGAGCAAGCGTCCGGCCAGATGGGTCATGGTGATGCCGTGGCCGCTGCAACCTTGCGAATAGTAGATGTTGTGATTGAGCCGGCCGAACTGCGGCAGCCGTGACAGCGTCAGCAGGAAATTGCCGGTCCAACCGTAATCGATTTTGACGTTTTTCAATTGCGGAAAGGTCTTCAGCAATTTCGGCCGGACGATCCGTTCGACGTGAGCCGGATCGCGAGCGCCGTAGATGACGCCGCCGCCGTAAATCAAACACTTGTCGGCCGACAGCCGGAAATAATCGAGTAGAAAATTGTTGTCCTCGACGCAGTAATCACTCGGAATCAATTCATCGGCCAGAGCGCCGAGCGGTTCGGTGGCGATCACCTGGGTGCCGCAGGGCATCGACTTGGCCGCGAGCGCCGGAATGAGATTGCCGAGATAGGCATTGCCGGCAACGACGAGAAATTTTGCCGTCACCTGACCTTGTTCGGTGTGCACGATTGGCGAGGCCAGTTGCTCGATGCGGGTGACCTGGCTGCTTTCGTAAATCACGCCGCCGCGTGACTCCAGCGCCGCCGCTTCACCAAGCGCCAGATTGAGCGGATGAAAATGGCCGCCGGTCGGGTCGACCAGTACCGCGCTGTAGCGCTCGGAATTGACGATGCGGCGCGCGGCCTCACCTTCCATGTATTGCAAACCGGGATGACCCCAGCGCTGCCACAGTTCTTGATGGTGCTGCAGTTGTTCGGCTTTTTTGCCGCTCATGGCCGCGTAGACGCCACCGTTTTTCAGATCGCACTGGATGCCGTAGTCGCGAACGCGGCTGCGCAGGATGTCGGCGCCTTCAAAAATCATGCTGCCAAGCGCGCGGGCGGTATCAAGGCCGTACTTGGCCTCGATCACATCGACGTCGCGCGAATAGGAATGCACGATCTGGCCGCCGTTGCGCCCGGACGCACCCCAGCCGACCTTGTTCGCTTCCAGCACGACCACCTTGAAGCCGGCTTCGGCCAGATGCAGCGCCGCCGACAGTCCGGTATAGCCCGCGCCGATCACGCAAACGTCAGCACTGACCGCGCCTTGCAAAGGCGGCCGTTCCGGCGCCGGATTGGCGGAGGCGGCGTAGTAGGAGGGGGCGTGCGGCTGGGCGCGGTAGGCTGTCGTGCTGTGCTGCATGATTAAACTGGCCGTCTATTATTTTGAACGGCTCGATACTACCCGAGCGCCAGCAGACTGGGTAGCCCTGCCCGAACGCCGATAGCCTGCCGCCAGACAGCACAAAGCCGCCCGTGGGCGGCTTTGGCATAGCGGTGCCAGTTTTTAAGGCTCCGCAGTGAAAGCGGGTGCTTACTGGCGTTCGCGGGCAATGGCCCGCCAGCCGATGTCCTGGCGGCAGAACATGCCTTTCCAGCTAACCCGGTTGGCCAGCAGATACGCCCGCTGCTGGGCTTCGTGCACCGACTCGCCAAGGGCGGTCGCGCACAGTACCCGGCCGCCATTGGTGACCACGGCGCCGTCTTTTTCGGCGGTGCCGGCCTGGAACAGTTTGGCATCGGCCACGGTGGCATCGAGGCCCTCAATGACGTCGCCTTTGCGCGGGTCGTCCGGGTAGCCAGCGGCGGCCAGCACCACGCCCACCGCGGCGCGGTGATCCCAGTCGGCCTGGACGGTGTTGAGTTTGCCGTCGGCGCCGGCTTCGCACAGCGTCGCCAGATCCGACTTCAACCGCATCATGATCGGCTGGGTTTCCGGATCGCCAAAACGGCAGTTGAACTCGATGACTTTCGGTTCGCCTTGCTCGTTGATCATCAGGCCGGCATACAGGAAGCCGACGTAAGGATGGCCATCGGCGATCATGCCGCGCACGGTCGGCTGAATGATTTCTTTCATCACGCGATCATGCACTTCCGGCGTCACCACCGGTGCCGGCGAGTACGCACCCATGCCGCCGGTGTTCGGGCCACGGTCGCCGTCGTCACGGCGCTTGTGATCCTGCGAGGTCGCCATCGGGATCACGTTGTTGCCATCGACCATGACGATAAAGCTGGCTTCTTCACCGGCGAGGAATTCCTCGATGACCACGCGCGAACCGGCGCTGCCGAATTTGTTGCCGGACAGCATGTCGTCAATCGCGGCAAAGGCTTCGTCTTTCCTCATCGCAACGATCACGCCCTTGCCGGCAGCAAGACCATCGGCCTTGATGACAATCGGCGCGCCCATTTGTTCGACATAGGCTTTGGCGGGCGTGATGTCGGTAAAGGTTTGGTATTGCGCGGTCGGGATCTGGTGCCGCCACAAAAACTCTTTCGCAAACGCCTTCGAGCTTTCCAGTTGCGCCGCGTGCCTGTGCGGGCCAAAGATTTTCACGCCGGCCTTGCGGAAGGCATCAACCACGCCCGCGGCGAGCGGCGCTTCCGGACCGACGATGGTCAGATCGATTTTTTCGCTTTGCGCAAACGCCAGCAACTTCTCGACATCGGTGGCGCCAATCGCGACGTTCTGGATCTTGGGTTCGCGTGCTGTGCCCGGATTGCCCGGCGCGACAAACACCTGCGACACCCGGCCGCTTTGTGCCACTTTCCACGACAGCGCGTGCTCACGGCCGCCGTTGCCGATCACCAGAATTTTCATTGTTGTTGTCCCTGTAACAGATAGGTCGCCGCTGCCACGCTCACAAAGGCGGTGATTTTGTAGGAGCGGCCTTGGCCGCGATTGTCTTTCAGCGAATGGAAAGTATCGCGGCCAAGGCCGCTCCTACAGGGTTCGACTCAATGCCGGAAATGACGCATGCCGGTAAAGACCATCGCCATGCCGTGTTCGTCGGCGGCGGCAATGACTTCGGCATCGCGCATCGAACCGCCCGGTTGAATCACGCAGGCGATACCGTTCTTGGCGGCGTTATCGATGCCGTCGCGGAACGGGAAGAACGCGTCCGAGGCCATCACGGCGCCTTTGACTTCCAGACCGGCGTGTTCGGCCTTGATCGCCGCAATACGGGCCGAGTTGACCCGTGACATCTGGCCGGCGCCAACGCCGATGGTCTGGCGGTTCTTGGCGTAGACAATGGCGTTTGATTTGACGAACTTGGCCACTTTCCAGGCGAAGATCAGATCATGCATTTCGGCTTCGGTCGGCACCCGTTTGGTCACGACTTTCAAATCGCTTTCCGTGATCATGCCATTGTCGCGATCCTGCACCAGCAGGCCGCCGTTGACGCGCTTGTAATCCCAGCCCGGCGCGCGGTCCTGCGACCATTCGCCGCTTTCCAGCAGGCGAACGTTTTGCTTGGCGGCGACGACGGCGCGTGCCGCTTCCGAGACTTTCGGCGCGATGATCACTTCGACAAACTGGCGCTCGACAATCGCCTTGGCGGTGTCGGCATCCAGCTCGCGGTTGAAGGCAATTATGCCGCCAAACGCGCTTTCCGGATCGGTGGCGTAGGCCAAATCATAAGCAGCGCGAATGCCGTCGAGCGATACCGCGACGCCACACGGATTGGCGTGCTTGACGATGACGCAAGCCGGTTTGACAAATGATTTGACGCATTCGAGCGCGGCATCGGTATCGGCGACGTTGTTGAAGCTCAGCTCTTTGCCTTGCAGCTGAATCGCGGTGGCGACGCTGGCTTCTACAGGCTTGTTGTTGAAAGAAGCCGCTTCAACGTAGAACGCCGCATTCTGGTGCGGGTTCTCGCCATAGCGCATGTCCTGCTTCTTGATGAACTGGCTGTTGAAGGTGCGCGGGAACAAATCCGGTGCTGCGTGTTTGGCGGCGACGTCGTCACTGCCGACACGGGTGCCGAGATAGTTGGCGATCATGCCGTCATAGCCGGCCGTGTGTTCAAAGGCTTTCACTGCCAAATCGAAGCGCAGCGCGTAGGTTGTGCCGCCGCTCTTCAGCGCGTCGATAACGCGGCCGTAATCACTGGCGTTGACCACAATGGTGGTGTCTTTGTGATTCTTGGCGGTCGAGCGAACCATGGTCGGGCCGCCGATATCGATGTTTTCGATCGCGTCTTCCAGTGTGCAGCCCGGCTTGGCGACGGTGGCGGCAAACGGATACAGGTTGACCACGACCAGATCGATCGGCTCGATGCCGTGCTGTGCCATCACCGCGTCATCGGTGCCGCGGCGGCCGAGAATGCCGCCGTGCACTTTCGGGTGCAGGGTCTTGACGCGGCCATCCATCATTTCCGGAAAGCCGGTGTATTCCGACACTTCTTTCACGGCGATGTCGTTGTCTTTCAGCAGCTTGTAAGTGCCGCCGGTGGACAGCAGCTCGACACCGTGCTGGCTCAAAGCCTTGGCGAAATCAACGATACCGGTTTTGTCGGAAACGCTCAGCAAAGCGCGACGGATGGGACGGAGTTCTGATGAAAAGGCGACGGACATGGCGGTTTCAGTCTTCACGAGATGAGAGAGAATGGAATCCCCTCTCCCGCCGGGAGAGGGGTAGGGGTGAGGGGTGAGGGGGCTGACCGGTCGCGCAAAAGCAAAAAGTCGCTCATGCTGAGGGTTTCCTCACCCTGCTCCGCTCCGCGCCCCAGCCATTCGCCTTCGGCTCATGGCGCTGCGGCGGAACGAAGCAGTGCTTCGTTAATTACCGCCTCGCCCCAATGGGAGAGGGGTAAATGAAAATTACAGATCGTACTGCTTCAATTTCTTGCGCAGCGTGCCACGGTTCAGACCGAGCACTTGCGAGGCTTTGGTCTGGTTGTTGCGCACCTGCTTCATGACCACTTCGAGCAGCGGCGCTTCGACTTCGGCCAGCACCAGGTCATACAGATTGCTCGGCAGCTCACCTTCGAGGTGGGCAAAGTAATTTTGCACCGCAGTTTGCACGCATTCGCGCAGGGTCGGTTGCTGGACGGTTGCCGCGCTGGTGGATTTCTCGCCAGCGGTTTTTTCCACAAAGAACTGTTCCATTACTAAGCTGCCTGTTGTTGATGATCAGTTTTGACGTCAGTCAACCGATCGGGTTGAACGTTTGTTAATGAATCAGTTGTGCTGTTGCTTGCGGCCAACAAAAAGTCGGCCAGTGCTTGCCGCTGCTCGACAGCGTTTTCAATGCTGTTAAAGCGGTTGCGGAAGTCGGCGCCGTTGGCACGTTCTGCCACATACCATCCCACATGTTTGCGCGCGATGCGCAGGCCCATGTACTCGCCGTAAAAGGCGTGCAACTGCGCCACGTGTCGGTCCATCACTTCATGCACTTCCGCGGCCGATGGTGGTGGCAACTGCGCACCGGTATCGAGAAAGTGCTGAATCTCGCGAAAGATCCAGGGATTGCCCTGGGCGGCGCGGCCAATCATCACGGCGTCCACGCCGGTATGGTCCAGCACCCATTTCGCTTTCGCCGGCGAATCGATGTCGCCATTGGCAATCACCGGAATCGACAGCGCCTTTTTTACCGCCGCGACCGTGTCGTACTCGGCCTGGCCTTTGTACAGCTGGTCGCGGGTGCGGCCATGCACGGTCACGGCGGCCGCGCCGGCGTCCTGGGCGATCAAGGCCAGCTCGACCGCGTTACGGACATCGGCACACGGGCCGGCCCGCATCTTGACGGTCACCGGCACCGGGTTGGGCAAGGCCCGCACCGCCTGCACGGTGGCTTCGATGATGGCCTTGGCCGTAACCAAATCCGCCATCAATGCCGAACCCGCGTACTTGTTGCAGACCTTCTTGGCCGGGCAACCCATGTTGATGTCGATGATCTGCGCGCCGCGCTCGACATTGAATCGGGCCGCTTCCGCCAGCCAGGCCGGCTCGGCACCGGCGATCTGCACCGCCCGGACGCCCGATTCGCCGCTGTGGTCCATCCGCCGCAGGGACTTTTCGGTATCGCGCAGCTGCGGGTTCGCCGACATCATTTCCGACACCGCCTGACCGGCACCCAGCTCCCGGCACAGCTGCCGGAACGGCCGGTCAGTCACGCCTGCCATCGGCGCCAGCCAAAGCTGGTTCGGCAGGGTGTAAGGACCAAGACGCATTCGGGGGAAGCCGGGACCGGAAGGGGGCGCGCATTATAGCCATGCTCTGGTTGAAATTTAAGCAGTTGACAACAGGCTTTTTTGCCAACCGGCGCCGGCCAACTACGCTCTAGAGGTTTGTCGGTGCCAGATCGGCGCCGGCGCAGCCAAAACGGAGCCCGGGTTATGCGCGCAGGTCCGGCAGCAGTGGCGTTGATGGCGCTGGCGACAGCGGCGACAGGCGATGAATGGGCGCTGGTGTATACCGGCGAGTCGTTCCGCAATCTCAGTGGCGGCCTGCAAGAGGACAGCGGCTACCTCGGCAATCTCGATGCCACGATGGAATGGCGCGAGCTGAGCTGGTTCGGCGACGGCGGCACCGCGTTTATCTATGTGTTGGGCAACCATGGCGACTCGCCGAGCGAAGTGATTGGCGATGCCCAGACCTATTCCAATATCGATGCGCCGCAGGCGCTGAAACTGTATGAGCTTTGGTATGAGCAGCCGTTTGCCGACGGCGCCGCCAGCTGGAAGTTTGGTCTGATCGATCTGAACAGTGAGTTCGATGTGGTTGAAGCGGCCGGGCTGTTCCAGAACTCGTCGTTTGGCATCGGTCCGGATTTTTCCCAGAGCGGTGAAAACGGCCCGTCGATTTTTCCCACCACTTCGCTCGGCGCGCGTCTGCACTGGGGTTTTGCCGGCGGCGTTTATGGTGCCTGCATCCTGCTCGATGGTGTGCCCGGTGACCCGGACAATCCGCGCGGCACCCATATCAAGCTGGAAAGTGATGACGGTTTGCTGAGCACCTGCGAAGTCGGCTGGGAGGACAAAAGCGACGAAGGCCAGATCAGCAAACTCAATCTCGGCTTGTGGCGCTATTCCGAACCGGTTGCGCGACTCGACGGCAGCGGTGACGAAAACAATAACGGCTGGTATGTCGCAGCCAGTCACCGGCTTTGGCATGACTGGCATTCGGCATCGGCGCTGCATGGTTTTGTCCGGCTCGGCTTTGCCAATGACGAGGTCAATGCCTTTGCCCGCTACCGCGGTGCCGGTCTGCAGTGGGTCGGCGTGCTCGCAAGTGATGATTCCGATGCGCTCGGCATCGCGATTGCCCAGGTGGAAAATGGTTCGCCGTTTTTGCGCGCTGCGGCGGCCGATGGTGTCGATCTGGAGCGCACCGAAACGGCCATTGAACTCAGCTATCGTTTCGTCGTGACCGAGTGGTTGGCGCTGCAGCCGAGCATCCAGCGCATTCACCAACCGGGCATGGATCCGAATCTTGATGATGCTACCGCGATCTCGCTGCGGTTTGAGTTGGGTTTAGCCGGCGAGCCTTGAGTGGGCTTGTGCAGACGTAGACCGGTTGGCATTTCGTTTTGTGAACAGAGGGCGGGGTGAATCTTGGGGATTCCCGGGTTTTGCTGCGCTGCATCCGGGCTACGTTGTTTCGGACCCACGTTGTTTCGGACACCCGTTGATTCAGACACCCGTTTTGTCGTACGACGACAGGATCAGTACTAACTGCTTGCAGCTGTGGCAAAGCGCTGTCAGCGCTTGTAGAGCATGGCGTGGATGGTGCTGTGGATGATTCTTTTGCCATGCCCAGTTGTTTTCATGCCAAAAGCAAACCGGGCGCTGAAAGTGGCGCCCGGTTTGTTGTCTGAATCTTGCTTTTCGGTGGCTTAGGTCTGGAACCGCGCCACCGAGCCCTGCATTTCCCGTGCAACCGCTTCCAGCCGGCGGGCCGCTTCGGCCAGCCCGAGTACGGTCTGATTGTTCGAGCGCGCCATCTGGGCAATGTGTTCGACCCGCTGCGCGACTTCGGCGCTGGCTTTCGATTGCTCGCCGATGGTCTGGGAAATTTCTTCCACCACCACGGCCGCGCGCTGGGCACCGCCGCGGATTTCGTTGATCGACGTGCCGGCCTGCTGGGCCAGCGCCACACCATCGTTCACCCGCACCACGCCGGTCTGCATACTGCTGACCGCCTGATCGGTGCTGCTGCGGATGCGCTGAATCATGTCAGTGATTTCTTGCGTGGACTGCGCGGTGCGTGCGGCGAGGTTACGCACTTCATCGGCCACCACGGCAAAACCGCGGCCAGCTTCACCGGCCCGGGCCGCTTCAATTGCCGCGTTCAGCGCCAGCAGATTGGTCTGTTCGGCAATGCTCTTGATGACTTGAATAATCGAATAGATTTCTTCCGATGATTTGCCGAGCGCGGTAATAGTGGCAGAGGATTCGTTGACCGCGTCGGCAATGCGGTTCATACCGTCGACCACGCCCATGATCACCTGACCGCCGCTGCTGGCCAGTTGCTCCGACTCCGATGAAATGGATTGCGCGTTGCCCGCATGGTCGGCGATTTGCTGGATATTGCGGATCATCTCTTCCATGGCCGCGGCCATGCTGGTTGCGCTGTCTGACTGCTCGCCGGTGCCATCAATAATGGCTTTCGAGCTCTGATTGACCAGCTGTGCGGTTTCCTGCAACAGCTCAGCTTCACTATGGATGGTTTTGATCATCTGGCGCAAATTGCTTTGCATGTCAGCCAGCGCGGCCTGTAGCTGGCCGGCTTCGTCATTGCTGTCGACACTGACATTGGTACGCAGGTTGCCGTGAGCAATGGCGCGCGCTACCTGAATGGTTTTTTCCAGTGGCAGTAACACCGCTTTCATTAATCGAGTCGTCATCAGACAGAGCAAAAAACAGATCACGACAATACCGCCAACCAGCCACCACGCCGCACTGCTGACAGCCGCTTCGCCTTCCTTGCGAGTTAACGCCGCGTGCGCTTCAATCAATTCGCTGAGCGATTCTTCTTTGTCTTCGAGAACGGCAAACGTTTGCAGGAAGGCGGGCAATTCCGCGCGGGCGGCGGCGGGATCTTGCAGGGCCAAGTCGACCACGCGACGGGCGTGATCGATATAGCTGGCCAGTGCCGGTCGCGCTTCACTGAGCGCGCGCTTGATGTTGTCATCGAGCTGCAACTTGGCATTTTCTTCCAGCGTCTGCTGGAAGCGCTCGCTGTGATCCTTCAAATCCTGACGGACCTGGGCAGCGGCACTGGCATCGCCGCCGGTCAGCAATGCGGCCAGCACGTCGGCGCGCAGCGCGTCGTGCATCATGTCACCGTCGAGGTGATTGCGCAGCGCCGTGATGCTGATTTCGTTGTCCTGCATGGCGGTGGCCAGCTCGGTCTGGCCGTAGAAACCGATGCCGCCAAGCAGCGCCGCCGAGAACACGCTGAGCGCACCACACGCGAGCATTTTTTGTCGAATATTCATTGCCCAACGCCTCATCTCTCGCCGGCCGGCAAATGGCCTAACCGTACAAGCGTAGACCACTGCTGCGCCGTTGGTGGCCGGGGCTATTGAGGGCGGCCAGCCAAGCGCGCGGGTTGCCGATGGTGGGAGCTGGTGAGCGGCTCGCCCGTTCGACAGGCGAACGGACGGGCGCGATGGTTGTGGCTGGGTCAGGAACTGCTGGGTCAGCAACTGCCGGGTCAGGAACAGCCGGGTCAGGGATTGCCGGTTCAGCGATTACCGGGTCTGGGCTTTTACCCGTTATCGGTCGGTGGGCAGGAAATCGAATTCGTAGCCCGTCACTTTGGCGTCCGGTGCCCGCACGGTAAACGCGATATGAATCGGCACGCCGACTGGCATCTGATCGCTGTCCGGTTGCTCACGCAGGTACTCAGACGGTTTGAACCGGCGCTCGGCCACCACCTCGGCCTCGATATTGGTGAAGCGCAGCTTGATGTCCGGGTACGGCTGGCTGAACTCGGCCTTGTTGGCGATCAGCAAATCAATTTGCAGGACCCGCGGATCGGTGCGGTCTTTCAGCACGCTTTTCTGCTGCAGCTGCACTTTGCTGACATCCACCCGTGGCGGCAGGTCGCAGTCAATGTGCTGGCAGATGCTCTCCACCCACGGGCCCCATTGCGGGTCTTCGCGCAGTTCGCCGCGCTGTGGCCACAGCAGCTGGCTAACCAGCAGCACCAGCGTCAGCAGCGCAGCTGCCGTCCAGGCCAGTCCTTTCCAGGGAAAGCGGCGCTTGGGCGGCGGTGCGAACAGGCTGGCCTCGTAATCTTCACGCGGTTCGGTGCTGACCAGCGTCCAGTCGTCGCTGCTCAGATCATCCAGCGGATCGATGACCGGCTGGAACACCCGGCTGCCGGGGTCGGCAGTGAAGGCTTCGCTGTCGAACGGTTCCGGCTGCGGTTCGGCTGCGGCCGTGGCCGTTATCGTCGCATTGGCCTGCAGCTGTATGGACGGCTTGTCCCAGTCGCTGCTGATGTCGCCAAAGTCGGCAATGGCGACCGCGTCCGGTGCGGCTTTTGCGGCGCTTTTCGGGCTGGTGTTTTTCAGATTGGCGCTCGTGCTGACAGCGGCTTCAGCGGCTGGCGACAGCGCAGCGGGCACCGGCATGACGTGCGGCGACGCGGGTGCCGGTTGGCGGAGCTGGTCGCCATCGCCAGCCTTGTCGACAGTTTCATTCTGGTTCAGTGACCAGTCGCCGATCACCGGTTGGTCATTGCTGAACTCAGCCAGATCCGGATGCAATTCAAATGACTCATCGGAGTCGGCTTTGAACACGCCGAATTTTTTCGGTTCGGTCTTTTGAGCTTCGGCTTTTTTGGACTCAGTTTTTCTGGATTCGGGTGTTTGGGGCTCGGCGGTTTTTTCTGGCGCAGGCGCTTTTGTCGGTGCGGAGGCGTTTTCCGGCACGGCGCTGGTCAGCGCCGGTTTGCGCGCCGGCAGCTCGGGCTGTGGCTCGATCTTGGCTTTGCCCTGATCGAGCGGTTTGGTCGCCGGTGCGCTGTCTTTGTCCGATTTGCCGAGCAGCGGTTTTGCTGCCGGTTTGCTTGCGGTCGCGGTGCGTTCGTCCAGATCCAGACCGTTGTCGTCGTCGAAAACCGGCTCCTGACGCGGCGCCTTTTTCAAACTGGCCCAGTCATCCGGCAATTCCAAGGCCAGATCTTCGAGTGCCGATAATGGTTCGGCCGTGGTGTGGCCGGTTTGCTTGGCGGCGCTTGTTTTTTCTGACGATTGCTCTGCGCTGTGCACCGAGGTTTTTGTCGGTTGGTCGCTGCTGACCGCAGTCGTTTTAGCGCTTGTGATCGGCGTATCGAACGGCATTTCCGCAACCGAACTGGTCTCGTCGGTTGCTGCCCAATCGGCCTCGCTCTCGGTCTCAGCCTCGCCGTAAATATTGAACTCGGGGTCCGGCTCGATTGCACGGCTGGCCGGGACCTCATTGCGCGGTGCTGCCGGCGCGTTGGCGGGTTCGAGGCTGGGTTCGTGGCGGGTGTCGAAGTTTGTCTCGAAAGCTGTATCGAGACCTGTTTCGAAACCCGTATCGAGACCTTCATCAGAAGCGGGCTCGGCAGGCAGCGGCAACTCGTCCAGTGTGAGCTCTTCGAAACCGGCTTGCGCCGGCGTGGCCGACTCCGCCCGATCGTTGAAAAAGCTGTCGAAGTCCAATTCCAATGGTGCAGGTGCAGGTGCAGGTGCTGGAGCCGGAACTGGAGCAGGAACCGGAGCAGGAACCGGAGCAGGAACCGGAGCAGGAACCGGAGCAGGAACCGGAGCAGGAACCGGAGCAGGAACCGGAGCAGGAACCGGAGCAGGAACTGGAGCCGGAGCCGGAGCCGGAACTGGAGCAGGAACTGGAGCAGGAACCGGAGCAGGAACCGGAGTAGGAACCGGAGTAGGAACCGGAGTAGGAACCGGAGCTGGAACCGGAGCAGGAACCGGAGCTGGAATCGGAGCTGGAATCGGGGCCGGGCTGACGGCTGTCGTCACGGCCGCAGCGGGTGCACCGGAAGTTTTCGGTCTTACCAGATATTGCCGGGCCGGGAAGACCCGCAGGCAGGCGCCGCAGCGGACGCGGCCGCCGGCCGCGTCGAGTTGGGGCGGCGACAGCCGGAATACGGTTTGGCAGTGCGGGCAGCGGGTGTACAGATCCATTGTTTTTTTCGCGCTCAGGCTGCGGAGGGGCGTCAGCTCAGGTCTTTTACAGCAACAGGTTTTTACGACAACCGTTTTTTACGACAACAGGTTTTGCAAACTACAGGTTTCGCCTTGTGTGTCAGAACCGGCAAGTCACGGCCAGCTTCTCACCAACACACGCAACCACATCAATTCGAATTGCGCACGCCGTCCAGACGGATCCAGTCTTCGTGCCGGGTGATGACAAGGTTATCAAACCACGGCGCATAACGCTGCCGTAACTCGTCGCCCTGTTCGGCCAGCAAACCGGATAACACCAGCTTGCCGCCTGCCGGCAACCAACGGGCAAACGCCGGCGCCAGTTGCCGCAGTGGTTCGGCCAGAATGTTGGCGACGATCACGTCACAGCGAAAATCATCAGCGAGCGGCGGCAGGCTGACCGTCAGCATGGCCGGATCGATGGCGTTGCGCTCGGCATTTTCCCGGGTCGCCAGCAGCGCCTGCGGATCATTGTCGATGGCGGTCAGCGCGCTGGCGCCGAGTTTGCCGGCGGCAATGGCCAGAATGCCGGAGCCGCAGCCGTAATCGAGCACATGCTTGCCGGCCAGCATCTGGCCGTCGAGCCATTGCAGGCAGAGCCGGGTCGTGGGGTGGCTGCCGGTGCCGAACGCCAGACCGGGGTCGAGCAGCAGCGGCACCGTGGCCTCGGCCGGCACAGGGTGCCAGCTCGGGCAAACCCACAGCCGATTGCCGAACGGTTCCGGCTTGAACCGATCCTTCCAGGCCCGGATCCAGTCCTGATCGGCCACCGGCTGAAAGCGGGCATGGCCGGTGGTTGGCCAGATGGCGTTGCTCTGAAGGCTGGCCAACAGAACTTCGGTGTCGATATCGCCGTCGAACAGCGCGGTCAGCACAATCTGCTGCCAGAGCGGCGTTTCGCCCGGACCGGGTTCCAGAATCGGGTGATCCTCGGCGTCTTCATAGGTCACGGCCAGCGCGCCATGGTCGAGCAACAGCTCGTCCAGCGGCTCGGCGACGGCTTTTTCAATCTGGATTTTCAGTTCGACAAAGGCCATACGGCTCTCCTGACCACCGGCGACACCGGAAAAGGCGCGCCACCCTAACCGTAGTCGCATTCGAGAGCAACCGTGACCCCGTACACAAAGCTACAGAACGATACTGAAATGCGATTGAATGAGACTGGCCGGACCGCTCTAATGACCCCCGACAGCCAGTCTCACTCTTGCATGGTGTCGGCCAGCGGAGGGTCGCGCTCGGGAAAGCATTATTGAGACTGGCTGTCCCTGTCTCTCCGGAGTCAGGCTGTGTGCAGCTCTCCACTCGCTCGCAAGGCGGGTGTTCAAAATACCTCGCAGTCTGCAGGGGGCAAATCGCTAACGTGATTTGCCCTTTTCTTTTTTCCGCGCCGTTTACCGTCCGTTTTCCCGACTGGCCACCACATCGGGACAGCGACCCGCAGCGGCCGTTGCCGTTTCGGCAGATGGGCCGATTTCACTGCGGAATTGTGCAGAATTGTCGGAATCGACCGGGTCGCCAGACGCTGCCGGATAGACTCCCGCCGAGCGTGAAAACGAGTGGTGTGTGTCGGGATGTCATGGCGTATCGTCGTCGCGGTCTGGGTAATCTGGCTGGCGGCCTGCAGCAACCAGCCAAAGCGATCAAGCGGTTTGCAGCAGGATCGGGAAGCCGGCACTGGCGCCCTGTACCTGACCACAGCGCCGGTCCGGCTCACGTCGCAACATGATCAGCACTATCAGCTGCAGTTCTGGTGGACCGAGAAAAGTCCGACCTATTTGGTTGTCAGCGTGCGGGCCTTGAATCGGCAGCGCATTGAACAGCTGAGCTTCGACCTGCCGACCGGTGCGCAAACACTGAATATCGCAACGGATCGATTCCGACCAATGCATCAGGGCTTGGAACGCAATCCCTTTCTGGCTGTGGACGATACCGGCAACGGCCGATCGTTTCCGGCGCCACTGGCGCTGACCGGGCAATTGCTGCAATTACCGCAACTGCAGCTGACGTTGCGGTTTGTCGGCGAAGTCAACGCACAAGCGGAATTGTCATCTGCCGACTGGTCGACCTTGCAACAGCAATTGGCGGCGTTGCAGGCGCAGCTCGCGCCCGCAGCAACGGTCAATTGATTCAGGCGATATGCACCGGCACCCGGCGCCGGCCCCAACTTTCGGCCGGGCCGTCAAACACGCCCGCCAGCTGATAGCCGCAGTGCCTGCAGGCGCCGCTATCGCTGAGCGCGTAGCGACCCAAGTCATACCAATCCCGTTCGATCAGCAACTGCTTGCAGCGTGGGCACCAGGTGCTGCTGCCGCTGCGGTCATGGACATTGCCGGTGTAAACGTAATGCAGGCCGTGCGCCAGCGCGATCTCGCGGGCGCGGCTCAGCGTGGCCGGTGGCGTCGCGGCGGTCTCACGCATTTTGTAATCGGGATGGAAGGCGGTGAAATGCAGCGGCACATCAGCACCGAGGTTGTCGGCCAGCCAGCGGCACTCGTTTTCGATTTCTTCCGTGCTGTCGTTGGCGCCCGGGATCAGCAGCGTGGTGATCTCGAACCAGACCTTGGTTTCGTGCTTCAGATAGAGCAGGGTGTCGAGTACGGCGGATAGCTCGGCACCGCAAACGTGCTGATAAAAGTGTTCGGTAAAACCTTTCAGATCAACATTTGCCGCATCCATGTGCTGATAGAATTCGCTTCGCGGTTCCGGGCAGATATAGCCGGCGGTCACCGCGACCGGGTGCAGTCCGAGTGCGCGCGCTGCGTCGGCGCAGTCAATTGCATACTCGAGAAAAATCACCGGATCGTTGTAGGTGAAGGCAATGCTGCGACAGCCGAGGCGTTTGGCCGTTGCGGCAAGCTGATCGGGGCTCGCGGCCGACGACAGGGTTTCGGTTTCACGCGCTTTGGAAATGTCCCAGTTCTGGCAAAACTTGCAGGCGAGATTGCAACCGGCAGTGCCGAAGCTGAGCACGCTGGAGCCTGGCAGAAAATGGTTCAGCGGTTTCTTTTCAATGGGGTCGATGCAGAAGCCACTGGAGCGGCCGTATGAGTAAAGCTTGATTTCATTGTCTTCGCGACCACGCACGAAACAGAGCCCGCGCTGGCCCTCGCGCAGCTTGCAGGCGCGCGGGCAAACGTCGCACTGGATGCGCTGGTCATCCAGCAGATGCCAGTAGCGGCCGGATACGGTAAAGGCGTCCATCAACATGACTCCTGCAGGCGTTGTGCGTCAGGCGTGATCGGTTCACCCTGTCAATGGTTGCGACGCTCTATACTTGCAAGCCTCAGTCAGAAATGGTCTCAGCAAACGAGCCCGATGCTCCGTTATCAATCTAGCGGGTTGTCGATACGGCTTTCGGAGTGCTGCCATGAACATCCGTCCCGCAGCAGTCGCCGGTTATTTCTATCCGGCCGATGCGGTTGAATTGCAAACCGAACTCGGTGCACTGATACCGCCGGCCTCGGCGACCGTATCAGCGCCAGCGCCGCTACGCGCGCTGATTGTGCCGCACGCCGGTTACCGCTATTCCGGCGTCATTGCCGGGGCGGCCTATGCCTGTTTGTCCGCAGGCGCATTTCAACGAGTGCTGTTGCTGGGGCCGGCTCATCGCGTGGCGCTGCGCGGTATCGCGATCCCCAGTGTGGCGGCATTCGACACGCCGCTCGGTGCCATCGCGTTGGACCGGGCAGGGCTGGATTCACTGCGCGCCTTGCCGTTCGTGCAGCAACGCGATGATGCCCACGCCAAAGAACATGCGTTGGAAGTGCAGCTGCCGTTTCTGCAGCGGCAGCTGGGGGCGTTCACGCTGCTGCCGCTGGTGGTTGGCGACTGCGAGCCCGAACAGGTGGCGATGGTGATCGAGCAGTTTGCCGACGCCAAGACGCTGATTGTGATCAGCACCGATCTCAGTCATTTTCATTCTGATGCCGAAGCCCGCGTGCTTGATGCCGAAACAATTGCCCATATCGAAAACGCCGAGCCGATGCTGGAACCGGAACAGGCCTGCGGCGCCATGCCCTTGAACGGATTTTTGTACTTTCTGAATCAGCATTCGCACGGCGACGGCGCGCGCGGAAAACCGCAACTGCTGCGTGCCGGTAATTCTGCCGAATACGGTGGCCCGGCGGATCGGGTGGTCGGTTATGCCAGCTTTTGCGTCCACTGAAAACGGCCGTGAACTTTCTGTCAGCCAGCAGCAGCAATTGTTGGCGCTGGCCCGGCGCAGCATCGAATCGGGCTGTCGGAATGGCCGACCGTTACCGTTAGAAAAGATTGTCCCGCTGGATGAATCTGCTGCCGAGTGGTTACGGCAACCGGCAGCCTGTTTCGTGACCTTGACCCTCGCGGAGCAATTGCGTGGCTGCATTGGCAGTTTGTCGCCGCGCCGCTCACTGGCGCTGGATGTCAGTGACAATGCCTTTGCGGCGGCGTTTCGCGATCCGCGCTTTCCGCCGGTGCAGGCGCAGGAGCTGACGAGACTTTGCATCGAGATTGCACTGTTGTCAGCGCCGGTGCCGCTGGCGGCGGTCGCCGATGAAGCGGCGCTACTGGCCCAGCTACGACCGGCCATTGATGGTGTGGTGTTGGAGCAGGATGGCCGGCGCGCAACATTTTTGCCGAAAGTCTGGTCGCACTTTGATGAGGGCAGAGCGTTTCTCGCTGCCTTGCGGCAGAAGGCCGGGCTGCCGACGCCATTTGATCCGGCGGCGCGCTACAGCGTTTATCAGGTCACTGCCTTTTCGGAGCAGAACTGAACAGACGGTGTGGTTTGTGCAGTGCGAGATCGGATTTGCTGACGGTGATGCTCGGATAGCAGGCGCCCTCATCCGGCGCGTTGCGCCACCTTCTCCCGGGGAAGGGATCGGGATAGGCGTGATTGCGACGACTGATCACGAGGTTCTGTGTGATGCGGTGGTAGTCGGAAAAAGAAAAACCGGCAGCGAGCGCTGCCGGTTTTTTTTATACTGACTAAGCCAGTCCGCTCAGATCACGCCGCGGCGTTCCTGGTCCTTTTCAATCGAGCGGAACAGCGCGCCGAAGTTACCTTCGCCAAAACCCTGCTCGTTCTTGCGCTGGATGATCTCAATGAAGATGGGGCCGATCAGGTTGCGGGTGAAAATCTGCAGCAGATAGCCGTGCTCGCCACCGTCCACCAGCACCTGATGCTTGCGGATGCGGTCATGATCTTCGATGACATTCGGTACCCGGTCAAAGACCTCGGCATAGTACTCGTCATCGATATCCAGGGTTTCAATGCCAGTGCCGACCATGTGGTCGAGCGAGGCCAGGATGTCGTAGGTGCCGAAGGCCAGATGCTGGACGCCGGGGCCGTCGTATTCGCGCAGGTATTCGGCAATCTGATCCTTGTCGTTTTTGTTCTCGTTGATCGGAATGCAGAAGCTGCCATCCGGCGAGCGCAGCGCGTACGAGGTCAGCCCGGTCTTGACGCCGTTGATGTCGAAGTAACGCACTTCGTAAAAACCGAACACGGTTTTGTAGAAATTCGACCACTGCTCCATCGTGCCCTTGTGCACGTTGTTGGTCAGGTGATCAACAAACTGGAAGCCCTTGTCGGCTTGCTGCTTCGGCTGATCCAGACTGACAAAGTCGGTGTCGTAAATGCTGCCATTGGCACCGAACTGATCAATGAAATAAATCAGGCTGTCGCCAATGCCATAAATGGCCGGATAGGGCAGATCCTTGTCACAGTCGACCGCTGCTCGGGCGCCACGCTTCAGAGCTTCGGCGTAGGCAAACGCGGCGTCATCGACGCGCCAGCCCATCGAGCTGATCGCCGGGCCGTGCTTCTTGGCGAAGCTGGCCGAAAAGCCGGACTTTTCGTTATTGATCAGAAAGTGGATGTCATTCTGGCGGTAGTAGGTGATGTCTTTGGCGCGGTGCTTTTTCAGTTTGGAAAAACCGAACGCCCAGAACAGCTGGTCGAGCATGTCGGCGCTCGGGCCGCAGAATTCGGTGAATTCGATGCCGCGCAATTTCAGCGGGTTGTCGTGGTGGGTGACGGCAGCGGTCATGGGCAAAGCTCCGGAAAGGATGGCAGTTCGGCGGACGAAAGCCGGGCGGTCTACGGGCAGGTCGCCAGCCTAGGCAGGCACGAAGCGCAAAAAAAGAATAATATTTGGGCCATCTCCATCCAATAAATCGATGACCGGCCCGAGCGCCGGCATCATCAGGGGCAGGGCATGAGTCTGGATCTGGAATCGCTGCGGGTGCTCGATACGGTGGTCCGCGAAGGCGGCTTCGCCAAGGCTGCCGAGCGGCTGCACAAGGCCCAGTCCGCGATCAGCTACCACGTCCGCAAGCTGGAGCAATCGCTTGGCCTGACCTTGCTGACCCGCGACGGCTACCGGGCCAAGCTGACTCCCGCCGGCGAAGCGGTGCTGACCGAGGGCCGCCGCTTGCTGATCCAAGCCAGTCAGGTCGAAGCGCTGGCGCGCGAGTTTGGTCAGGGCTGGGAGCCGAAGCTGACCGTGATCATCGATGGCATTCTGGCGCTGGCGCCGATTCTTGCCGCGCTGAAGCAATTGGCGGATGAACACATTCCGACCCGCATCCAGGTCAAGGTCGAATACCTGTATGGCGTGCAATACCGCTTCGACAAAGAAAACGCCGACATCATGCTGGTCAAGGATTACCAGTCACAGCCGAATCTGCAGGCTGTTGAATTGCCGGAAGTGGAATGCGTGCTCTGCGCCGCCGCCAGCCACCCGTTGATCGCGATGCCATCGGTGACGCTGAACGATCTGCAGCAGGAAATTGAACTGTCGGTGCAGGACTCCAGCGAACGCGGCGATGATCGGCATATGTTCGGCGGCGAGCGGGTGTTTTTTCTGGCTGGCTTCACCACCAAGAAACAGGCGCTGCTGATGGGCCTCGGTTTTGGCTGGATGCCGCGTTATCTGATCGAAGACGAATTGGCGAATGGCAGTCTGAAAGAAGTGCCCTATGTCGGCGGCGCCCGTTATCGCTTCACCCCCGCGCTGGTGCACCGGCGCGATCAACCGCTGGGCCGGGCCGGACAACGATTGAGTGGTTTGCTGTTGGCGCAGTAGTCAGCCAAACCGTCGTCAGTAACTGGTTTCAGCAGGCTCAGGGCGCGTCCGGCCACACCAGCTCAAAGCGGGCACCGCCGAGTGGTGATGACAGCAGCTTCAAGCGGCCGCGGTGCAGCATGGCAACGCGCCGGACGATATACAGGCCAATGCCGAAACCCTGTTCCCGGTCGCCGCGCACGCGCTGGCGTTCAAACGGTAGGCTGCGGCCGAACACTTGTCGTGCGGCCAGCGGAATGCCGGGGCCGTCGTCATCAATCTGCAGCACGCAGCAGCCATGTCGATGTTGCAGGCGAATGCGGATTTGCTGCTTGGCGAAGCGCTGGGCGTTGTTGATCAGGTTGTCGATGGCCCGTTCCAGGCCAAACGCATCAGCATGAAAATGTGCCTGTTTGGGAAAGTCGATGGCAATCGGAATCGGTCCGGCATGGCGGAAGCGCTGAGTCAAATCGGCAAAGAAGCTGTCGGTCGATAGCCGGGTCAGGCTAAGCACGGAATGGTTGGCTTCATCTTCCGCGTAACGCAGATATTCTTGTGCCACCTGTTCGAGCGCGCTGATGTTGTCGATCAGATCCTGTTTCAGATCGGCCTGCTCGGTTTTCAGCATGGCCAGGGCAAAGCGCATGCGCGCCAGTGGTGTGCGCAGATCATGGGCGATGAAATGGCTCATCTCACGCTGACTGTGCAGCAGCTGCTCGACTTCGCTCGACAACTGGGTGATGACGCGTGCCAGCGGCTGCATCAGGCTGCGCTTCGGCAGGGCAAAGCGCAGCACGCCCTTGCGCTGATCGGCGCTGGCCAGCGTGGCACGAACATGATCCAGATCACGAAACAGCGGCCACAGCCAGAACAGCAGCAGCAAGGCGAACAGGCCGAAGAACAGCAGATAGAGATAGAGCGCCAGATCGCGGTTGTCATCCTGCAAATCGACCGGGCCATAGCTCAGGTAATTGTCACCGTTCTGGGCGATTAAAGTGGCAATGCCGGAGCGGGTATTCAGCGCAACGACATCACCGCTCGCCAGTTGCTGACGCGTTTCGGCCGGCAGCGAAACCGCGCTGACCGGCAGTTGCTGAAAGCCGACCGCGTCGCGGTCGCAGGCCGGCAGCGGAATTTTTTCGCAGAACAGCAGATGCGCCGGCAGCCATGGTATTTGCGGGCCGCTGTGCCAGGACAGTACGCCTTCAATGCCGAGCGCCAATGTAATCATCGACAGCAGCAGGGCAAAATAGAATTTCAGAAACGACCACTTCACTGCGTGCTTCCTTTCGTCGTGCGGTCGGTGTCCAGGTGACCGCAAAGTCTGCCGTGAACTCAACTGGCGGGACTGTCGCCTTTGCAGAACATGTAGCCACGACCCCAGACCGTGCGTATGGTCCAGGGATTGCCCGCGATGGCTTCGAGTTTGCGCCGCAGCCGGCTGACCCGGCCGTCGATGATCCGGTCCTTGCCGTCGTAGCCACGTTCGGTGACGGCATCGAACAGCAAATCCCGATTCAGGATGGTGTTCGGATACTGGGCTAGCAACCAAAGCAACTCGAATTCTTGCCGAGTGATGTCGAGCGCTTGCTCGTTTGCTTGCGCCAGCCGCGAGCTGGCATCGATGACGAATTTCTCCAGGGTAATGCAGCGGGCATGCGGGCCTTTTTGTTGGCGCCGGCGCAGCTGGACCTTGACCCGGGCCAGCAGCACATTCGGCTCAACCGGCTTGATCAAGTAATCCACCGCGCCTTTTTCCAGCCCTTCGATATGGCTGTCATCGTCACCGAGCGCGGTCAGAAACAAAAACGGCACGTCGCTGTCGCGCTGGATGCGATCGAACAATGTGAACCCATGTTCATCCGGCAGCATCAGATCGCAGATCACCAAATCGAACAATTGCGCCCGTGACGCCCGCACCGCTTCGGCGGCGTCACGCGCCCACTGAACCTGATAGCCCTGTTCCTGCAAAAAGCGGCAGACCAACGCGCCCAGTTTTTGATCGTCCTCGACCAGCAGCAGCTGGCCGGCGGGTGGATTCGACAAGGCGGCGTGCTCAGAAAATTCCCCAACCATGGCGCCTCCGTGGTCGCAGATCGGACAGTTGCCGGGCAATGGTGACCGTCGCCCGAGCCAGCACGTTCAGATCATTTTGCCGGCGCAGTTCAAATTCGGTGTTATGGCTCAGCGCCAGTTGTAGACGGTGCTCGCCAGCGCCCGCGCTGTTATCACAGAACAGCGGCTGAACCTGATCGGCGATATACAGACAGAGGGTAGTCGATTCGGTCAGCGGCAGTTGCCAGCGCACTCGCAGCGGCGTGGTGCATTGCTCCTGTTCGCTGGTCAGCACGCACAGCGCCGGGTCTATCGACAGGCTGTGCTCCAGTGCGGTGTTGATCGTCTGCGCCTGCAGCGCCGGCGCGCACAGGCCTGCCAGCAGGAGCGGCAGGGCGGTTCGGCGCGGGCGATGCGGATGGCGCATGGTTCAGAATCCGTACTGCAAACCGGTGAACCAGATAATGGAGTCGCGCCGATCAACCAATGGGCTGGAGTTGACGCTGTCGCCCAGCCAGTGCTGGCCATACCGGGCGATGGCGGCCCAATGTTGATCAAACTGGTAGCTGGCACGCAGCTGCAGCTGAAAGCTGTAATCGCCTTCGGCTTCATAGACGTAATCCAGCGGCAGCACTTCGTCTGCACGGTTGTCGTAGTAATACTCGACCAGACGCTTGCTGCGGTAAGTCAGTCCCAGTTCGGCACCGGCCGTGAACTTGCCGAGCGTCAGCAGCGCGTCATGACCGACCGCCAGCGTGGCTGTCCAGCCATGATGCACGCCGCTAATGTCCTTGCCGGCAATCACATTCCAGTAGGCGTCGCCGAATTGCTGGGCAAAGCGCAGGCCACCGTGCCAGGCCAGTTCGCGCTTTTCGATGCCGCGCACTTCAAACGGTGGCTCCACCGGCATCGGGGTCGGAATCAATCCTCCCGGTGCCAGCGGTTGATCCTGGGTATACCAATAAAGCAGACCGTCGCTGCTCGGAAAGATCACCACATCGAATTGCTGATCGGACGCTTCGCTGACGGCATAGCCGAACATGCCGTCTTCGAAATACAGCCGCTCGCCATACCAGGACAGGCTCGGCAGCAGGTAGAGATCGGCGTCGTCAATGGTGGCGAGCGGCGTGATCAGCCGGCCGTAACCGACCGCGATTTTGAGATCGAAATCGTCGGCAGCAATGACGTCATTGGCCGCACGCAGGGACGGGGAGATTGCGCTGGCTACCAGGGCCAGCAGGGCAACGACGCGCATAAACAACAAGGTTTCCAAAGGAGTTACGTCATTAGAGTCGCTGGCGTGCGGCGATGCAATCGACCGGCGGCGACGCGGCGGTCAGCTCTACCTCCAGGAATATAGTTAATGTCTTGATTTTATGGAGCTTTACCTTCCGACAAGCTGCTACGTGCGTACGAATTTCGCACAAATCTGCACAAATATCTGCTCACTATTTGACCGACCCCAGGCGCATAGATAGCCCACTCCAGCAAAGGAGTAACAGAAGTACCACAAAAAAAAGGAGGGTTTTATGGGCAATCTACGACCGCTGGCCGTACTGGTCGCGTCGGCGTTGGCCGCCAGTGCCATCGCGGCAACGGCCGCGACCGCTGGCCGAGTGAGCGGGCACACACTACAGCAAATTCCTTTGGCTAAATCCGCCGCGACAGCGCAGGTCGAACGAGCAGGGCCGAACGGATTGGGCGCTCGCCGCGGCGGGGTGAATCAGCACATTCGCCCGGCGTCTGCCGCCGACAAATTCACTGCCGAACCAGACCGGAGCGGTGAAGACACCTACATCGTGCGCTTGCACGATCAACCGGTCGCGACCTACGACGGTCGCATCAAAGGTTATGCCGCGACATCGAAACGAAGTGTCGCGCTGAGCGAAGCGCAGCAATCGACCTGGGACAAGTGGCTGCAGAAAGGCAAAGCGGCACTGAACCTGACCAGCGACGCGCAGAAAGCCAGCAAGCGTTACAAGAATTACCTGCTGAACAAGCAGCAAGGCGTGCTCAAACAAGCGTTGTTGCTGGGCATCACCAAGCCGGTGCGCATGCAGTACACCGATGCGATCAACGGTTTCTCAGTCAAGATGACGCAACAGCAGGCAGCGGCGATGGCGGCGATGCCGGAGGTTGCTTACGTGCAGCGCTCACAGCTGTACAAGTTGAACACCGACGAAGGGCCGCATTTTATCGGCGCCGATCAAATCTGGCAGGGCCAGAGCGTGACCGGGCTCGCCCATCAGGGTGAAGGCATGCTGGTCGGTATCATCGATACCGGCATCAACAGCGATCATGTGTCGTTCGCCGCGGTCGGCGACGATGGTTATCAGCACGTCAATCCGCGTGGTGCAGGCAATTATCTTGGCGATTGCGCCACTGGGTTTGCCGCGATGTGCAACGACAAATTGATCGGCGTCTGGAGTTGGCCGGTGATCACCGGCATTTACGACAACGATGAATTTCAGGCGCCAGATTGGGATCCGAGCTGGATGCCGCGCGTCATGAAGCGGCCAGCCAACGGCGAAGATTACAACGGCCACGGTTCGCATACCGCTGGCACTGTCGCCGGCAACGTGACCCACAACGCGCCGATGCTCGGTTCCAGCATCGGTGATGGCGACGGTGTGCCAACCGGGCTGACGTTTGCTGCCGTGTCCGGTGTCGCGCCACACGCCAATATCATTGCCTATCAAGTCTGCTATCCCGGTGGTGGTGGCGATCCCTACTACGGCTGCATGGGCGAAGCGATTCTGAAAGCGGTGGATCAAGCGATTCAGGATGGCGTCGATGTGATCAACTTCTCGATCGGTGGTTCGGAAAGTTTTCCATGGGAAGATGCCGCCGAGCTGGCGTTCCTGAGCGCGCGCGAAGCGGGCATTTCGGTCGCCGTGTCGGCCGGCAATTCCGGTTCCGACGGTTGGTCCGAGATCATGCAATCGAGCGACCACACTTCACCCTGGCTGCTGTCGGTTGCCGCGACCACGCATGATCGCGTACTCGACATTCCGGCCAAAACGCTTGGCAGTTTCAGCGGCGGCACTGATTCGATGCCGGACATCACCGAAGGCCGCGGCATTTCGCCGGGCTACAGCGGACCTATTGTTTCGGCTGCCGCGTTCGGTGACGAGCTCTGCGAGAATCCATTCCCGGCCGGCACGTTCAATAATGGCGAGATTGTTGTCTGCAAGCGCGGCAACAACGGCCGCGTCGAAAAAGCCAACAACGTTGCCGCTGGCGGCGCCGGTGGTTTTGTGTTGTACAACGCCATCGATTGGGGCGAGGGCTCCGATCTGGTCAACGATGTTTATCCGATTCCCGGTGTGCACATCGCCAGCTGGGACGGTGACAGCCTGATCGCCTGGCTGGGATCTGGCAGTGGCCATGTCGCAAGTATCTCGGCGGCGATTCCAACCCGAACGATTGATTCGAGTGCGGCCGATCTGCTGGCTGACTTTTCCTCGCGCGGACCGAGCAGCACCTATGAGGGCCATCTGGTGCCCGGCATTGCTGCGCCCGGTGTCGATATCTTCGCACCGTTTGCCGATGAACATCCGTTCTCGGTGGCGCCGTTCTCGCGTGACTGGACCGTCATGAGCGGTACCTCGATGGCGAGCCCGCATGTCGCCGGCGCAATGACGCTATTGCGCCAGGAGCATCCGGACTGGACGCCGGCTGAAGTGCAATCGGCGCTGCAAATGACCGCGAGAGAAGTGGTCAGCTATCAGCCATATCAGGGTGCCGATCCGGTTCCGGCCAGTACCTATCGTGCCGGGTCCGGCCGTATCGATGTGCTGGCGGCCAGTAATGCCGGTTTGGTGATGGATGAAACCGCCAGCAATTTCGAGTTGGCCAATCCGCGCAATGGTGGCGACGTCAAGAGCCTGAATCTGCCCGAACTGGTTAATATGCATTGCCGGCATAACTGCGTGTGGTTGCGCACCGTCAAGGCGACTCGTGATGGCAGTTGGACCGTGTCGGCCGAAACCGATGAATACAGCGTGCGTTTGAGCAGTATTCCGGAAACGTTCACGCTGCGCGCCGGCGAGAGCCGAACCATCCAGATCCGCGGCGAAATTCTCGATTCGCAAAGCGCAGCCGGCAATGCCGAGCAGGAAGTCTGGGGCAAGGTCCGCTTGACGCCAGATGACAGCAGCATTCCGGCAGCGCATTGGCCTGTGGCGCTGAAGTTTGATCACGGCGCCTTGCCGGAAGCGCTGACGATTGCTGGTCATCGTGACCAAGGCAATTATCGCCTGAGCAATCTGACTCTGCCGAAACTGAATCAGGTCAGCTATCGCGGTTTTGGCTTGACCAAGGCCGAGGTGGAAGATGTGACCTTGCCGATCGATCCGGACTGGCAGAGTCCGATTGTCGACAATGACTTCCAGGCGGCGGCGATCCGATTGGTGCAGGTGCCAGCAGGTACGCTCCGTCTGGTGGTCGAGAACATCAAGAACCTCGGCACGACCGCCGAAGAAAACTGGCGGCGTGGTGATGCCGACATCATGATTGGTTTTGACAGCAATGGTGATGGCTTGCCGCAGTGGGAGGACGAGTCGATTTGCTACTCGACCACCGAATCCGAAATGGATTTCTGCAATATCAACCGGCCGGAGCCGGGTCAGTACTGGGTCGTGATTCACAACTTCAACACCCAGATGAGCGATCAGCAAACCAGCGACAGCTACCGCATAGCCACGGCGATCGTCGCGGATGCCGTCAGCAGTGATTTGCAGCTCAGCGGCCCGGCCAGCACTGATGGCATCAATCCGGCGGCACTCGATCTGACTTACGATCTGCAAGGTGCCGATGATGGCGACGTGTTGTATGGTGCGCTCGATATCGGTTCGGCCAACACGCCGGGTTCGGTCGGCATGGTGCCGCTGAAGATTGCGCGCGGGGTTGATGACGTCAGTTTGAAGACCAGTCAGACCCGGGCCCGCGCCGGCGAATTGATCGATGTGTCGCTGCATGTAGTGGAGAACCTGACTGGCGCGGATCGGAGGTTCGATCTGGCTACGACGCTGCCGTCGGGGCTGACATTGGTACCGGGCTCGGTCAAGCTTCAGCAGGCGTTGCAATCCAGCCTGACTGTCACCGGTAATCACATTCGCGTCGCCGGCAGTCAGCAGAATTCGGAGCAATGGCCGGCAGATTATCGCATCACCACCAACCGCACCGACGCGCTGTGCCGGACACCCGATTACGGTTACTACATGGATGGCACAACATCCGATGGTGGCTATGTTGATCTGGCGATGTTTGGCTATGCCCCGGACTTTGGTGGCCATTACACGAACGAGGATAATTTCACCAACTACGCGACCTTGCCGTTGGCGGCGTACTGGGGTGATGGCATGTCCTTGTACAACAATCCGAATGTGTCCTACCCGGAACTCATGGTGTCGCCACAGGGCTGGGCGGCGTTTGATGCCGCGATGATCTTCGAGATGCACGGCCACAGTAAGCTGCCGACCTGGACCGCGCCGGACGGCAAGCTCGGCGTGATCTGGCAAGGCGATCCGTGGAACAACTACACGATGGGCACGCCGCTTGGTTGGGATGGTGAGCAATCTGCCGGCATGACCGTCGCCTACACCCACGATGAAGTGGTCGTCGAGTGGGACGGTGCTCGTAACGAAACGCACGAACTCGATCTGAATACCTGGGAGCGGATCTGGACCGAACTGGATGACCGTTACGACGCCGAAATGATCCTGAATCGCCATACCCGTTTTGAAGACGGTGAATTCGAAGTGATCATGGCCTATGACGACATTGATTTCGGCACCCAGCCGGGCAATGGCGCGATCGGTTTGCAAGGCTTCACTGGACCGATGACGATGTTCGGCCCATTGGATGGGCCGAAGGGGGTCACTTACGCGTTCAATGATCTGAAAGCCAAGCTGTCCGATGGTCTGGTGGTTTGCTATGACTACGTTGGGCCGGAATCGACTCAGTTTGATCTGCGCTTCCAGGTGCGAGTCAATGACGATGTCGGCAGCCAGGATCAGCTGATTCATTTCGTCAGTCAGGTCGATGGCGTCAGCAACGTCAATGTTGATCAGCTGATTACCGTCAATGGCAACCTCAGCATTGGCGCCATTCCGAACCAGACAGTGGTCGAGAACACGCTACTTGAAGGCATTGCTGTGCTGTACAGCGATAACGATAGCGCCAGCAATACGGTTTCGGTGCGTGGCGATCATGTCACGGCGACGATGCATGGTAACGAACCGGGCGATGAGTTCGATCTGATGCCAGCGGCCAACTTCGAAGGCACCACCGAAGTCACGGTGACCGTTACCGACAATGACAACCCGGCTGACAGCGTGTCGACCTCGTTCATGCTGACGGTGACCAAAGGCACGGATGTGGTCGTGACGCCGCCGCCGAGCAATGGTGGTAGCAGCGGCAACAATAGTGGCGGCGGCGGTGGCAGTGTCGCTTATCTGGCACTGCTGCTAGTGACCGCAGCAGGCTGGCGGCGTCGGCGTTCGCTGGTACTCACAACCTAATTGGCACGGCTAATCGGTAACAGGCGGCGACCTTCGGGTCGCCGTTTTTACTTTGGCTGCCGTACCGGGCAGTTGTCGTTGCGAGAATTTAGCAATCCTGGCCAAGTCACTGATTTTGCGCATTATTCTTTAACTCATCCGGCCTGGTGCCGGCGCCGGTTTCGACAATTCTGCACAAATATTCGCTCACTCCTTGACCAATCCCTGCGGCATACATAGCCCCGCGAAAAAAGCAGTACCCAGAACGATCCCTGCGGGGAGCATGAGGAGAAGACCATGTTTAACCGACGGCCTCTGGCCATCGTGATTGCCTCGGCGTTGTACGTCGGCGCGGCAGCAAATGCCGCCGCCGGCACCAGCAATGCCACGCAAGCGGATAACCACTTGCAACAGGTGCGCATGCAGAACCTGGCGAGCTATGCCACGGCGCGCACCGGCAGCCAGACCAACAAAGCACAGACTGAAGTCCGCCAGGGCAAGCCCGGTGGCCTCAACCAGCAGATTCGTCCGGCTTCGAGCCGCGCCAAATTCGTCGCCGAGCCGGCGCGCAAAGGTGAAGATGTCTACATCGTTCGCCTGCACGACCAGCCGGTTGCCACCTATGACGGTCGGGTCAAAGGTTATGCCGCCACCGCCAAGAGTGCGCTGAAGGCCGAAGCGAAAAGCCAATCAGGTTGGGAAAAGTGGCTGGACAAGGGCAAATCGCTGGTCGGCATGCAAACCAGCGAGAAAGCCCGCGTTGAGCAGTACAAACACTATTTGAATGGCAAGCAGCAGGAAGTGCTGCAGGCGGCCCGCAGCAAAGGCGTTTATAACGCGCCGCGACTGCGCTTCACCGATGCCATCAACGGCTTCACGATGAAGCTGACCCAGGCCCAGGCCAAAGCGCTGGCAGAACTGCCGCAAGTGGAGTTTGTCCAGCGTTCTGACTTGCTGAAACTGCACACCGATCGCGGACCAGAATTTATCGGTGCCGATCAAGTCTGGACCGGCATGTCGGTCACCGGTTTGCCGCAGCAAGGCGAAGGCATGCTGGTCGGTATCATCGATTCGGGTATCAACACTGATCACCCGTCGTTTGCCGATATCGGTGATGATGGCTATGACCACAGCAACCCGCTCGGTTCTGGCAATTATCTCGGTGATTGCGCCACCGGCGTGCTGCAGTGTAACGACAAGCTGATCGGCGTCTGGAGCTGGCCGTTTATCACCAATTCATTCGAAGGTATTCGGCCGGCCAGTGGTGAAGATTACAACGGCCACGGCAGCCATACCGCCGGTACGGTCGCCGGCAACGTGATTCACAATGCGCCACTGCTGGGTTCTTCGCTCGGCGATGGCGACGGTGTACCGACGGGTCTGGTATTCGATACCGTCTCCGGTGTCGCTCCGCACGCCAACATCATCGCCTATCAGGTCTGCTTCCCGAACGGCGGTTGCCCGGATGAAACCGTGATCAAGGCGATCGACCAAGCCATTCAAGATGGCGTCGACGTGATTAACTTCTCGATCGGCGGTGCCGAGCGTTTTCCGTGGGAAGACGCCAACGCGCTGGCCTTCCTGTCGGCACGCGAAGCCGGCATTTCGCTGGCCGCTTCGGCCGGAAATGCCGGTCCGAATTTCTATACGCTGTCGCACTCAGCGCCGTGGTACACCATTGTCGCGGCCAGCACGACTGACCGGGTGCTGGAACTCGGCAAGAAAACGCTGAGCCTCAGCGGTGGCGGCACCACGCCGCCGGATTTTCCCACTTACGACTGGACCGAGTACGGTGGCATCTCGGCTGCGGGCATCAATGGCACCTTGGTCGACGCCGTCGATCATAGCGATGAGCAGTGCCTGAACGAATTTGCTCCAGGGACTTTCACCAGCACGGAAATCGTTGTGTGCAAACGCGGCGGCAACGCCCGTGTCCAGAAAGCCTATAACGTCATGGCCGGCGGCGCCGGTGGCTTTGTCCTGGTCAACGCCGGTTATCCGGATGACGATGACGGCTTGGTCAATGATACCTATCCATTGCCGGGCATCCAGCTGCACTCCTGGGATGGTCAGGCAATGCTGAGCTGGATGCATGACGGTGGCGCGGGTCACAGCGCCGATATTTCCGCCAGCACGATCACCCGCACCATCGATCCGGCTGCCGGCGATCGCCTGGCCGATTTTTCCTCGCGCGGACCGATCAGCACCTACGAAGGTTCACTGGCACCGCATCTGAGCGCACCGGGCGTCGATATTTTTGCCCCGTATGCCGACGAGCATCCGTTTGACCCGAACTCGGCGCTGTCGCGTGACTGGGCAGCGATCAGTGGCACCTCAATGGCGAGCCCGCATGTCGCCGGTACGATGACCCTGGTGCGTCAGGCGCATCCGGACTGGACGCCGGCCGAAGTGCAATCGGCGTTGATCATGACCGCCAGTGAAACGGTCACTGAACAATTGAGCGAGTGGACGCCGCCACGTCCGGCTCACACCCACAAGGCTGGTGCCGGCCGCGTCAACGCGCTGGCCGCGGTCGATGCCGGTCTGGTGATGGATGAAACCGCCAGCAACTTTGAAGCGGCCAATCCGCACAACGGCGGCGATGTCAAACAGCTGAACCTGCCGCAGCTGGTCAACAATCACTGCCGCGATATCTGCAGCTGGATTCGCACCGTTCGCGCCACCCGCGATGGCACCTGGACGGTCAGTGCCGGCGACTGGACCTATGATCGCTGGAACACCGGTGAAGGCGAGTTCCCACAAAATGGCGTCAAGTTCGAGGTGTTCCCGTCAACCTTCGCGCTGCGCGCTGGCGAAAGCAAAACGCTGATGCTGCGCGCCGATCTGACCGATGCCCAGTTCCGCTCTAACGGCAATGATCACGTTCTCAACTCGGAACAGATCGAGCTGTGGAGCAAGGTCATTTTCACTGCGGACAATCCGGCGATCCCGGTCGCACACTGGCCGATCTCGATCAACTACGATCATGGCGGCTTGCCGATCAATCTGGAGTTGACCGCCCATCGTGACAACGGCGCCTACCGGCTCAGCAATGTCGCGCTGCCGGCGATGAACAGCGTCAATTATCGCGGTTATGGTCTGGTCAAGGCCGATGTCGAAACGGTCGCCCTGAAGCAGGACATCGACCACATTCCGCCGCAGTTCGATGGTGACTATACCCACAGCAACACGCTCACCACGCTGGTCAACGTGCCGGAGGGTACGGCCCGTCTGGTGGTGGAAAATATCCAAAACGTCGAGACGGTCGACGCGGCGCCACTGGTTTGGCAGCGTGGCTGGGCGACGATCTACATCGGCCAGGACAGCAACGGTAACGGGCTGCCGGATTTCGACGACGAAACGCTGTGCATTTCCAACACCGAAGTCGAGCTGAATTATTGCAGCATCAGCCATCCGGACGCAGGCCAGTACTGGGTGTTCATCAACAACGTCCGGACCGGTCTGTCTGACGGTGAAGAAGTCGACTACATCGATACCTATCGTATTGCCACCGCGATTGTTCCGAACAGTGTCAGCAGCAATCTGCGGGTCAACGGCCCTGGCAGCAGCAATGGCACGGCGGTGGATGTCGATCTGAACTGGACCCTGTCCGAAATGGTCGCCGGTGACGTCGCTTACGGTGCATTTGATATCGGCAGCGCTGGTGCGCCGGGCAGTGTCGGCTTTGTCCCGGTCAAACTCAGCCGCGGTGTTGATGACGTCAGCCTGACCACCAGTCAGACTGGCGCTCGTGGCGGTGATGTGATCGATGTGACGGTGCATGTGGTGGAAAATACCAGCGGTGCCGACCGCAATATCGATCTGCAAACGACTTTGCCAGCGGGCCTTACGTTGCTGCCGGATTCGGTCAGCATCAACAACAAACGTCAGCGCGCCAGCCTGAGCGTCAATGGCAACACCATTCGCGTTGCCGGGACGCAGTTGAATTCAGAAAATTGGCAGCGCGAGTATGTGCTCACGACAAGCAAGACAGACGCTAGCTGCAAAACACCAATTTACACCAGCAACTATGGGTCGAGTCGGGGCGGATTCGTTGGTCTGTATAAGAACCTAGGTCTGATGCCAGATTTTGGTGGCCAGGCAGATCATTGGGGAACTCAGGCTCTGGCGGTTCCGCTCGCGAACTTCTGGGGCGATGGCGCAGGCTATGCGCTGTACAACAACCAGGATTTCGTTTCCTATCCGGAATTGTTGGTTTCGCCACAGGGCTGGGTGATCATGGAGCCGTATTTCGCTGACACCATGCTCTTGCATCATGAGTTCCCCTATCTGACGCTGCCGTACACGCCGATGATTGGTGTAATGTGGAAAGGTGGCGATCTAAAGTTCGATGCTTTTGGTGGGATGACCGGTAAGTTCCTCGGCACCCCGCTGAATGTTGACTGGTTTGATGCGAGTGCGACTTCTGGCATGTTGATGGCCAGTTCGAGTTCGACCAATGACTTGATTTTCGAATGGGTCGGTGCGCGCACCCAGAACATGGAGGTAGGTTGGTGGGGGGATACGAACTACATTAGCGACGAAGATGATCGGTATAGCTTCGATCTGATCATGAATCCTGAGATCCGTCACAATGACGGCCAATTTGAAATCATGATGGCCTATGGTGATCTGAATTTTGCTGACCAGGCCGGAAATGGTTCGATTGGTGTTCAAGGCTACACTGGCCCGTTGACCGCATTCGGTCCTTTGTATGGCGATCTCGCCACCAAGTACGCTTACGATGATCTGAAGAGCAAGCTGAGCAAAGATCTGGTGGTTTGCTATGACTATGTGGGCCCAGAGTCGACCCAGTTCGACCTAACCTTCAAAGTCCGTGTCGCGGAAACCGCGTCAGGTCAGACACTGCCGCTGCAGTTTGTCAGCAACGTGACCGGCATGGGACAGCGTCAGCTGGTCCAGAACATCACCGTGGCGGGTAACCTCAAAGTGGGCGATATTGGCAATCAGACGATTGCTGAAAACACCACGCTGAGCGGGCTGCCAGTGATTTATCACGATAATGACAATGGTCCGAACATCATCAGTGTTACCGGCGCGCACATTAGCGCGAAAGTGAACGGCAATGATTCGGGTGACAGCGTTGACATCACCCCGGAAGCCAACTTTGAAGGCACAACGGAAGTCACCGTGACGGTCTATGACCAGGCCAATCCGACCGATCGCTCGTCGACCACGTTCATGCTGACCGTGACCAGCGGCACCAACGTCAGCACCAGCAGCAAAGGTGGCGGCGGTGGCGGTTCGGTAGGTATCGGTGCGCTGGCGTTGCTGGCGTTGCTGGGCCGCCGTCGCAAAGCGCGTCGCAACTGAGCGAACGACAGGAGCTTTGGTATCGCTATAACTAGAAAGGTGTGGTAGCAAACATTACGGCGGCCGGGATGGCCGCCGTTTTTTTTGCTCGGAAGAAGCGCCTTGCGATGCAGCATTTTGTGCGCACTGCGCACCCCTGCAAATGCGTACAGATCTGCACAAATTTTCGTTTTTGATACGTCGGTCTTGGTCGGCACTATCAGCAGTTGATGCAGGCAATGCAGGCCTGCCGATGCCAGAAAAACAACAAGCCGGGGGTATCAATGAGCAAGATAACGACAGGTTGGCGGCGCCGCAGTGCGCTTGCCTGCGGCGTGGCGCTATACGTTGCCGCAGCGGGCAATGCCGCTGCTGGCGGCTTTGTCGATTGGGCACGCAGCCTGTTGTCATCGCCGCAACCGGGTGGCTTTCGAGCGGTGCAATTGCCGGAGCGAAAGCCGCAAGCCAGCAGCCAAACCGAAGGCGCGGGCATTTACGCCGGCCACAGTCAGTTGAATCGGCAGTTGCAGCCACGCCGGGAAAAATTTGTTGAAGAGGCCGGCCTGCGCGGCCAGCATGACTATTTGATCGAGCTGCAGGATGCCGCACTGCCGCTATATCAAGGCGAGTTGCCCGGCTTGCAGCGCACGGCGCGCCAGTCCGGCAAAGTCGATCTGAAAAGCTCAGCTGCAAAGAAATACCGCCAGCATCTGCTCAGCCAGCAGCAAGCCATGAGCCAGTCGATTCGCGCGCTCGGCGTTGCCAGCAAAATGGGCCACCAGTTCACCACCGCATTGAACGGTTTCAGCCTTCGGATGAGCCAGCAAGACGCTGCTCGCGTAGCCCAGTTGCCAGGCGTCAGAAGCGTCAAGCGCAGCCAGTTGCGCCAGCTCACGACCGATCGCGGTCCGGCGTTCATCGGTGCCGATCAGGTTTGGCAGGGCAATGTTTTTTCCGGCACGCCGTATCAGGGTGAAGGCGTCGTGGTCGGCATCATCGATACCGGCATCAACACCGACCATCCGTCATTCGCCGCCACCGGCAGCGATGGTTATACGGTCAGCAATCCGCGCGGCAGCGGCAATTATCTCGGCGATTGCGTTGCCAGCCCGATGCTGTGCAATGACAAGCTGATCGGTGTCTACAGCTTTCGGGAAATTACCGACACCTATGCCGACCCGGCCTACCAACCGGATGCGCCATGGTGGGATATCACGCCGCTACGGCCATCGAATGGCGAAGACTACAACGGCCATGGCAGTCACACTGCCAGTACTGCTGCCGGCAATAGTCTGCTGAATATTTCCTATTTGATGCCGTCGCTGGGCAACAGTGGTGATGGCAATGCCACCAGTTTGCATTTCAGTCAGCTGTCCGGTGTGGCGCCACATGCCAATTTGATTGCCTACCAGGTTTGCTATCCGGGCGGGCAGGGCGATTTGTATTCCGGTTGTCCGGAGACCGCCATCCTGGCCGGCATTGAGCAAGCGATCACTGATGGCGTTGACGTGATCAACATGTCGCTCGGTGGCAGCGAAAGCAATCCGTGGACCGATGCCGTGGAGCGGGCCTTGTTGGCCGCGCGCGAAGCAGGCATCAGTGTCGCCGCGTCGGCCGGTAATTCCGGCGAATACTTTACCGCCGATCACGTTTCGCCGTGGCTGATGTCGGTCGGTGCGGTCACCCATGACCGGGCGATTGATCTGCCCGCGAAACAACTGACCGATATGACAGGCGGCAGCAATCCGCAGAGCTGGCCGATGGATGGCGAATCGATCAGCGGTGGCCTGACCGCGAATCCCATTGTCTGGGCCGGTCGCTACAGCAACCCGAATTCGGCGGAAGCGCCGGAGCTCTGCAACGAGCCGTTCCCGGCTGGCACTTTCAGCAATGATCCGGATGGCAATCCGTACAGCGTGCCGCCGATCGTGGTGTGCAAGCGTGGCGGTGCCGCGCGCATGCAGAAAGCGGCAAACGTTGTCAGTGGTGGCGCGGGTGGTTTTGTCCTGTACAACGCGGTCAGCTGGGCGACCGACGGTAGCAGCTCACTGTACAAAGATCCGTATCCGCTGCCGGGCATCAACGTCGATTACTGGGCGGGTCAGCAACTGGAAAGCTGGCTGGCCGCCGACAGCGATCAGCTGGCCACCCTCACCGCGGCGGAACCGGCATCCATCATCGATGCCAGCCAAGGCGACTTGATCGCGGATTTCAGTTCCAAAGGACCGAGCCGGACCACAACGAATGTGATTGTGCCAAGCATCTCGGCGCCGGGCGTGCAGATCTACGCGGCTTTTTCGGATGACCAACCGTTCACCAACAGTCCGCATCCGAGCGATTTCACGCTGCTCGACGGCACCTCCATGGCATCGCCGCATGTGACTGGCGCGCTGGCATTGGTGCGTCAGGCACATCCGGACTGGAGCGCGGCGGAAGTGCAATCGGCGCTCATGCTGACCGCGGCACAAACGCCTGCATTCCCCGCCTATGGTTCGCGGGTGTTACCGGACTCGCCCTACGCGGCTGGCTCCGGTCGCGTCGATGTGGCGGCCGCTGTCAATGCCGGTTTGGTAATGGATGAAACCGCTGCGAACTATCTTGCCGCCGATCCGAACAATGGTGGCCGGGTCGAGTGGCTCAATCACGCCAGCATGGCCAATTTGAATTGTCAGAGCACCTGCACCTGGCTGCGTACGTTCCGTGCGACGCGCGCTGGCAGCTGGACGGTCAGTACCAGCAGCATTGACAGCTATCAGCAATTGCAGCTGAGCGTAACGCCTGCGCAGTTCACGGTCACGGCAGGGCAGATGGTGACGGTGCAAGTGACGGCGACAATCAGTGGTGATGCGTATGGTCGCACCGAAGATCGTTTGAATGGCCAATTCTTCGGCGAAGTCACGTTGACCGAAGACAGCAATGCCAGTCCGACTGCACGGCTGAAAGTGGCAGCGGGTTTGGCCGGCAAGGCCTTGCCGCGTCAGCTCGATCTGACCGCGCACCGTGATCGCGGCAGCCAAAGCTTCAGCGGCTTGAATCTGCCGAGCGCACCGCAGTTGACCACCCGGGTCTACGGCCTGGTTGCACCGACGGTGAAAGATGTCGATTTGCATCCGGACAGCTTCTCGCTCAATCCGTTTGATGATCCGAGCGACGGTGTCCACTGGGAACTGATCACCGTGCCGGCGGGCACCAAGCGTTTGGTGGTTGAAGCGTTGTCGCTGACGCCGGTGGACTGGACCGCGCAATACGATCTGGAACAACCGAATGTGCTGGTCGGTATCGATGCCAATGGCGACGGCTTGCCGCCGACCATGGAGACTTACCACGACGAATTGCGCTGCATGAGCTTTGCCAAGTGGCAGAACAACTTCTGCTCGATTCAGGATCCGGAGCCGGGTCAATACTGGATCATGGTGCATAACGCTCGTGGCGTGATGTACGACAGCGAACTCGCACAGACGGATCGCATCCGTTTTGCCTACGCCGTGGTCGGCGGCAATGACAACCATGATCTGACCGTTACCGGCCCCAGCAGTCATGACGGCGCCGAGCCCCTGGCGCTGACATTTGATTGGGATCTCGACAATCTCGCGGTCGGTGATATCCGCTACGGCGCGTTTGACGTTGGCCCTTCAGCCGCCGCCGCTGGCGCGTTCGGCATGACCGGTATCCGACTCGAACGCGCGAGCGATGATGCAGCGCTGATCTTGTCGAAAACATCGGCCAAACCCGGCGACGAGATCGATGTGACATTGCGCGTGCTGGAAAACCTGGACGAGAGCAATCGCAATCTCGCAGTCAGCGTGCAGTTGCCGGCCGGTCTGACTGTGGTGCCGGGCTCGCTGCAACACGGCAGCAACATGAATGGCATGGTGACGCTGAGCAATGGCTTGCTGCAGGTCACCGGTCAGCAACCGACCACCGCTGATGTCGCGCGTCGCTACGTGGTCACTAGCAACGACACGTCGGCGACTTGCCGGGTGCCAAATCCGAATGAACCACAGGGCACCAACGGCTATCTGGATCTGTTCGCGGAAACCGGCTTGCAACCGGAGTACGACATTGCCGGTGACGCCAACGCCGTGTTCCGTCTGCCGATCGATTGGCTGTTCTTCAAACCAGCGGACATCGAATTGTTTGCCCAGCCCAGCAAAGGCTGGCTCGATGTCAGCCCGGCTGGCTTGATCCGGCTTGAAGATCTGTATTGGCCCTGGGATTACTCGGTATCGATGACCTATGGTGGTGGATTGATGCGGGCCATTGCGCCGTTCTGGCGCGGTAGCTCGACCATGGAAGCCGAGCACCATTGGGAAGATCCAAAAGGCCTGACTATGGCAACGATCTGGAAGGAGGATTTTCCGGAGCTGGGCGACCTGTTGTACCTGGAGTGGGACAACGTTATTGACGCCAACAACGGCGACCAACTTGACTTTGAAGTCGTGCTGCGCAATGGCATTGATTTTGAGCCGAGCCGTCCGGAAATCATTTTCGCCTATGCCAACCTGAGCGGTGCCAATAGCGAAGGTTCAATCGGCGTGCGCGGTTTTGCCGGCACCATGAACTGGGATGCCGGTGAACCGAACGACGGTGGCTGGCTGATTAACGACCTGGGCTACAACAATCTTGATCAGGTGATCAGCGACAACAAAGTGTTCTGCCTCGATTACGACGGCCCGGAACGCAGCCGCATGGACGTCAGCTTCAAGGCGCGCGTCAGCGAGCTGGCTGCCGGCGCCGATCTGGTGATCCATGTCGAGCATCAGGTAGGCAACGTTCCGGTTACCGCTCGGGAAGTGCATGTGCCGGTGGCTGGCAACCTGAAGATCGCTACCATCGCCGATATGGACGTCGATGAGGATGACACGCTGGAAGACATCGACGTGCTCTATACCGATGCTGACAACTTACCGAATGTCATCACCGTCAGTGGCGAGCATGTCAGCGCGGTCGTGCATGATGATGGCAGTTTTGATCTGACACCGGAGCCGGATTTCAGCGGCCAGACCGTGGTAACGGTAACCGTTGCCGATGCCACTTACAGTCAGGACCGCAGCAGCACGCAATTCACCCTGATGGTCAATCCGATCAACGATGCGCCGGTTGCGGTAGTCAGTTCCGGTACGGTTAATCTGGCCGCCGGTGGCACGCTGACGCTGGATGCCAGCCACTCTCACGACGCCGACCATGATGTGCTGAGCTATCAATGGCAGCAGATCAGTGGCGCTAATGTCAGCCTGACCAGTGCCGACCGTGCAGTCGCCGCGGCCAGCAACATGGCGACGGGCAGCTATGAGTTCCGGGTGACGGTCAGTGACGGCGAAGATGAAGCCATCGCCAACGTCAAAGTAGACGTTGCCAACGGTTCGGCAACAGTCAGCAGCTCAGGTGGTGGTGGCGGTTCCTTGCCTTGGCTGTTTGCCGTGTTGCTGTTGGTCCTGCAAGGTCGTCGTCGCCGTGCCGGTAGGTAAGAGGGACAGAAGCAAGCACCGGAACAGAGACAGAAATGAGAAACCGCAATAAAAAGCAGGTGTGCTAGCAAACATTGGGCGGCCGTTTCGGCCGCCCTTTTTTCTCTGCGAGGTAAGACCAGAACAACGTGGTGAAGCCATTTGCATTCCCGTGGTGCCGGTTTATGCTGGCGCAAACAAGGTCAGCAGCAGATGTTTTCACCGCAATGATCGCTGGCGATTGACCGTGCATGCACGGACTCGATTCTCTTTGCCGTGAGCGGATGTGGTTATTCTTGGTGGGGTCGCTCGTGGCCGGGCGACCGAATGAGGTGAGCGATGTCCTTACGCACGCGTCTGATGCTACTGGCGTTGTTGCTCGCGCTGGCATTTGCTGCCGTGATTGGCTTTGCCCAATACAATCTGACCGCCATCCGTGCCATCGTCGCGTCGATTTATGACGACCGGGTGGTGCCGCTGAGCCAATTGAAAGCCGTCAGCGATGCCTATGCCGTCAAGATCATCGATACCGTCAACAAAGCGCAGAACGGCCTGCTTGATCAGCCGTCTGCACTGGCGTCAATAGACCAGGCCCGGCACATCATTGATGAACAGTGGCAAGCCTATCTACATACTTATCTGACCGCAGAAGAGTCGCAGTTGGTGGCACAGGCCAGCCAGCAATTTGTTGTCGCCGATCGAGCGGTGATTCAGCTGCAGCAGTTCCTGCAGCAGACGCAGTCGCCACTGGCCGGCAAGCTGACGGCATTTGACGGCTCGCTTTATCAACAGATTGATCCGGTTACCACCACGCTGGCCAAGCTGATCAATTTGCAGCTGGATGTGGCGCGGACCGCGCGCGCCGACATTGGTGATCGCACGGCCCATGTCAGCACGGTGTTTGTCTGGACCGCGGTGTTGTTGTCATTGCTGGTGCTGGCTGCGGTCTGCTTGTTGTGGCAACAGTTCCGGCAGCAGCGCCGGTTGCAAAAGCTGCAACAGGCCAAACAGGAGTTGCTGCAATTCAATGCTGAATTGAAGCAGCAGGTAACCGAGCGCAGCGAAGAATTGCAGCATGCGGTTGACGAGTTGGAGTCGTTCAATTTTGTCGTCTCCAATGATCTGCAGGCGCCGGTGCGGCATGCCAGCAGTTATCTGGAGTTGCTGCGTGACGAGATCAGCGAAGTCGGCCACCGCGATTGGCTGGAACTGGTCAACCGCGCCACTCGTGCGATGGACCGCATGAGCCAGATGATCGGTGACATGCTGGCACTGTCGCGGCTCGGCCGCGACGTGCTGCAGCCCGGACCGGTCGATCTGGGCGTGATGGTCAGCGAGATGGTCGCGCAGTTGCCAGTCGCAACGCGTCAGCGCTGCCAGTTCGAGTTGGGGACGTTACCAACTGTCTTTGCCGATCGCGCCTTGCTGCGTCAGGTCATCCAGAACCTGCTCGACAATGCCGTCAAGTCTTGCGCCAACACCAGCGCGCCACTCATTTGCGTGACCACTGTGCAGCACCCGAAATACCAGACCGCTGTGGTCGTGCGCGACAACGGCGTCGGCTTTGATCCGGCCTACAGCCGACACTTGTTCCGGCTGTTTCAACGGCTGCATCGGCAGGATGAGTTCCCCGGTGCCGGCGTCGGCCTCGCGCTCTGCGCCAAGATCATTCACCTGCACGGTGGCCGCATCTGGGCCGAGGCGAGCCCCGGCCACGGAGCGAGTTTCTATTTCAGCTTGCCGGACATGAACGGCGCAGTGCGGGCCGCCTGAAACGCGTTGGTAGTTGGCCTCTTTGTAGCCCGGATGCAGCGCCGCGAATTCCGGGATGGTTTTGCACATCACGCCGGATTCCATTTCATTGCATCCGGGCTACGTTTACTGCCAGCATAGTTGCTAACGCTGTGAGTTCGAGTAGGGGACATTGCCTATTTTCTTTGCCGACCGCGCCTCATCTGGACTACTCCCACTGAAACTGAGTATCCCCAGCCAAACTTGACAAATGCGGCCTACCCGCTGCGGAAAGCAAGTTGAAATGTGCGGGGATAGCATGACAGCATATGGCACCGACCTATCAAGTAAATGGATTGAAGTTGATGAATTGGATATTTCCGATTGTTTGGCTGGTGATTTTCGTTGCAGTGTTAATTCCAGGTAATGCAACTGCGCAAGATGTTCCGAAACGCTATTTTGCCGATGCCCCCGTCGATGCCCGGGAGTTCATGACCAAAGCTAAGCAAGCAGAGGCGATTGTAGATCCGCTACAGCGTTGTTTGAGCTATCCGGACCTGCCCGCCAATCAATGGCAAGTAAGCTTGGCACGTGCTGAATGCGAGTATTCCTTTGCTCATGCCATTTCCTTAAAAACCATCAAGCAATATGTCGAGGCAGACCAGCTTGCGGAACTTGATGCATTATTTCGCACCGATTTGGAACGGCATTTTGTCAAAGAAGGATTCAGTGAGGTAATTCACAGGGATTTCGCTGCAATAGATGATAGCTATGATTCTGGCCGATTGACGCAACGCTGGCTCGAAAAGGCGCCGAAGAGTCCCTTTGCGCTGACGGCCCGTGCACTGTTTTATCGCCATATGGCAGGCAAAGCCAGAGGCAGTAAGTGGGCAAGTGATACGCCGGCAGAAAATATGAAGCGCATGGCTGAGTTTGTTTTGCTCTCAGTTGATTTATATAACGATGCAATTCGAATAGAACCTCGCATGCTAGATGCGTATGTCGGTCTTATGATCATGGCGCGAATTGACTCGCGAGGTGAATTGGAAGACTTTGCTTTTACTCAAGCAAACGCGATAGACCCCGCATGTCGCAGTGTCTCCTGGAGCAGGATGATTTCATTGAAACCAAGGTGGGGTGGAAGTTACGAACAGATGGAGCAATATGCGGAGGCACTTAAAGCGTACTTGCCGCTAAGACCTTTGCTGGCAGACAGCATTGGTGAAGTCGCTGCGGACAAAGCCAACGTGGCGAGCCGAAATAAGAATTACGGTGAAGCTGAGCGAGCTCTCGCATCTACAGTACGAACGGTTACCCTTTCCGAATTTCATGATGACTATGCATCTTATCTTGGCAGCTTGAAAGCAAGTCCATGGCCACAGATTCTGCATCTAGTGAGCGCCGAACGGTTCTCTGAGCTTAGTCCACACGGTGCTCGCCAGTTGGGTCGCTTGTTGACGGAATCGAACTTGGATCTGGAATGGGCAATAAAGTTGCTGAAAAGGGCTGTGTTGGTAGAGCCCGAGAGCACGTTTGGTCAGTTTTGGCTGGCACAAGCCTTATTGCGGGCTGACCGGAAGGTCGAGTTATTGGAGCCATTGACGGTGCTTACAGATGACGAAACGTACCGTAAAGATGCGCTCTATCAGCTGAGCGTGGTATTTGACCAGCTGCACCGACCGAAGGATGCACTGGAGAACCTCGACTTACTGCTTAAAGAGGTCCCTGAATATATCGAGGGTGTCGCAAGGCGGGGACAGCTATTAATGCAATTGGGGCGAAAAGCCGAGGCGCATGTTGAATTCACGCGGTATCTGGAGCTCAGTAGAAATGACCCTGAGCAAGCTGAAACCCGAGCTGAAGTTCAGCACATGCTGAATGTCTCGACCCCATGAAGGTAAGAGCTGATGAAATTCCATACACTTGTTTTTCTTTTGCTGATTGTCAGTCCAACTGCTGGCGCGGGTAAACCAAATTTTGTGTTGCCATTAAGTGGCTCAATTGGCGGCGGAGACGCGGAATATCACGTTGCTCGCTGGTGGCGGTGGGTCAATAAAGTTCCGGATGGTGTTCGGCCATATCAGGACCCGACAGGTCAATTGTGCGGGCTCAATCAGACCGGAGATGTATGGTTTCTTGCTGGTACCGACGGCACAAGTAGTGTCAGACGTAGCTGCACAGTTCCCTCTGGGAAATACCTGTTTTTGCCTATTATCGCGGTCATGGCTAATACGAGTCCGACGAACAGACGCAGCTGTGATGAGCTCAAGAAGTGGGTTTCAATCAATAATGACAATAACGTCACGATGAAAGTTGTTCTCGATGGTATTCCGATAGGAAAACTGGATGCAATGCGTGTACGTACCGAGAAATGTTTTAATGCGTTCGCCGATGCATTGTATGTCGATAAGCCTGAGCTATATTCGCCAGCAGCCAGTGATGGTTATTGGCTTTTTTTGAGACCTTTGCCAGAGGGAGAGCATACTTTGGTGGTGGAGGCCAATTACAATTCCCCGGACAATGAGCTCGGGGATTTGCGACAACAATTTCAATACCGGTTACGTGTTGAGCCTGAACGTAAATCAGACGACAAGAAATCGAAGGTGAATGAAATTTTGACTGTGTTTCACGAAGCGACTGTGAAATTTGATGTAAGAGCGGAGTGAGCAGATTTTTCTGCTATTGATTTCTTTGTTGGAATAGACAAACTGCTGCTGCAGCGTATCTTTGTCATTGATGCGCTTGTGGTGCAACTCGAAAGCGCGGTCAATTGAATCAGAAAAAAAAAGACGGCCCATTGGGCCGTCTTTTTTAAGCAAAGAAATGCCAATTAGCCTTCTTTACGCAGCTTTTCCATCAGGTAATGAATGGTGGTGCCGCCGCGCTGGAAGTTCGAGTCGTTCATGATCTCGCGCTGCAGGCTGATGTTGCTCTTGATGCCGTCGATGACCAGTTCTTCCAAGGCGGTGCGCATCTTGGCGATGGCGGTATCGCGGTCATCGGCGAAGGTGATCAGCTTGCCGATCATCGAGTCGTAATTCGGCGGCACTTTGTAGCCGGCATAGACATGCGAATCCCAGCGAATGCCCAAGCCACCGGGCGGATGGAAGCGCTGGATCAGGCCCGGGCTCGGCACGAAGGTCTTGGGATCTTCGGCGTTGATCCGGCACTCGATGGCGTGGCCTTTGAGCTTGATGTCTTCCTGCTTGATCGACAAGCCGAGACCCGCGGCGATGCGCAGCTGTTCCTTGATGATGTCGACGCCGGTGATCATCTCGGTGACCGGATGCTCGACCTGGACGCGGGTATTCATTTCGATAAAGAAAAACTCGCCTTTCTCGAACAGGAATTCAAACGTGCCGGCGCCACGGTAACCGATTTCGACGCAGGCCTTGACGCACAGCTCGCCAATGCGTTTGCGTTGCTCGGGCGTGATGCCCGGTGCTGGTGCTTCTTCGACCACTTTCTGGTGCCGGCGCTGCATCGAGCAGTCGCGCTCGCCCAGATAAATGGCGTGGCCCTGACCGTCGGACAGAATCTGGATTTCAATGTGACGTGGCGCTTCCAGGAATTTCTCCATGTAGACCATGTCGTTGTTGAACGCGCTCTTGGCTTCGGCCTTGGTGGTTTGCACGGCGCTGTGCAGATGCGCTTCGGAGTGCACCACGCGCATGCCGCGACCACCGCCGCCGCCGGAGGCTTTGATGATCACCGGGAAGCCGATCTTGCGAGCAATTTTTACTTGCTCGACCGGGTCATCCGACAACGCGCCTTCGGAACCGGGCACGGTCGGTACGCCAGCTTTTTTCATCGCGTCTTTGGCGCTGACTTTGTCGCCCATCAAGCGGATGGTGTCAGCACGCGGACCGATGAAGACAAAACCGCTCGATTCGACCCGTTCGGCAAAATCGGCGTTTTCCGCCAAGAAGCCGTAACCGGGGTGAATGCCGACGGCGTCAGTCACTTCGGCAGCCGAAATGATCGCCGGGATATTCAGGTAGGAATCTTTCGAGGCCGGCGGTCCGATGCAGACTGACTCGTCGGCCAGTTTGACGTGCATCAGATCGATGTCGGCAGTCGAATGGACCGCCACGGTCTTGATATCCAGATCGCGGCAGGCGCGCAGAATGCGCAGGGCAATTTCGCCGCGATTGGCGATCAACACTTTATCCAGCTTCTGGGCAACCGGGTTGCTCATGGAATGAGATCTCATTTGCGCACCGTTCGATTTGCGGGGCTCTGCGTTGGCAGGGCCGAGTGGCATCGACAGACGAACGGTGCCGGTTGAATGACCGTTCCGGCTCGCACCGGAACGGCATGCTTCATCTATTCATTGTTGCTGGTGGGCGCTGACCGTAATCTGCAGCCTCCCACCCCGTTTTTGTATTATTCGATCACAAACAGCGGCTGATCGAATTCCACCGGTTGGCCGTTTTCGACCAGGATGGCTTTGATCGTGCCGGCTTTGTCGGATTCGATCTGGTTCATCATTTTCATGGCTTCGACGATGCACAGGACATCGCCGACTTTGACTTGCTGACCGACTTCGGCAAAGGCCTTCGAGCCCGGGCTTGCCGAACGGTAGAAGGTGCCGACCATCGGCGACTTGAGGGTGTGACCGCTGGCGGCGGCCGGAGCAGCAGCGGCTGCGACCGGGGCAGCAGCAGGCGCTGGTGCGGCCATTGGCGCCGGTGCGTGCATCGGCACGCTGTAGTGCATAGGTTGCGGCGCGCTGGAGTGGCGCGAAATGCGCACCGACTCTTCGCCTTCCTTGATTTCAATTTCCGCGATGCCGGACTCCTCGAGCAGCTCGATCAGCTTCTTGATTTTGCGGATGTCCATCTTCTCTTTCCCCATGGGTAGAACCTTCAAGGTTGGTAATGCGAATTCGGTAGTGGTGTCAGCGCCCGGTCAGCCGCGCGCTGGCGGCGCGAACGGCCAGTTCATAACCCTGCGCGCCGAGACCGGTAATGGTGCCGACGGCGACATCACTGAAATAGGAATGCTGGCGGAAGGCTTCCCGCGCCTGAACATTCGACAGATGCACTTCGATAAACGGAATCGCCGCCGCCAGCAGCGCATCGCGCAGGGCAATACTGGTGTGAGTGAATGCGGCGGGATTGATGATGATGAAGGCGGTGCCGTCAGTGCCGGCGGCATGGATGCGCTCAATCAGCGCCTGCTCGCCGTTGCTCTGCAGGCTGACCAGCTCGTGACCCAGCTCGCGCGCGAGTGCGCTGCAGCGGGCATCGATCTCGGCGAGACTGACGCGGCCGTACTTGTCCGGCTCGCGGGTGCCGAGCAGGTTCAGGTTGGGGCCGTGCAAGACCAGCAGTTTGGCCATCAATAAAGGATTCCGTCGTTACGCCCTGCACGCGGTCGGGTTCCGGACCACGTGATGTGTCGAACAGGTCGACATCTGGCGCTATTTAGTCGAGTTTTCACGACAACCTGTTATTTCGGAACAGGTTACGATACGGCATCCCAGCCGAGGCCGGGTATTGTGAAGGGCGACGACCCGAATGTCTATCTGACACAGGTCTAACCACAAGATCACACCAGATTTGCCGAATATCGGCACCAATCGCCACAAGATGCTGCGTTTGTGGCATTGGCCGGCGACCGGGCATGGCGGGCGCGGGCGGCTAAGATAGGCGGAATGGCTCAGGCGGTCAATCCGGTACGGTCGCACTTGGCGGCAGGGGCGTGGGCTGCCAGCGGGCCGCGCCAACCGAACAGCCGCAAGCCAAAACCAGAAAACAACGCAATCCAATTAAACGCAATTCAATAAACGCAACTCAATAAAGAGGATCAGTGCGATGGCAGGTTTGCTGACCGGAGTCCGGGTGCTGGATTTGTCGCGCATTCTGGCCGGGCCTTGGTGCACCCAGTTTCTGGCTGATTTGGGCGCCGATGTGGTCAAGGTCGAAAAGCCGGGCGAGGGCGACGACACCCGGCGCTGGGGCCCGCCCTTCCTCAAAAATGCTGACGGCAAGGACAGCGCCGAATCGGCCTATTTTCTGGCGACCAATCGCGGCAAGCGCTCGATTGCCATCGACTTCGCCAGTGCCGACGGGCAGGCGCTGCTGTTGCAGCTGGTCGGCAAGGCCGATGTGCTGGTGGAAAACTACAAGGTCGGCGCCCTGGCCCAGTACGGACTCAGCTATGACCAGCTCAAGGACCGGCATCCGCAGCTGATCTATTGCAGCATCACCGGTTTTGGCCAGACCGGCCCGGACGCCGACAAGGCCGGCTACGACGCCATGATTCAGGCCCGCGGCGGCCTGATGAGCCTGACCGGCGTGCCCGAGGGCGAGCCGGGAGCCGGCCCGGTCAAGGTGGGTGTCGCGGTTGCCGATCTGATGACCGGCATGTATGCCGCCAGCGCCATCAGCGCCGCGCTGTATCGGCGCGCGGTCAGCGGCGAGGGCGAGTACATCGATCTGGCCTTGTTCGATACCCAGGTGGCCTGGCTCGCCAACCAGGGCATGAACTATCTGGTCGGTGGCCAGCTGCCGGTGCGCGAGGGATCGGCGCACCCGAACATCGTGCCGTATCAGGCGATGCCCGCCAGCGACGGTGAATTCATGCTGGCGGTCGGCAATGACAAACAGTTCCGGGCCTTTTGCCGGGTCGCCGGACGTGAAAGCCTCGCCGATGAGGCGCGCTTTGCCAGCAATGCCGAGCGGGTGCGCAACCGACGCGAACTGCTGCCGCTGTTGCAAACGTTGACCCGACAACACTCGCGGCAGCACTGGCTGACCGCGCTGGCCGCGGCCGGTGTGCCGGCTGGCGAGCTGAACAATCTGGCGCAGGTGTATACCGATCCGCAGTTGCAGGCGCGCGAGATGATTCAGCATTTGCCACACGCCAGCGGCGTGAGCGTGCCGCATGCCGGCAATCCGTTGAAGCTACGTCAGCATCCGGTTACTTATCGCGCTGCAGCACCATTGCTTAATGCCGATGCGGTAGCGATACGGCAATCGTGGTTGGGTGAAACGTGATGCGATATGCTGCGAAGCCGCGTTTCAGCCCAGAGCCAATCCGTTTACATGGAGCAACAAATGACAAGGAAGAATTGGTCGGCATGGTGTTTAGGTTTGGTGGCAATAACCACGGCAATGTTGCTGACAGGATGTATTGGCACCTATCCCCAGAGTTTGGCCATGGTCAAGCCGGAGATCACCGGTGATCTCTCCGGCCCGCTGCGGGTTGAGGTCATCGACAATCGGCCTTACGTGCAGTCAGGCGACAAGACCAGCCAGTTTCTCGGCACCCGTCATCGGGCGATGATTTGGGGAATCCCGGAAAATATCATCAACGCTTCCGCAAAACCGGTGGCGCAAGAACTCGGTGACATTGTCGCCAGCAGCTTGCGGCAGCGCGGTGCAGTGTTATGCCCGTCAGAAAGCGCCGATATGAAGTGCAAGGCGGCGAAACTGGTGAAGCTCACGCTGCACGATTGGCGTTTCTCGTGGTCAAGAAATTCGGAACTGATGGTGGATGCCGAATTGGCTGTCAGTGATGATGCCAACACAATTTTGGCCAAAACACGGGTAACGACGCGTGCGCCACTGCAGCGCCCCGACGTCCAAAAAGACTTCCAGACGCAGCTGGAGCGCTTGCTCAATCAGCCGGAAATCCGAAGTGCGCTGCAGTAGAGATAAACGGCTCGAAAGAGGAGAGCGCGCAAATTCTGAAGCGCAATCTCATAAAACGTGTCGGCGCTGAACGTTGCTGAGCACCGTAGCAGGTGCATGCTTACATGGAGCATCCGTTACCGCCGCAGCGCTATTTTTCTTCTTCCTTGCTTTCGCTGCTGTCCTTGGTCACTTCGTTGACCACACGCTTGGTGCCTTGGCCCACTTCCTTAGCGGCATCGCGGGTGGCGTGACCGATATCGGTGGTCACTTCCTTGGTGGTGTGGCCGATGGTGCGGCCAGCGGATTTGAGCTCGGCACAGCCCGAGGCACTGAGAGTCATGACGATGGCAATTGCCAAGGCGCGTATCAACATGGTTTGGCCCTCCGCGGACGTTGTGGTCAGTCTACTACGCACTGACCCGGCGTACAGCATCGACTGGTTTGCAGAACGACAGGTTTTCAGAAAAACGGGCTTATAGAAAAACAGGGTTACAGAAGGCAGGCTCACAGAAAACAGCGTGATGCTGTTGTAGGAACGGCTGCTTCGGTTGCATTGACTGCGGCCCACCGGATCGGTTCCCGGTGGCACTGGGCGCCTGTCTCGTGCACGGCGTTCAGGTCGCCTACGTGGCCACTACGACCCGATCACGGCCATTGTGCTTGGCTTCATAGAGCGCGCTGTCGGCGCATGCCAGCAGATCGCGCAGCTGGTCGCCAACGCGATACTGCGCAACACCAAAAGAGCCGGTCATCTGCTGGCCTTCCGGCAATGTTGACTGATGGGCATTGCGCAGGGCGTTACGCAGCCGTTCAGCGCAGAGTCGGCTGCCTTCGAGATCGGTGTCCGGCAACAGAATCACAAACTCTTCACCACCATAACGGGCGACCAGCTCGTCGCCGCCATGCGCCAGCCAGTCGGTAGTGCGCAAATGCTGCATCAAGGTTTCAGCGGCGGTTTTCAGCACCGCGTCACCGGCCAGATGACCGTAGCGATCATTGATGGCTTTGAAATGATCCAGATCACACATGATGATGCTGAATTGACTGCCGCGGCGGCGCGCCCGCGCCTCTTCCCGCAACAAGGCTTCCATCAGAAACCGGCGATTGTGCAATCCGGTCAGGGCATCGAATGCCGCCTGATGACTGATCTGTTCGTGAGCCTCTTGCAAAGCCTGATGCTGCAAGCGTAGCTGCTTGCGCATGTCGTAGATGTGGCCACCCAACACGCTCTGGATCAACAGGACCACGGTCAGCATGACAAAGCGCACGATATTTTGTTGCAGCGAAACGCCGGCAGTTTCGTTGTAGATATCCAGCGCCATGATGCCGAGATAACCGCACAGCGCCACCAGCACAATCTGCAGAAAATCCTGACGCTGCAGCCGAAAACTGCCGAAGAAGAACGCACAGAGGTAAAACATCAAAATCTCGGCACGCAAATCCGGATTCAGATAAAGCGGAACGAATGACCACAGCGTTGCGAACAGCACCTGTGGTTTGGTCAAGCTGGGGTCGCGCCGCGACAAATTGCGGCCGCTGGCAATCCACCAGAGAAAACCGAGGTTGGCGAGCAGCGCGCTGCCGATGATGAATGCCAGCGCGATCTCGTTCAGGTGCACGCTGCCTTGCCAGCGGAACAGCAGCAGCAGGGCAATGCACACGGCATAGATCGCCCCGGCCAACAGCGTTCGTTGTTGGCGCAGACGTTGTGCTTTGGCCAGTACGATGGCGGCCTGTTCCTCGGCAGAAGTGATCATGGTGTGGACCGTTACCAGCTCCGGAGCGTCGAGCCCGGTTCATAAATACCAGTACATAAAGACCAGTACATCAAGACCAGTGAACAAAGCGTAGCAGCGAGCCAATTGCCTGTGTGCAAACATCGTTCACAAACCATGTTCACAAAACATCGTGCGAATCCGCTTTGCAACGTCCGGGAAATGCCGGCTGCGGCGGTAACTGGTCGGATGCACGGCCTTGCCAGCATACCGGTCATCGGAGGCTTGCGGTGGATTCCGTGGCCCGTTTCGCTAGGGTGAATGGGCGGGCGCCGGGACTGGCGGCGACTCTTTTTCCGGCGCATTCCGTGGCGCCTGCTTATCATCGGAGGGCGTGAACGGCCAATGCGTCTGCATATTGTCGACTGTGGTGTTGGCGTTCTTCAGCAGCGCCTCGGTATCTTGCAAAACGGTCGCAAGCTGCGGCCGGGTTTCGGCCAGCAATTGCTGCAGTGACTGCAGCGCCAGCGATGCGTCCTTGCCACTCTGATCGAGATTGCCGAGGGTGGTCTGCAGGCCGGCCGAAATTTCCGCCAGCCGCTGGTCGGCATTGCCGGCCAGCGTGCGTATGCTTTGCAGGCTGGCCTCGGTTTCCGCCAGCGTTTTCGGCAACTGTTTACCGGTCAGTTGATTGACGTTGGCGAGCATCTGATCAAGCTGCTGGCGCGACTGCCGCATCTCCTGCAGAAGGCCACGGGTTTCACTGGCAATCTGCTGCCAATCGCCGTTGGGGTCGTTCAGCGTCGCGGTGAATTGCTGCAGGTTGTCCAGCACCGGCAGCAATTTTTCGCGCAACTGATTGATCACACCGCCTATGCCGGGATCGTCTTCAAACGGCAATTCGCTGTTCTCTTTCAACGGGCTGCCGCTGCCAGCCACCAGCACGATATAGCTGTCACCAAACATGCCGTCACGCGCCTTGATGGCGCGGGTGCCGGCGCCGAGAAAGCGCTGGTAATCGGCATCGATCTGCAAGCTCACTTGCACCCGCGCCGTGTCATCCAGTTGCACGTCGCTGACTTTGCCTATCGGCACGCCGGACAAGCGAACCTGCATGCCGGGGCGCAACTCGTTGGCGCTGTCGGCCTGAAAACGCAAGTCAATGGTCGGGGTAAACCAGCCTTGTTCGTGCGCGAGTCCACCCAGCAGCAGCAGCAGCAGGCCGGCACTGCCGAACAGAAATAATGCGACCCGGTATCGGTGCTTGCCCGTTGCTGATGCCGTCATACCGCGACCTTCTCCAAAGCAAGTTCCGTCAGTTCGTGATGCTGCCAATTGATCTGTGCCAGCGCCGGCAACGCATCGGCGTACACCACCAGCCAACAGCATGGCCGACACAGCACATCGGCCTGTTGCAGCAATTGCAATTCGGCCCGGTTCTGTTCGACAAACCACGGTTCGTCGCAAACCAGCACGGTCGGTTCGGTCAGCAGTGCCCGGACAATGATGGCCGCGCGCTGTTGCACACTGGTCAACTGATTGGGCCGTTTGTTTAGCCAGTGCAGTGCGTTGTGGTCGGCAAAGCCAAGCTGGGCAAACAGTGTGTGCAAGCGTGCTTCCAGCGCCTGTTCGGCCTGCGGCTGCTGCCAGCTTGCCGGCAGCAAAATATTTTGCAGCGTGCTCAGGTTGCCGAGCAGCGCGCCCTGTTGATGCAGCAGGCCATAGCGAATCGACTGCTGCTGCAGATGCAGGCAGATGCTATCCAGCCATTGCTCGCGCTGCGACTCCTCGCTGCAACGCAAGGCGTGATGCTGACCGGCGCTCAGGTCAAGCGCTGTCCAGTTCATGTCCGTGCCATTTCGTTCATGTGCGATCAGGTCCACAAGCGCAGCAGCACGCCGAACAAGACGTCGAGCAGCAGAATGCTGATCACACTGTACAACACGGTGCGCGAGGCGAGGCGGGCGATTTCGGTGCTGGCACTGCCGGCGGAAAATCCGAGCTGACAGGCGATGCTGCTGACCGCCATGCCGAATATCGCGGTCTTGGCCATGCCGTAAAACGGTAAATGGGTTTCGGTATTGGCGGCCAGCGCGCGCAATTCGGTCAGCATGCCGGCCTGCGGTGTCATTGCGGCACCGATCAGCATGGCGCTGGCGACAAAATAGAGATACAGCGCGGCGCAGCACATGCTGGCGGCGAGCACGCGCGGCCACACCAGATACTCAATCGGATCGATGCCGAGTCGTTGCAAGGTGCGCAGCTCGCCGGTGACGCGCATTGTCGCCAGTTCGGTCGCCTGAGCGGCGCCGCTGCGAGCAGCGAACAACAAGCCGACCATGATCGGCGCGGCTTCTTCCAGTGTGCTGATGCTCATGATGCGCAGCGCCATGGCACTGCTTTGACCAAAGCTGCCCAGAATCAGGCTGACAATGATGGCGCCGAGCGCGCCACCCGCCAGCAAGGCAACGCCGACCGATTGCACACCGGAGAAATACAGCTGGCTCAGATAAACCTGCCGGATGGGCAGACGTTGTACATGCTGCAGCAGCGCCGGAAACATGATGGTTCCTGGTGGGTTCGCGCTCAGTATAGGTGACGGGGTTCCGTCTGCGCGCGCCATTTCGAGTGGCGGTTGTGGCGGGTGGGGTCACGTTCGCCCGCGCTGGCGATGATTCGGTGGTCTGCTGGGTGGCGCTGCAAAAGAAAAGCCGGCGTTCGCCACGCGGGCGAGCGCCGGCTTTGATGGAGTGTGCTCAGTTCAGCCGGGTGCTGACGTGCTGGGCAAACGCCTCGGCCTTCATGAAGCCGGTCACGCGGGTACCGGCCAGCTCGTTGCCGTTGCGATCAAAAAACAGAATGGACGGCAGCCCGAGAATGTTGAACTTTGCCATCAGCGCCAGATCGGTGTCGTCGTTGGCGGTGACATCGGCTTGCAGCAGCACGGTATTGGCCAGCGCTTTTTGCACAGCGGGATCCGGGAAGGTGTAGTCGGCAAATTCGAAACAGGCGACGCACCAATCCGCGAAGAAATCCAGCATCACGGTTTTACCGGCGGCGTTTGCCGCCGCCAGTTCGCGTTCCAGATCAGCGATGGACTTGATGCGTTTGAAGCCGGCGTGGGCATCGACCTTGCGATTGGTTTCGGCGGCTGCGCCCGCGCTGGCGAAACTTGGCAGCGGCTTCAAGGGATTGGTTTGCCCGGCCAGTGCGCCAATGACCAATGCAATGCCGTAAACAAGCGCGCCATAGCGCAATGCCTGCAGCAGATACTGCCAGGCGCTGTGGGTTTGCAGGCGGGCAAAGTAAGCCGAGAACGCCAACGCGAACAGCGCCCACAACAGCAAGCCGGCGCTGGCGGGAATCAAGCGGTTGACCAGCACAATCGACACTGCGATCAAACCAAAGCCGAACAGATGCTTGACGTTGTCCATCCAGGCACCGGCGCGCGGCAGCAACTGACCGCCACCGACGCCAGCGATCAACAGCGGAAGGCCCATGCCGAGTCCGAGCGCATACAAGGCGAGACCACCGCGCAGTGACTCACCGGTTTGCGCGATATAGGCCAGCGCGCCGGCCAGCGGTGCGCTGATGCACGGCGAAACAATCAAGGCCGACAAAGCGCCCATCAACGCGACACCGGTGATCGAACCACCGGAACTGCCAGCACTCGATTGCGCCAATCGATCGCGCACGGCGGCCGGCAATTGCAATTCGTAAGCGCCAAACATGCTGAGTGCCAACAACACGAACAACACCGCCGACGGCACAATCAGCCAAGCGGATTGCAGATAGCCTTGCAAGGCCGCGCCGGCACTGGCAACCGCCAGACCCAGTGCGGCATAGGTCAATGCCATGGCTTGAACATAGACAAAGACCAAGGCAAAGCGGCGACCGGTCGACAGTTGCGCACCTTGGCCGCCGATGACGGCGACAGTGATCGGAATCATCGGCAACACGCATGGTGTAAACGTCAGCAGCAGGCCGGCACCGAACGCAATCGCCATGGCCAGCAGCAAATTGCCACCGAGTGCGGCGGCCAGATCACCACCAGCGGCGGCGCCGGCAATCGGTGTCGATGCAGAGGTTGATGCGGATGCGCTGGCAGCAGTTTCGGTTGTCTGGATTAATTCGGATGCGGTGGCGGAATTGGTTGAATCGGATGCACCGACAGCCGCGTTACCGACGGCTGCACCAGTAATCGAAAACTTGCGCGTGGTCGGTGGATAGCACAGGCCGGCTTCGGCACAACCCTGGAAGGTCATTTTCAGTTCAAAGTCGCCGCTGGCTTGCGCGATTGGCAGCCGAATTTCCGCGAATTTGAAATAGACGATTTGTTCGCCAAGAAATTCGTCGTGTTTCAGTTTGCCGTCCGGAAACTGCGGTGCGGCGAATGTGGCGCCGTCGGCCTTGAAGCGGAATTGATCTCGATAGAGGTAATAGCCGGGCGCAATCGTGAAGCGGATCAGAATGTCGTTGTCGAGCCGGCTGACCTCGGCCTGAAACGCCTGATCGACTTTCAGGAATTCCTCGTTCTGGCCGTTGTCCGCTGCAGCGCGCAGCAGCTCGCTGGCCGATGCCGCATGGGCCGGCGGTGGTGCCAGAAACAATGCGCACAGCGCGATCAGTGTCGCAATGGTCAGCAAACCGAACCGCAGCCGTTGCTGCTCGGCGATCACGCGCCAGGCCTGCGCCCGGCGTTTGCCAAAGGTTGGCAGCGAGAAGCGGCGGGCGGCCTTGCCGGTGCTGGCGGACGCGCAGGACAGGACGATCTTCGAGGTGAGCGGGGTACGGGCACGTACCGGGAGCAGACCAGCCAGACGGCGGCCAATGGCGAACAGAACAGCTTTCATGGACAGATCGATCCGGTAACGGCTGCCGCCGTCCCACGGCAGCAATCCAGCGTTTATTTCAGGTTGTCATGCAGCCAGCGACCATAGCCGTCGCTGACGTGACTGGCCGGCAGCACAGTAAAGCCGGGAGTCTGGTAAGGGTGCAGCGCCAGCAGCCGTTGCTCCAGCATTGGCAGATGTGCGGCATCGGATTTCAGCACGAGCAGCCATTCGTTGTCGCGGCACAGTTCACCTTGCCAGCGATAATAGGAAACGATGCTTGGCAAAATGTTAACGCAGGCCGCGAGGCCCTCATTGACCAAGGTTTCCGCCAAATAGTTCGCGGCGGCCTCGGTGGCGACCGTGGTCAGGCAGACCCGGACAAAGCAATCGGTCATGGTGGTGACCTCCGTTGCGGTGAGGGCCGGACGCATCCATTGTCCGGCCGGGACAGCCAGCGTAGGCGTCAGCTGGCCAATCGGGCCCTGTTATCACCGGCGTCTTTGGCCCTTTTCGTCGGGCTTTTTGGTCGGGCCGGGCGGGCCGCCAGCAAGGCTTCAGCTGGCTAAGCGAGCGCTGTTGCCGCCAGCGTCCTTGGCCCACTGCAGGGCTTTTTCGGCGGCATCGCGCAGCGCGCCGGGAGCGCCGCCGTCATGCTGGGCGACGCCGGCGGACAGCTTGACTGCCAGAGTATGGCCGCCGTGCAGCAGCGGATGCTTCGCCAGATCGGAACGGACTGCGTCGATCAGCCGTAGCGCGTCATCGCCACGACAGCCCGGCAACAGCACGCCAAAGCGGTCGCCGCCGAGCCGGCCGATGGTGTCGCTCTTGCGCAGTCGCCGGCCGAGCAGGCGCGCCAGCTGGCGGACCACGGCATCGCCGGCACCATGGCCGGCGCTCTCATTGAGCGGACCGAGCCGGTCGATATCGAGCTGGGCAAAACAGAGCGGCTCGCCGGTGCGGCTGGCCTGGGCGCATTGGTTGTCGATGGCCTGGGCCATCGCCGACAGGTTCAGCAGGCCGGTCAGGCCATCGCGGTTCAGCTGGGCCAGCTGCATCCGGCTGCGGGCGATGCGGGTCAACACGGCTTTTTTCAGTTCATCAGCGCGCACCGGCTTGAGCAGAAAATCATCGCCGGACACGGCCATCGCCGCAGCCTGTTTCTCCGGGTTTTCTTCCGCCGACATGAACAGCACCGGCACCGTCCGCCAGCCCGGCATCTGTCGCAGCACGCGCGCCAATTCCAGCCCGGTGCATTCCGGCATCTGCATGTCGAGCAGGATCAGTTCCGGCTGCAGCGCATGCAGCGCTTCGAGAATCTTCAGCGGCTGATTGACCACCGCCGTCGAACAACCGGCCTCCTTGAGCACCTTGTTGTAATGCATGCTCTGCGACTTCGAGTCTTCGACAATCAGTACCCGCGGCGGCTCACCGGCGCTGGCTGGGCTGACCTCATCAATGGCTTCGATGAGCGCGGCGGTGTCCAGCGGTCGCGCCAGAAAGGCCGCGGCGCCCTGGCGAATGGCCAGCAGGCGGGCGGTGATCTGATCATCGTCCGCTACCACGATCAGCGGCGGCAGTTGGTCGCCATAGCGGGCGCGCAAATCGCCCACCTCATTGGCTTCCGCGACCAGCGCAACCGGCGCGCCGCCATCCTGCGGCACCGTGCTGGCGGCAAAGCCGAACAGCGCCAGCTGGCCGGCCAGCATGGTTCGTTCCTGTTCCGGCAGCGCCAGCCATAACGGCTGCAAGGCCAGATTGTCGGTGGCTGGCGCTTCCATTTGGGTCGCTTGCGGCTCGGCTGGAGCCAGACTCGGCTTGCCGTCGAGCTCCTCGGCCAGATGCGCCAGGGCCTGAATCAGCGGGGCGTAATTTGCCGGCTCGGGGTTCAGGCACTGATTTTCCACCTGCTGCAACAGCCGGGCGCAGGCGGCAAAACCAAAGCTTTCACAACTGCGGATGCTGTGCTCAAGCTGCACCACCAGCTGGCCGCCTAGCCCGGTCAGCGCTTCGCCGGTCTGCAAGCGCTGCACATAGCCGGCAATCTGGCGCAGCTTGCCCGGCAGTCGGCGGGCAAACAACCGGCGCAATTCGGCTTTTTGTTGGTCGGTTTCGGTGGACATCGGCACCTTCAGGCAGGGTCGGGTGGCACGTGGCGGGCAGGCAAAACTGCCTCAACTATAGCCGAGCTGCCCCGACTGGACGCGCCGTCGACGTGACCGGGTTCGCGCTTCTGTCGGGCCATTCGTCCGCTGCCGGGTCTTGCTGGTCGTCATGCGAACAAAGCCCTATGATGCCGCGCTTGGCTCGGCCGGTCAGATTCGCCGAGCGTTTGAACTGGGACATTAATCCCGGAATGATATTCGGCAGTGCAAGGCTGCCGTTGCCAAGGATGTTTCACCATGCGGTCTTTGCCTATCGCGACGCTAGTCGCGCTGATGTTGTTTGCCTTTCCTTCGGTGCATGCGGATGACAGCACCGACCCCGCCAAAGTGCAGCGTTTCGAGGTGTACAAAGAGCTGGCTGAGCAAGGCGATGCCCGTGCGCAATTCCAGCTCGGAACTCAGTATTTTCTGGGACAGGGCACGGCGGCAGACAAAGTCGTCGGCGTGCAATGGATACGCAAAGCGGCGGATGCCGGCGTCGCCGATGCCCAGGAATTTTTTGCCATGGCCTTGCAGGAAGGGGTTGGCACGGAACGCAATGTCGCCGAGGCGCAGCGCTGGTTCGTCAAAGCCGCCGAGCAAGGCAAGGCACGCTCACAGCGGCTGTTGGCCGCGATGCTGCTGACCGGTACCGGTGGCGAAAAAAATGCCGAGCAAGCGCGCATCTGGTTGACCAAGGCGGCTGAGCAAAATGACAGCGATGCGGTGTATCTGCTCGGGCTCAGTCATTTCGACGGCGCGTTCGGCACACCGGACTATGCGCAGGCCAAGCTGTGGCTCAGCAAGGCATACATTTCCGGCAAACCGGAAGCGGCTGATTATGTTGGCCAGATACACGAACGCGGCGTGCTCGGTTCGGCCGATGTCGTGCAAGCGGTCAGCTGGTATCTGGCCAATTATCGACTCAATGAGGCCACCAGTTTGCTGCGGCTGTCGCTGTTGGTGGCCGCGCATCCGGAATGGACGGTGCTGAAAGACGAGCGACTGCAACTGTCACCCGTGCTTGGTCAAGCTGATGATGCCGCGATGCTGACGACGCTGCGGGCAGAGCTGGCTGCCGGTGATGCGACCGCGCTGCTCAGTTACGGTGTGTTGCAGTATCTGGGCGCGCGAGGCGTCAGCAAGGATCACAAAGCGGCATTTGCATCGTTCAAGGCCGCCGCCGACAAAGGTTCGGCTGACGCCCGTTTTCTGGTCGCTCGCCAGTACGCCAGTGGTGATGGTGTCGAAGCCAATCGGGTATTGGCGCTGCAAGGTCTGCAAGCGCTGGTCAATGAAAACCATCTGCTGGCGCAGGCGTATCTGGGGCACATGCTGCGCTTTGATTCCCTGACCGCGCGCAATGTTGGTGAAGCCGAGCGTTTGCTGACCACCGCAGCACAGCGCGGTTCAATCGGGGCGGCCAGCTTGCTCGCCTATCTCTACGAAACCGGCAAGGATTTCAGCAAGGACAACAAGAAGGCGTTCGAGCACCAGCTGCAGGCCGCTCGTGGCGGTATGCCGTTCGCCCAGAGCCAGGTCGCCGGCATGTATTTCTATGGTACCGGTGTGTCTGACGACAAGGCGGCGGCATCGGCGTGGCTGGCATTGAGCAAGCGTGTTGTCACGCCCAGCACCAGCTGGGAATCACGGCTGGAAAGCGAGCTGCGCGATAAAGATCGCAAACGGGCGACCCGCCTGCTTGGCGAGTTGCAGGCTCAGCAGCCGACTCCGCTGGCAGTGCTGCCAGCGCTGGCGGTGGGCAAGTAAATCAATACCGATATTGCATGACCAAGGTTTCATCAGAAGGAGACAACATGAGCAGGACGAACTGGCGCCAGTTTGCGGCCATTTTGCTGGCAACGTTCTTGACCGGTTGCGGCACGATTCCCACCGCCAATCTGTGGCAATACAAGCAGGTTGGCGTGCCGAAAGATCGCGGTGCGGTGGTGATGAACGTCGCCAACAATGCGCATCGCATTGGCACGATCAGCAACTGGGATTACATCACGCTGACCAGCAAGACCAATCCGAACAAGAGTTTCAATCTCAATGCAGCGGATCACGTTGGCAGCACCAGTTCGCGGGCCTTCATTGGTGCGCTGCCTGCCGACGAGTATTTTCTGCAGACCATTGGTGGCAGCGAAGCCGGTTACAACGTCACCTATTTCAACTGGCTGAATCCGGGTGAAAAATTTGGCAGCTTCACGGTGGAAGCGGGCCGGCTGACCGATTTGGGCACCGTGATCTACCTGCCGGATCCGATCAACAAGCAGAGTTACGCGCTCGGCCGGGCACCGTTGCCGACACCGCTGATGGCGCTGCACCAGAAAGAAATGCCCAGCGTATTCAGCAAGCTGAAAAATGAGGCGCCGTTGGGCTGGAAGGACGGCTCAACGTATCTGACGCCGATCCTGATGTTTGCCAAACGCGCGGCGCTGGCCAATGGTGACTGGAGTCGGGATCGTGACGGCAATCTGCTGTTGCCCGGCAAGTTCGGCCAGATCAAGCGTCGGGCTCCGGATGGCAAATGGCAGCATTTCGACACGGGTCTTATCGAAGATCTGACCTGGGTGGGCCAGGGACTGGATGGTCGCTATGTGGCGTTGGCCGAATTCAACCGTTTGCTGACGGCGCCGACACTGGCCGGGCCGTGGACGGTGCGCGATGCCGGTCGTGGCGATGGTCTGCCGCTGGCTGCCGGAACGCTGGCTGATGGTCGTGTCTATCTGGCCGTGCGTTTGCAACGTGCTGCTACCGGCCCCAATACGCTGGCCCTGCTGATCGAAGACGGTCAGGGTGGCTGGGTCGATCGCGATCGGATGCCGTTCTCGGGTCCGCTGGCGCACAACGGTATTGCCCGCTGGGACGGCGAGCGTTTGTATCTGCTCGAACCGGGCGAACATTTGTGGATTTACCAACCGGCGACCGACACGATCAGCAAGCAGGTCACCAAAATCGAGCGTTTGATTCCGAGCTGGAGCGGCCCGTTGGCGGCGGCCACCACGCACGCGTTCAGCAAGGATGAACAGTGGATCAGTACCGACCGTGGCCAGAACTGGGCGCCGCTGAATGAGTACAAACGGCCGGAAAAATCTCTGGTACCGCTTGATATCGCGATTCCGGTCGGTGATCGGTTGTTTGCCCGTGCGCGCAAGAATGGCGAGGCGTTTGGTGATCAGATCTGGACCCAATCCAGCGATGCCGGCAAAACCTGGCAACCGGACGACAGCTTCTCTTACGCCTGCGCTGAATACCTGCGTGACGGCTGGTTCCAGAACGATGGCCAGAAGCTTTGGCAGGTTTGCAGCAACGGTTGGGTGTATCGTCGCGACGACTTGAACAGCATGTGGCAAGTCGACTGGCGGCCGCTGTTGTAATTGCAACAAGAGACAGCAAAACGGCTCCTGCGGGAGCCGTTTTTTTACTCTTTTGCAGCTGAACTGACCGAGCGGTCAGGCTGGCTAATTGGGCGCTGAAAACCTGCCATTGCTGTCGGTCACGGTTCGCAGCTCGCTTGTTGATTGCTTGCTGATTGCTTGCTGATTGCTTGCTGATTGCTTGCTGATTGCTTGCTGCGGATAGCTGCAGCATCAAAACAAACGGCCCCATCGGGGCCGTTTGTCATTTGCTGTGATACGCAGGGCTTATTTGCGGCGACGTGCCAGCAAGAAGGCTCCGAGCGAGAACAGCGACAATGTAGCCGGCACCGGCACTTCGATGTGCGGCGGTGGTGGCAGCGCTTCGGCGTCGTGCGAGAACGGTGCAAACACGTAGCGGCGACCATCGTTGGTGTAGCCAAAACCATCAAAATGCAGGAAATCGAAATCGCCCAGCATGGTGACGTGGTAGGCATTGATTTGACCGTGGAAATTGCCATCCACATCGACCGGCCACGCGCCTTGAGTGGCGTCGCCAATCAGCGAGTCGGTCAGGGCAAATACGCCGAGGTCGAATTGCTGCCAAGCGATACCCGGTTGATTGAAGATGCCGTGGTCGGCCAGCACGCTGTGATGACCAGTGCCCGAAAGGGTTGCAATCGGGTTGCCGGCCAAGGACGGGTCGACCACGTCGCAGCAGCCGGCCAGAGTCGGGGTAATCGACAGATTGGCCAGATCACCACCTTGGGTCGAGACCACCAGGCTGACACCACCAAGGCCATTGGCGCCGGTGATGGTGCCGCGTTGGCCGGTGTTACCAATGACCCAGACGGTGAAATCGTTCTCCGTTACCACCCAGGTTTCGCTGGCAACGTCATAGGTACCGCCTTCAACGTACAGCTGGAGGACCGGCAAGGCATGCACGGCAGGGGCTGCGCTCAGGGCGAGCGCGAAGATCCATTTCTTGATATTCGGGAACAGCATAAGAATCCTTGTTTATCAGATTGTCGCGTTTGGATACGCGAGCCGGAGCAAAGCAAGGACGGGGCCATCCCATGAAAAACAAGGTCTTAGCTACAAAACTGTACAATTGTTTTACATGTCACCGTAAAATATTTTGACATTTTTGCCAACGCGCCATCCTGACCTTGCACTCTCCCCTCGCGAGTGCCAACATTTAGCACTCTGGCCCCTTGAGTGCTAAAGAGTCGTCCCCATCAAGTGGCCACCGATATTCCGGACCCCGGTTCCGGGGTCCTGTTCCTATGTGTACCAATGAGGAGAAAACGCAATGAACCTGCGTCCGTTGCATGACCGCGTTGTGGTCCGTCGCCTGGAAGAAGAGCGGATGTCCGCTGGCGGCATCGTGATCCCTGACAACGCCACCGAAAAGCCGAGCAAAGGCGAAGTCGTGGCTGTCGGCCCGGGCAAGCGTCTGGACAACGGCAGCGTCGCTGCCCTGTCGGTGAAAGTCGGTGAGAAAGTGCTGTTCGGCAAGTACAGCGGCACCGAAGTGAAAGTCGACGGCAAAGAGTTTGTTGTGCTGCGCGAAGAAGATCTGTTCGCGGTGATTGGTTAATCCAACGGTTGTCCGATGGACCGTAGCCTGGATTAGGCGCAACGCGCCGTAATCCGGGTCCGCAAAGCGGACGGAAACCATCCGATCGTTCCGAACTTTCTACGCAAAATTTAGAGGATTCAAACATGGCTGCTAAAGACGTACGCTTCGGTGACGAAGCTCGCGCAAAGATGCTCAATGGCGTCAACATTCTCGCCAACGCTGTCAAAGTGACGCTGGGCCCGAAAGGCCGTAACGTCGTGCTGGACAAGAGCTTCGGCTCGCCGACCATCACCAAAGACGGTGTTTCGGTTGCCAAAGAAATCGAACTGGAAAACAAGTTCGAAAACATGGGCGCCCAGATGGTCAAAGAAGTCGCTTCGCAGACTTCGGACGTCGCCGGTGACGGCACCACCACTGCAACCGTGCTGGCCCAGGCCATTTTGGTTGAAGGCATGAAGCTGGTTGCCGCCGGCATGAACCCGATGGATCTGAAGCGCGGTATCGACAAAGCTGCCGCCGTGATCGTCGAAGATCTGAAGAAACTGAGCAAGCCATGCTCGGACGACAAGGCCATTGCCCAGGTCGGCACCATTTCGGCTAACAGCGACGAAGCCATCGGCCGCATCATTGCTGACGCGATGAAGAAAGTCGGTAAAGAAGGCGTGATCACCGTCGAAGAAGGTTCGGGTCTGGAAAACGAGCTGAACGTCGTCGAAGGTATGCAGTTCGATCGTGGTTACCTGTCGCCGTACTTCATCAACAAGCAGGAAAACATGAGCGCCGAGCACGAAAACGCGTTTGTGCTGCTGGTTGACAAGAAAATCTCCAACATCCGTGATCTGCTGCCGGTGCTGGAAGGCGTTGCCAAAGCCGGTCGTCCGCTGCTGATCATCGCCGAAGACGTCGAAGGCGAAGCGCTGGCCACGCTGGTGGTCAACACCCTGCGCGGCATCGTCAAGGTTGCTGCGGTCAAGGCCCCGGGTTTCGGCGATCGCCGCAAGGCCATGCTGGAAGACATCGCTGTGCTGACCGGCGGTACCGTGATTTCGGAAGAAATCGGTCTCAGCTTGGAAAAAGCCACGCTGAAAGATCTCGGCCAGGCCAAGCGCATCCAGATCACCAAAGAAAACACCACCATCATTGATGGTGCCGGTGATCACAAAAACATCGAAGCCCGCGTCAAGCAAATCCGCGCGCAAATCGAAGAGACCTCGTCGGACTACGACCGTGAGAAGCTGCAAGAGCGCGTCGCCAAACTGGCCGGCGGCGTTGCCGTGATCAAAGTCGGTGCCACCACCGAAGTCGAAATGAAAGAGAAGAAAGCCCGCGTTGAAGACGCGCTGCACGCCACCCGTGCTGCCGTTGAAGAAGGCGTGGTACCTGGCGGCGGTGTCGCACTGGTCCGCACCCTGAAAGCGCTGGAAGGCCTGAAAGGCATCAACAGCGATCAGGACGCCGGCATCAACCTGCTGAAGCGCGCCATCACCGCGCCGCTGCGTCAGATCGTTGCCAACGCCGGCGAAGAGCCGAGCGTGATCCTGGACAAGGTCGTTGCCGGTTCGGGTAACTACGGTTACAACGCCGCCACTGGCGTGTACGGCGACATGGTCGAGTTCGGCGTGCTGGATCCGACCAAGGTCACCCGCACTGCGCTGCAAAACGCCGCGTCGGTTGCCGGTCTGATGCTGACCACCGAGTGCATGGTCTCCGAGCTGCCGAAGAAAGACGCTGGCCCGGCTATGCCGGCTGGCGGTGGCATGGGCGGCATGGATTTCTAATCCACGCTTGTCCTGTTGTCATCAAACAAAACCCCGCCTCAGCGGGGTTTTGTTTTTCCGGAAATAATGAATTGCTTTGGTAGCAGCGAGCTTGCTCGCGATGCTTTCTGAATCTGCCAGCCATTCGCGAGCAAGCTCGCTCCTACAACGTCAGCACGAATGATCTGGCTTTGTTAGGATCCGTCCACGTTTTGTCACAGTACCGGAGTGAACCATGCTGGAACTCTTTGCCGCGGCCACCCCGAATGGCTACAAGATTTCGATTGCGCTGGCGGAGCTGGATTTGCCGTATCAGCTGCGCTTGCTGGATTTAAAAAAGAACGAACAGAAACAACCGTGGTTTCTGGCGATCAATCCAAACGGCCGCATTCCGGCATTGGTTGATCATGACCATGATGATTTTGCCGTGTTCGAATCCGGGGCGATTCTGATCTACCTCGCGGAAAAGACCGGCAAGCTGCTGCCGCGCGAACCCAAGGCCCGTTCCCAGACCTTGCAATGGCTGATGTTCCAGATGGCCGGTATCGGGCCGATGCAAGGTCAGGCCCATCATTTTCGCCATTACGCGCCACAGCGCGTGCCGTATGGCATCGAACGCTATACCAAGGAAACCGCGCGGCTGTATGGTGTGCTCAATGAGCGACTCGGTCGCAGCAAATACCTCGGCTGCAATGAACTGACCATCGCCGACATTGCCGTCTGGCCATGGATCGCGTCGCACGCCCGCGCCGGTCAGGATCTGAATCAGTTTCCGGCGCTGAAACGCTGGCATGATGAATTGGCGATGCGGCCCGCGTTTCAGAAAGGTCGACAAATGCTGGCCGCACGCTGAAGCGATGAAACCGATACTGGTGCTGTTGCCAGGCCTTGACGGCAGCGGCCAGCTGTTTACGCCACTGTTGACGGCACTCGGCGATGACTTCGATTGTCGAGTGCTGGCCTTGCCGACTGACGGTGAGCAGACGCCGATCACTTTGGCGCAGCGACTGCTTCAACAATTGCCGACGCAGCGCTTTGTTCTGCTGGCAGAATCGTTCTCGGGCGCGATTGCCGCCGAGATTGCCACGATGCAGCCGGCAAATCTGGCCGGTCTGATTTTGGTTGCCACGTTTTTGCAAACGCCGAGGCCATGGTTATTGCAGATGCCGAAGCCGGTGGTCTGGCTTGGCTGGCGTTTGCATCGGCCACTGGTGGCATTGTGGTGGCCATTCTGCGGTTATCGGTCCGATGTCAGTACTCGTGATCGGGTTTTGGCATCATTACGGATTTTGCCATGGTCAACGTTGTGGCAACGGTTGCAAGCCATTCGGACTCTGCCAGCGCGGCCATTCAACATTCTCTGTCCCGCCATCAGCATTCACGCGCAAGCTGATCGGTTGATACCGGCGTCAGCTCGCGCACAACTGGACTGCGTGGCATCGTCGCGCAGCATGCGCGGACCACATTTTTTACTGCAGTCCGAGCCGGTTGCCGCGGCAACGCTGATCCGCGATTGGTTCGACATCACTTTTCCCGAAACTGGGTGATGCGGTCCAGCCAGTTGACCAGCTTGCGCGCGGCGATCAGCAGCACGGTGATCACAATCAGCGCTTCTGGCCAGGAGCCGCCGTAGGTCAGGCTGCGCTCGCCGGCCTCACAGGTTTCACAGCTCAGCACGACGGCAGCGGGGGTGATCAGCAAGCGGTTCATGGTCGTTCCTTCGGTTCAGCGGCAGGTTGCCGGCCGGCGCAGACTCCCATCGGTTGGGTCCAATCGCAACCCAAACGCCAAAAGCGGTGCATAATGGCGCCATTAGTATTACTGGATGATACCGATGGCCCAAACCGAGTTACTGATGGACGCGCTGAAGCGGCAGTTGCGCAGCGCCGGGGTGACCTATGCCCAGGTGGCAGCGGCGCTGGAATTGTCCGAAGCCAGCATCAAGCGGCTGATGAGCTCGGGTGATCTGAGCCTGGATCGGGTGCAGGCCATTTGCGCGCTGTGCGGGATTGATCTGTTTGATCTGGTGCAGGTAGCAGAGCGTGAACGGCGCTCGCTGAGTCAGCTGGATGAGTCGCTGGAAGCGGAGCTGGTCGCCGACGAGAAGCTGCTCCTGGTGACCTATCTGGTGCTGAATGATTGGTCGATGGCGCAGGTGCTGACCCATTACCAATTCACCGAGCCGGAATTGATCCGACTGTTGATTCGTCTGGATCGCATGCGGCTGATCGATTTGTTGCCCGGCAACCGCATCCGCTTGCGTACCGCGCGCGATTTTGCTTGGCGGCCGGGCGGGCCGATTCAGCAATTTTTTGACATGAACGTGCGCGAGAGTTTTTTTGCCGGCGACTTTCGCGACGAGGGTTATCAGCGGTTTTTGCCCAGCATGGTGACCCGTGCCACCGCTGAGAAAATTCGTGAGCGCTTGTTGAAAACTGCGCAAGACATCGGCGAGTTGGTTCGGTTCGACGCCAGTCAGCCGGCCGAGCAGCGCGAAGGCTGCTCGGTGCTGCTGGCGTTTCGCTTGTGGGGCTATCCGGGCTTTGCCCGCTGGCGACGCGAGCCTAATTCGTGATGGGCGCGATCTTCTGGCCGCGCAATGGCTCGCCGCGCGCCACCTTGTTGCCGTCCGCCAGATAGTTGTTGAAGAACGCCGGCAGGCCGTCACCCTCGCCGAAGTGAGCGGCGTTCTGCAAATGGAAATGCAAATGCGGCTCGCTGGTATTGCCACTGTTGCCACAGCGGCCGAGCAACTGACCGGAACTGACCTTGTCGCCGACCTTGACCTGGACACTACCGTGTTGCAAATGCGCCAGCAGCGCGTATTCCTGATTGCCGAGATCGAGCATCACGTGATTACCGGCGGCGTGCGCCGGATCGGTCTGGCCGGGTTCGTTATCCGGTAATTCCGTTACCACTTCGGTGACTGTGCCGGCGGCGGGAGCGAGTATCGGCTGGTTCCAGCAATAATAATTTTCCTTTTTGCTGGCATCGCCGCGGTAGCTGCTGCCATCACGGAGCACCAGCAGATCATAGGCAAAACGCTGGCCACGATTGATCACGTGATAATTTTGTTCAGCCGTGCGACCGCCCCAGAACGCATACCATTCGCCGGTGAACGGCAACTGCAGTTTCGCCTTGGTTTGGTAGTCGAGATAGGCGGTCGGTGCCGGCTCCTGCGCGTGCGCCGGTTTGATGAAGAAGCCAGCGATTTGATCCTTGCTGTCGAATACACAAGCCAGTTCAATGTGACTCGGGGTTTTGCTGTAACGGGCAATGCGGCTGTAAACACGATAGTCCTGCTTGCGCATGTCGTGTTCATGCACCAGCTCCGTTTCCTCACCGAGGCTGGCGCCGGTTTGCTCGCGAAATTGTTTCAATGCCGCTGCCGAGCCGAGCGCCTGCTGCATTTCTTTGCTCATCCGCGGCCACAATGCATCGGTGTGGCCGTTGTGAAAATCATTGGCACAGGCGCGGCCCAGAGTCAGTACGGCGTTTTGATCGCCGGTTTCGTTACTGTCAGCGTGTACGGCCTGAACGAACATGATGGCGCACAACAGCACGACCACCCGGTCACAGACGGAAAGATGATTTCGCATGGCTTCTCCTTGTGAAATTGCAGGCAACACTTTCCCGTTACCGGAGAGTTGCCTTGCTCCGGCTGGCTTCAACAACAATTATTTTGATCACGGCTTCCGATCACGACGACAGCGAAAGGCCCTTACTCGCTGTCCTGCAGCAGCGCGGCCAGTTGCGCACGATAGGCCTGCAACGCGAGCTGACCCTGTTCGGTCAGGCGGGTGCGGGTCAGTGGCCGCTTGCCGCGAAAACTCTTTTCAATCTCAATCAGGCCACCTTCTTCCAGTTTGCTCAAATGGCTGGACAGATTGCCTTTGCTCAGTGCGCACAGCGTTTCCAGAAAACTGAATTCGGCCCAATCAGTGCGTGCCAGCACGGTCAGTATCGCCAGCCGCGCCGGTTCGTGTATCAACCGGTCCAGCGCCAGCACGGTTTCAACTTGCTGCTGCGGAATGCGCTCGCTCATGCCGCGGTGTCCGCCGCATGGTGCAGGGTACGTGTTTGAGTAAGCTGCTGAGCAAGCTCGCGGCGCAGCTGCAAATAATCACGGTGTTCGCGGATGCCGAGCCAGATGCTGAGCGCGCCAGCGCCCAACATGTAAAGGCCCAAGGCATCCAGTTCGTAATGGCGGCCGGCGATGATCAGCGCGGCTTGGCACATGACATTGACGCCGATGATGAAATCGCTGCTTGACCACAACCAGCGCCACACCACCACGGGCATCGCGATGACAAAAACAAAATAACCAAGCTGCTGCCAGGGCAAGGCCAGCAAACCCGGCACGCCAAATTTGTACAGGCCGAGTCCGAGAATGCCGAGGCTCACCAGCGCAACGAAAGCGGTCAGTCCGACGTGCAGGCGCCATTGCCCCGGCGACAGCTTTTCCAGCACCATGCCGGCGCGCTGGTAGTAATAGCGGCGCAGCAACTCCTTGCTGAGCAACCAGAGCAGCGGCGCGATGGCCAGTGCCACCCGGACCGGCTGGCTCAGCTCGAACACCAGCGCCGTACCAAACATGATCAGGCACAGCAGACCGCCGAGTACCGACGACAGTCCGCCAGCGCTGCGGCTGTAGCGGGCATAGCGTTCGGCCAGATTCTGCAGCCGGTCGAGGTCGGCGGGGTTATAGGTCGCGCTGGTCATCGTAGTTGGGCCGTATTGTGTATCTGCAGACTAGTTTGCGATGCAAACCATTTGCTGTCAATGGTCAATTTTCATCCAGCCAAGCAGGGCTATCCGTGAAAACTGCGTGGACGGCTGGATTGGCCATGCCTCTGCACGACGCAGCTGGGCGGCAAGTACAGGATTCGATATGGTGCTCGACTGACCCTATCCTGTGGATGGCCTCGCTTGCCGGCGAGACTCAGGATTGCCTAATACGAATGGGAATTCAGAATGAAAAAAACGCTGCTTGCTTTTGTCTTGGCACTTCCACTGACCGTCGGTGCCACCTCCTACGTTCCGATAGAGAACATTGAGCATCATCGGTTTGTTGGGCCGAGTGGTGTGGTCATGACGGCGGCGGACGTTCGCGCTGCGATCATTCGTGGCGCGGCGACACACGATTGGGTGATGCGGGATGTTGCCCCTGGACGTATTGAGGCGGTACTGACTGAACCGACTGGTGATTGGAAAATTACCCTGGAATTCACTTACACCGACACGGACTACAGCATCATCTACAAGAGCAGCGAAAATCTGTTGAACAATAAAGGATTTATCCATTCGTCGTTTATTCGTTGGGGTCGAAATTTGATGAAGGCGATCGACGCACAATCGAAGGCGATGGAAGTTGAGCGACAAGCCATTCCCGCAGGCTGAAGCGTGCTAACAGCAAAAAAGCGGATGGGTTCATCCGCTTTTTTGCTTCATGCAGCGGCCGCCGAGCGCCGTATTGGTGCCTTCTCTGTCACCCGCCGGGTTTGACGCCGGGCCGGGCCGGCATCACCGGCGCGCGGGTGCCGGGGATGGCGCCTTCCATGACCGGTTGGGTCAGTACCGGATCGTCTTTCTTTTCTTCTTCGGTTGGTTCCAGCGCCAGCGTGAAGCTGGGTTTGGCGGCGGGTGGCGGCGCCGGCGTTGCTGCCGGACGTGCGGAAGCGGCCTGCATTGAGGGCGCCGGGCTTTCAATATGGCTGTTTGGATCTTCGCCGGCGGTTTTGCCTTCTGCCAGGGTCATTTTCAGTTTCAGGTTGTTCTTTGAGTCGGCGTTCTTCAGCGCTTCATCCATCGAAACTCTGCCTTCGCGCCAGTGTTTGAATAGCGCCATGTCGAACGTCTGCATACCCACGTTTTCGCTTTTCTCCATCACTTCCTTGATCAAGCCAACTTCACCTTTCTTGATCAGATCCTGCACCAGCGGTGTGCCGATCAGAATCTCGATGGCGGCTGCACGTTTGCCATCTACGGTCGGGATCAGTCGCTGCGAGATGATGCCGCGCATGTTCAGCGATAGATCATTGAGCACTTGCTTGTGCCGCTCTTCCGGGAAGAAGTTGATGATGCGCTCAATGGCTTGGTTGGCATTGTTGGCGTGCAGTGTCGAAAGGCAAAGGTGTCCGGTTTCGGCAAACGCCAGCGCATGCTCCATGGTCTCGCGGTGGCGGATTTCGCCGATCAAAATCACATCCGGCGCTTGTCGCAGCGTGTTGGCCAGCGCGTCTTCATAGGAAAGCGTATCGGAGCCGACTTCGCGTTGGTTGATGATGCAGCGCTTGTGCCGGTGCACAAACTCGACCGGATCTTCAATGGTGATGATGTGACCGCTGGAATTGCTGTTGCGGTAATCGATTAACGCTGCGAGCGAGGTCGATTTACCGGAGCCGGTGGCGCCGACAAACAGAATCAAACCGCGTTTTTGCATGATCAACTTGGTCAGTACTTCGGGCAGACCGAGCGAGTCGTAGCTGGGGATCTCGGTTTTGATCGAGCGGATCACCATCGACACTTCATTGCGCTGGCGAAAAATGTTGACCCGGAAGCGGCCAATGCCCGGCAACGAATAGGCCAGATTCATTTCCGGTCGATGGACAAAGTCGGCGCGCTGCTGTTCGTCCATCACATCGTTGGCAATCTGCGCGACCCGGCCGAGCGCCAGCGGGGTCGGGTCCAGAGCTACCAGTTTGCCGTGGGTCTTAAAGCTGGGTGCGGCACCGGTCGACAAGTAGAGGTCAGAGCCATCTTTCTCGACCATGGTTTTCAGGTAATCGGTCAATTCCATTTGCGGCAAGCTCGGGTGAATGCGCGAGAGGTCAAAGTATAGGTCGGCGCCGCCTTGCCACCGGACCAAGGGCTAGGTCCAGCCGGGCCTCGGCCACCGCCAGCGGGGTTTTCTGCTGTTCGCAGCGCGAACGCCAATATCCGGGCTTGCGGGCCGCGTCACATTTTTGCCGGCCAGCAATGCCTAGCCTGCGCATATGGCTGCAATGCAGCATGGTTATCGTCGCCGGTGTTTGCTGGGCGATGCCCCGGATTGAGGCCAGGACGGCTGAGGGTTGCGCAGGGAGGCGTTTGGCCGATGCCGCCAGTGGCGCGGGTCGGAGGAGTGCTTCGACATGACCGTATCCATTCGGGTTGAACGGGCGACAAGCCCGGCGCAACTCGCCGATCACCATCGCTTGCGGTATCAGGTCTATTGCCTGGATCGCGGTTTTGAGCCAGCCGAGCTCGGCCCCGATGGCGAAGAGCGCGACAGCTTTGATGCCCACTCAGTGCATTTTGTCGCCTATGACGCCGTCGGCGAGGTCTGCGGCGCGCTGCGTCTGGTCTACCCGGTCGCGGGTTTCCCGGCCGCCCACGTCACCCGCATTAATGAACAGGCGCTGGCGCCGCTGAGCGGCCGCGTGGTTGAGCTGTCGCGGCTGTGCCTGCGTCACCCGGATGGTCACGCCACCGGCGAGTTGTTCCAGGGCTCGGACGTGATGCTGGCGATGCTGCATGCCGCCTGGCGCTATTGCCGCAGCGAAGGCGTCAGCCACTGGCTGTGCCTGATCACCCCGGCACTGCAACGGATGCTGAGTCGCCTGCAGGTGCCGTTCGAAACCGTCGGCGCCAGCTGCAAATATCGCGGCCTGCGCCGGCCGCTGATGACCGAAATCAATCTGATGATGCGAGCCGCCATGCGCAGCTGCCAGCGGGTCGAGCAAATCATGCAGCAGGACCCGGATGCGGTTGTCGAGGGTCTGTTCGCGCACTGACTGGTGCCGCTGCATTGGTCCGCGCGTTTTGTTGGACCGCCACGGAGGGCGGCTGACAAGGATGCCAGCAGCCAAAACCTGCACTGGCTACGAAACTGGCGTATCCGCACCCGCGCTGCCGGCACTGGTCAGCACCAGTGCGCTTCCTTACACTGACGGCTCCTTTCTGGAGCCGTTTTCATTGGCGCCAGCCCTACCAAAATGCCCACGTCGCCAGCTCGTGCCGCACCGACGAGCGGCACCAACCGACCGCGCCAAAAAGACACCATGCTGACCACTCTCGCGCTTCGTGATTTCGCCATCGTGACCCGGTTGCAACTGGAATGGGCCGACGGCATGACCGTGCTGACCGGCGAAACCGGCGCCGGCAAATCGATCCTGATCGACGCCCTTGGCATCGTGCTCGGCGATCGGGCCGATGCGGCCGTGGTCCGTCACGGCGCCGAGCAGGCCGAAGTGCTGGCCGGTTTCGCCGTCGCCGGCAATCGCGTTGCGCTGGCCTGGCTGGCCGAGCAAGCCATGGAACACGACGGCGAAGTGCTGCTGCGCCGGGTCATCAGCAAAGACGGCAAATCGCGGGCGTTCATCAACGGCACCCCGGTTACGCTAACCATGCTGCGCGAGCTCGGTGGCTCGCTGGTGGAAATTCATGGCCAGCACGAACACCAGCGCTTGCTGCACAGCAGCGCCCAGCGCGACATGCTCGACGAATTCGCCGGCCACGACAGCGAGCGCAAAGCGGTGCGCGAGGCCTGGCAAAGCTGGCAAAAATTGCGCGATGAATACCAGCAACTGAAAACCGCCGCCGCCGATCGCGGCGCCCGTCTGGATCTGTTGCAATTTCAAACTCAGGAACTTGCCGCCGCACGCGTCGAAGGCCTGGATATCGCCGACCTGGAGCAGCAACACAAACGCGCCGCCCACGCCAGCGAAATGGCCCAGCTGGCACTGCAAGCCGCCGAGTTGCTGGAAGGCGAAGACGGTGAGGCGGCAGCGGACCGTTTGGAAGCCGCATTGGAACGGCTGCTGCGCATTGCCCACATCGACAACAGGCAGCAGGCCACGCACGACAGCCTGCTGGATCTGCTGAGCCAACTGCGCGATCTGGCCGCCGATGTGCGTCGTTACGGTGAACACATTGAAATTGACGAGCAGCAATTTGCCGAGCTCGATGCCCAGTTGGTAACGCTGCATCAGCTGGCTCGCAAGCATCGCTGCGAGATGGTCGAGTTACCGGAGCTGTATCAAAAACTGCAGCAGGAACTCGACAGCCTGACTCATTCCAGTGAACGGCTCGATCAGATGGAGCAGGCCATCGCCAAAGCGCGCGCCAGTTACATTGCCAGCGCCGAAAAGCTCAGCACCGGCCGGCAGAAAGCCGCCCAGAAAATGGCCAAGGCCATCAGCGCCACGCTCGAACAGCTGAACATGAAAGGCGGCAAGTTCGAGGTGGCGTTATTGCCGCGCGACGAGACCGAATGGGCCATTGACGGCCGCGAGAAAATCGACTTTCTGGTCAGCGCCAACGCCGGCCAACCGCCACGCCCGTTGAACAAGGTGGCGTCCGGCGGTGAACTTTCACGCATCAGCCTCGCCATACAAGTGCTGATCTCGCAGAAGAGCCAACTGTCCTGCATGATCTTCGACGAAGTCGACGTCGGCATAGGCGGCGCCACCGCCGAAATCGTCGGCCGCCTGCTTCGCCAACTCGGCGACAAGGCGCAGGTGCTCTGCGTGACGCACCAAGCGCAAGTCGCCGCGCTCGGCCATCACCACTACCGCGTGCAAAAAGCTAGCGACGGTAAGAGCACCAGTACCGAAGTGGTCACGCTCAGCGCCAAAGACCGTATTGAAGAAATTGCCCGCATGGTCGGCGGCACCACCATTACCGACACCACTCGCAAGCATGCGAAAGAGATGCTGGCGGTGGCGACAGGCGCTTGAGGGAAAGTTGTCACTAGTGAAGCTCAGATTTTTGATTGCGTTAGCTCTATTTTCTCTGTTCGATCTGGTTAATTCGAATCCTGCCTTTTGGACTAGCTATGAAGCTGGATATTTTGACAAGCAATGATGATGAGGTTTTTCTTTTTGAACGCATCGTAAAGCACGTTCAAAAGTTGTGCGAATGTACGACAGATGAAGCTGTTAATCTTGTGAGTGCTTATGTTGCCAACTTTACAGATCCTGTCTTCTGTAAAAAAATAATATTCCCGTACAAGCGATGAACCTGTTTTGCCACATTGAAGCGAAGGGTATGTCAGAAAGGGTGTATTATTATCAGGTTCTCAATCAATCTCCAGATGAGAGAGCATTTATTGAGTGGCAGAGAAAATTTCGTAGCATGTGTTCATGACCTGACACATGGGGCGCATTCTCATTTTCCAGCGCAATATTTACTGGATAGCCCCGAAATAATAAACGGAGCCATCGGCTCCGTTTTTGTTTACGGGCGCAAGCTCAGCCCTTCTTCTGACAACTCTCGCAAACGCCATACAGGTACAGCGAGTGATCGGTCAGTTCCATTTTGTATTTCTCGGCGATCGCTTTTTGCCGTTGTTCGATCACATCATCGATGAATTCGATGACCTTGCCGCATTGCAGACAGACCAGGTGATCGTGGTGGCGGCCCTGGTCGAGTTCGAACACCGAATGGCCGCCTTCGAAATGGTGGCGCAGCACCAGGCCGGCTTGTTCGAATTGGGTCAGCACGCGGTAGACGGTGGCGAGGCCGACATCGTCACCTTGATCGAGCAGGGTTTTGTAGACGTCTTCGGCGCTCATGTGCCGGCTCGGCGTGGTTTCCAGAATCTGCAGGATCTTCATCCGCGGCAGCGTGACCTTGAGGCCGACTTTTTTGAGTTGTTGGTTATCCACGTGGTCCTCTCTTAAAAACAGCGGTACTGACGGCAATGCCGAACTGCGACTATCGCCCCAGACGGAGCAAGCAACGGAATGGTGTCGGAATCGGGGCGGGTTGCGTGTGACCTGACCGCCGGCCACGCCACACGCGCGTGAATCTGGCCGCCGAATCGGCAGGGGCGGGAACCTTGCGCCGGCGCGCCGGTCTGTCTGGCTGTTGCCTGTGCCGGCGATACGGTAGAATCCGCCGGCTTCCTGCCCTTTGGGCCCCACAAAACCGTACGCCAGTTTACTCCATGAATGTCCACTCTGTGAAAAACGGCGCCAAGAGTCTCTCCGTGATGAAAAGGTCTGTGTTGCTGGTTTCCGCCCTGGTCCTGCTGTTGTCGGGTTGCAGCGTCATCGACTGGATGACTTACAAGTTGCCGGTCAATCAGGGCAACATCGTCGAGCAAAAGGATGTCGACAAGCTCAAGCCCGGCATGACTCGCGATCAGGTCGTGTTCGTGCTTGGTCAGCCGCTGGCCCAGTCCAGCTTTGCGGCCGACCGCTGGGAATACCTGTACACCACCCGCTCGGGTCATGGTGAATCGACCGCGAAGCGACTGACCGTCACGTTCAACGGCGAGGCGCTGGCCACCGTGTCAGGCGACTTCACCGCGCCGGAAGGACTGGCCGCCAAGTAACGGGCAGTCAATTCAGCGCGAGCGGCCGAGCAAGCCGGCGTCATCGCAACCCCCAGCGCAAGAACTCAGCGCAACACGATTGGCAAAAGGCCGCTGTAACAAGCGGCCTTTTTTCTTCTCCAAACGGGCAACGGGATAGCCGCTGGCAGGTCATGGCTGGCGTCCCACGCTGCCGGAATTCCAAGGGAGAAGATCAGTCATGTCGGCTTTGCTCGCACAGTACCAACGTTTCCATCAGGCCCTGTTTGAGCGCTGGTTGCGGCCGCTCGACGGCATTCCGGCACTGTTGCTGCGGCTGTATCTGGTGCCGATTTTCTGGGAGGCCGGCACCCACAAGCTGAACTGGGCCGACGGCGAAGGCCTTGGCCGGCTGAGCGTCAATCCGTCGGTGGTGGAGTGGTTCGGCAATGCCGATTGGGGCCTCGGCCTGCCATTTCCGGCGCTGCTGGCAACGCTGGCCGCCTATACCGAATTTTTTGGCGCCATCCTGCTGTTGTTCGGTTTTGGTGTGCGCTGGATCAGCATTCCCCTGATGGCGACGATGGTGGTGGCGATAGTCACTGTGCACTGGCAAAACGGCTGGCTGGCGATTGCCAGCGGCAGCGGTTTCTGGGCCAGTGATCGCACCATCGGCGCACAGGAAAAGCTGGAGCGGGCGCGGGAAATTTTGCAGGAACACGGCAATTACGATTGGCTGACCGAGGCCGGCAATTTTGTCGTGCTGAACAACGGCATCGAATTCGCCGCGACCTATTTGCTGATGCTGTTGGTGCTGCTGTATGCCGGTGCCGGTCGCTATGTCAGCGTCGATTATTGGTTGCGCCGGCGTTATTTCGCCGCGAGTTGATACAGCGTTTGCTCCGAGCGCGGGCGTGGGCATCAGATGCAGGCGGGCAGCGCCGAGACGATGGCTGCCCGTCAGCCCATGACCCGGTTGCGGCCGTTTTGCTTGGCTTGATACAGCTGACGGTCGGCCGCCTTAATCAGCTCCGCAGCCGTCATGCCCGGCTTCCATTCCGCGATGCCGATGCTGACCGTGATGGGTCGATACGGCCAGTTCGCCGCGGCGATTTTTTCCCGCGTGCGATCGGCCAGTAACCGACCGCCATCAAGACTGGTTTCCGGCAAAATGATCGCGAATTCCTCGCCGCCGTAACGCGCTACCAAATCACTTTTGCGGGCCTGCTCGGCGAGCAGACTGGCCACCTGCTGCAGCGCGCTGTCGCCGGCCGGATGACCGAACTGATCGTTGAAGCTTTTGAACGCGTCGATGTCGATCATCATCAAGGTGATCGCCTGCTGATAGCGCTCGGCGCAATAGACCTCGCTGTCCAGCTGACTGTCGAACCGCCGCCGGTTGGCGACGCCGGTCAGGGCGTCGGTTTGCGCCTCGCTGCGCAAACGGTTGATGCCATCTTCCAGCTCAATCTGATGCGCCTCCAGCAACCGGCGCTGCCGGGCTTGCTCTTGCAGGGCCAGCCGCAATTCCAGCAGTGCCATCACCTGCCGCGCCAACGCCAGCAAGGCTTCACGCTGGGCCGGGTTCAATTCCCGCGGCTGCCGGTCGAGCACGCAGAGGCTGCCAAGGGCGAAACCGTCGCGGGTGACCAGCGGCGCACCGGCATAAAAGCGAATGTTCTGCGGCCCGGTCACCACCGGATTGTCGGCAAAACGCGGATCGAGCCGGGCATCCGGAATCTCCATGATCTGCTCGGGCTGCAAAATGGCGTGGGCGCAGAACGATAGCTGGCGCGGCAGTTCATTGATGTCCAAGCCTTGTTTCGCCTTGGTCCACTGCCGATCGCTGTCGATCAGATTGACCAGCGCAATCGGCACATTGCAGATATGCGATGCCAGCATCGTGATGTCGTCAAAGCTTTGTTCGGCTGGCGTATCCAGCACGGCATAGCTGTGCAGCCGGGCAAGCCGGCCGGACTCATTGGCGGGAATGGCAGGAGCGGACACGTGAGCCATCCTGGCAGCGGGAAATGGCTCAAGCATAGTCCAGCTGGAACCCGGTGAACCTGACAGCGCCGGCGCCGGCTCCTACAATGGCGGTCTGACTCGCCCGCTCATGAGTGCTGCATGGACTTCATTTCCGCAACCCTGACCCTGTTCCTGGTCATGGACCCGCTCGGCAACGTGCCGATGTTTCTGGCCTTGCTGAAAGATCTGGAGCCGAAGCGTCGGCGCAAAGTGATTTTGCGCGAGATGCTGATCGCGCTGCTGATCATGGCGTTGTTCTTGTTCTTTGGTTCGAGCGTGCTGGGCTTTCTCGGTCTGAAAGCCGAAACCATCAGCATTGCTGGCGGGATCGTGCTGTTCCTGATCGCGCTGCGGATGGTGTTTCCGCAGGAAGGTGGCGTCATGGGCGAGATGCCCGGCGGCGAGCCGTTCATTGTGCCGCTGGCGATTCCGTTTGTTGCCGGACCGTCGACGCTGGCGACGCTGATTCTGTTCTCGCAGCAGCAAGGCCATTTGCTGGAATCATCCGGCGCCATGCTGGTGGCCTGGTTCGCCACCGCCGTGATTCTGATCTACTCGACCAAGTTCTACAAAATTCTCGGTGACCGCGGTCTGGCAGCGATGGAGCGGTTGATGGGCATGCTGTTAATCATGATCGCGGTGCAGATGCTGCTCAATGGTGTGCTGGAGTTTGCCGCGGATTTTGGCTATCAGGTAAAACACTGAGTCGCCAATACAGCAAAACAAAAGGCGCTGTCAGCGCCAATGCCGCTCAGTTAAGGTTTGTTCTGTCACCCCCGCGGTGGCGGGGGCCCAGTGTCTTGCGCGAAAGTCGCTGGATTCCCGCCTACGCGGGAATGACGGTTTCTCTTAACTGATCGGCATTGCGCCAACAGCGCCTAATGCTGATCAGTTGAGAAGTCGCGCTAGCGCTCCCCTCCTTGTCAAGGAGGGGCTGGGGGTGGTTCAGCTCAGCACGCATTGACTTACGCTATTCGATTCAAAACGTTCCCCCAATCCAGGCATTGCATTGCGATGGCCAGCGTGATCGTGTCCGGAGTTCAACCACCCCTAACCCCTCCTTGACAAGGAGGGGGATCATCCGAGGCGTGCTGGCGATTCTGGTTATTTGCGCAAAGCAAAAAGGCGCCTGACGGCGCCCTTTTGCTTTGCATAAAGCCTTAGCGATTCAACACATCCAGATATTGCTTCACGCCGGTTGCCACATCCAGAAAGCTGTCTTTGTAGCCGGCCGCGCGCAGCTGGCTCAGATCGGCTTCGGTATGGGCCTGATAGGCCTCTTTCAAACCGGGCGGAAACGGTACGTATTCCAGTTTGCCGCGACCGTGCCAAGCGATGACCGCGTTGGCGACATCGTTGAACGGTTGAGCACGGCCGCTGCCGCAATTGAAAATGCCGCTTTGGCTCGGGGTATCAAAGAAGAACAGATTCACCTTGCAGACATCATCGACGTGGATGAAGTCGCGCAGCTGGCCACCGTTGCCGTAACCGTGGCTGCCTTCAAACAGTTTGCAGACCTCGCCGGCTTTCAGTTGTTTGTTCAAATGAAAAGCGACCGAAGCCATGCCGGCCTTGTGCTGCTCGTTCGGGCCGTAGACATTGAAGTAACGCAGGCCGACGATCGGCGCTGTCGCCTTTGGCAGTAGTCGCCGAACATATTGGTCGAACAGGTATTTCGAATAGCCGTAAACGTTCAGCGGCTTTTCGTGCTTGAACTCCTCAACGAATTTCTCGCTGCCGCCATACACGGCGGCGCTGGAGGCATAGACCAGCGGGATCTTGTGATCCTGACACCAGTGCAGCAGCTGTTTCGAGTATTCGTAATTGACGTCCATCATGTACTTGCCGTTCCACTCGGTGGTGGTCGAGCAGGCGCCCTGATGGAACACGGCCTGCACTTCACCGAGATCGGCATTGCATTGAATGCGGGCGAGAAACTCGTCTTTGTCGAGGTAGTCGGCAATCTGCAAGCCGGCCAGGTTGGCAAATTTGTGGCCGTCGGTCATGTCGTCAACGACCAAAATATTGGTATGGCCGCGGGCGTTCAGATGCCGAACCAGATTGCTGCCGATGAAGCCAGCGCCGCCGGTGACGATAATGAGTTGGTCGTTCATTCTTTGGCCTTGATCGAATTGATGATCGCTGTTGTCGACACGCCATCGACAAAGGTCAGCACTTTCACTTCGCCGCCGTGTTTGAGCACGGTATCGGCACCGACAATGGTTTCCGGTTTGTAATCGCCACCTTTGACCAGCACGTCCGGGATGACCGCGTCGATCAATCGGGCCGGCGTGTCTTCACTGAACGGCACTACCCAGTCGACGCTTTCCAGCGCGGCCAGCACATGCATGCGCCGGTCAACGCTGTTGACCGGTCGGCCGTCGCCTTTCAGTGCGCGCACCGAGGCATCGGTGTTGACGCCGACAATCAAGCGATCGCCGAGTTTGCGGGCCTGATCCAGATAGGTGACATGGCCGGCATGCAAAATGTCAAAGCAGCCGTTGGTGAACACCACTTTTTCGCCGTGCGCTTTCGCGTCCTGCACGGCGATCAGCAACTGTTCTTCGGTCATCACGCCGCGCAGCGAATCGTGCTGCTGGTTCAGCGCCCGGCGCAGTTCCGGCGCCGACACGGTCGCGGTGCCGAGTTTGCCAACGACGATGCTGGCAGCAAGATTGGCCAAGGCAACCGACGACGGCAGATCATCACCGGCAGCCAGCGCGGCCGCGAGCGTGCCGATGACGGTATCGCCGGCACCGGTAACGTCGTAGACCTCGCGTGCCTGCGCCGGCAGATGCAGTTCCGGTTCGCCATCGCGCAGCAGCGTCATGCCGTGTTCGCCGCGGGTGACAAGCAGCGAATCGAGTTGCAGTTCGCGCAGCAAATTCAAACCGCGTTCGACAATCTGGCTTTCGTGCGCGCAGTGCCCGACCACGACTTCAAACTCGCTCATGTTCGGGGTAATCAAACTGGCGCCGCGGTAAATCGCAAAGTCTTTGCCTTTCGGATCGACCAGCACCGGAATCTTGCGCGCGCGGGCCTGGGCGATGAGCGCAGGTACCCGCTGCAAGGCGCCCTTGGCGTAATCGGACAGCACCACCGCGCCGATGCCATCGAGCGCCTGGCCGAACTGGCTGACCAGCTGGTCCTGACCCTGCTCGCCGAAACCTTCCTCGAAATCGAGCCGGATCAGTTGCTGATGCCGGGACAGAATGCGCAATTTCAGAATGGTTGGCAGGCCCGGCACCCGGACAAAACGCGACTGGACCTTGGCAGCGCCGAGCCGGCTTTCGAGGGCGTCGGCAGCTTCGTCGTCGCCGGTCAGTCCGAGCAGGGTGGCGCTACTGCCGAGGCTGGCGATATTCAGCGCAACGTTGGCGGCGCCGCCGGGACGCTCTTCGTTCTGGTTGACCCGGACCACCGGCACCGGTGCCTCCGGCGAAATGCGCGAGGTGCTGCCATGCCAGTAGCGGTCAAGCATCACATCGCCGACGACAAGAACGCGGGCACGGTCGAAGTTGGGAAACTGGGTTTTCACTCGTACAGGCTCTGCAGGCCGGGTGTCCCGGCGTGGGTTCGGCAAAGCGGGCCAACACCGGTAGCGCCGGGCCCGCAGGGGGCTGGGCCAAGCCGGGCGTGGCTCGCGGAACAGGGGCGCAATTCTAGCATGCGTGACCCGACCCGCCGGAGCCCGTTCGGGCCGCCGTTCTGATCGCGGCTGCGGACCTTGTCCTGATCCCCGTTATGACAACAAGACAGCCTGCTAGAATGGGCGCCCTTCGGTGCGGTACGGTCCCGGCATGCGTCTTCTTGTAGTCAAAACCAGCTCGCTTGGCGACGTGATCCACGCGCTGCCGGCCCTGACCGACGCCATGCATGCCATCCCGGGCCTGCGCGCCGACTGGCTGGTGGAGCAGGCCTTTGCCGAAATTCCGGCCTGGCATCCGGCCGTTGATACCGTGATTCCGGTGGCGGTGCGACGCTGGCGCAAGCAGCCATTGGCGCTACGCCGGGATCCGCTCTGGCAAGCATTCCGGCAACAGCTGGCACATCGCACTTACGATCTGGTGATCGATGCGCAGGGCCTGCTTAAAAGTGCGCTCTTGGCCCGTTACGCTCGCGGCCCGAAAGCCGGCTTTTCCTTCAACTCGGTGCGGGAAACGCTGGCGGCGCTGTTCTACCGTCATCGCTATGTCGTCGCCCGCGATCAGCACGCCGTGCTGCGTCAGCGCGAGCTGTTTGCCAAAACGCTCGGTTATGCCTTGCCGGACACCGCGGCCGATTACGGTCTGCGCAAACCGGCCAACGCCATGTCGCCGGCCAGTCCGGCACTGATGTTTTTTCACGGCACGACCTGGGCCAGCAAACACTGGCCGGAACCGTACTGGCTGCAACTGGCGCAGCGCGCCGTTGCGGCCGGTTATCAGGTTTGGTTGCCGTGGGGCAATGATGTCGAAAAAGCCCGCGCCGAACGCATTGCCAGCGTCGGCACCGCCGTGAAAGTGCTGCCGCGCAGTTCGCTCAGCGATCTCGCAGCGCGCTTGCAACAGGTGCAGGGCGTGGTTGCCGTCGATACCGGCCTCGGCCATCTCGCCGCGGCGCTCGGTGTGCCATCGGTTTCCCTTTACGGCGCCACCAATCCGGCCTTGACCAGCACCCACGGTGCCGGGCAATTGCATCTGCCGGCGCAATTTGGCTGCGCGCCGTGTTTGCAGCGTGACTGCACCTACAAGGGCGCATCAAGCGTCAAACCAGCCTGCTACGAAACCGTGGCACCGGAGCGGGTTTGGCACAGCCTGCAGCAACAATTGCCGCAGCCCATCACGCTTGTCTCCCCCGTCAACAAGAGTCCGGCATGAACGCGGCTGACCGCGCGGCGCCGCCGCCTTCCCTTTCACTGGCGATACGCTTGCGGTTCTGGCAAGCCGGCATCGAGATCGCGCTGATGCGCGTGCTGGCGCTGCTGCCGCTGCGCGTATTGCGCGGTCTTGGCGCCGGTCTTGGCACGGTGCTGTGGCCGCTTGCGCGCGAGCGCCGGCTGATCACCTTGCGCAATCTGGAATTGTGCTTCCCGGAAAAAACCGAGGCCGAACGGCTACAGCTGGCCAAGCAAAATTTTCGCAATACCGCCATCGGTTTCATGGAAACCGCAAAGATTTGGTACACGCCACCCGAGCGCATCAAGCGCTGGGTGGAGGTGGAAGGACTTGAGCATTTGCAGGCCGCGTCCGCGCGCGGCAAAGGTGTGCTGGTGTTGGGTTTCCATTTGACCGATCTGGAGCTCGGCGCGGTTGCGGTTGCCCATTTCACCAAACTGGCCGGCATGTACCGGCCGCATGCCGATCCGGTGTTCGAAGCCGCGATGCGCCGTGGCCGTGAGCGGCATTTTCCGATGATTCCGCGTGACGATGTCCGCGGCATGCTGCGCTGGCTGAAAAGCGGCGGCAGTGTCTGGTATGCCGCTGATCAGGATTACGGCGCCCAGCACAGCGTATTCGCGCCATTTTTTGCCATTCCGGCCGCCACCATCACGGCCACCTCACGCTTCGCCAAACTGTCGGGCGCGCCGGTGCTGCCGCTGACCCATGTCCGCACCGCGACCGGCATCAAACTGTTTTTGCATCCGCCGCTGACCACCATTCCCAGCGGCGACGAGTTGGCCGACACCACCACCGCCAACCAGTTTCTGGAAACTTGGCTGCGCCAGCATCCGGCCGATTATTTGTGGTTGCACCGACGCTTCAAAACCCGTCCGGCGGGTGTTGAGTCGCGTTATCCGGCACGCAAGCCGCGGCACAAACCGGATGAGATCAGTGGCAAGCGGCTCGACAAGATCCTTGCCGGCGCGACGGTGCTACAACGGGATGCCGAGGCGCGTCCGGCACTGATACAGACCAGCAAAGGCGGCGTGTACTGGATCCGGCATCGGGCGCTGTTGACCCGCGAGCACCGCGAGCGTTGGCAACAGGAATTGGCGGAACTGATACCGACGTCGGCGCTGCAGATTGGCAAGGTGTGGCATTGTCGCGCCCGCCATTGCACGCTGATTCAGTGCCTGCCAGCAACCACCGTTACCGAATTGAGCAATAGAGGCGAGTAGACATGACCGCGCAGTCCCCGAAACGTCGAGTAATTACCTTCGGTACCTTCGATCTGTTTCACATTGGCCATCTGAATATTTTGAAGCGCGCGCGTGCGCTGGGCACCGAGTTGTATGTCGGGCTGTCGTCTGACGAGCTGAACATGGCCAAGAAAGGCCGTAATCCGATTTACGATTACGAACACCGCAAGCAGATCCTGGAATCGCTCCGTTGTGTCGATCAGGTGTTCAAGGAAGAGAGTCTGGAACTGAAAGTGGATTACGTGAAACAGTTTCAGGCTGATGTGCTGACCATGGGCGCGGACTGGGAAGGCAAGTTTGATTTTTGCAAACCCTATTGCGAGGTGATTTATCTGCCGCGCACGCCATCCATTTCAACCACCGAGTTGATTGAAATCATTCGCGAAATCTAGCGAGCTGGCCGCCTACCTGACTACCGCTTTGAACTGGCCTCAATTGCCGCCAGTGCGACGTTGGCGAGTGAGCGCAAATCGTGGCTCGCGGCGTAAGTGCTGGCTTGGGTGCGGGCCTGTTGCAAGTGCGCATCGGTGAGCAGCTGGCGCAGTGCCAGGTTGAAGTTGGCCTGCTGGAATGGCACGGACAACACCTGTCCTGCTGCTGCCTCGGCAACGTGAAAGGCATAGCCACACTCGCCGCTGGCCAGCACCGGCAAATTGCTGCACAGCGCTTCAACGATGCTCATGCCGGCCAGTTCAGTGCGCGAGGGTTGCAACAACAGATCGGCGATTTGCATCAGCTCAGGCACATCGGAGCGGCCGCCAAGAAAATGCACCTGCCCGGCAATGCCGAGTCGCGCGGCCAGTTTTTCCATCGGCGCAGATTTGCCAGCACCGACAAGCCATAGCTGACAATTGTTACGCTGTTCAGGCGGTAGCGCTGCCAGTGCTTGCAGACTGCGGTCGACACCTTTGGTACGAAAGTGGCTACCCACCATCAGTAACAACCGATCTTGCGCACGCAATCCTGCAGCCTGTCGGCGGCTCAGCCGCTGCTGAACACTGAGCGGTTGAAATGCCCCAGTCACGCCCGGCGGTAATAGCGTGAATCGCGCTGACGGCGTGTCATAGCACTGCTGGTAGATCTGCTGTTCACGCACCGTCAACGTCAGAATGCGAGTGCTTGCCGTCGGGGCAAAAACCGCCTGCTCCATTGCGGCCATCGTGCGATAGCGAGGCAGCCACTGAATCCAGCGTCCGTAACTGCCTTGACTGCGAGCGCGGAAACAGGGGTCGCCGGCGAAATACACATCCAGCCCGGGCATGCGCAGAAAACCGATGCGGACATCGACGGCATGGTGTTGGCACCAGTGCAGCGCAGCACTGGCGAAATTGTGTAGCCGGCGATGATTGCTGCGGCCGGTGGCCGGCAGCGATACCACCTGCATGCCGTCTGGCACGTCGCCCTGCCAGGTATGGGTCAGCGCCGTGACCTGATGACCTGCGGCCATTGCAGCAGTTGCAATCTTCATGAAGTCGCGTTGCTGGCCACCAAACGGAAAATAATCCAGCAGCACAAAAACCAGATGCAGATGGGCGCTCATGGCGTCACCGGTAGAACAGTGTGCTGGGCGCTCGGCCATGCAGCTTCTGATAAAGCGGTATCGCCATACCTTCGACCTGACGCCACAGTCGTTGCTCGCTGGCATCAAGCTGGCGCAGCGGTTTGCCACTGTAGAGGCGAACAAAACGCAGCAGGTTGCGGCGGCTGAAACCGGCATCCATTGCCGAAAAATACAAACCGGCCAAATCTTTCAGCTGCCAGCGATACGGGGTTTGCGCGCGGATTTGTGCGCGGTGCAGATCAATCAGGTGTAAACGCAGCCGATGGGCATGGCGTTGACTGTTGGCCAGCAGAAAATGGCAGAGATAGAAGTCGCGATGATTCATGCCGCTCTGGTGCATGGTGCGGGCGATGCGGGCCAGCTCGTGAATGATGGCGCGGCGAAAGTGTGGCGTCGGTGGTGTGGTGAGCCATTCGAGCGCCAGATCTTCCAGCGAGATGGTGTCGGTCAATTCGTCGGTCAGTACAAAGGATTCGATGCGGGCCGGATTGCGGCCGCGTTCGCCGTAACCGGCCAGTGTCATCGTGCCGATATCGTGTTGTTCCAGATGGCGAATGGCGAGCCATTCGTTGCGGGCGCTGGTGATCGGCAGCCGGCCACTGAGCAGGTTCTTGAAAATTTCCAGCCAGCCGATACCGAAATGCAGTTTGGCGAAATACGATTTGCCGGCGCGGACAAACCGCAGCGTGCGGCGACCATCGAGTTCGCGGAACACCTGGCCTTGCAGGGCCAGCACGTCGTCAAAGCGATTGCCGGGTGCCAGTGCGTCGCGAAGATCAGGGCGGAGAAAAAATTCGGTCACGTGATGGCCTGCGTGGTGACAGCAGCGTTACAGCAGACGCGGCTGCAGCGCCCGAATCGCGTTGAGCACCTGACTGGGCGCCAGCTGATTCAGGCAATTCAAATGACCCAGCGGGCATTCGCGTTTGAAGCAGGGGCTGCAGGGCAAATCGAGTTGCAGGATGCGCACCTGTTCCGACAGTGGTGGGGTGAATTTCGGTGATGATGAACCGTACGGGACGACCAGCGGCCGTTGCAGCGCCGCGGCAACGTGCATCAGGCCGGAATCATTGGATACCACCTGCGTTGCCAATGACATCAGATCGATCGCCTGTGCCAGCGAGGTGCGGCCAGACAGATCAACGCAGCGGTCGGCACAGGCGGCGTTGATCAGCGTGGTGACATCGCGATCCTTGGCCGAACCGAACAGCCACACCTGCCAGCCCTGATCCAGATAATGGTTGGCGACAGCCGCGTAATGCCGATCCGGCCAGCGCTTGGCGGGGCCAAATTCGGCGCCGGGGCACAGTGCCAGCACCGGCGTTGTTGGGCGGTCAATCTGCATGGCGGCCAAGGCGCTGTCGATGTCATCGGCACGCACGCTGAATTGCGGCCACGGCAGTTTGTCCGGCAGCGCGCTGTCACGGGCAAAGGCCAGCGCGGCAAAGCGCTCGATCATCAATGGATAACGGGTTTTGTCGAGCGGACGAAGATCGTTGAGCAGGCCATAACGCATTTCACCGCGCCAACCGGTCCGCTGCGGAATATCGGCGAAGTAGGAAACGAGTCCGGATTTCCAGGAGTTCGGCAGCACAATCGCCTGATCGTAGCCGGTATCGGCCAGTTGTTTGCCGAGTGCGCGGCGTTTGCCAAAAGCAAATTCGCCGTGGCCAAACGGCAGATCGATTGCGCGGCGAACTTCCGGCATGCGGACCAGAATCGGCCGGCTCCAGGTCGGTGCCAGCACATCGATGCCGGCATCCGGATGTTGCTGCCGCAGCAATTTGAACAGCACCTGCGCCATCACCATGTCGCCGACCCAGGACGGACCGACAATCAGGATCTGTTTTGCTGCCGCTGTGGCGTCGGTGAGCGGTTGGCGCAAATCAGCCGACCAGCTTGTATTGCGCGCCGCAGTACGGGCAGGCAGCGTGACCGGTTCTTTCGATCGGCAGATAGACTTTCGGGTGCATGTTCCACAGCGTCATGAACTTGCCCGGGCAGGACAGCGGCAGATCGCTTTTGGTCACTTCATAGGTCTTGACGGCGGGGTTGCTGCTGGCAGAGGAAGAGTGCGACACGGCGGGCCTCGGTTGGCAATGGGTGGGTGTCAGTGATCAGTATTCAGTTGTGAGCGTTCGGTGTTAAGCGTGCAGTTTTCAGCGTGCTGCTGCCAGCGGTCAGTTGGCAACGTGGCCGCACGGCGCTCCGGGCCGCAATTATACCAGCCCGCCGGCGCTCCGTGCCGCGCTCTCAGCTCGGCGTGGTCAACGCCGCCGGCCGGTTGCTGCCGAGGTGGCGCTGCCAGATGGCGCTGACCGTGGCACGCTCCTCCGGATAACTGTCGGCTGCGGCACGCGCCGGCCGATCCTGCAGTGCCAGCCGGTTCACGTCTTCCCGATAACGACGATAAATCTGGCGCAACTGCGCCGATTCCTGCTCGCTGATCTGATCCCGCTCGGCCAGCGCCTGCAACAGGCTGGCGCTGTGGCTGTGCTGCAAGGCCCGGCCGAGCCCGGCACCGGCGGCCAGCACCCAGTACTGGACCAGAAACTCGATGTCGACGATGCCGCCGGCGCCGTGTTTCAGATCCCATTCGGTGGCGGTGCTTTTGTCGAGCACTTGCCGCATGCGCTGCCGCATGTTGCCGACCTCGGCGGCCAGCAGCGCGACATCCCGCGGTCGGCGCAGCACCTGCTCGCGCAACGCGGCATACGTGCGCATCAGCGCCGCCGAGCCGGCCACGGCGCGGGCGCGCACCAGCGCCTGATGTTCCCAGACCCAGGCTTCACCGTCCTGGTATTGCTGGTAGGCCTCCAGCGTGCAAACCAGCAAACCGGAATTGCCCGATGGCCGCAAACGGGTGTCGACCTCGTACAGCACGCCGCTGCCGGTGCGCGTGCTCAGCATATGGACAATGCGCTGCGCCAGCCGGCTGTAGAACTGATCGACGCCGATGGCTTTGTCGCCATCGGTCTGGCTATGCAGATCGCCGGTGTAGATGAAAACCAGATCCAGATCGGAGCTGAAACTGAGCTCACTGCCGCCAAACTTGCCGTAACCGACGATCAGGAATTGCTTGTCGGTCAAGGTATCGGGCGGCCGGCCGTGCTTGGCTACTAAGTGCTCCCAGGCCAGCTCCAGCACTTCGTTCAAAATGGCTTCGGCCAACGCCGTCAGATGGGTGCTGACCTTGCCGACATCGAGCGCGCCGGCCAGCGTCGCGGCCGCAATGCGCAGCATGTGGCTGTGGCGGAATTCGCGCAGGGCATCCAGCAATTGTTCCTGATCGGTGCGTTCGATGCGGAGCAGCGCCAGCTGCAATTCGGCACGCAGCGATTCCGGTGCCGGCGGCGTGTACAGGGTTTTGGCGTCGAGCAGATCATCGAGCAGTATTGGATACTGGCTGAGCTGTTCGGCAATGAACCGGCTATCGGCCATCAAGCGGGTCAGCTGGCCGAGCGTGGCCGGATTTTCCGCCAGCAATTCCAGATAGGCCGTGCGCTTGCAGACCGCCCGCAGCAGTTGCAGTACGCGCCGCAGCGTTTCATCCGGATTGGTCTGCACCTTTTCGGCTTTGTGATCGCCGCCAACGGCATCGGCACAGCGCTCCAGCAGCAAGGGCATCAGAATATCCAGCCGCAAGCGACCGCGCTCGCTCAGGCTTTTGACGGTGCCGGCATCGCGAAACTGATGCAGAAACGCCAGCGTGCCAGCGGCATCGGTGAAGCCGTGCTGCTGCAACAAGCCAAGGCTTTCCTCGTCGCTCAGTTGGCGCAGCCACAAGGCCCGGAATGGCGATGGCGGCGGCGCCGCTTCGGTCAGTGGCGTCGGTTCACCGAACACCGAACGGAACAGGGCGTGAACGCCGTCGCGGTGATGATCAAGCTGTGCCTTGAATGCGTGGTAATCGGTAAAGCCGAGTGCTGCTGCCAATTGATTGCGCCGTTCCGGTTCCGTCGGCAGCGACTGTGTTTGTTCGTCGCGCTGGGCCTGCAGCACGTTTTCGGTTTTGCGCAAAAAGAAATAACTGTCGCGCAGCTGGCCGGCCTCGGCTTCGCTGAGCAGGCCAAGTCCCGGCAGCGCCGCAAGCGTTTGCAACAAACTGCGGCCACGCAGGCTGGCTTCGCGGCCGCCGCGGATCAGCTGAAACGCTTGGACAATGAATTCGACTTCGCGAATGCCACCGGCACCGAGCTTGATGTTGTCGCTCTGCTGTTTGCGGCGCTGGTCTTGATTGATTAGCGCTTTCAAGCGCCGAATCGCTTCGAGCACGCCGTAGTCGATGTAGCGGCGGAACACGAACGGTTTGATCAGCGCTTCCATGCGGGCGCGGGCGCGGGCATCGCCGTGCAGCACGCGCGCCTTGACCATGGCAAAGCGTTCCCATTCGCGGCCCTGATCCTGGTAATAATCTTCCAGCGCATCCAGCGACAGCACCAGCGGACCGCTGTCACCATAGGGCCGCAAACGCATGTCGGTACGGAACACAAAACCGTCTTCGGTCGCGGCGGAGAGCAAATGGATCAGCCGCTGGCCGAGCCGGGTGAAGTATTCGACGTACTCGAGTTTGCGCGGCCCCGCTGTTTCATGGCTGCCGTTGCCATCGTCGCCGTAGGCAAAGATCAAATCGATGTCGGAGGAAAAATTCAGTTCGCCACCACCGAGTTTGCCCATGCCGAGCACCAGCATCTGCTGCGGCTCGGCCTGTCCGGCGCCGGTAGCGTTGCTGTCGGGGTAAACCGGTGTGCCAAACCGTTTGCCAAAATCGCGCTCAAGAAAATGCAGCGCGCTGCTGACGCTGGCGTCAGCCAGCGCAGTCAAATGGCGCAGGGTTTCTTCGACTTCGGCCAGACCGCAGAGATCGCGCCAGGCAATGGCCAGCATCACACTGGTGCGCAGGCGGCGCAGCCGGGCCATGAACTCGGCTTCATTGTCGGTGTCGGCGGCGGTCATGAATGCCGCCTGGATCGCGGCCACCCGGTCGGCGCTGCGCAGCACGCCGCTGTCGTGCAGCTCGTGCAACCAGAGCGGTCGACGCAGCAGCTGGTCGGCGACAAAATCGCTCAGTGCCAATGCGGTAACAGCTTGTGTCCGCAGCATGCTGTCGAACGGCGGTTCCTGCTGCGCGCACAGCGCCTGCCAATGGCGCTCGCCGCGCGCCAGCAGGCTGTCATCAAGGCTGGGGCTGAAATGACCGGGATTCATGATGGACGGGCAAACTCAATACGCTCTGATACAAACGCAACTATAGCAGCGCTTGCACTCCTGCCGGTCTTTCCCTTTAATGCCAGCAGTCGTTCCCTCGTGGACGTCGTCGGCTGACTGTCAGCCGTACCGTCTTTGCAACAGCCTCAAGGAGTGTGCTTCATGACGACCTGGATTGTGCTCGCCATTATCGCCGTGGTGGTGGTGTGGGCCATCGGCATCTACAACAGTCTGGTTGCGTTGCGGAACCGGTTCAAGAACAGCTATGCCCAGATCGACGTGCAGCTGAACCGTCGCTACGACCTGATCCCGAATCTGGTCGAAACCGCCAAGGCCTATCTGAAGCACGAGCGGGAAACGCTCGAAGCCGTGGTTGCCGCCCGCAACTCGGCGCTGTCGGCCAGCAAGCTTGCAGCCGCCCATCCGGAAGATGCCGGTGCGGTGCAGAACGTCATGCAGGCCGATGGTGCACTGACCGGCGCGCTGACCAAGTTTTTCGCCGTCGCGGAAAGCTATCCGGATCTGAAAGCCAACAGCACCATGAACACGGTGATGGAAGAGCTGAGCTCCACCGAAAACAAAGTGGCGTTCGCCCGTCAGGCATACAACGACGCGGTCATGGGCTACAACACCTACCGTGAGCAGTTCCCGAAAAATCTGATCGCGAACAATTTCGGCTTCCAGGCGGCGGCGTTGTTCGAAGTTGACAACCCGGAAGTGCGCAAGGCCGTGAAGGTGTCGTTCAGCTGAGATTGTTGCGGCACACGCGTCGTGCAACGTTGCTGGTTTGGGCGTTGAACGGAGTGGCCTCGTTCGCTGCGCGAACCCGGATTACGCCTACGGCTAATCCGGGCTACGTTTTTTCAATGGCAGGGTAACGCTCGGATGGATTTCTTCGGTCGTCAGGACTGGGCTCGGCGGCGCAGCAAATGGCTGGTGGGCTATTTCATATTGGCCGTGGTGATGATCGTCGTCGCCGTCAATGCCGCGACCTATTTTGCCTTTCGCATTTCCGGCGTCACCAAATTGCCACCGGCCGAATGGTTTGGCTCGGCGGCGTTTGGCTGGTTATCACTGATTACCCTGATCGTGATCGCGCTGGGCAGTCTGCTGAAAATGGCCCAGCTGTCTGGTGGCGGGCAGGCGGTCGCCGACATGGTCGGCGCCCGTCGGGTGTTGCCGGAAACCAGTGATCCGCTTGAGCGGCGACTGATCAATGTGGTCGAGGAAATGGCGATCGCCTCCGGTACACCGCTGCCGCGCATTTATGTCATGGATGAAGAGCAGGGCATCAATGCTTTTGTCGCCGGGCTGAAAGCGGAAGAAACCGTGCTGGTGGTGACCCGCGGCGCATTGCAGCAACTGAATCGACAGGAGTTGCAGGGCGTGATTGGCCACGAATACAGCCACATCATGCACAGCGACATGCGCCTCAATGTCAAATTGATGGGCGTACTGGCCGGCATTCTGCTGCTCGGCCAGTTCGGCGAATTTCTGCTGCGCAGCCTGCGCCATGTCGGTGGTGGCCGGTCAAAAAAAGACAGCGGCAATATAGTACTGGCGATGATCATTCTGGCGATCGCGCTGCTGGTCATCGGTTACGTCGGGCTGTTTTTCGGTCGCCTGATCAAATCAGCAATTTCCCGTCAGCGCGAATTTCTGGCCGATGCCAGCTCGGTGCAATACACCCGTGACAACAGCGGCATTGCCGGTGCGCTGACCAAGATCAAGCTGGCCAGCGGCAGCTCGTTGCTGCAAAGCGCGCACGCGGAAGAAATGAGCCATATGTGTTTTGGCGAATCGGTGCATGTCGCGATGTCGGGACTGCTGTCGACCCATCCCCCGCTGGACGATCGCATCAGCGCGCTGGGCTTTACGCCAGCGGTGCTGGCGCGCCGGGTCAGTCAGGCTGCGAGCAATGTTGTTGCGGGGAACGATGTTGCAGGCAACGAGGTGGCGGTTGAATCCGCAGCAAGCAGTGCGCTTGCCAGCGCCGGCGTCAGTGCGCTGAGCGGCCACGCGGCCGCGCGCCAGGCTGTGGCCAGTGTTGGTACCGTGACGCCATCGCATCTGGATTACGCCCAGCAATTGCTGGAGCGCTTGCCGGCGCCGCTGCGCGAAGCGAGTCATGATCGGCAGCGGGCCGGTGCCCTGATGCTGGCGCTGATGCTGACCGAAAGTGCCGGACAGCAAGTGGCCGCGCTGAACCTGATCGAACAGCAACGCGGCCCGGCCGAACGGGCGCAAGTCACGGCGCTGCTGTTCGCGGCCCGGGCACTGCCGGCTGACGGTCGGCTGGCGCTCATCACCAGCGCCCGACCGGCGCTGGAAATGCTGCGCGAGCCTGAACGCCAGCAACTGCTGAGCACCCTGTTGGCCCTGGCCCGGCTCGACCAGACCATCACGCCATTCGAATACGTGCTCAGCGCCCTGCTCCGGCACTGGCTGCAACCGGCCGCCAGCCGCTCGGCCACGACTGCCATCACCCGGTTTGCCGCCGTCGCGGACGAGCTGGCGCTGGTGATTGGGTTGGTGACGCAGGCATCCGGCAGTCGCGCCGACGAAATGAGTGCTCACTACAAGCAGACGCTCAGCAGTTTCGGCATCAGCGCGGCCGATTTACCGGTGGAGTTTGATGCGGTCAAACTGGATCAGGCGCTGCTGACGCTGGATCGGCTGACCCCGTTGCTGAAAAAACCACTGCTCAGCACGCTGGCCGAGCTGGCGCTTGCCGACCAGGAAGTCACCGTCAACGAACGGGAATTGCTGCGAGTGATCGCCGAGCGGCTGAACTGTCCGATGCCGCCGCTGCTGGCTCGCTGAGCCCGGCAGTGTGGCTTGTGCGCCCGTCCGGCCGCGCGGGTGCGCGGGTGCGCGGCGCGCCAGCAGATATTTTCGTGCGCTGACCGCGGTGCCATCTTGCCAGCGCCGGTCGCTGCACTCACACTCTTCCGGCCCCGATTTCAGGGAGGAGGCGACAAACATGAAAGCAATTTGGGTAATGACTGCATTGGTGATGGCCGGCGCCGCACAAGCCGACGTTACGGTCTGCAAAATGGGTGACTCTGTGCGCAAGGTGTCCGTGGTGCACATGGACAATGACAGCAGCAAACCCTGCGACGTTCAGTACAGCAAAGATACCGAACAACCGGGTGAGCCGGCCAAAACACTGTGGCATTACGGTGTTGAAGTCGACCAGTGCGCGATCAAGGCCCAAGGCTTTGTCGAGAAGCTGAGTGGCATGGGCTGGAGCTGCGCCAAAGAAGGTGCTGACGCAGCGCCGGAAGCGGCCAGCAACTAAGCCGCACGTCCGCAGTAAAAACAACAACGCCCCGACTTCGGGGCGTTGTTGTTTTATCGGCTGCTTGCTTTTGATGAAGCGAGTGTTGCGCCAAATCACAGCAGTTAAACGATTGCGTTTTGCCGCCGCCGAATCACTTACTCATTCAATCTTTCAATCTTTCAATCTTTCAATCTTTCAATCACTCAATCACTCAATCACTCAATCACTCAATCACTCAATCACTCAATCACTCAATCACTCAATCACTCAATCACTCAATCACTCAATCACAAATCCCGCAGCCGATTTGCCGTGCGGCCCCGGTCAACCGTTTTCCAGCGTTTCCGGTTCGGCGCGCAAGGCGAATTCGCGGGTCATTTGCAGGGCGCTCCACAGCGTTTCGCGTTGGGCAAACAGCCAGCCGGTGAAATCACGGTATTCCGCATCGGACAATTCCCGGCCCAGGTGATCCAGGCTGGCGAGAGTCTGGTTGTCCTGAATGCCGGCCAGCAGATCGCGGCAGGGGTTGATGAACAGCGCGCGCTGACGGTCGTCGAACAGTTCGCCGAAGATCAGACAGGACCACAGCGCCCGGCGCAGCAGCCGTTTTTGCCGGTCATAAAAACCGAAGTCCTGCGAATGGGGCGCGCTGTCCCAGATTTTTTGCAACGCCTCCCATTGCCGGATCACCAGCTCGGTGGCGCGTTCATCGGCAGGCAGCAACAAGGCCGGCGCAATATCGCTCGGCGCCTGCGCCAGAAACTGGCCCATGTTGATGGCAAACAGCGCGTAGCGACGGCTGTCGAGCAGATTTTCCACGGCAATGATGCCGCTGGCAAAATCGCGCTCATCCGGCAGCAGCTCGACCAATTCATCGTGATGCGGCAGAAAATTTTCGCCTTGGCTGGACCAGACGATATCGTCGGCGGCGAGCTGGGCACGCGCCGTGCCGACCCAGCGAAACGCTTTCAGCATGTGGGTCAGTTGCCGGCGCCAGCCGTGCATGGCGAGCGGTAGCGGCAGACCGCTGTAACAGACCAGAGCATGTCGAAACAGACCGAGCGCGCGGCGCATTTGTTCGGCGGCAGCAACCGACGGTTTGCTGACAAATTCCTTTTCGTAAAGCTGCCAGTGCGACCAAGCGTTGGTGACGGTGTCGAACAGAATCTGCCAGAGCGTGGCGCCTTCCTTGATCAGAATCGGTTGCAGTCGCGTAGTCGGCATGTCGTGCCAGCCGAGCAGCCGGTAGCCGCGTTCGGCTTTGCTGCGACTGTCCGGGTGCAGCGGATGGTGGGCGATGAGTTGGCGCGCCAGTTCGAACAGCGGCTCGATGTCGCCAGCCAGCAGTTCCATTTCCACTTCGCTGATCGGATCGTGTTCTTCATCGGCGTGAACGGCGCCGTGGTCCAGCGCAAATTCAATTACGGTACCGCTGTCGTGACGCAGTTCGCGTGAGCGCCGCTCAAAATCGGTGCTGAACACGGTCAGCAATTTTTGCTGGCGCCACAAGCTGGTCAGCCACGGTGTCCATTCGGTTTCCGGCAAGCGCACCGGATCGAGTTCGGGACCGGCGACATTGACGTTCCATTCGTTGCGCCGGTGCAGGCCACCGACACTGCTGCCGGCGGTCTTGATGGTCTGGGTGAATTGCTCGTTGGCCTGGCGCAGCCGCAGGCCGATACCGCGATCGCGCAGCTCGTGATCGTCGGTGTCGTAATAGCGATTGCCGAGCCGCTGCGTCTGCCAGGGGCCGGCTTGCCAGCCGGCTGGCAACCGGGTCGCCACCAGCGCGGCGAGGGTGTCCGGGTCGGTGGCCAGTTTCAATTCAAGTTCGCGGGCCATGGCAGGGGCGGGATCCGGTGAGCGCATCGAGGTCGGCATTGTAGTGGATGGCTGGCGCCTGCGAGCAAGCAATCGGCAAACTGCCAGTGTCCGCAGTGGCGCTGTTACAATTGGTCGGCGGACTCAGACGCTCACAGATGCTCGCAGATGCTTGCAGAAGAACGACAACAACGCAGGAGGAGTGCAACGGTGGCAGTAATCCAACAGGGACTGGGCTTGCTGATGGCCCTCAGTGTTGCCAGCGCGGTGCTGGCCGCTGAACCGGCGCCGACGCCGACACCGAGCCATTACATCACCGACCAGCTGACGGCCTCGCTGCGTGCCGGCGCCGCCAAGGAACAAAAAGCTATCAACCAGATCCGGGCCGGCGAGCCGGTGCAGATCATGGAAAAAGCGCCGGGCACCGGCTTTGTCCGGGTCCGCGCCGCGAGCGGGCCGGAGGGCTGGATTGAAGCGGAACGGGTGGTCACCACGCCGCCGGCCGTCGCCCGTTTTGCCGAACTGGAAACCCGGTTCAATGCCGCGGTCAGCGAGCTTGAAGGCATGAAAGCCTCTTTGCCCGAACGCGAAGTGTTGCAGCGGCAAAGTCACGAACTGCAGGTGCGGGTGGTCGAGCTGGAAAACCAGCTGGAAACACTGACCGAACAAAACGCGGTGCTGGAGCGCCGTTTTCAGAGCGAGGTGATGTACGCCGGCGCGCTGATCGTGCTGGTGGGGCTGGTGCTCGGCTGGGGTGTCAGTGCCATGCGCGGCCGTCGCCGCGATGGCTGGCACTGAGTTGTCCGCCAGGAGTCCGGTGATGACCACCACCAACGTGCAGTGGCAGTGCCGCCGCTTTGCCGAACTGGATACCGCGACGCTGCACGCCATATTGCAGCTGCGTCAGCAGGTGTTCGTGATCGAGCAAATGTGTCCTTATCCGGACATCGATGGTCGCGATCCGGATTGTCTGCACGTTTACGCGCAGGACGCGGACGGTTTGCTGGCCTATCTGCGGGTGGTGCCGGCAGCGCGCACCGATTCCGGCTGCCCGGCGCTTGGCCGTGTCTGCACGGCAGCGCGTGCGCGTAGCGGCGGCTTTGGCCGCGAGCTGGTCAACCGCGGATTGCAGGCGCTGGCCCAGCACTATCCCGGTCAGGCCTGCGTAATTGGCGCGCAGGCCTATCTGCGCCGGTTCTATGAAGGCTGCGGTTTTGCCGTGTTTGATCAACCCTATCAGGAAGATGGCATTCCGCATTTCCATATGCGCCGGCCAGCCGATTGATGCCGCGGAAAAAAAAAGAGAGTGGCAGATAGTTGCCAACGTGATCGACAGGAGTAATCCATGAGTTTTCAGCGCATCAGTGCCGAGCAGGCGCAACAGCAATTGGCGGCGGGCGCCACCCTGGTCGACATTCGCGATCCGGTTGCCTTCGCCGCTGGTCATGTTGATGGTGCGATCCGAGTCGGCAATGAAAATCTGGCCGAGTTTCTGGCCAAGGCCAATCCGGACGCGCCGCTGCTGGTGATGTGCTATCACGGCCACAGCTCGCAGAACGCCGCGCAATTTTTTGCCAGTCAGGGCTTTCAGTCCGTTGCCAGTGTCGACGGTGGTTTTGAAGGCTGGAAACGGCAGTTGCCGTTTGTCAGCGGCTGAGGCCGGCGGCTGGCATCGCAATCATCGTCGCGGCAAACCGCATACCAGCAACGGCTTTGCTGACGGTCATGATAAAAATGGCCGACAAAAAAAGGCTATCTGCCCCATCATTATTAGTGCCGCCTAAAATCGTCGCCAGGTGAACGCCTTGGCAACAATGTCCGTATCAGTGGCGAAGGCAATAACGCCAACGGATGCGGGGAACTGTCATGGCGAATATTTTGGTGATCGGCGGAAGCCGGGGCATCGGTCGGGCGCTGGTTGAGCAGTTGCTGCTGCAACATCACGCCGTCTGGCTGGCCTGTCGCGAGCCGGAACATGCCAATGATTTGCATGCGGCCGTGCGCTTTCGCTGGGATGCCTTGACCGAACCGTTTCCGCGGGAGCAACTGCCGGAGCGTTTGCACGGTCTGGCTTACTGCCCGGGCAGCATCAATCTGAAACCATTCAGCCGACTCAATGAACAAGATTTTTTACGTGACTGGGAATTGAATTGCCTCGGCGCGGTGCGGGCGGTGCAGGCGTGTTTGCCGGCGCTGAAAGCGGCCGATCAGGCCGCGATTGTTTTTTTCAGTTCTGTTGCGGCTCAAACCGGGTTGCCTTTTCATGCCTCGATCGCGGCGGCAAAAGGCGCCATCGAAGGACTGACGCGCGCGCTGGCCGCCGAGCTGGCGCCAGCGATCACAGTCAATGCGATCGCGCCGGCACTGATCGACACGCCGCTGGCGCAGCCGTTGCTCAGCAGCGATAGCAAACGGCAACAGATTGCGGATCGCAATCCGATGAAAACCATTGGCGCCGCCGCGACCGTGGCGGCGCTGGCCAGCGGATTGTTGACCGCAGCGCAGCCATTCATGACCGGCCAGGTGCTGGCGCTGGATGGTGGCCTGTCGCGGCTGCGTTGACCGGCACCAGCCTGTGCTGACCTGTGTAGGTGTAGGTGAGGTGAGGTTGAACCTGTTTGCGTGGGCAAAAAAAATGCGACCGGTGGTCGCATTTTTTTCATCAGGGCCTGCTCACTGCCAGACATATTTCGTAAACAGCACGTCCTGAATGATTTCTTTTTGCTTGGTTTCGGCTTCGAGCCGGGTTTGCAGTTCGGTCAGTGTTTGTTGCCGCAGGGTCTCACGCTGGGCCAAATCCTTGACCGCCGTTTCGCTCTGGGCCCGCAACAGCCAGACCACCGCATCCTGCATCAACGGCAAATGCTGTTTGACCAACTCCACGCCGGCGCTGCCTTTGATTTTCAGTTGAATGCCAACTGAGAGGAAGCCGAGCTTGCCATCGGCTTTCTGATAATTGGTCACCAGATTCGGGTACAACTCAAAATACTTGGTGCCTTCTGGATCGGCATCCGCGCCGCCACCACTATTGGCAGTGGCCGGTTGGTTCAGCAGCAACAGGCCGATCAAGGCGACTGCTAGTTTCATTACCGCAAGAGCCTTCATCACTGCCAGCCGGTTGCGGATTTGCTGCGCCATGACACCACTCCTGAATTGCCGAGCGGGGATGCGGCCGCGCTCGGTTGAGGACAAGGTCAAAAGTATAGTCAGCGGCGTTGCGGCTGCCAGTCAGGCTCAGTCGACTTCGACCATTTCAAAATCGGCCTTGCCAATGCCGCAATCGGGGCACAGCCAGTCCGCGGGAACGTCAGCCCAGGCGGTACCCGCCGCGATGCCATCTTCCGGCCAGCCTTGCGCCTCGTCATAAACCAGGCCGCAGACCAGACATTGCCACTTCTTCATCATTTCACCTGCAGGACAGCTACGCGGCTGTCGCTCGTTACGGTTGCACCCATCGGAACCGGCCTGGCCGGTCGCGGCGACGTTATAGCGGTACGAGCAGTCGCCGGCAAGTCCGGCTGCGTATAATGTCGGCTTCTTTGTACCGTGATCCAAGACCTGCACGTGATGCCTTCATTCACTTTGCTGGCCAAGTCGGCTCAGCCACTTTGCGCGCCAAACAACGGCCGGCGGTCGCAATCATGCAACTGAACTGGCGCGAACAGGCGCCGGGCTGGCCGCCAGCATTGCAGCAACTGATGACCGAAACCGGTTCGTTCACCGAGGCGTTGATCGCGCGGCTCGGACCCATTACGGTTCGGCCTTTGCTGCAGCATTGGCAAACCGTTCGTGGCGAAGAGGCAAGCGCGCTGGGTTTCAACGCACCACAGCCTTGCTACGTGCGCGAAGTGGTGTTGTGCCGTGACGAACTGGCCGTCATTTTTGCGCGCACCGTGATCCCCGCCCGCAGCCTGCTCGGGCCCAATCGCGAACTGACCCAGCTTGGTGGTCGCGCCCTGGGCGCGCTACTGTTTGCCGGCGATGGCGTGCGCGAGACCTTGCAGTATCGCAGCCTCGATGGCCGCGAATTGCTGGCGCGCCGCCTGTTGCAATTGCAGCTGCCGTGGCAGCGCGGCATCCCGGCGCGGCGCTCGCGGTTTCTGCTGCGTGGTGCACCGTTGCTGGTGCATGAAGTGGCATTGCCGGCGCTGGCACGCTTGCTGTAGTTTTTTTGTGGTGGTTGTCGCAGTGTGTCGTGACCATCGCACGGCCTTGCTGTGGTGACGCGCTGCCATCTCGTGAACGCTTACGTTTGATCAGCGCCAAAAACCAACGACGTGGACATAGAGGTACGGATGACTGCTCCCGAACAGGATACCGCTGCCAGCGAGCTGCCAGCGAGGGCGATCGACAAAACCGTCGACACAGCCGTCGACAAGGCTGCTGACAATACCAACAGCAAGCCGAACAACAGCAGGCCTATCAACAGCAAAAGCAGCAAACAGTCGTCATCGGCCAGTTTGCTCAGTCAACTGCGGCCGTATATCGAGTTGATGCGCTGGCACAAACCGGTTGGCATTTTTCTGTTGCTGTGGCCGACGCTGTGGGCCTTGTGGCTTGCTGCCGGTGGCGTACCGCCGCTCGGCACCTTGTTGGTGTTTGTGCTCGGCACCGCGCTGATGCGCGCCTGCGGCTGTGTGATCAACGATTACGCTGATCGCAAATTTGATGGCGCCGTCGAGCGCACCAAAGGCCGGCCGCTGGCGACCGGCAAGGTCAGCGCCAAACAAGCGCTGCAATTGTTTCTGGTGCTGGCGCTGCTGAGCTTTGCCCTGGTGCTGAGCCAGAATCGTTTCACCGTGATGCTGTCGTTCGCGGCCATTGCCATTGCCAGTGTCTATCCGTTCATGAAACGGTACAGCTATTTCCCGCAGGTGGTGCTGGGTGCGGCGTTTGCGTGGGCGATTCCGATGGCGTTTGCCGCGGTCAAGAACGAACTGCCGACCATTACCTGGCTGCTGTACATGAGCACGCTGATGTGGGTGCTGGCCTACGACACGCTGTATGGCATGGTCGATCGCGACGACGACCGCAAAATTGGTATCAAATCGACCGCCATTTTGTTCGGCGATGCCGACATTCTGCTGGTCAGCCTGATTCACGGCTTTGCCTTGCTGGGCTTGTTCATGCTGGGACTGCGGGCGGAACTGGGCGCGCCGTATTTCGCCGGTTGGACGCTGGCAGCGCTGCTGGTGCTGGTGCAAATGCTGATCGCGCGAAGCCGCAAACCGGCGGATTGCTTCCGGGCTTTCCAGTTGAACAATCTGTATGGTTTGGTGCTGACGGCGGGGCTGGTTGCCGATTACAGCTTGCGCTGAACCCTAGCTGTGCCGATCAGCTGCTGCGCTGCGCCGGCACCTGATCGGGCTCGTTGCGACGGGCCAGTTCAACCCGGTTGCGGCCGCTTTCCTTGGCCCGGTACAGGGCGTTGTCCGCCTGATGGGACAGCTGCGAAATGTCGTCGAAACTGTTGTCCCATTCGCAGACGCCGAGACTTATGGTGACGTGCAGATCCGGATGCAGGTCGCGGCAATCAATTTCGTCAACCGCTTGCCGTAGCCGCTCAGCAACATCCATCGCGGCTACCGCTTTGGTGCCGGGCAAAATCACCAGAAACTCTTCGCCACCGGTGCGACCGAGCTTGTCGCCTTCGCGCAGCGCGGCATTGCAAACGTCCGAAATGCGCTGCAGCACCTTGTCGCCGGTCAGATGGCCGTAGCTGTCGTTGATGCGCTTGAAATAATCGACATCGAACACCAGCACGCTGAGCGCCGATTTGTTGTCGCGCGCCAGCGCAATCTGATCATTGGCATAAGTCAGGATATGACGCCGGTTCGGTAGCCGGGTCAGTTCATCGGTCAGCGCCAGCGCCTGCATGCGGCGAGTGGCTTTGACTTGTTTGTAGGCCAGATAGCCAATCACCACCAGCAGCAGTGCAGCCAGGCCAATTGCCACCGATTGCAACCAGCGGATGTGGTCGGCATCGGACAGCGCCTTGTCGGTCATGGCTTTTTCTTTTTGCAGCAGCCGGTTCTCCTGCTCCTTTTTTTCACTGTCGAATTGCACCCGCATCCGCGCGGTTTGCTCTTCGCGCAGTTGGCTATCCAACTCCAGATGGGTTTTCAGAAAGCCGTCCAGCGCCGTGTAGGCCTCGGGCCATTGCTTGTTGCTGGCCAGCAGTTGGGTGCGGGCTTTTTCGGCATCGGCGAGATAGCGCAGCATTTGATGTTCACGCAGTACCGGCACGGCGGCATCAAACTCGGCCAGCGCCTCGCGTTCGCGATGCAGACCTTGCAAGGCCTGACCGCGATAGACTTTGGTCAACGCAATCTGAATCGGATCGCCAATCTTCTGGTAGCGCGCGATCGAATCATCGAGCAGCGGCAGCGCCAGCTCAGGATGATTCAGCTCGACCTGACAGGCGCCCATCGATTGCTGCAACACGGCCAGCTGACCCGGAAAGTTCAGACCCTTGAAAATGTCCCAGGCTTGCTGGTAACGCTCCAGCGCCTGTTTCGGTTCGTGTTTGCGGCTGAGCGCATGACCAATGTTGATCAGCGTCGCGCCGATCACCGGCGGCTCGCCGGAGGCCTCCGCTGCCGTCAGCAACTGCTGAAAATATTCCAGCGCCCGCTCATGCTCACCGAGCCGGGAATACAGATTGGCGATGCCGCCGAGGACATAACGAATGTTGCGCGGCCGGTTGATTTCCAGAAACAGTGGATAGGATTCCTGATAGTCCGCCAGCGCCTTGGCAAAATTGCCGCGCAATGAATACAGATCGGCGCGTGAGCTGAGCGCATCGGACAGCAATTCGTGATTGTCGAGTCGGCGGCCTTCGCTGATGGCGAATTCGTAATCAGCGAGGGCTTCGTCATAGCGACTCTGACTTTCAAAGGCAAAGCCGCGACACATCTGCAGATCGGCATACCAGCGATCTTGTTTGGCGTCGCGGGCGAAGGCCATGCCGGCTTCGGCGAGCCGCATGGCGGCCGCAGCATCCTGCTCGCTGAAGGCCAGCCAGCACTCATAAGACAGCAAGTGCGCTTCGGCATCTTTTGCCGGTTGGCTGCGCACCAACGCCCGGGCCTGATCGGCCAGCGCTTTGGCTTTGGCTTTATCGAGGGAGTAGCTGTCGGATGCCTGGTCCAGCAGCGGTTTGATCTGCTGCTCAGTGGGCGAGGGTGACTCGGCGGCCCGCGCCAAGCCGGTCAGCGCTACGCCAGCCAGCACTACGCGGACAATCAGCCACAGCAGATACAGAGACTGGCGCAAGATGCCTCGGTGTCGACGAAAAGATGCGTAAGGCAAAAGTAGGTGCCAGCGTGCCAAAGCGCAACCGGCAACGACACGCGCCCTGACCGGGCGATCAGGGCGCGGTTCGTTGCTGCCGAAGCGGCGTGGTCTCAATCGTCCAGATGAAATTCCAGCGTCACGGTTTGGCTGATCGCGGCGCTGCCATGGGCGCGGTAACGCCATTTGCTGACCGCTTGCCGCGCGGCGGCCTCGAATGCTCCGCGTGGCGTGGCATTGACGACCCGGACATCGCTGACCGAGCCATCCGCCTGCACCAGAAATTGCAGTGTGACCTGGCCTTCGATGCCTTGTGCAGCTTGGGCGCGTGGGTAGAGCGGCTGAATTTGGCTCAGCGGAATCAACCCTTCGCTGGCCATGGCTTGGTCAAGGTCAGGGCCGACACGACCCGGAACGGGCTTGTCACCCGGCCAGCCGGGGTTGCCCTCGGGCACAAATGGCGGCAGCGCATCGCCTTTCCCGTCCACGTCCGGTGGCAGCCGGTCGATGCGGGGCCCGGACTGCTGGGCTGCCTGCTGCTGCGGCGCCTTTGGCAGAGTCCGTGGCCGCCGCTGCTTCTCGGTACTGGCCGGCAACAGCGCGGGTTCTGCCCAGATCGGCGCGCTGTGCGAGACGACCGGCGTCACTGCTGGGTCAACCAGTCGGGCCATCAGCGCCAGCAAGGCAAAACTGACCGTCATGGCCAGCAACAGCGTCAGTCCGGTGTGGCCGAGATCGGCACCGACGGTTTCGGTTCTGAGCATTTGGACAGACATCGTGGTTCTCCCTCCGGCCCTCAAGCGGGGCCTGCAGGCTCAGCATCGCGGCCGGCCGTACCGGACCCCAGTGCCATTTTTCGGGTTTTTCCTGTGCACAAATGCCGTTCCGGCCTACCCTGATTGCGGCCAAACTGCTGGAATCGCCCGGGTCCGTTTCATTCCGAAACGCGCTTTGTCGCACTGCAGCAAGGTCGTTATAATGCGCGCCCTTTTCCGGGTCAGCCGCCAGTGCTGGCCTTCCGTCTGCAGCAAGTCGCCAAAGCAGGTAACGACATGGCCCTGAAAGAAGTCCCGGCCGGCAAGAAAGTGCCGGACGAAATCAACGTCATCATCGAGATCTCGGCCCATTCCGAGCCGATCAAATACGAAGTGGACAAAGAAACCGGCGCCATTTTCGTCGACCGTTTCATGGCCACCGCCATGCACTATCCCTGCAACTACGGTTACATTCCCGGCACCATTTCCGATGACGGTGATCCGGCCGACGTGCTGGTGGTGACGCCGTTTGCGCTGCAAGCCGGCGTCGTGATCCGCTGCCGTCCGGTCGGCGTGCTGAAAATGGACGACGAAGCCGGTGGCGACGCCAAGTTGCTGGCGGTGCCGGTGTCGAAACTGACCCCGCTGTATGACGACGTCAAATCGCATGAAGATTTGCCGCTGTTGCTGCGCCAGCAAATCCAGCACTTCTTTGAGCACTACAAGGATCTGGAAAAAGGCAAATGGGTCAAGGTCACCGGCTGGGAAGGCGCCGACGCCGCCCGCGCCGAAATCGTCGCCAGCCTGAAGCGTTTTCAAGACAGCGAGAAGTAAAAAGCGCTGAGCATGGCCAAGCAACGCCAAGCAAAAACGCGGCAGTGAAAAAAGAGACAATAAAAAACGCGGCCACTGGCCGCGTTTTTTATTGGCAACTTGCTGACAGCAAGCCGGTTGCGCCCATCCGCTCAGTCCTGCTCGAACGCGGCGATTTCATCCAGAGTCGCTTTGGCCCGGTTCAGGCTGCGACCGGCGGCCGAGCGTTCGATACGGTTCGCCCAGCTCGGTCGCCGCATGGCCCAGCGATGGAGCAGCAGGGTCGCGACCAGACCCAGCACGCCCACCAGCAGCATCCAGTTGATCGCGCTGGGCATACGGGCATAGAAGTCGACGCCGGTAGCGGCCGCGCTGATCACCATCATGAACGGGATCCAGAGCAGCCACCACGGCAGGCCGACGCTCATGCCAGCCAGCACATAAAAGCGCCGCGCTTTCGCCAGCCGTTTCTGGTTGGTCAGCACCGATTCGCCGCGATCAAATTCACTGAGCAAACCCTGCATGATGCCGCCGGTCACGATCAGCATGACGCCGTAGACATGCATCACGATCCCGGCCCAGAACAGCGCGCTGCCATCGCGTAGCGACGACCACACCGTTACTGATGGCAAGATCAACGCGACGCCAAACAACATCTGCAGCGCCTGGCCAAAGCGCAGCGGCAGCAAGCGCCGGCGCAGGGTCTTGAACTGCGATTCGCGAGCCTGCAGCAACAGCAGACCGTTTTGCTGTTCCAGCTTGCGATCCATGGCCTGCCAGGCCGCTTTCAAATCATCCAGTTCCATCGGGTTGCTCATGTTCTGTCTCCCAGTGTTGCGGCTGGCTCAGGCCAGTTCGCTACGAATGCGTTGCTTCAAACGGCTCAGCTTGGTCGAGACATTGGTCTCGCTCAGGCCAAGCACTTCGCCAATTTCCCGGTTGCTGTATTCATCGAGATACAACAGCATCAGCGCCCGGTTCAGCGGATCGAGTGCGGCAATCACCCGGTGCAGCGTGCTCAGTTGTTGCGCCAGTTCCGGATCGCGGGCGTTGGGGTCGGCGGTGTCATGCAAGTCGGTATCCAGCGCTACCGTATTGGCGCGCCGCTCGCTGTGCTCACGGACGTAAGAAATGGCTACGTTCAGTGCAATGCGATACATCCAGGTCGAGAAGCGCCGGCTGGCATCGTAGTTGGGGTAGGCGCGCCACAGCTGCAAGGCAATTTCCTGCGCCAGCTCGGCGCGATCGTCTGGTTGCCAGGCATAACTATTGGCCACCTTGAAGACAATCTTGCGATGGCGCTCCAGCAGCGCGGCAAACGCCTGACGGGTATCAAGGCTCATCGTGGCACTGACTTCCGACATGATCGGGTTCCGGTAACGAGGGGATTCCACTCATGATTCGCTGGCTGCGGGGATTCGTCACAGGGACAGGTCATTTTTTTATCATCGCGCCAGACTTTGACGGGCTGCCAAGTGCGCTCGCTGTGTGCGAGTCTGCGGAAAGGACGAGATGTTGCCGCCGGTTTGGCAACGATAAACCTATTTACCGCTGCCGCGGTCTTGGTCCGGCAGCAATTTTTGTCGAGCCAAAAAGGCCCAGATTGCTTGGTAGGCGTTCGTTACCGCCTCGTTGGAAAACTCACCGTGATTGGCGCCGGGCACGGTGATCAATTGCTCGGTGACACCGAGTTTGCGCAGCGCTTCGTGCAGTCGCAGGCTGTGACTGTACGGCACCACGGTATCGGCATCGCCATGGATGCTCAGGGTTGGTGGCACATCCTTGCGTAGGTAGCTCAGCGGCGAAACTTTTTTGGCCAGCGCAACCGGGTCCGGCGGATTGCCGATCCACTGCACTGCGTAGGCGTGCTGGTGCGGGCCGCTGAGCAAGTCGGCGACATCGGTGATGCCATACCAGTTGATCACTGCGGCCACTTTCGGCCCGTCGCCGTTCCAGCATTGTCGATCAAACAGTCCGCTGTCGGTGGCATAGCCCGTCATCAGCGCCAGATGGCCGCCAGCGGAATGGCCGGAGACGACGATACGGTTCAGATCAAAATGAAAGCGGTCGGCATTGAGCGCGATCCAGTTCAGCGCGCAGCGGGCATCGTCGACCGCGCCGGGGGCTGTGGCGACATCGACTTTGCGGTAATCGGCATTGACCACCGCAAACCCTTCGGCGAGCCAGGGCAGCAGCCACATGTCGGCGTGGTTTTTATTGTTGTAGGCCCAGCCGCCGCCATGAAAGAACAACAAGACCGGGCGGGCGCGGTTGTCGTCGGGGCGGGTGACATCGAGCAGCAGCTCTTGGTGGTTGACGGTGTTGAAGACCAGATCGGGCTGGTGCAGGTAACGGAAGGCGGCAACGGTATCGAAAGCAGAATCGAACGACGCCGGCTCGGCGGCGCTGGCCGTTGCATTGAACAGTGATGCGATCAGCAAACAGACAACCGAACTGATAACCCCGGCAGCGTTGCGCATGCCCGACTCCTTTTTCGTTGACGACGGCGTTCGACCAGTCGGCAACGAAAAAGTGTAGCTCGAGGTGAAAATGTTGATTGAGGTGAAACTGTTGTTCGATGGAAAACGGTTGTTAGATGGAAAAATACGGCCGAGCGAAAGCAGTCCCGGCTTAGCTGGCGGTCTCACCAATGCTGCTGAGCAGACGCGGCAGCAGACGCAGCAGCGTCAGCGACCAGAGCTGGTATTCGGCATCGAGGTTTTCGAACTTGTCGCCACTGAACTGGCTGTCGAGTTCGCCGCTGAGTCGCTCGGACAGTTTCATGTTGGCGAGCCGGGCATCCGGCAGCAAGGTAAAGCTCAGCGAGTCTTCGAAGGTCAGCGCCAGCTTGCGCACTTCCCGGCCGAGTTCCAGATGCTTGCGGATTTCGTCGCTGACCAGATCGATGCCCTTGCAGCGCACGGTGCCTTCTTCATCGGCAATTTCGCAGGCGTCTTCCAAGGTGAAACCGGCCGGCATTTCGCGCTCGCCTTGCAGCCAGGCAGTCAAAAAGGCCGGGATCGGCGCCGAGAACGCCGGCCGCGCCACCGGCAACGAGCCCAGCGCCAGCCGCAATGCGTTCAGCAGCAATTCGCCTTTGGTCAGGCTGCCGGCGCCGACCAGAATCAGCCCGGCTTCCGGCGCGATCAAGGCCAGCGTGTCGCCGGTCTTGGTGAACGCGCGTGGCAGCAGCGTGAACATCAGCTCGTCTTTGAGCCGGACAATTTCTTTCTTGCCGAGCTTGCGACCTTCCTTGTCCTGAATCTGCCGCACCTGATCTTCCAGCTGCTCGCGGATCACCCCGGCCGGCAGCAGCCGGCGCTGTTCGCGCAGCCGGACCAGCCAGGTGCCAGTACCGCTGCCGCTGTGGACGTAGGCGGTGCTTTCGTCATCCAGTGCCGGTACCCAGCCGACCCGCTGCGGCTCGGTCGCGCCACACGGGGCAAACGGCTGCTCGCGCAGCGCCGCCTCCAGGGTTTCCAGATTCGGCAGGGCTTCGGGGCGGATGCGATACAGGCAGAGGTGGCGGAACTGCATGGGACGGACGACCGGCAACAGAAAAAGGGCGCGCATGGTAGCACTGCTGAGCGGCCGATCGGAGACCGGCGAAAGCCGGCTGATGACAGCCACCGCCAGCGCTCACTGGCTGCCAACGGGGTCCGGCGTGCCGGTTGTACGTGGGCGATACCGGAGGACGCTCGCGGTCCCGCGCGCCATGGCTGGTCTTGGCCGGGCGGGTCCAGCCAGGCGGGTCTAGCCCGAACCACCGCATGACCGGCAGTGACGGCCCTGCTCAGCTAGAATGCCCGGCCCTGCGGCGCCGTCGGCGCCGGATTCGGATGCCCAGCAATGACCAGCCTGACAGACAGCGACCGCCAGCGCGCCCAGCGCGAACGCCGGCGCGGCATCATCGCCATGCTGTGTGCGATTGCCCTGTTTTCCGGCATGGATGCGTTCCTGAAAATGCTGGTCGTGCATTACCCGCCGATGCAAGTCAGCGCCCTGCGCGGGCTGACCGCGACGCCGTTTGTCCTGCTGTCACTGCTATGGCGGCAACGCTGGTCGGCGATGTGGCCGGCGCGGCTTCCTTTGCATGCGCTGCGCGCCGGGATTGGCGTGCTGATGCTGGCGGCGTTCATTTACGGCGTGCATTCGCTCAGCCTGACCGATGCCTATTCGATCTTTTTCGTCGCGCCACTGCTGATCACGGCTTTCTCGGTGCCGCTGCTGAAAGAGCATGTCGAATGGCAGCGCTGGCTGGCGATTGTGATCGGTTTTATCGGCGTGCTGATCATGCTGCGGCCGAGCGGCACCGGCTTTTTCAGTCTGGGTGCGCTGGCGGTGTTGTTCGCCGCTGCCTGTTACGCGTTCTCGGCCATTCTGACCCGCATCATCGGTCGCACCGACAGCACCGCCGCGATGATGTTCTGGTTCACCATTTTTCTGTCGCTCGGCGCGACCAGTCTGGCGGCACCAAACTGGACGCCGATCAACTGGCAGCACTGGCCGTGGTTCATCGGCGTTGGCCTGACCGGCGCACTCGGTCAATATTTCATTACCGAAGCGTTTCGCCGGGCGCCGGCCGGTGTGGTGGCGCCGTTTGAATACACCGCCATCATCTGGGGCGTGCTGCTCGATTTTCTGGTCTGGCAGGCCGTGCCGCGCGCCAGCATGCTGGCCGGCGCGTCGGTGGTGATCGCCTGCGGTCTGTATCTGCTGTACCGCGAGCAGCAACTGCACCGGGCGCCGTAACCGCAGCGGCCAAACGCCGCTGCCGGCTGCCGCTCCCGCGTGATGCTGATTACTGCGGCAAGCTCAGCGCCTGCACGGTCGCGACGATCACCGCCGCGATGCGGGCGCTCGACTGGATCGCCAGTTTGCTGGCGCCTTGCTTGCTGACCTCATGCACGTGTGACTCGATGCACATGCCGCAGCCATTGACGGCCGATACCGCCAGCGCCATCAATTCAAAATCAAGTTTGGCAATACCGTGATTGGCCAAACCGTTCATCCGCAGCCGGGCCGGCAATTTGCTCAGCTCGCTGTCACCGGCAAGATGCAGAAAACGGTAGTAGACATTGTTCATCGCCATCACCGTGGCAGCGGTGCGGGCGGCATTGACGTGCACGTCATCGAGATGCAAACGGGCGTCGGCCTCGACGGCGGTGGCAACGCGATCATGCTTGGTTGAGTAGGCAACGGCGAGCGCAATGCTCCAGATCTGCTGGTCGTTCAGATCCGGCGCGCCGTCGGTGGTCAGCACCGTGCCGAGGTTCAGTTTGATGTCGCGCGCCGAGTCAGGCAGGGCGGCGCGCAGCGTTTCAATGGCGGAAGTGCCGGCGACATTTTCGGTGGACATGACTCGCTCCTGCGCACGTGGTTCACACGCGCGCTCGATAAGGGTTCAGTGAAATATTCAGTGTGGTTCGCAGCGGCTCGGTCACGAGCCGCTGCGACCAGTTCAGATCCGATCAGGCTCAGGCGACTTTCAGCGTGTCCTGGCCTTTTTGCCAGTTGCACGGGCACAGTTCGTCGGTTTGCAGTGCATCGAGCACCCGCAGCACTTCCTTGACGTTACGGCCGACATTCAGATCGGTCACCATGACAAACCGAATCACGCCTTCCGGATCAACGATGAAGGTCGCGCGCTGGGCAACGCCTTCTTCGGCATCGAGAATGCCAAGCGCATCCGACAACTCGCGCTTGATGTCGGCCAGCATCGGGAACGGCAGCTTGTTCAGCTCTTCCTTGTGCTGGCGCCAGGCCAGGTGGACAAACTCCGAGTCAGTCGACAGACCCAGCACTTGCGCACCGCGATCGGCAAATTCGCCATTCAATTTGCCAAACTCGGCAATCTCGGTCGGGCAGACAAAGGTGAAATCCTTCGGCCAGGCAAACAGCACCAGCCATTTGCCAGCAAATTGATCGTTGCGGACATCAACGAAGGCGGTGTTGATGTCGCTGCTGACGACGGCTTTCAGGTTAAACGCTGGCAGTTTTTTACCTACGGACAACATGGGTGCAACTCCTGCTAAGGGAAAAAATGTATTCGGTTAATTCAGACCCGCGTCACGCTAGCGGCGCTGAGACGGCGCAAGCGGGCGATGTGTTCAGTGCCTGCTGTGGTTGCCAGCCCGGCGGTTGCCAAAACACGACCATCATCGGCAATGGCGTATCACTGCTGACGATGGTGTCTTCGTTTTGGCGACGCCATCTTCGGGGAAAGCGCTTGCCAAGCCCATTCGAATGGTTTAATCAGTCTGATAGGCATTGCCTATGATTGCGCCGGCCGGTGGCCGCGGCGCGCATGGCTGGAGAACCCGCAATGAATTTGCGTGATTTGCAGTACCTGGTAGCGGTGGCGGAATACAAGCATTTCGGCAAGGCGGCCGAGGCCTGCCATGTCTCGCAGCCGACCTTGAGTCAGCAGCTGAAAAAGCTGGAGGAATATCTGGGCGCGCAGTTGATTGAACGCGACAGCCGGCGAGTGCAATTGACCACGCTCGGCGCCGACATTGCCGCGCGTGCGCGCCGGGTCGTCTCGGAAGCCGATGCGCTGGTGCAGCTGGCGCGCTCGGCGTCGGATCCGCTGGTCGGCGAATTGCGGCTGGGCGCCTTTCCGACGCTGGCGCCGTATTACCTGCCACAGGTGCTGCCATTGCTGCGGCAGAAATTGCCGGATCTGAAATTGTTTCTGGTCGAAGACAAAACGCCGCATCTGGTGCAATTGGTGCTGCGTGGTGAGCTCGATGCTGCGCTGCTGGCTCTGCCGGTTCCGCATGAGGGCCTGGAAGCCATTTCGCTGTTTCATGAGCCATTCATGCTGGCGGTGCCAAAGCAACATGCGCTGGCCAAACGCAAGCAGGTCGAGCTGGAGGATTTGCAGGGCCAGTCGCTGCTGCTGCTCGAAGACGGCCACTGCCTGCGTGATCAGGCGCTGGAAGTCTGTCATCTGGCCGGCGCCGGCGAGAACGCCACCTTTCGCGCCAGCAGTCTGGAAACGCTGCGGCAGATGGTGGCCGGTGGCATCGGCATTACCCTGATGCCGAAAATGGCGGTGCGCGAGCAGGAGGACGGCGTCCGTTATTTGCCGCTGAAAGCCAGCACCGAGCGCAATGTCGGGCTGGTGTTTCGGGCCAGCACCTCGCGGCGGCGGACGTTGATCCATTTGGTGCAGTTGCTGCGCGCGCACCAGGGCCTGCCGACCGCCGGCAAGGCCATGCGAGCGGCGCATTGAGGCGACATTACAACGACTACGTGGCGTGTAGATGAGCCGTCAGGCGGGCACGCCAGCGCTGACCCGACGATCTCGGGTCGGCATCATGGACTAGACTTCAGCCAGTTCAGCTGGGCAGACACAGTGATGGTGGGGCCGGGAATGGCAAAAATGGGACGGGTTCTGGTTGTCGATGACAACAGCACCAATCTGGCGGTAGTGGGTGAGATGCTGGAGCGACAGGGCTTTGATGTGTTCGCCGCCAACAGCGGTGAAATGGCCTTGCAGATTGCACCGCAGGCGACGCCGGAAATCATTTTGCTGGATGTCATGATGCCCGGTGGCATGGATGGTTACGAAGCTTGCACCCGGCTGCGCTTGCTGCCGGGTCTGGGCAAAGTCCCGGTGCTGTTCTTGTCGGCGGACAGCACACCGCAAAGCAAGATCCGCGGCTTTCAGGTCGGCGGCATGGATTACGTCAGCAAGCCGTTTCAGGCCGATGAATTGCTGGCCCGGCTGAACACGCATCTGGAGCTGTATCGGCTGCGCGAGCATCTGGAAGACGAGGTCGATCGCAAGACCAAGACCGTGCACATGCTGGTCGACGAGTTGAATGATTCCTACGAGCAAGCACTGGCGTTGTTGGCGCGGGCCGGTGAATTTCGCGACCGCGATACCGGCAACCACACCCGCCGGATCGGTGAATACGCCAGCCGATTGGCCCAGCTGGCCGGTTGTGACGCCGATTTTTGCCGGCGCATTCATCACGCAGCGCCGTTGCACGACATCGGCAAGGTGTCGATTCCGGATCGCATCCTGCTCAAGGCCGGGCCGCTTGACGATGACGAATGGGTAATCATGCGCACCCATGCCGAAGCCGGCGCAAAAATCCTGCGCAAATATTCCCAACCGCTGTTTCAGATGGCAGCCGAAATCGCCAGCTGCCACCACGAGCGTTTTGATGGCAGCGGCTATCCCAATGGTCTGCGCGGTGAAGACATTCCGCTGGCCGCCCGGATCACGACCGTGGTCGACACTTATGACGCGCTGCGTTCGCGGCGGCCGTACAAGCAACCGATTGCGCACGAACAAACCATCCGCATTTTGCTCGAAGGTGATGGCCGCACCCGGCCGGAACATTTCGATCCGAATCTGCTGCAATTGCTGGTCCGCAATCAGGAATTGCTGCGGCCGGTATTTGATCTCGACAGTCACCATGCAGCGGCCAACGAGGTGTTGTCATGACGCAAGCGGCAACGCGTCGGGTTCGGTTGCAGTGGCAGCTGTTTGTTCGGGTCGCCGTGCTGGTGCTGGTGCTGATCCCGCTGTTCGGCTACATCCGTTTCCAGTCGATGAAATCGACCTACGAGCAGGAATTCGATCAACGCATGGCCGGGGCGACCGAGGTGCTGTCGGTGGCGCTGCGCGAGCCACTCTGGGAATTCGATGAAAGCCAGATCGCCGAAGCGGTCAAGGCGCTGTCGTACCTCGATGAACTGGCCAGCGTTCGGGTCACCGATCTGAGCGCAGCCCGCTATGAGTGGTGGTTTGATCGGCGCGGCAACAGCAAGCTGCTGGAGCAGGCGGAAATGCCGGCGCAGCTCGATTCCGGCGGCGTTATCGAACGCAAGTTCACCATTCAGACCCGCGGTGCCGAACTGGCCGCCGTCAGTCTGCGGTTCAACGACAGTGAGCTGCGCAATCTGCTGAGCGAATCGCTGGTCAGCATGGTCACGCTGGTCGGCGGCTTTACCCTGGCGGTGCTGCTGCTGATGTATATCCTGGTGGAGCGCTACGTTGGCCGACCGCTGTGTGATTTGCAGGATGCCTTGATCGACACCGGCAATGTCGAAGCGCTGCCGAAAGTCGTCGCCGAATTGCCACCCAACGAATTGCAGGCGCTGGCCCAGCGTTACCTGGAAGTGTTCAGCGAGTTGCGTACGCACCAGCAGCATCTGACCGAAATGGTCGACCAGCGCACGCACGCACTCAGTGACACCAATCAGCAGTTGGAAGCCGAAATTCTGCGCCGCAACAGCATCGAGCAGGAGCTCATTGCGGCGCGCGAACAAGCTGAACAGGCGAACGAAGCCAAGACCTATTTTCTGGCGCACATGAGCCATGAATTGCGGACGCCGTTGAACGGCATCATCGGTTACGCCCAGCTGCTCAGTCACGGCACCCGTGATGAAAGCGAAGCCCGTGAATTTGTCGCCAACATCAACCGCTGTGCTGATCATTTGCTGGAACTCATCAACCGCATTCTGGATCTGTCCAAAATCGAACAGGGCCGGATGGAGCGTCTGGACGCGCCGTTTGCCTTGATCCGGTTGATCGATGATGTGCTGACCGTGGTGCGGCCGCGCGCCGAGGCCAAAGGCCTGCAGTTGCTCAGCATCCGCGAGCCCGGCTTGCCCTTGGCGGTGGTTGGCGATTCGGCGAAATTGAAACAGGTGCTGATCAATCTGCTCGGCAATGCGGTCAAATTTACCGAGCGTGGCCAGATCGAATTGTCGGTGCGCTATGTCCAGCCGGGGCAACTGCAATTTGCCGTGCGCGATACCGGTGTCGGCATTTCCGAACGCGATCAGGCCCGCATTTTCGAGCCGTTCCAACAGGCCGGCACCACTGCCCAGCAATGGCGTCAGGAAGGCACCGGACTGGGCCTGTCGATCGCCCGCCGGCTGGTCGAAATGCTCGGCGGCGAATTGAAAGTGGAAAGCGTACCGAACCAGGGTTCCTGTTTCCGCTTTACCGTCGCCATGCCGATCAGCGATGCCCCGGTGGAAGATGGTGTGGTCGCGACGCCGCTGGCCTTGCTCGACAGCACGCCGCCGAGCTTGCTGATCGTCGATGATGTCGCCCACAACCGCGACACCCTGGCGCTGCAGTTGCGCCAGATTGGTTTTCGGGTCAGCACCGTCGAGTCGGCCGAGGCGGCGCTGGCCAGTATTGCCGCAGCGCGTCCGGATCTGGTGTTCATGGATATCCGGATGCCGGGCATGGACGGCATTGAGTGCGCGCGTCGGCTGCGCCGTGACTATCCGGGTCTGCCGGTGCTGGCGTTCACCGCCAGCGTATTCGACGCCCAGGTCAATGCTGACATTCGTGACTATTTCGACGGGCTGGTATTGAAACCGGTCGATCTGGCGCAGACCTGCGCGACCATCGCCAAATGCCTGCCGGTGCAATACCGCTACAGCCATTCCGCGCCGACGCCGGTGCCGGAATTGCTGTCGCTCAGTGAAACGCTGTCCGCCAGCGAGCTGGCGCATTTGCGGGCTTGGCTGACCGCTGGTGCGCTGGCCCGGATCCGCGACTTTGGCACCGAGCTGCTCGACCGCGAACCGGAGCAGGCCAAGCTGGGCGAGCAGCTGCAACGTTATGCCCGGGCCTACGATATCGATGCCCTGCGCCGGCTGATTGGCTAGCGGCGCGGGCCGCAGCGGCGGAATGGGCCGGCGCCGACACCACCCCGATGCCGGCTGACGGGTTGGCTGACACCATCGGTCGGATCGCTGGCACTGCGGTTCCGCTGCAGCCTGCTACCATAAGCAACATTATTGGCTGTTTGATTCAGACGAGGGCCTTATGCGGCAGCTGCTGTGCCTGTCGTTAGTATTGTTGGCGGCCTGCCAACCAACTGTCGACAACAGCGACACGGACGCGCTGGCTGAAAGTGTGGGCGAAATGGCCGAGTCGCGCCCGGCCGCCGATCGGGCGGTCTTGGCCGATGCGCTCGCGGTCATTGCGCTGTCGGAAACCGGCTATCTCGGTACCCCGCCGACCGATCCGGTCGAAATTGCCAAGGACGCCACGCTCGGCCCGGCCCTGCTCGGCGTGCTGGACGGCGATGATTACGAAGACATCATTGAAAAGGCGGCGGTACTGCGCAAGAGCCGGGAAGAACGCGCGGTCCAGGCGGCGCAGCTGGCGCAGCAGGAAGTCAAAGCCAAGCTCGAGCAAGCCAAGGCCGAGCTGGCCCAGCTGCGCGATGTCGGTATCCAGAATGCCCAATACAGCTGGACCACCGGCGATTACATGCCGCAGGCGGTGGTCGAGTTTGAATTGATCAACCGCACCGATCAGGCCGTTACCGGCGTCAAGCTGCGCGGCACCCTGGTCAGCTCGGAACGCAGTGAGCCGTGGGTGCATGAAGTGCTGACCCACGAACTGATCCGGCCGTTGCCGGGCCAGAGTCTGGAACATTACCGCTTGGTGCCGAACCAATTCTCGGCCTGGGGCAATCGCCAGCTGCAGCGCCGCCGCGATTTGCGGCTCAGCTTTGAAGTGATCAATGTTCGCAAGGGTGACGACTGGCTGGTCTCGGCCGATCCGGAACAGCTGGCCGCGGAACTGCGCCACTATGAAGACGCCGAATTGCAGGCCCGGGCCGCGTTGACGGCCATCAAGGGGCAGCAGCTGGAGAAATGACGGCCGCAGCGAAATAAAAAAACGGCGGACCGAAGTCCGCCGTTTTTTTTTGCTCATTGCCAGTCCGGGTAGGGCACGAGGGGGCGCGCCTGCGGCGTGGCAATCCGCCGAAAAGAGAACAGGGCGCAGTTGCCTGCGCCCTGGACAGACCCGACGTGAGGAACCCTCATTACCCACATCGGATTTGCTCGTCTAGCAAACGCGATTCCGTCCGCAATTGCAGTGCACAATTACCCTTGTCAGGGCCCTGCAATTACCCGCCGACAGTTGTCATCACGGTCGCCGGTTCGCGCCTTACCAGTCGCCCAGAATCGCGCCGATCACGATGCCGGCAGCAATGGCGTCACCAAAGTGGTGGTAATGGCAACCGGCGTGAATATGCACACCGCCGTGGAAATAGAACGGGTCGTAAAAGTGGCTGTAATAATCGCCGCGCAGCCGGTAGTGACGGTAATGGCCGTAGCCGTCATTGAAGTAAATCACCCGGCGCGGTGCTGACGAGTAGTAGTAATAGGTGTCGCGGCTGTCGTAGTCGCGGTAGTGGTGGTGATCGCGATCGTTCCAGTCGCGGTTGTCACGCCAGTCCCGGCGATCATCCCAGTCGCGGCCGCGGTGATCATGATCGGCATGGCGATCCCGGTCATTGCGCTCCCGGCTGTTGCTGTCGCGCCAGTTGCGCTGATCGGCATCGGTGTCGCGCCAATTGCCCAAGGCATCACGACCGCGGTCGCGGTTATCGCTGTAGTTGTGATCGTTATTGCGGTCACCTGTGCGGTCACCACTGTCGCGGCGGCCGTCGTCCCGGTATTGCCGGTCCGAGGCGCCGCTGTTGCGGCCTTGTTCGCTATAGACGGCATTGCCACGACCGCGCTCATCTTGCCGGTCGCGGGCGTCAGCGAGGCCGGCGTTGACCAGCAGCAGGGCGGCCAGTGTCAGGGTCAGGGTGCGCATGATTCAGACTCCTTGTGATTGCCGGGCGAACCTGAGTTCGCACCGTTGCCGCCATGCTGAGCCCGGGCAACTGAATCCGGCCTGAATCGTGCCGCACCGGCCAAGGCGCTATTTCTTCCAGTCCTTCAGCCCGTATTTGCCGAGAATCGTGGCCAGCTTGCCGCTGCTGCGCAGTTGCCGGATGCCGTCAGTCAGCAGCTTGGCGTAATCCTTGGAGCTGGGCTTGGCCGGGCTGCAGGCGATGTACATTTCAGTCGGTTCGCCAAACAGGCCGGCTTGCTCGATTTGGCCGGTCAGGCCCATTTCCTTGATTTTGGCTTCGGCCACATAGACCGACTCCAGTGTGGTCACGGCGCGCCCGGCCAGCAGTTTCTTCAGATTCTGCTCCAGCGCATTGTCGCCGCTGACCGACTGAATACCGGTCGGATTGGCTTTGGCAAAGGCTTCGAACTCGTCGCCATAGGCATACCCGCCGATGACCGCAACGCTGGTGCCCTTGAGGCTGTCGAGACTGCCGCCGTAATGCCAGGCCTGACCTTTCTTGACGAAAAAGGCCTGCACATCCATGCCGTAGGGCTCATCGGGGAAAACAAAGTCCGGGGTGTCGTCTTTGTAGGCACCAATCACGCAGTCAAATTTGCCGGCCCGGGTTTCTGCCACCGCCCGCTCCCAGGGCAGGGTCTGGTAGTTGACGGTGTGGCCGCCGGCTTTCAGTGCCTCTTGGGCGATTTCGACCATGAAGCCGGGGTTGGCGGCGCCCGGCTCACCGTTCATCGGATACCAGACATCGGCGCGCAAGCTGACCTCGGCGGCGTGACTGGCCCCGGCCAGCGCCACCGCGGACAGGAAAATGACAAGACGAGACATGGGCAAACTCCTGACGTTCAGGGAGAGCCTTAAGCGTAGTCGGGCTGACGTCGACGGCAAGTGCGGAGTGTTAAACCCGGGCGGCGGCGGCTGCTACAATCCCGGGCCATTGTTCAAGCTCTGCAGGAGAAGCTGGTAGTGGAACGTTTGATTGAGCGCAGCATGTATGCCAGTCGCTGGTTGCTGGCACCGATCTATCTGGGCCTGTCGCTGGCGTTGATAGCGCTGGCCGTGAAATTTTTTCAGGAGCTGATCCACGTCGCCCCGGAACTGCTGAGCAAAAGCGAAAGTGATCTGGTGCTGATTGTCCTGGCCCTGGTCGACATGGCGCTGATTGGCGGCTTGCTGGTCATGGTGATGTTTTCCGGATATGAGAATTTTGTTTCGAAGCTCGAAACCGAAGGCTCGGAGAAGCTGGAATGGATGGGCAAGCTCGATGCCAGCACGCTGAAGCAGAAAGTGGCGGCCTCCATTGTGGCGATTTCCTCCATTCATCTGCTGCAGAAATTTATCGGCGTTGAAAGTGTCTATGCCCAGCGGGTCAAATCGCTGCGCGACCAAGGCATCGAACTGACGCCTGAAATCCTCAAACAAGCCTCCGAGCAATCCAGCGACATGCTGATGTGGTTTGTCATCATCCACATGACCTTTGTGGCGTCGGCTTTCGGTATGGGTTATCTGGACAAGATGACCAAATCGGCACATTGAGCTGGCGGCAGTGGATGGGGCATCGGGGTTGTTGCCCGCTACGGACAGATTCGATGTGCATCACCGTATCATCGCATCACAGCATGGCAGGCCGTACTGATACGGCCTGCCGCAGTTTTCGTTAAACCGTTTTCGTTGCTGCTCTTCATGAGCGTTGCTCCAGCCTGACAACCGTCTGACCTGAAAACAGATCAGCCTGAGAACAGGAGTTGCCATCGTGGAACACACGCTCATCGCGACCATTGCGCTCAGCTTTCTGTTCGCTTTTGTTGCCGGTCTGCTGGCAGTACGGATCGGTTTGCCGCCATTGGTCGGTTATCTACTGGCCGGGGTCGCGGTCGGTCCGCACACGCCTGGCTTTGTTGCCGACATTTCGCTGGCCCAGCAATTGTCCGAAATTGGCGTCATCCTGCTGATGTTCGGCGTTGGCCTGCATTTCTCTTTTCGCGATCTGCTGAAGATGCGTCACATCGCGCTGCCGGGCGCGGTGCTGCAAATCCTGGCGGCAACGGCAATGGGCGCGGCCTTGGCGCATTGGTGGGGCTGGGATACGCCGGCGGCCATCTTGTTCGGTTTGTCGCTGTCGGTGGCCAGCACGGTGGTGCTGCTGCGCGGGCTGGAAGAGCACAAAGTTCTCAACACGGTGCACGGCCGCATCGCGGTCGGTTGGCTGGTGGTTGAAGATCTGGTCATGGTGCTGGCGCTGGTGATGTTGCCGGCGCTCGATGCGCTGAAAGGTGGCGACAATCTGCTCAGCAACAGCGGCTTCTGGTTGTCGCTGGGTTTGGTGCTGGTCAAGGTCAGCGTCTTTTCGGCCGTGATGATCGTCGCTGGCGCCAAGGTGGTGCCGTGGCTGTTGCAACTGGTGGTCAAAACCGATTCGCGCGAATTGTTCACGCTGGCGGTCATCGCGGTCGCGCTCGGCATTGCCTACGCGGCCGCAACGCTGTTTGGGGTGTCATTCGCGCTGGGGGCGTTTCTGGCCGGCGTTGTGATCAACGGTTCGCACATCAGTCACCGTGCTGCGGCCAACGCCTTGCCGTTTCAGGATGCCTTCGCGGTGTTGTTCTTTGTTGCTGTCGGCATGCTGTTCGACCCCAGCGTGCTGCTGAACAGTCCCTGGCATGTGCTGGCGGCAGTGGCCATCATTCTGATCGGCAAGTCGCTGGTGGCGTTTGTGATTGTGCTGGCGTTCAAATATCCGCTGGTTACCGCGTTGACGGTGTCGGCGGGTCTGGCCCAGATCGGCGAGTTTTCGTTCATACTCGCCAGCCTTGGCATGCTGCATGGATTGCTGCCGGTTGAAGGCCAGAACATCATTCTGGCCAGCGCGCTGATTTCCATCACACTCAATCCGCTGACCTTCCGTTCGATCAAACCGATTCTGGCCGTGATCGAAAAAAATCCGCGCTGGGCAGCGCGCTTCAATCGCAATCAGGACAAGCTTGCTGCACCCGCCACCGAACTCGGCCAGCAGCACATGCATGATCATGTGGTGCTGATTGGCTTTGGCCGGGTTGGTCGGCGCATCGGCGCCCAGCTCGATGCGATGCAGTTGCCGTATCTGGTCATCGAACACGACCGTCATTTTGTCGAGACGCTGCGCAAACGGCAGCTGCCGGTCATTTACGGTGACGCTTCGTTGCCAGGCATACTCGAACATGCCGAATTATCCCAAGCCCGCATTCTGGTGATTACCACGCCGGAGCGGTTCCAGACCCGGCGGGTGATTGAGCTGGCCCGGCAACTGAATCCGGACATCGACATCATTGTCCGGACGCACCATGACGACGAGTATCAGCACCTGAAAGACATGGGCATCGACAGCGTGGTGATGGGCGAGCGCGAACTGGCACAGCGAATGGGCGAAGAGATCGGCCGGCGTTTGCACGTCTTGCCAACGGCGAGTGCTGAGCAAATGAGTGAATCGGCTTAAGCGCAGTGGCCAGGTGTTGAGAGAAGAGTTGAGAGAGCCGTTGAGCTAGCCGTTGAGAAAGACACGGTGCGGCGTTGAACAGCCAACTCAACCATCGGCTTGGCAGCTGTCCCGAATGGCGTCACACTGCACGCGCAGCATGCTGATTTGGCCGGCAAAGTAACTGTCGCCGCCAAACCACGGGAAATGACGCGGAAAGGTCGGATCGCCCCAACGCTGGGCCAGCCAGCCACCGTATTGCACCAATCGCAAACCGCGGAACACTTCTGCCAATTGCCATTCGCGCCAATCGAAGTCGCAGAAGTTTTCATATTCGGCAATCAACAAGGCGCGTTCACTGGCCGTGTGCGCCAGCATCCACAAATCCTGCACCGCCGGCGCTGTCCGGCAATCATCAAAGTCGATCAGCAGCACGCCATCGCCGGTCCACAGAATATTGCCCGGATGCAGATCGCCGTGGCAGCGTTGCCAGTTGACATCGTGCAGGCGCTGCAACTGCTGTTCACACGCGGCCAACACCTGTTCGGCGGCCGTTTGATAGGACTGCGCGAGATGGCCGGGCAGCAGCGGACTGGCCATCGTTGCCGCCAACGCCGGTCGGGCAAACTGGAGCACATCCAAACGTTCGCGGCAGCGGAATTGTTTTTGCTGGGCGACGGCATGCAGACGACCGGCAGTACGGCCCATGATCGCCAGCTGCTCTTCGTTGCCGGTTTCAAACGGTCGACCGCCGCGCTGCGGAAACACGGCGAAGGAAAAACCGTTGGCGGTGAACAGGCTGATGCCATCGCGTTTGATCGGCGCGATGACCGGGATATCGGTGTCGGCGAGCTCGAACAGAAAATCATGCTCTTCCTGAATCTGCTCGGGGCGCCAGCGCTGCGGTCGATAGAATTTGACCACGAACCGGTTGTTGCTCGAACCCGATACCGTTGCCGACGCCGACTCATCGCGAAAACTGTAGACCCGGTTTTCGAAACTGTTCAGCGGTTGCAGCGCGGCTTCCGGCAGCCAGCCAGCCGCCTCCAGGGCCGATAAAATGGCATCCGGTGTCAGCGCAGCGTAGGCGTGCGTGTGCTCGCCGTCGTCGTTCAATTCAGTTTGATCGTGGTCCATCGCTTGCGCCGCCAGAGCCAGATGAACACGCCGGTCTGGAAGGCGCGGTAACCAACATAAATGGACCAGATCATCAGCAGCCCCATGCCGAGCACCGGGCCGCTCCAGTAAGCCAGCGGCAAAAACACCAGCCATTGCAAACCGAGCGTCACCGCCATGGTGCTGAGCGTGGCGCCAGCACCTTGCATGCTGTTGAACAGCACGGTGCCGACCGCATCGAGAAACAAACCGACGGCGACCAGCCGCAGCGGCATCACCCCGAGTTCGGCGATGGCCGGATCCGCAATGAACAGGTGCATGATCATCGGCGCGAAGATGAACATCGGCACCGCAATGATGAACACGACGATCAGCGCCAGCTTGGCGACATCCCAGCCCCAGCGATAAGCATCATCACAATCCTTGCGGCCGAGTGCCTGGCCAACCAGTGTTGCCGCTGACAAACCAAACGCCAGACAAGGCAGAAATGCGACCAGCAGTGTGTTGGTCAGCACGTTGGCGACGGCAAGCTCGCCGGTGCCAACCTGACCGACAATCCAGAACAGCACGGTGAAGCCGAGCGAAAAGAAAAATTGCTGGGCGCAGGCAGGCACCGACACCTTGATGATCATGCCGACCGTTTCCCAGCGCGGCAGCGAGGCGAGGAAACCGTATTGGCGGGTATGCGTCCAGGCGTAGGCGAAATACATCAGCGTGCCGAGATAGAGCGAGATGGTGGTGCCAAGACCGGCACCGAAGGTGCCCAGCGCCGGCAAACCGAAGTGACCGAAAATCAGCACATAGTTGATGCCGATGTTGATCGTGTGCATGACCAGCAAGGTCATGAAATAAAACCGGGTGAGTTTGATCGCGCTCCAGTAAGCGCGGAAGGAAAAGTTCATGCCCATCGCCGCGATGCCGGCGATACGCGCCTGCAGATACGGCGTGCCTTGTTCGGCAACGGCCGGATCCTTGGTCAGCAACGAGACGATCCACGGTGCGCACAAAATCAGGATGATCGCCAGCGGAATGGCCGACATGGCAATCATCAGCAGCGAACCGTTCAGTGGCCGCGCCGCGATATCGTGCCGGCCTTCGCCCATCCGGCGCGCGACCATGGCCTGCACACCGGCCGACAGGCCAATGAACGCCGCCGCCAGCAGCCAGTTGACGTAACTGGTGATGCCAATCGCCGCGACGGCGGTCGGGCCGAGTCGCCCCACCATGTACATGTCGACCAGATTCAGCACGTTTTGGGAAATCATGCCGCCCATCACAGGCAGGGTCAGATGCAGGATTTGCTGCGAACGGTCGCGATTCAGCACGGTGGTTCTGCGCTACTCAAAAGTGTGGCGGTCACCGGAATGAACGCCAAAAAAGACCGGCCATGCAGACCGGTCGGCTGGACGGATTCTAGCACTGTGGCCGCGCTGGCTGCGGGCTATTGCGGCCGCTTGAAGCGCAGCACAAAGCGGTCGGTCTGGAACCGGATGCGCGGGTCGAAACTGGACAGGCTGCGATCATCCTGCGGATTGCGCAGGGCGTCACTGGCACCGTCAAAGCGGAAGCCGACTTGTTCCAGATCCCGGCGCAGTGTGCTTTCCTCGATGCGGTGCAGCGGTTTGCTGTCCTGGCTGCCGCGGTTCGTGCTGGCGCTGTGATCGATCACGGCCAGCACGCCACCCGGTTTCAGCGCCTGAAACAGTTTTTTGAACAGCGCGGGCCGATCCATGGCGGGCCAGCCCTCTTCGGGATTGGCGTAATAAGTGTCGTGCAGGGCCATGCTGGTCAGGATCAGGTCATAGTGGTTGCTGGCCAATTGCAGTTCGTCGACTTCGACATCGATTCGCTGGACATTGGCCAGCCGGTTGTTGTGCAGCCGCGCGGCCAGTTGATCGCCGACCCAGTCGAGATAGGCTTTGTTATTGAAGGCATCGACGCGGCCACTGGCGCCGACCGTGTGCGCCAGCAGCTCGCTGTAATAGCCACCACCGGCGAAGACATCGAGCACGATCTGGCCCGGCTTGACCTGAAAAAATTCCAGCATCGCTTCCGGCTTGCGATAGAGATCGGCTTTGCGGTCGGCATCACTGCGCAGCGGATTGGCAATTGCTTGGGTGATCGTCGGTGCCGGAGTGATCGCCGGAGCGATGACAGGCGGAACCACAGCCGGATGCGTGCTGCTGTCGGCCGCCAGACTGCGCGGGCTGGTTAGGGCAACGGCAACCACGGCAACTAGGACAAACACCAGACTGGATCGGATCGGTTTCGGCAGCAGACGATTCAGAACACGGTGCATGGCGCGCCTCCCTGGCAAGTGACGGCCGAGTATAGCGAGCACCGATGTTGCGACGGCAGCGGCAAAATTACCGCCATCCGGCGGCGACATTTCACGGTGCAAGCGCTCACGCTGGCGTGTGCAACTCAAACGGTGCGGGCCAAGCACCAGACCGTGATCTCGCTGACGCCGGCGGCGCGCAAACATTTCGCCAGGGTCAGCACCGTGGCGCCGGTGGTCAGCACATCGTCGACAATCGCGACGTGCGCCGGCAGCGGCGCCCGCACCGCAAACGCCTTGCGCAGATTGCGCCGACGCTGCAGCGCCGACAGGCCAATCTGATCGGCGGTGTCCAGACAGCGTTCAACGGCATGACTGAGCAGTGGCCGCGCCAACAGCCGGGCCAGCGGCTTGGCCAGCTCAGCCGCCTGGTTGTAGCCGCGCTGGCGCAGCCGGCGTGGATGCAGCGGCACCGGCACGATGGCATCGGGCAGCGAGAAGGCTCTGGTGTCGGTCCCGGTGTCGGTATCGGCGTGAGTCATGGGTGTTTGGCGAAAGACGGTCTGGCTAATTCCTGTCTGATCAAGGACCGTTTGGGCGAGCAGATCGGCCAATGCCGCGCCGGCGGCCAAATCGCGATGAAACTTGAAGGCGCTGACCAACCCTCCGACCGGCGCCTGATAGCGCAGTGCACAGAGGCTGCGATCAACCGGCGATGGCCGCCGCAGACAGGGGCCGCAAAGCGCGCCAGCGGCGATCGGCAAGGGCAGGGCGCAGCGCCGGCAGGCATGGCCGAGCCAAGGCAGATCCGCCCGGCAGACCGCGCACAGACCGGCGGTATCGCCAACCGGGCAGCGACACAGCGGACACAGGGCTTCCAGCCACTTGTAAACCATATGACTCCATTCCGGTTGACAGCTATCCTTGGCCGGCTATGATGCCGCCAGCTTTTGTGGGGGCTTTGGCCGGAGCCGATCGGAGCCGCCACCCCGCCGACTTTACCCGGAGACATCCCATGGGCCAACTTATCGACCGGCTGTTGACCGGCGCCATCCGTCACGACTGGTCGCTGGCCGAGGTCGAGCAGGTGTTCAACCTGCCATTCAACGATCTGCTGTTCGTTGCCCAGAGCCTGCATCGCCGTCATTTCAATCCGAATCAGGTGCAGACCTCGACGCTGTTGTCGATCAAGACCGGCGCCTGCCCGGAAGACTGCGCCTACTGCCCGCAAAGCGGCCACTACGACACCAGCCTGTCGAAAGAACAGCTGATGGCCATTGAAGACGTGATCACCCGCGCCAAAGAAGCCAAAGAAACCGGCGCCACCCGCTTTTGCATGGGTGCTGCCTGGCGCAGCCCGCGCGAAAAAGATTTCGTCGTCGTGCTGGAAATGATCAAGGCAGTGAAATCGCTTGGTCTGGAAAGCTGCGTTACGCTCGGCATGCTCAGCGATGATCAGGCTCAGCGCCTGAAAGAAGCCGGCCTCGATTACTACAACCACAATCTCGATACCTCGCCGGAGTACTACGGCAAGATCATCACCACCCGCACCTACGAAGATCGGCTGAACACGCTGCAGCACGTGCGCGATGCCGGCATTAACGTTTGCGCTGGCGGCATTGTCGGCATGGGCGAAACCCAAAACGATCGGCTCGGCCTGCTGCGCGAGCTGGCCAACCTGCCCGAGCATCCGCAAAGTGTGCCGATCAACATGCTGGTTGCCGTCAAAGGCACGCCACTGGAACACACCGACAAACTCGACTGGCTCGAATTCGTCCGCACCATCGCCACTGCCCGCATCATGATGCCAAGCTCGTACGTGCGCCTGTCCGCTGGCCGCGAAGCGATGAGCGAAGAAATGCAGTCGCTCTGTTTCAATGCCGGCGCCAACTCGATTTTCTACGGCGAAAAACTGCTGACCACCGGCAACCCGGAAGCGGATCGGGATCGGGCGCTGTTCGCCAAGCTCGGTATTCAGCAAGAGCAGCGAGAGTTCGTGGAAGACGAGCACTTTGAACTGCCGAAGGCCAAAGACGAATCAGCGCTCTATCACGACGCTTGTTCAACGCACTGATAGCGTTTTGGTGTCATCCCCGCAAAAGCGGGGATCTCCCTAGGTAACGTTTGGTTCCATGGAGATTCCCGCTTTCGCGGGAATGACGGTGATATGCAAGATAGTCCAGTCGAGTTCGACAACATCAGCTCCCTCCCCTGCGAGGGGGGTGAGGATGGGGTTTCAAATTCGTCACAGTTGACGAATTTGCCATACGAACGCCACCAATTCTGTTGGTGGCTGGACGGGCCGGGGTGGGGAATCGCCGCTCCGACCTAGAATTTCTCGCTGGAGCTGAAATCATGAAATCCTTCCTCTCCAGTGCCCTCACCGAACGCCGCCAAAACGATCTGCTGCGCGTGCGCCGCATCATCGATTCGCCGACTGGCGTCAAAGTCCGACTCGGTGCTCGTGAACTCGTCAACTTCAGCAGCAACGATTATCTCGGCCACAGCAATCACCCGGCGGTCGTGGCGGCCACCCGGGCGGCGCTCGACAAATACGGTCTCGGCAGCGGCGCTTCGCATTTGATCACCGGCCACAGTCGCGAACACGAGGCGCTCGAAGAAGAACTGGCAGCATTTACCGGCCGCGAAGCCGCGCTGTGTTTTTCCACCGGGTTCATGGCCAATCTTGGCATCATCACGGCACTGGTCGGTGATGGCGACGCCGTGTTCGAAGACAAGCTCAATCATGCCTCGCTGCTCGATGGTGGCCTGGCATCCGGCGCGCATTTTGTCCGCTATCGGCACAAAAACTGTGATGCGCTCAATGACAAGCTCAGTGGCTCGCTGGCGGCGCACAAACTGGTGGTCACCGACGCGGTATTCAGCATGGATGGCGATCTGGCGCCATTGCCGGAGCTGGTGCGCATCAGCGCCGAGCAAAATGCCTGGCTGATGGTCGATGATGCGCACGGTTTTGGTGTGCTCGGTGAGCGTGGCGCCGGCGCGCTGGAACATTTCGGTTTGCCTGCCGAGCAGGTGCCGATTTACATGGCGACGCTGGGCAAGGCGCTCGGCACCTTCGGCGCGTTTGTCGCCGGCAGCCGCGATCTGATCGAATACCTGATCCAGTTTTCCCGGCCCTATATCTACACCACGGCCATGCCGGCCGCTGTCGCGGCCGCCACCCGCGCCAGCCTCACGCTGCTGCAAAGCGAAAGCTGGCGGCGCGAGCGTTTGCGTCAGCATATTGCACTGTTCAAGGCCTGCGCCCGCGCACACGAACTGAATCTGATGCCGTCGGACACCGCCATTCAACCGCTGCTGGTGGGTGATGCCGGTCAGGCGTTGGCGCTGAGCCGGGCGCTGGAAGCTCGCGGCTTTCTGGTCAGCGCGATTCGGCCACCAACGGTGCCACCGAATACCGCTCGGCTACGTATCACGCTCAGTGCCGCGCACGACGAGCGCGATATTCGCGAGCTGGTCGATGTGTTGGCGGAATTACTGACCAAACAGGACATGTAGGAGCGGCGGTGTGACCCGCATGGATGTGGGGAATCCCATGATGTGCAGGGAGCCACACACGGCGCCGCGATGTCACTTTTTAATGAGAGCGTAATGTCATTGCCGTTTGCTGAAACTGTCGGAGAAGGTCCGGAGCTGGTGCTGTTGCACGGCTGGGGTCTGCACGCCGGCATTTATGAACCGATCCGCGCCGAACTGACCGCGCAGTTTCGGGTGACCTTTGTCGATTTGCCCGGCTTCGGTCGCAGTGCGGCACCGACGGAGCCGTACAGCTTGACTATGTTGCGTGATCAGGTGCTTTCGGTGGCGCCAGCAAAAGCGCATTACCTCGGCTGGTCGCTCGGTGGTCTGGTCGCAACGCAGATAGCAATCGATGCCCCGGCACGAGTCAACAAACTGATTACCTTGTGCAGCAATCCGCGCTTTCTGCAGGGCGACGACTGGCCGCATGCCATGAAGCCGGAGGTGCTCGACACCTTCACCCGTTCGCTGGAACAGGATTATCAGGCAACACTGCTGCGCTTTCTGGCGATTTCGTCAATGGGCTCGGAAACCCAGAAAGACGATCTGAAACAGCTGAAAGAGCGGTTGTTTATTTACGGCACGCCATCGACCGACGCGCTGCGCGGCGGTCTGGCCTTGCTGCACGATGCCGATGTCCGTTCGCGCCTGCACGAGATCCAGTTGCCGTTCCTGCGTCTGTACGGTCAGCTTGATGCGCTGGTGCCAGCGAAAGTGGCGGCTGATGTCCAGGCCTTGTCGCCTCGAAGCGAACAGCATGTGTTCAGGCATGCCAGCCATGCGCCGTTTCTGTCGCATAAACGCGACTTTATTGATGTGGTAACCGGGTGGCTGCGTGACTAAATCGTCTTCATCAACGGCGCCAAATTTCAACGACAACGATCGATATGCGCTGCAGAAGCGCGCGATTGCGGCGTCGTTCAGTGCGGCAGCGGCCAGTTATGATGCCAATGCCTTTCTGCAGCAGGAGGTCGGCAAGCGTCTGCTGGAGCGGCTTGATTTCATGAAGCTGAGCCCGCAGCGAATTTTGGATATTGGCTCGGGCACCGGCGCGTGCACTCGCGCCTTGCAAAAACGTTATCCGAAAGCGCGGGTATTCGGCGTCGATTTGGCCTTTGGCATGGCCGCAGCAGCGCAGCGTCGGCGCGGCTGGTTTGCCAAAGAACAGTATCTGTGCGCTGACGCCGAAAGTTTGCCGTTTGCGTCCGACTCGATTGATCTGGTGGTGTCCAATCTGGCGTTTCAGTGGCTGGCCAACCCGGAGCCGGCATTTGCCGAAATTCAACGGGTATTGAAGCCGAGCGGCTTGCTGCTGTTCGCCAGTTTCGGGCCGGATACTTTGAAAGAATTGCGTGCCGCGTGGGCGCAGGTCGATGACCGCATTCACGTCAACCGGTTTATGGACATGCACGATGTCGGTGACGCCATGGTGCGGGCGCGCCTCGCCGATCCGGTCATGGACATGGAAAATCTGGTCCTGACCTACAAGGACGTGCCGGTATTGCTGCGCGAGCTGAAAGGCATCGGCGCGCACAATATCAATGCCGGTCGTTCACATGCCCTGACCACGCCGGCGCAATTGAAACAGATGATGGCGGCGTACGAAAGCTTCCGGCGCAATGATGGCCAGGTGCCGGCGACCTGGGAAGTGGTCTACGGCCATGCCTGGGGCACGGAAGTGCGCGCACGCCCGACCGGATTGGCGAACGAGTTCGCGATGCCGCTCAGCGAGATCCCGATTCGGCGCAAGCAACCGTAAGGTGTTGTCAGCGGTGCGTGTTGAACGCGTTTGCGCGAGTCGTTAGTGGGCAGTTAGTGAGAGCCGCATGCGAAAGCCTTTTGTGGGAGCGGCTTTAGCCGCGATAGCGATGCAGGCAAGAAAAATCTATCGCGGCTGAAGCCGCTCCCACATGAAATCAATCGACTCAATGTAGGAGCGAGCTTGCTCGCGATGTTGTTCTTGAATGGATAAAGACAATCGCGGGCAAGCCCGCTCCTACAAAAGACGTTCGAGCTGAGACCGATGCAGATGAAAACCTATTTTGTTACCGGCACTGACACCGAAGTCGGCAAAACCTACTGCACGGTTGCGCTGACGCGGGCGCTGCGCGCGGCCGGCCGAACGGTGTCGGTTTTGAAGCCGGTCGCATCCGGTTGTGAAGCTATCGACGGCGTCTGGCAAAACGACGATGCCCGCGCGTTGCGCGCGGCGGCGGAAAACGATCAGGATTACGCCAGCGTCAATCCGCTCGCACTGGTCCCGGCCATCGCGCCGCACATCGCCGCGCAGGAAGCCGGCGTCGAGTTGTCGGTGGCGCGTTTGCTGCAACTCACTGCGGACACCCGCCAGCGCCGCGATGATGTGTTGCTCATCGAAGGCGCCGGTGGTTTTCTGGTGCCGCTCAATGACCACGAAAGCTATGCCGATTTCGTTCAGGCGCTGCAGGTGCCGGTGATTTTGGTGGTCGGCATGCGGCTTGGCTGCATCAACCATGCGCTGCTGACTGCCGAGGCCATTCGCGCCCGCGGCCTGACCCTGACCGGCTGGATCGCCAACTCACCGCAGCCCGAGATGAACCGCTACCGGGAAAACCTGGCCAGTCTGCAACAACAGCTGCCAGCACCCTGTCTGGGCACGATTGCCTGGCTGGAGCCGTACCCGGCGAGGCAGCTGGTCGCTGACCGGCTGACCGGCTGACCGCTGGCGCCAGCTGACCGGCGGTAAGGCCGGGCTGAACTGCGGTAGCTGCGGTTGGTCAAAAAACGAGCTATCATGGCGCTGCCTGCGTCCTGTTGGTCGTTGGTCGTCATCCTCGACAGGCAAGTCGTCCCGTACCGTGTTCTGCTGAACACCTGGTTGTCGTCGTAAGGAGCTGCGTATGGAAATTTCATCATCACTTGCCCGGCCGGCATCCGCCTTTGCTTCTGGCGTGGAGGGTTTTCAGCGTGCCACCCAGCGCGCCGAAGAAGCGTCCGAGCAGATCGCCCAGGCGGGCACGACCAAACCGGAGCAGGATCTGGTCAAGCCGCTGGTCGAGCTCAAGCAAGCCGAACAGCAGGCCGGCGCCTCCGCCAAGGTCATCGAAACCGCGGACAAGGTCCTCGGCAGCCTGCTGGATGTTCGAGCCTGATATGGTCGCGCCGCCATGTTGACCGTTGCGGCTCCCCTGAATTCATTGCCGCCGGTGGCCCAGCCGCAGCTGGAAGCCATCCGGCGCGATAACGCCCGTTTCGAACCCATCCCCGAACCGACCGGCACCGGTGCCGGCAGTCGCAGTCGCGCCGAAGCCGACGATTACGACCGCAACCGCACTGGCATCGAAACCCGTGACGCCGCCCAGCGCAGCGACACCGGTCGGCCGGACGCCGCCCGTGCCGATACCGGCAGCCCGACCGCCGCCAACCGGCAGGACGCCGGTACCCGGGTCGACCCCGACGGCCGCAACAACCAGAACCCGCAAGGCTCGGCCCAGCAGGATGCACGCGAGCGCAGCCAGCAGCAGGAAATCCAGCAGGAAGTCGGCCAGCTGAAATCGCGCGACCGCGAGGTGCGGGCGCACGAAGCCGCGCACGCCTCGGTCGGCGGCCAGTACGCCGGCACGCCGTTCTTCCAGTATCAGAAAGGTCCGGATGGCCGCCGCTATGCCGTCGGTGGCGAAGTCAGCATTGATGTCAGCACGGTGCCGGACAACCCGCAGGCGACTATTCGCAAGCTGGAAACGGTCCGGGCCGCCGCCTTGGCGCCAGCCGACCCGTCGGCGCAAGACCGCCAAGTTGCAGCGCGGGCGACCGCGCTCATTGCCGAGGCGCGCCGTCAGCTGGCCATTCAGCTGCAGGCCGAATCGGGCAGTGGCGTTGACAGCAGCGGCAAAACCACGCTGGCCAGTGACAGCGCGACCAGCGCGGTGTTTGGTGATGACGCCGGCGCTGACTCATTGGCGAGCCCGGCCTCCGCGGCGGAGCCTAGCGGCCTGACGGTGTACCGCGATGCGCCGCTGCGCAGTCCCTGCCCGATATGCAGCAAGCCGCATCTGAGCCCGATCAGCAGCAGCGCCAACCTCGCCAGCAATTTCTCGTTGACCGATCGCCTGCGCACGCTCGGCGTTACCGATTATTTCGCCCGCGATTTCCGCGCCAGTGCCTGAACGGCGCCCATTGATCAAAGTTTGATCAATCAAGCGTCAGAACCGATCTGCCGTTGATCGGGCCGCTGCTGAATTTCCCGATCAACTCCCTTACACTGCCGGCGTTCCCTCTCGTCCGGTTGCCTGTGCCCGTGTCCGTCGTCCGCCTCGTTGTTGCTAATTCAGCAGCCAATCCGACTGCCAAGCCACTCGCCAAAGCGGCGCCGAAGCAGCGGCCGTTTCTGAAATGGGCCGGCGGCAAATTCCGGGTGCTGCCGCATATCCTGCTGGCCTTGCCGCCGGGCAAGCGCTTGATCGAGCCATTCGTCGGTTCCGGCGCGGTGTTTCTCAATACCGAATTCGATGCGTACCGGCTGGCCGATATCAATCCGGATCTGATCGGGCTGTATCAAACCTTGCAAAGCCAGGGCGATGCGTTCATCGACTACGCCCAGCGTTGGTTCACCGCCAGGAACAATTCCGCCGAACGCTATTACGCGCTGCGGGAAAAATTCAACAAGCTGGATATCGATAGAGAAAAAGATCGGCGGGAAAAAGCGGCGCTGTTTCTGTACCTGAACCGGCATGGCTACAACGGTCTATGCCGTTACAACAGTGACGGCGGCTTCAACGTGCCATTCGGCAAATTCAAGGCACCGTATTTTCCGGCCGACGAAATGCGGGCGTTTCACCAGAAAAGTCAGCGCGCCGAATTTGTCTGCGCCGATTTTCGCGCCGTGCTGAAAGCGGCCAAAAAAAGCGATGTCGTTTACTGTGATCCGCCGTACGTACCGCTGACTGCCACCGCCAGCTTCACCGCCTACGCCCGCTCGGCCTTCGGCCCAACCGAACAATTCGATCTCGCCGCCGCCGCCGACAGCCTGCGCCGCAAAAAGGTACCGGTGCTGATTTCCAATCACGACACCCCGATCACCCGGGAGCTGTATCAATCCGCCGAACTGACCGCCTTCCCGGTCCGCCGCTTCATCAGCTGCAACGGCACCCGCCGCAACAATGCCAGTGAGTTGTTGGCGCGGTACTAGTGCTCTGCCACGGTATTGTCATTTGACTGCGCTATAGCCATGACAGGTCCTTCATCGGGAGTCTGTCATGAGCATCGTGATGTGCCGTTTCAATCCCAGCAATCTGCAACATGTCACCATCGTCAACGCCGCGATTGCGCTGGCGGATGGCAAGCACCGTGGCCGGATAAGTAGCGCGCGGGCTGCGCTCAGTGATAACGGTATTGAATTGATGCGGCCTGAAGATGATGCCCGGCTGGAACGGCTGGTGATTGATTTGAGTGAGTGGCGGTGATCGTTCACGTAGTTGGCGTAGTCTCGTAAATTACCCCACCCCCAGCCCTCCCCTTGACAGGGGAGGGAGCCTAGAGCCCTGTAGGGGACCTCGCTCAGTACTTTACGGGGAAGGAGCTCATTATGGGGAGAGTGCGGCACTCCTTCCCCTGTGAAGGGGGAGGCCGGGAGGGGGTAGTGAATTACGCGACGTTGTCAGCTCTTTCGATCACACTTTCACTTTCACATAACTGCCCGGCGCCGGTTCCAGCGCTTGTTCAATTTGCCGTGCCGGCACCAGCTCTTTGCTGTCCTGCGTAACCCAGTCATGCCAGTCGCGCCACCATGAGCCGGAGTGCTGTTTTGCCTCGGCTTGCCAGAGCAGCGGGTCTTTCGGCAGTTCGTCGTTGGTTTGATAACCGTATTTGTCGCTGCCATCCGGATTGATCACGCCAGCGATATGGCCGGAGCCGCCGAGCACGAAGCGGACCGGGCCGCTGTGCAGCAGCGCGCCTTTGTAGGTCGCTGTCCACAGCGCGATGTGGTCCTGTTCGGTCGAGAGAAAATAGACCGGCGTCTTGATCTTGCGGATATCGATCGGGGTGTCGAGCAGGGTGATGCCGTTTGCATCCTTGAAGCGGTTGTGCAGATACATGTTGCGCAGATAAAAGCTGTGCATCTTGCTTGGCAGGTTGGTCGCGTCGCAGTTCCAGTACAGCAAGTCAAACGCCATCGGGCTCTTGCCGAGCAGGTAGTTGTTGACCCAGTAACTCCAGATCAAATCGTTTTCGCGCAGGGAATTGAACGCGGTCGCCATGTTGCGGCCGTTGAACACGCCTTCTTTTGCCATTTGCGCGTCGAGCAGATCGAGCTGTTGCTCGTCGATATAAACGCCGATCTCGCCCGGCTCGGAAAAATCGATCAGCGTTGCCATATAGGTGGCGCGAGCAATCGGGTTTTTCTTTTTCGGTTGCTGTTCGGCTTGGGCCGCGAAGTAGGCGAGCGTGCTGGCCAGCAGCGTACCGCCGAGGCAATAGCCCATGGCGTTCAGTTCTTTCTCGCCGGTGATTTTCTGCACTGCGGCGATGGCGGCCAGCGTGCCGTCGGTCAGGTAATCGTCAAAGCCTTTGTCCTTGTGCGCGGCGCCCGGATTGACCCAGGAGATCACAAACACGGTGTGGCCCTGGGCAACGGCCCAGCGCACCAACGAGTTCTGCGGCCGCAAATCCAGAATGTAGAACTTGTTGATTCACGGCGGAATGATCAGCAGCGGCCGCTTGTGCACTTTTTCGGTAGTCGGAGTGTATTGAATCAGCTGGATCAAATCGTTTTGATACACCACGGCGCCCGGCGTTGCCGCGACATTGACGCCCGGCGTGAAGGCATCGAGATCGGTCATTCTGATGTTCAGGCGGCCGCCGCCACGCACGGTGTCTTCCAGATAATGAGCTACGCCACGCAGCCAATTCTGCCAAAGAGTAGAGCTGGCTGCGATTTTGGTTGATATCTCGCATGTCCTGTGCAATCCATGGCTATGGATCTATATCATCCTTTTGTCGTTCAGAAAAAAGCCCTCGTTCGCCATCAAGGAAGTACTCCATCTTTGCTTCTTTAGAAAGTTGTGAAAATTTTAAAATTCCCCTTTCTTTTGAATAAGAAGCCATAATCGAGACGCCCCCTTTGCTGCAGGTAAATTCCGCCACTCTTTTAGAATCTTCAATTTCACCAATCAAGCGACAATCAATTCCTTTGAGATGCCACGAAGAGCTATTAAGGACTCTTGGCATAACAACATTGAAATACCCGAATACACAATGAAAATCGACATTTGAGCAACTTTGATTCGATCCACCTATATCTGTATACCGGCAGTCCCTATGTTTCAAATAGCTTTCGCCGACGATGCTGTAAAGTTCTAAGTTTCGGTTGAATACCAGCAACATATTCTCCCGACCTTTTTCTCTGTATATGCTTTCATCTTCCAAAGCATTGCAACTAATCGGAACTCCAGCTTGGTGTGTTTGCGGCGCCACCACTTCGAAGGCACAGCACCAAGCCGAATACGACACAACTGCGAGAAAAAAAAGACAGTGCTTCATGGTCTGCCACCTAATTTAAATTTGGATCGGCAAAAAGGGCATCTCCAGCACCTTTGTAGGGGGTCTGGTGATCGGTTTGGAACTCGCTCCAGTTTTGATTCCACTGTGGAAGCATAACGGCTTCATCGGGGAGCCCATGGAATCCTTCGTGGATAAATGTTTTGGTCAACTCACGGCTAATGTCGGTTTTGCCACCACTTCTGTTGAAGACCAAGGCATTGTCGAAAATCGTCATCTGAATGTTGCCCATATTGCCGTTGGTCTGAAGAGCGCCGCCACCTGTCTGTGCTCTAGTATCAGGAGTAGGTGGCTTGTTGGAGCCAGTAACATTTGCCTTTATCAGAACATTGGCGACCTGCCTTGCCGTCACCGTCATAGTTCCGCTTAAGCCTGTTTTATTGTTTGTTACTGTTATGGTTTGCTTCGCATTCGGATGATACATCAGCCGGTTCACCGCTCGCGTATAGGACCGTTCCATCGATCGGACCTGCTTTGGCGTCAATCCATTCACATTATCTACCGTGCAGGTGTAGCCCTGGTTTACTCCAGTCCCGACGCAGGTCTTACCGGTTGGGTCAACCCTATTAACTGGGTCATTCCCCACGTATGCATAGAGATTCATGTCATCTTTGTAGCCGACGGGGTCTGTTTGAAGGAAGCGGCCCAACTTTGGAGAATACATTCGCGCCTTGTAGTAATAGAGGTTCAATTCCTTAAGCCAAGCCTGGCCAGTAAACCCAAACCTATCCACATTTCCCGCTCCCGGATTGCCAAAGTTGTCGTAACTGAGTGAGGCAAGCAGCGAGCCATCGGAACTTGCATGAGCGACTATGCTCCCCTGATGGTTGGCATACAAAAAACGCCAATTCGTCTTTCCTGTAGCTGAACCATTGTATTGCAAAAGAGGCGTATCTACCCCGACGCCATGAACATACCGCTTAGTCATCGCCCCGCTACTGCCATATTCAGCAACTAATGCGCTGCCATCATACAGAAAACTGGTTTTAAGACCATTTACTATTGTTTCGTATAGACGGCCGAGCGGGTCGTACTTCAAGGTTGCACTCTGCAACCCACTTACACCTACCAGACGATTTTCAGCATCATATTGATAAGTCAGAGTGCCGTCATTCTTCAAATTCCCTGCTGAATCATAGGTGTAGATCTGACCAGCGATTGATGAGTACTGATTCAATCCATTTGACACATAAGCCGCATTCTGCACGACGGAATCATTGAAGTAGTACTTTCCGTTACTTAGTGTTTGCTGCGTAATTTGATTTGCCGGGTTATAGCTGAAGCCATATGACACATCAGATTCGAGGTTCTTCAAGTCGTGTGACAGTGAGGTCAGTCTGATAGCGTTTTCGTAATCAAACTGAGTCTTGCTGGAATACGTTTGATTCGCAGAATCATAGTTTCTGAAGATCGCGTCAGGCATGCCGGATTTTTTATATGTCATCTTCGCGATTACTGAAGATATCTCATCCACCTCATAAGGTCGATTCAGTTGGTCAAACCTATAAATAATTTGCAAAGAATCTCCGTGAACAATTTTCGTTCTATTTCCATTATTGTCATAACCGTAATTCAATACTCGATTAACGCCGCCCAATGACGAGGCTGTTGATATTACGCGTCCAAACCCGTCAACTGTGTTTGTCACCCCCTCACCTGTTTGGCTACCAAATCTAGCGTATAACGAATTTCCTCGAAGATCATAATCGTAATATGTATCGGGGATATACACGTTGCCGGCTGCGTCAAAATCCTTAAAAATTAGTCGGTTATTGTTATCATAGGTATAATTAATACTTGCACCGTTGCGCTTGCGTTCAAAGGCCAAATTCCCGTTTGCGTCGTAACTATAGTGTTCATAATCATTAGAATTGGCCGTACCCAGGACGGATGCGGATGGATAGTATCTGTCGCTAAGTCGATTAAAATCATCGTATTCCAGTTGAGTTCTGTTGCCATTTGCATCCGTTTGATAGTGCAAGATATTGGTGTAGTCAAAGTACTCATTAACCACATAGGTTTGCTCAATCGCCGTGCCAACCGCTCTTTTCTCGGTTAATATCTGGTCAAAGCCGTTGTAGGTATATTTGCTAACTCGATCTGGGCCATCTACGCCTTCAACACCCAGCAAGCATGCGTTAGGCAGATTCTTGAGCACCAAATTACTCTTATTCATTCGTACTGCTTTACAGAGAACTCGACTGTCTTGGTCATAGCTGTACTGTACCGCTGAAATGCCTACAGTTCCGTCAAATGATTTTTCAAATACCTTTCGTCCGAAGTCGTCATATGACGTTTGACTGGATCTACTAACCAGAAAAGCGTAGCCAAATGCTTCCCAGTCTTTTGGGGCAATTGACTCGCTGGGAAAACTGCTAAGAGTCCCCATCTCCACTTTCGAAAGAACGCCTGAATAATATGTATACCTTGTGGCCAGATACTCGAAAGGCGCCTGTCCGTCTGCATCCGGCATTATTTCCGCGGTCTTTTGCCCGCTAAGATCGTAACGGTATGCAAGCATGTTGTTTTGCGCGGTCTGTTCTGCATGTACATTTGCACAAGCGCATGCGAAGAGAGCTGCCGAAAATTTGGAGACATTCATTCTCTACACCTCAACCGGCTCAATTACAGACGCTTAAATTTGAATTCGGCGATGTTTCACCAATCCGATTCCCATAAATGTCGTATTGGTAGCAAATCGTAAGAGTTTTGTTCTCTCTCTGCGAATATACCGACTTTGACGTCATCAACAGATTGTCATTGTTGTACTCAAAGCTCGTCACCAATTCATCGTTTAATTCACAATTTGTCGAAGCGTAGTTACTATTTTCACATCTCCGCTCTGCAACGCGGAGCCATATGGGCGAGCCGCTGACTCTCGCTCCGTTTGTGGAGTAGTAATACGCTGGCTTTTGCTCATATTCGTATCGTATTTCGGCAATCTTGCCGTTTTTATCTGCTGGCGACTTTACCGACTCAACCTGTCCTGAGGGTTGATGGTATGTGTAGCTTGTAACGTTTCCTCTTGCATCACGCTGCCAGACAGGTTTATTACAATACTTGTAATTACTAGAGTCGCAAGCAACTGGGAATTGTGCCTGCATATAGACTTCGGTTGCTTTCCCTTTATTCAATATTATCTTTGTGAGATTTCCGCGTGTATATTCATAATCTTCAGAAGGCCCCTTATTTCTGCTAAACTTTTTTGGTGCGTTGAAAAACGAACCCTCGTAGCTCATTGTTCCAGATGTAGTCGAGGCGCTAACAAGCGTAAATGGGAATATTGTCTTGGCCATTCGAACTTGCGTTATTTCCCCACCGCCGCTGTTTGTAACTGTGCCGTAGGTGTTTTCATAATTTACCGTGTAGTGATGCACGTCCGAATCATTTTTCTTGGCGCTATAAATTTGTCCAGCTTCCGCGACCAGCTGCATGGAACCAGCAACTCCGAGGTCGCTGCCATGACCAATGCCCATCATGTCAAAGAAGTCATCGCAGACATTTTTGTATTCGTACTTAAATGCCGCCTGACTAGCGTAGGGTGGCTTTATCTCGACCAGGCGCGGAGAGGTTCTTTCGTTTAGTGCGTAAGTGTGATTTGACCCAGCACCTTGCAAGCCACAGTAGTGAAGATCATAGGCTTTGAATTTGTACTCCGTTACTTCCCCAAGCCCGTTTGCAACGGAAAATATATTTGTCCCGAAATACATGGCTCTAGGCATTCCAGCCGGCCAATTGAATGTGGCTCTAGGCCAATCTTTCGTCAGGAAGCACCCGCCAGAATTCAGATTACAATTCTCAATTGCAGCATTAATGGCATACACATATTTCGGATTGTAGTACGACCAAGTTTCAGGTTGCGCGAGCGGAGCATAAACCGGCATCACGCCCGGGTCTGAATACGGGCGAGTGTCGATTTCATACTTATACAGCAGCTCAAAGCCGGTATTTGTTGTTACCGCGCGATAACTAACGTTGCCAAATTCCTTACGAGCGCCTATGTCGTAACGAAGGCCCGTCGGGAATATCACGCTCTCCAGCTCTGCTCCAAGCATAGGATAAAACTTATATCTAGACTTCGTTCCATTTGGCTTCGTCCATTCCAGATAGGTATTGTTGTCGGTAAATTTCAGAGAATTTCGTGGGTCTGACAGCGCCTCAAACGCATAAGTTGGCTTCAGCTCCGAAAATCGCGTGACAACATTTCCATTTTCTCTAACGATAAAATCCGTACTCCCTTCGAAATCGCTGAAGCGCATTGCATCTAAAACGTAGCCGTATCCCTGAATATAGACATTTTGATTACTGCCCTGACTGCCTATGTATACGTAGCTCGCTTTTGTATTTAGGAACTTGTCCCGGTATCCGCGATATCCAGTTATTTCGAAATTGTTTGTGGCTGTGGAAATGCTGTGTGATATTCCGTTTTCTCCACCAATCGAAACGGTGTTAAGTGATTGAACGACTTGTGTGCTAGCTACATTAACTCCGTACTCGTCTTGCATGATTATCTTTTGCGCAGCAAATTCGGCTGCATTCGCTGACGCGCAGGACAGCAAAACGCCTGGGATAAGCATTCTAGCCTTCATAATCTAATTGCCCCGAAATAAAGTTAAGTGTTGAAAATGCCGATCGTTGATTCAACGATCGTCTAGCAGCTTCTTACCATTTTCTACTGCGAAACGGATTGGCTTGTTCGATTTCCGACTGCGTCATAGGTGACGCCTTGCGTCCGCCCTGTCGTTTCTTGAGAGGATGTCAGTCGACCCAATGCATCATATGAGAGTGTTTGTGTGACCGGGCCTGTTGGCGGATTGGGTCTGACATTGACTGTAACTGATGAGCTGGCAGAGGCGCCGGCGTTGCTACACGTAAGCGTGTATTTGGTTGTATTGACAATATTTGAGTATGTTTTTGATCCGCTTGGCAGCGAAACCCCAGCGCCATTGATTGAGCAAGCGGTTGCATTACTGCTGATGTAATTTAAAGTAACAGACGCGCCAGGATCGATTTGTGTCGCATTTGCTGAGAGCGATAAGGTTGGCGGTACCGATATTGAGACGACAATTGCAGTACCTGCTCTGTAGGCGCTGCACACGTCAACACAGGCTCGAACCCGATAGTAATAGGTCCCACTTGCCTTTCCTGAAAACGATTTTTGCTGCAAGCTACCCGACCAAATTGTTGCAATCAGCGTGTAGCCTGCACTTCCAACTTGCTCGTACAACTCATAGTAATCAGCAGGGGAGCCTGCCTCCCAACTAACCGTATAATTCCCACTGGATGACGTTGCAGGATAGGAAATTGACGATGGTATTCCGCCGCGGATTGGCTCCTCCGGATCGATAATAATGGCTGCGAATGCAGCCAAACCAAAACAGAGCAGTACGGCGAGGTATTTCACGTTTCTTTGTGGCATGGAATCAACACCCTAAATTTGACATGGCATGGTGAAAGTCATTTTTTTAAAAGTAGCCGACGAATTCCCCGCGTTTGTTATCTCATTTCCGCATTCTGAAGTGATGAGGTAAAGCTCGCTGTCGACTGACTGGCTTCATCAATTACTTTCTCACTTCGGCGGGCATTTCGAGTGTTATGTTTAAAGTTGGAAATGCCTTGAACACCAACATATTCGTTCAGACTTTTGGTCATCATGCTTGTCTGCTGGTGAGACCTCGAATTCTCTTGGGAAAGTCTGAAGGTCGGTCGCGCCCAGGTTGAAAGAAGGGTGAAAACCAATCCGCGGACCACGGCAGGTAGAAAATCTTTGTATTCTGCGTTGTCGACCGGTTCGGTTCTTTATTCGGCCAGAAGCGCGCTCTGTCACCGCAGGGGAGGCATTTCTACCATGTGTCGCAAAGTAAAGTGCCGGATAAATGAACAATATATATACCGGACTCATCGATTGCATCCTTTCCATAAGCCATGCATTGCGTCATAGCCTCTTTCCCATCCCTGATAGTTGCCGTGTTAGTAGTGGTCACGGCTATTCAGGCGATGCACTACATGCGCATCAGGTTTGGTCAATTGGTATCATCTAACTGACTACGTCGTCAAGCTTTCCGCGCTGCGACATTAATTTCACCTGCTTGTAGAGGAAATGAGTTATATATTCCTGAATCTCGCTTTTGCTAAGAAAATCGCCTGACTCAACTCTCTCAACTAGTTCTATGCCTTTGGATTTGAAGTATTCAAAATGGTATTTCGCTTGGTAGGCGTAAGTCAGTGCCGTTCTGAACGTCGAGAAGTCACGCAAATGCGCGGAAAGCCACAAGCATCGCGGCAATCCGTAATTCGTTTCTGTCAAATCACAACACAGTTCGTTGTTGAAATTTCGGTAGCTTTCAACGCTGCAGTACATTTCGAGGTTGTACTTGTATAGTGAGATGGTTTCCGGCGTATGGCATTTAAAAATTTTGGCGAGCAATAGCTTCGCTTCAAAATATGAATGCTTTATAGTCAAAAAGCCTCGCTGCATTGAGGCGGTTAGGTAATGCATTACAGATAATATGTCCGTTCTAATACTGTGATCCGCCGTACGTACCGCTGACTGCCACCGCCAGCTTCACCGCCTACGCCCGCTCGGCCTTCGGCCCAACCGAACAATTCGATCTCGCCGCCGCCGCCGACAGCCTGCGCCGCAAAAAGGTACCGGTGCTGATTTCCAATCACGACACCCCGATCACCCGGGAGCTGTATCAATCCGCCGAACTGACCGCCTTCCCGGTCCGCCGCTTCATCAGCTGCAACGGCACCCGCCGCAACAATGCCAGTGAGTTGTTGGCGCGGTACTAGCAAATGGCCATGAGCAGTTTATAAAAAAAGGAAGTTCTGTAATGGAAAATACTGCTGACCACAAATTTTGGCGAGATGGTCCCACGACACGGCAGCGGCTGATATTTGCATTGATGTGGATGATCGTCATTGTGGGACTTATCAGCTGGGGAATATTCGCAATTTACAAGAAAACGCAGCAACTTCCGGAAGAACTTGCCAAGGCGGCAGCTGACATTAATCGCGATCTACCTCAAGTAATCTCCGAAGGTTTGGAGTTTACTTCCGCTTCGGCCAGTGACCGTGAGCTGACCTTACTCTTCACAATGAATGCTTCTGATACTGAAGCCATCGAGAGTTTGGCTAGTCTTTCGGAGGATGATGTAGCGGCTGGGTTCTGCGACGAACAGATGAGCAAATCGCTGATGATGTTTGGGGGCAGTATTCGCGCCACATACAAATCGACTGATGGCGAGCTTATCAGCTCTGTCTTGATAGATAGAGACGGATGTGAACGTTATAGAAAGAAAGTGAAGCTGAAAGCGCCAGTGTAATCCTGCTGTCATCAAGTTGCGCTATTTGACTCTCACAGGCTATGTGGCTTTGGGAGTACGAGCGTGAACAATTTGACCCGTTTCAACCCCAGCAATTTGCAACATGTCACCATCGTCAACGCCGCGATTGCGCTGGCGGATGGCAAGCACCGTGGCCGGATAAGTAGCGCGCGGGCTGCGCTCAGTGATAACGGTATTGAATTGATGCGGCCGGAAGATGATGCCCGGCTGGAACGGCTGGTGATTGATTTGAGTGAGTGGCGGTGATCGTTCACGTAGTTGGCGTAGTCTCGTAAATTACCCCACCCCCAGCCCTCCCCTTGACAGGGGAGGGAGCCTAGAGCCCTGTAGGGGACCTCGCTCAGTACTTTACGGGGAAGGAGCTCATTATGGGGAGAGTGCGGCACTCCT